>NZ_BAFP01000264.1 GCF_000308455.1 Nocardia abscessus NBRC 100374 | reverse complement strand
CCAGCCGGTCCAGCTCGGCATGCGCGCGCAATCGGGTCTGCGCCAGCGAAAGGATCTGGGCTCGGGCCCGAGCCGTGCGCCGCGCCGGGGTGTCGGCGCGATGGTGCGCCTCGATCGCCTCCGCCAGTTCGGTGACCCGCTCGCCGCGCGCGGCGACCAAGGTGAGGATCGGCACGGCGGACTCCGCCCGCAGATCGCGCACGGTCTGCTCGGCGCCCTCCCGGTCGGCCTTGTTCACCACCAGCAGGTCGGCCACCTCCAGCAGGCCCGCCTTCGCGGCTTGCACCGCGTCGCCCGCACCGGGATTCAGGATCACCAGCGTGGGGTCCGCGACGGCGGCGATCTCGATCTCCGACTGCCCCACACCCACGGTCTCCAGCAGCACGACGTCGTAGCCCAGTGCCGCGAGCAAGCCGATGGCGGCGGGCACCGCGGCGGCCAGGCCGCCCAGGTGCCCGCGCGTCGCCACCGACCGGATCAGCACGCCGGGGTCATCGATGTGCTGGGCCATGCGGATGCGGTCCCCGAGCAGGGCTCCGCCGCTGTACGGCGAGGACGGGTCGACCGCGAGGACCGCGACCCGCAGCCCGCGCGCCCGGTAGACGCCGACAAGCGCCGCGATCGTCGTCGACTTGCCCGCGCCGGGCGGGCCGGTCACACCGATCACCCGGACGCTACCGGGCTCCAGAGCCGCTTGGACCTCGTCGCGGCGGGCCCCCTCGACCAGGCTGAGCAAGCGGCCCGTCGCCCGTGCCGACCCGGCGCGTGCCTGGGCCAGCAACTCGGCGACGGTCGCCCGCTCCAGGGTCACGCCCATCCTTGTGCGCCGCTGCCCGATCCGATCACGGAGCGGGGACCTCGATGACCGTGGCCGCGCCCATGCCACCGCCGGCACACATCGCCGCGATGCCGAGACCCCCACCGCGACGGCGCAATTCGTGCACCAGCGTGACGATCATCCTGGCTCCCGTCGCGGCCACCGGGTGGCCGAGCGAGCAACCGCTCCCGCTGACGTTCACCTTCTCCGGGTCGAGGTCCAATGCCCGGATGGCCGCGATCGGCACCGAGGTGAAGGCCTCGTTGATCTCGATCAGCTGTACCGCGGACAGCGAGATACCGGCCCGGAAGACCGCTTTGGTGATCGCCTCGATCGGCGCGAGGCCGGTGTCGGCCGGATCGACGCCCACCGACGACCACGAACGGATGTAGGCCAGCGCGGGCAACCCCAGCCGGTCGCTGGCGATGGCGAGCGCGGCGGCGCCGTCGTTGGCCCCGGAGGCATTGCCCGCGGTGATCGAGAAGCCCTCGATCTCCGGGTGCAGCACTTTGAGCGAGGCCAATTTCTCCGGGCTGGTGTCGCGGCGAGGATGCTCGTCGGTGTCGAACAGCCCGTGCGGGGTCTCGATGGGCACGATCTCTTCCTTGAACCGGCCCTCGTCGATCGCGGCGATCGCGTTGCGGTGTGAGCGCAAGGCCCAGGCGTCCAGATCGGCACGCGAGATGCCCGCCTTGACCGCGGCGTTCCAGCCCACGGTGATGGACATGTCCAGCGCGGGGGCG
The DNA here is from genome assembly GCF_000308455.1 of Nocardia abscessus NBRC 100374. Taxonomy (GTDB): domain Bacteria; phylum Actinomycetota; class Actinomycetes; order Mycobacteriales; family Mycobacteriaceae; genus Nocardia; species Nocardia abscessus. Next base: position 48,198 of record NZ_BAFP01000264.1, on the reverse strand, counting down.
TCCGGGCGGTCCGGGTGACTCGGCGACACCCACGGATCGATCCACTCGTCCTCGCCGACTCTGAATCGCGCTTTGGGGGCGGTGGACTCGGAATTCACGCCGCCCGCGATCACCAGTTCGTCCATGCCCGCGCGAATCCCGGCCGCCGCGGTGTGCACCGCGGACATTCCCGCCGCGCAGTGCCGGTTCTGCGCCAGGCCCGGCACGGTGGTCAGCCCCGTGGTCACGGCCGCGTGCCGGGCCAGCACGCCGCCGCCGTAGCGCCCCTCGCCCAGGATGACGTCATCGATGCGGGACCGGTCGAGGCCATCGGCGACCGCGCCCACCACGTGGTGGGCCAGGTCGAAGGCGTTGGTGTCGCGCAGCGTTCCCTTCCGTGCGGTACCGATGGGCGTCCGCAGGGCGGACACGATGACGGCTTCGGGCATTGGAGGCCTCCATTCCGGGCGACGCGATTGCGGCGCGGCGACTTTTCGGTGATCATGCCGAGAGAGTCATGAGAACATCATTTTCTCAAAGCGAGAGCCACAGTTGCAAGATAGGATTATGCCATGCAGATCAATGGAAGCTCCGCGCTCGTCGTCGGTGGAACCGGAGGCCTGGGTGAGGCGACCGTGCGGCGCCTGCACGCCGCGGGGGCGAAGATCGTGGTCGCCGACGTCGCCGACGAGAAGGGCAAGCAGCTCGAGACCGAACTCGGGATCCGCTATGTGCACACCGACGCCACCGACGAGGACTCCGTGCGCGCCGCCATCGCGGAGGCGCAATCGCTGGGGCCGCTGCGCATCTCGGTCGACACCCACGGTGGTCCCGCGACCGGCGGCCGCCTGATCGGCAAGGACGGCGAGCCGCTGTCGCTCGACGGCTTCCGCACCACCATCGAGTTCTACCTGACCGCCGTCTTCAACGTCCTGCGCCTCTCGGCGGCCGCGATCGCGAAGACCGATCCGCTGGAGGAGGGCGGGCGCGGCGTCATCGTGAACACCGCCTCGATCGCCGCGTTCGAAGGACAGATCGGCCAGCTTCCCTACTCCGCGGCCAAAGGCGGCGTGGTCGGAATGACCCTGGTGGCCGCCCGTGACCTGTCGCCGGTGGGCATCCGCGTGGTCACCATCGCTCCGGGCACCGTCAACACCCCCGCCTACGGCAAAGCCGCCGACCGGTTGGAGGCCTACTGGGGCCCGCAGGTACCGTTCCCCAAGCGCATGGGCCGTTCCGAGGAATACGCCAAGCTGGCCACCGCCATCATCGAGAACGACTATCTCAACGGAGAGGTCATCCGGCTCGACGGCGCCCTGCGCTTCCCGCCGAAGTAGCCGCCGCCACGGCAGGCGGATGCGACACGCCCTGCTGCCCGAGGGAACGATTCCGCGAGTTCTACACTGACGCGGTCGATAACCGACGTCCTAAACTGGAATCGTACGGCCTATGCCCTGGCAGTAGGGAGCGCATGAACTTCGCCACAGCGCCTCAGCCGGAATACCGGCAGGCCTGCTTCGCCGATATCGAAGACATCGCGGCCATCGAGGCCGAGGTGTTCGCCGAGCCGTACCGATATCTGATGTTGCGCCAGCTGTTCGATCTGCACGGATCCGAGTGGTTGGTTGCGGAGGTGGACGGTGCGGTGATCGGTTACGCGCTGACCTTGGAGAAGTCCGGCCGGGCGCTGCTGTTCACGTTCGCGGTGGCCAAGCGGTACCAAGGAGGGGGCTACGGTCGCGCGCTGCTGAAGCGCACCCTCCAGACGTGCCGGACCGTGGGCGCCGAGGTGATGTATCTGACCGTGCGGCCGGACAACCAGCTGGCCAGCAATCTGTTCAAGCGAGCCGGATTCGAATTCGTCGAGCACGACCACCGGTATTTCGGGCCGGGCGAGCCCCGGGACGTTTTCGAGTACCGGCTGAGAGGCCGACCGCTAGACTCGTGACATGGGGGAGATTTCGCCCTTCGTCGCATCGGTCTCGACCCGGATCACCCGCCGCGCAGACGAATACACGGCCGAGATCGATCGGGGCGGTCGCACCGAGCAAGAAGCGCTGGAGCGGTTCGCCACGCATGCCGAGGCGATCCTCGCCGACTACGACCCGCCCACTACGCGGCGCCACTCCGACTCCCTGGTGTTCCGGCACCTGTACGCCGCCGCGCGGCAACCGGGGCCCGACGAAGCGGGCTGGCGGGTGCCGAGCGCGATTCCGGCGGCGCTGCTGGCTGCGGAGGTCGAATTCCGCGGTCCGCTGCGGCTGAGCAGTCGGCAGAACACCATGCTGGCCGAGGAGTACGAGCAGTTGGGGGCACAGCTCTCGGCGGCACGGCTGCCCGGTCACGCGGCCCTGGCATATCGCAGAGGCGCCGCGCTGTACCGGATGAACGAGGACGACGAGGCCGAGGACCGCTGCGGTCTGCGCTTGGCCCGGGCCCGCACGCTCGCGCTGCCGCCGGGCCGGCGGCGCTGGACCGGGCAACTGTCGTATGTGCTGTGCGGCCACGGCTACCGGCCGTCCTGGCTGCTCGGCTGGGTTGCCGTGCAGTTGGTGCTGTTCACCGTCGCCGCTTTGGTCCTGAGCGGAAATACCTCACCGGCTGCCACCGTCTACACGTGCGTGACCAGCTTCATCAATCCGCTGGGCCCCGGCGACACCGAGAATCTGCGCCCGGCCGCCCGGCCGCTGTTCGCCGTGGAAGCGTGGACGGGCACGGTATCGATGTCGGTGTTCTTCGCCCTGCTGGTGCGCAAGTGGTTCCGCATGTAGCCGGATCGGCCGCTACCATTCGGTGTCGAAGGCCTTGTGCCGCAGCGCGTCCAGGGTCGCCACGGCGATACGGTCGCGAAGCCGTGCGACGAGGGTGTTCCATTGGCGGGACAAGCCGGGGTCGACCTGGAGCTCCCGCCACAACGCACGCATCGAGGCCGGGGTGTGCGCTCCCGGCATCCACAGTCCGGTGAGGTCTTCGAGCACCGGGGCCAGGATGTCGGTGCGTTCCCGGCGGTGCGAGGGGAAGCGGTCGGCCTCGGCCAGCGCGTCGGCGACGACGGTCAGCAGCCAGTCGTGCGCGGCCAGATCCTCGCAGAACCGTTGCGCCGCATCGAGGTCCGCCTCGTCGCGCACGATCATCCGAACCGTTCGGACAGTGGCGTCGTCCAGGTGCAGGGCGGCCGAGGGACCGGCACTGCCCCCGATCCGGGCGACCCAGCGCAGCCGGGTGGCGCCTGCCCGCACCGGCGGCTTCTGATCCAGCCTGGTGTCGGCGCGCAGGCGAGCGAGCAGGCGTTCACTGATCGAGGCCAGGTCCAGTGTGTCGGCGTCGACCGGCCCGGCGAGGTATCCCTCGGCCAAAGCCGCACCGGCGGTGGCTCTTTCGGGAATGCGACTGATGACCTCGGTCACGCCCTTCTGGCTGAGATAGTGCGACCAAGTCTGTCTGCGCCGTCCCGCGGCGCGCACCACCCGGGTGCGCGCGGTGGATTGCAGCACGCGTCCGCCGGACAGAACCGCACTGGTCGCCACGGTTCCGACGATGTGCGCGGTCTGCTCACCCAGGGCCAGATCGCAGTCGACGCCGACCGCGGTGGTCGGCGACACCGCCAGCGTGCCCGGCCGCTCCCGCCACCGCACCGTGCAGCCGGGCATGAGCGCCAGCAAATCGCAGGCCTCCGCTCCGGTTAGCGCGGTCGCCGAGGGCAGCAGGCAGGTGCGCACTTCACCGAGGACGACCAGGGGCGTGGTCGCGGCCATCTCAGGCCCCGTCGAGCAGCAGGTGGGAGAGCCGTTCGCTGACCTCGCGCGGCACCGGTACCGGCGGGACCTCCTCGGCGCCACGGGTGATGACCTGCTCGACCACATCGTCGTCGAGATCGAGGTGGTCGAGCACCAGCCGCACGGCGTGCTCGATGCCGATGTACCGCTTGGGCAGCATCGACAGCGTCTTGTAGGCGGCGAACGGCGCGGCGGACGGATTGAGCTGCACCACCGGCGGTATGTCCTGCCAGCGGCGCGGCGTGAGATCCGCGCGGCGCCACGGTTGCGGGTCCACCACGGCGTCACCGTGGTAGCGCAGCATGCCGAGCCGCAGCAGATGCCAGACAGCGGCCAGGAACGGGCACGACCAGCGCCGAACCGTCACCCCGTCGACGATGTGCCTGCTCCACAATTCCACGTCGAGGAAGATCGAGTGCTCCCGGCGGCCGAACTCCTCCGGCGGCTGATAGCTTCGATGGCGCATGGCCTGGCCGCGTTCGTCCTCGGAGGACCGGCGCCCGTTGCACAGCCATCCCGACTCCGCGGTCGGCGGCCTGCGCCCGGTACTCGGCGGCGCGGGCTCGGCGACGATGCGCGCGGCCACCATTTCCGCCACCGGAATCGGCTCGCCGAACGCCACGCCGTCGACGAACTTCGCGGCCCGCCAGCAGCCGGACTCGCGCGCCAGATAGTCGATGACCAATCCGTTCTCCTCGGCGGCGTCCAGCAGCTTGGCGAGGATGACGGAGGGATCGGTGTCGGGCTGGAAGTAGTCGTCGATCAGGTAGCAGGTGCTCACCCGGGCGTTCGGGCCGTACTGCACCTTGGCCGACTCGATGAAGGCCGACACCAAAGGGACGATGCGGCGGAACTCCGCGCCGACGCGTTCGATATCGGAGGTGATGTCGTTGATGTAGAAGTGCCCGACCTCGATCGACAAGTGCGACAGCGGGACCGAAGCGATTCGAGGCTGTTCGGTCGCCTCGCTGTAGCCCTGTGTATCCCGCATCTACAGCCTCTCCCAGGTGGCGATGTCGACCAGTCGGCGAGCCAGTTCGGCGTAGGCCGACGCGGTCGCCTCGTTGGCGATTTGGGCGTTGACGTCGGCGTCGAGGATGAGCTGTTCGCGCCGCTGCAGCACCGGCTCGATGGGTGTGGAGCCGAGGACCGCCGTCGTGCCGAGCCGTTTGGCGGTGGCCAGCCGCCGCAGCGCGGTGTCCTGCTCTTGCAGCCACGCCGCCTGCGCCGGGCGCTGGGCGACTCCGTGCCAGGTGGCATCGGGCACCGCGGTGCGCACGTATCGCACCGAGCCGAGCAGTTCGTCGGGGTCGTGACCGCATTCGGCGCCGGCCTTCAGCAATCCGTGCGAGCCGTACACCAGACCGGCGGCGGCCAGGATGTGCTGCCGCGTCCAGCGGTGGAAGATCAACCAGCGGGCGGTGCGCCCGCGCAGTTGCGGCAGGGCGGTCGCCTGCAGCACGATCTGCAACGCCGCGGAGCGGCCCGCGCTGAGATCCACGATCACGACGGGGAATTCCTGATCCAGCGCCACCAGCAGTTCCGCGCAGCGCTGCACCACCGCGTCGTCGTCGGTGAGGAATTCGGCGCCGCCCTCGTCCCCGGGCAGCAGCACCAGCCGGCCCGAGTTGGGACCGATGCGGCGCAGTTCCGGCCGATCGGTCGCCGCGCCGACGTCGACACGGGCCACGGTTCCGCTCTCACCGAGCAGGTAGGAGTGCACGCCGCCGCGCGGCACGCCGCGTTCTGCCGCGCTGATCTCGAACAGCGCACCGGCCGTGGGTGAGCCGAGGTCGAAGTCGGCGTAGGCGACGTTGAGACCGGAACGGCACAGCCGGTAGCCGATGTTGCAACTGGTCACCGATCGCCCGGTGCCGCCCTTGTCCGAGGTGGAGAACACCAGCACCTTGCCACCCCTACCGTGTCGCGTCCCGGCGGGCGTACGCCAGTTCGTCCAGCTGGACCAGCGCCTGGGTGGCCAGGCTGTAGGCGGTGCCGGGACGCTCGCGCAGCACGCGGCGGGCCCGGTCGAGCGATTGCCGGATCCGGTTGACCGCAGCCTGTTTCGGGGACAGATCCTGGCCTACGATTTCCAGTTCCTCCTGATTGAGCAGATGCTCGGCCTCACTGAGCAGGTCCACCGCGCGGGCGACCATCGCCTGTGGAGCCAGCGGGGGCTGCTCGAAGGTGCCGTAGGCGATGACCAGGCACTCCATCATTCGCTCCGTGACGAACCAGGACGGCCCTCCCGGTTGCGCGTCCACGGAGCCGACCAACCGGCCGATATCGTCCCACAGGCCGTTCACCGGGCCGTCCCGCAGCACTCGCTGGTCGAGATGTTCCATCGCCGCTTCGGCGAGTGCCATCAGCCGGTCGCGGGTGTCCACGTCGGTGCGCAGGCTCGCCGCCTGCAGGCAGCGTTTGAGCAGCATGGTCGCGAAATCCGGCACGTACCAGACCAGCGGCGGCCCCGGGGCAACCTCCTCGCTGCCTGCCAGGTTCAGTCGCACACCCGGATAGTGCAGCGGCGCGGCCGGATCGCCGACGGTGAACCGGCTGGTGATGCGCCCGCGGCGGGCCAGCTGGTCGAGCACCGCCAGCGTGCGCGACAAATCCTCGGTGCTCTCCCGGTAGACCAGGTCCTGGATGAGCATGGCGGCGATGACGAGACTGAAGTACTCCGATTCCTCGCCGTCGGAGGTGCGCCACGGAATGTCCTCGAGCGGCCAGCGGCCGCTGCCGAAGCGGGCGACCCTCGACCAATAGTTGCGGGTCAACTCGAAGCGCAGTTGCAGCGCGTCGGCGAGAGTGCGCTGCTCGTCGGTCAACAGGTCGAGTTCCCGGATACGCTGCGACGACAGGTCGATGATGCCGTCCAGGGCGACAGCCGTGAAGTACAGGTAGGGACGGGCTTCCGCGTGGCCGGTCGCGCTGCTGACCCTGCCGGGCACGATCCCGATCGGTTCGGAGCTGTGCACGATGCCCCAGCTCCACCCGCATTCGAAAAGCCGCCCGTCGTCGGCGATATCGACCTCGGTGGTCTGGCTGAGCCTGACCTCGTTGGCCGCCTGCACCCGCAGGCGTTCCAGCTGCGCCGACAGCCGCTCGATGACTTCGTCGGCCGGCGTGCGGGTCTGGTTGAGCATGTAGACGATCGACTGCCCGAACTCGGTCCTCGGCTCCGGGGTGTGGATGACGAAACTGCGCACCAGACCGGCCATCGCCGCGGTCAGGCGCGCACTGGCCTGTTCGATCACCCCCGGGATCCGCTCGCGCAGTTGCCGGGCCTCCAGCCGGACCTCGCCGCTGACGAAACGCTCGAATCCGCGCAGGAACCGCAGCGCCGCGATACACAGGCTCAGCGACATCGAGTACGAGTCGACGACCTCCACCGCCAATTGGCTGTCGGTGAGCGGGCTGTCGTCGCCGGAGCGCAAGTAGGAGCCGGCGGCGAAGACGGGTTCGCCGTCAGGTCCGGTATAACGGCGCAGATAGTCCTCCACCAGGGCGACCAGGACGCCACCGATGCGCGTCTCCTCGCCGAACGGGGCGAGCGCGGATCTGACGTCGGGACTCATGTCGTTCGGCTGGTCCAGCGCGAAGGCTTCGATCTCGGTCGCCGGATACAGCAGGCACAGCAGCTGTTCGGCGTCGCTGATCGAGTTGGCGCCGTCGCGCCCGCCCCACCGCCACGTCCCGTCCACATAGGAACAGGCGAGTACCGCTCGCCACAGCTCGAGCAGCTGCTGCCTCGGCCGAATCCTCATCTGTTCTCGGACCTCGCCCCCGCGTTCGACCGGCGGCGCCGGACGTCGTTACCTAGAGTGTGCCCTGCGGATGTTCACTTAGCCAAGCACTTTGCGCCGCGGGCGGTTGCTGCGAGATATCCTGCGGGGCACGACCTTCCGCGAGCTCGAGGCGACGCGCCCCGTGGCTGCGCAGGCTCGGTCGCCGCATGTCGCGACCCCCGTCCGCTCGGTCAGCGCAGGGGCCGCGGTCCCCGCAATCTTCGCGCGTTCGACAGGCAATTCCTCGGCTGCCGGTCAGCGGCGCCCACCGAAGTCCGGCCCCGGCCGGATCGCTGCCCGCCATCGGCGATCCGACGTCAGTTCCGGTCCGCGGTGAGGGCGGTGATCACCGCGCGGAAGTCTTCGGTCTGGAAGGAGAGATCTTCGGCGGTCGTCGCGTAATCCAGGGTGGCCAGCACCGCGCGTTCCAGGTGCAGGTTCAGCAGACGCTTGGTGCTCTCGACCGCTTGGCGCGGCAGTTCGAGGATGCGTTTCGCGCAGGCCAGCGCTTCGGTGCGCGGGTCGGCGACCACGTGGTTGACCAGCCCCATCTCACGAGCCCGCTCGGCCGGGATCTTCGCGCCGGTGAGCGCGTATTCCTTGGCCAGCAGCAAGCTGGTGTGCAGCGGCCAGGTCAGCGGTCCACCGTCCGCGGCGACCAGGCCCACCTGGACGTGCGGGTCCTTCAGGTAGGCGGTCTCGGCGATGTAGGCGACGTCGCTCAGCGCGACCAGGCTGCACCCCAGTCCCACCGCGGGGCCGTTCACCGCCGCGATCACCGGCACCCGGCAACGGGCCATGCCGAGCACGATGTCGCGGCCGTGCGCGATCGTCTTGGCTCGTAGGTCGGCGTCGCGGCCCAGCTCGGCGAGATAGGCGAAATCCCCGCCCGCGGAGAACGCCTTGCCCGCGCCGGTGAGCACCGCGACGCGCGCCTCGCGGTCGTCGGAGAGCCGGGGCCAGAGCCGGGCCAGCCCGGTGTGCAGGTCGTCGTTGACGGCGTTGAGTGCGTCGGGCCGGTTGAGCGTGACGATCCGGAGCGGTCCGTCGGCCTCGACGTGGATCTCTTCCGGCAGGTCGTACATGGTCAAACTCCTAATCCGAGGATGCGCGAAGCGATGATGTTCTTCTGGATCTGCGAGGTGCCGCCCATGACGCTCTGCGCGCGGCTGTAGAAGTAGCTGCCGAGCAGTTCCGTGTCGTCCGTGCCGCCGACGGCGAGCGCCGCGTGCCCGACCGACTGGTCGACCCAGGTCATGAGCAGTTTGTCGAGTGAGCCGTCCGGGCCGTGGACCACCCCGTCCAGCTGTTCGGACAGCCGTCGGCGCACGTGCAGGCGCAGCATCTCGGTCTGCACCGCCGCCCAGGCCAGTTCCTCCGGGGCGGGACCGTCGAACCGGGCGGCCAACTGCCGCACCAGTTTTCCGTAGCGGGCCGCGTAACCCAGCGTCGACGGCTCGCGTTCGTGCCCGACGACGGTCATCGCCAGCTTCCAGCCGTCGCCGGGCTCGCCCACCATCTGATCGGCGGGCACCGTGGCGCCGTCGAAGAACACCTGCCCGAACTCCCGGGTGACGCCGCTGATCATGGCCAGCGGCCGTTGCTGCACGCCGGGCTGGTCCATGGCGATCACGAATGCCGAGATGCCTTTGTGCCGTGGAGCGTCCGGGTCGGTGCGGGCCAGCAGCAGGCACCAGTCGGCGACGTCGGAGTAGCTGGTCCAGATCTTGTGACCGTGCACCACGTAGTGGTCCCCGTCGCGAGTCGCGGTGGTGCGCAGCGAGGCGAGGTCGGAGCCCGCGCCGGGCTCGCTGAAACCCTGGCACCAGCGCTGGGTGCCGTCGATCATGCCGGGCAGGAAGCGCTGCTGCAGTTCCTTGCCGCCGTGGCGGCCCAGACCCTGCACGAGATACCCGAGGCTGGGCCGCGGCGGCGCCCCGGCGAGCGCGAGTTCCTCGTCCACGATCACGTCGTAGACCGGGGGCAGCTCGTGGCCGCCGAACTCCTTCGGCCAGGACGATCCGAAGAATCCGGCCGCGTACAGCGCTCGATGCCACTCACCCTGGCGCGCCCAGTAGTCGTCGCCCGAGGTCGGGAACTGCCCAGCCGTTTCGGCCAGCCAGGCGCGCAGCCGGGAGCGAAACTCGGCCTCTTGCGGTGCGTCACGAAAGTCCAAGGTCGATCTCCTCCAGACGAACGGGGAACAGTTCGGTCGAGACCAGCGCGCGCCGCAGATAGACGTGGGCGAGGCACTCCCAGGTGTTGCCGATACCGCCGTGCACCTGGATCGAGGTCTCGCAGACGGTGCGGGCGGCCCGTGCGGTGTAGACCTTGGCGATCCGCGCGGCCCGCAGCGCTTGCGCCGCAGCCAGTTCGTCGACGGCCCAGGCCGCGTGGCGCAGTACGCTGATCGCCCCTTCGATCAGCGCTTGGTTCTCGGCCAGCAGATGCGCCACCGCCTGGTACGACCCGATCGCGCGGCCGTACTGCTCGCGCACCTTCGCGTATCCGACCGCGAGATCCTGGGCGCCGCGGGCGACGCCGAGCAGATCGGCGGTGGTCGCGGTGACGGCGAGCGCGTGCCACCGGATGGCCTCGTCGGGCGACAGCTCTCCGATCCGCCGGTGTTCGCCCGCCACTGCGGCGGTTTGCCGGGTCAGGTCCGCGCCGGGCAGCGTCGCGCCCACCGGTGCGGCCACGACCTGCTCGCCGGTGACGAGCAGCGCCGATTCGCTGCCGCGTGCGTCGATGGCCCGGTCCCCGACCGCGATGGTCCAGCGGCCCTCGGCGCCGAGTCGCCCGCACAGGTCGTCGGCCAACACCGGTCCGAGAAAGGCCACGTCGACCAGCCCGCGGCCGAATTCCTCGGTCACGATCGCGACCTCCACACCGGAGGCGCCGTCGGTGCGCAGCGCTCGCCAACCGGTGGCCGCCACGGCTCGCTCCAAGCGCGCGCGGCGGTTCTCGTCGTCGAGCTCGGCCACCGAGCCGGGGCCGAGGTCGTCGGCCAATTTCGCCGCGGCATCACGCAATTGCCGCTGTTCACTGGTCAGACGGACGTCCATAGCGCTCCTTGAGTACTCGGCGCAGCACCTTGCCCGAGGGCAGGCGCGGGATCTCGGGCACGAACACGACGCGACGCGGTCGCTTGTAGGTGGCCAGGCGCTCGCCCACCAGGGCGATCAGCTCGTCCGCGGTGACCGCCTCGGCGCCGGACACCGCCGCGACCACTGCCTCGCCGTCTGCTGCGTCGGGCACCCCGAACACGGCGCAGTCGATCACCTTCGGGTGGCCGTGCAGAACGGCCTCGATCTCGGCGGGCGCCACTTGGAATCCGCGTACCTTGATCATTTCCTTGGCCCGGTCGGTGAGCCGGATCCAGCCTTCCTCATCGACGTAGCCGACATCGCCGGTGCGGTACCAGCCGTCGTCGAAGGCGCGGGCGCTCTCCTCGGCGGGCAGGTAGCCGGCCATCACCGACTCCGCGCGGCACTGGATCTCACCGATCTCCGTGGGCGGCAGCGGTTCTCCGGTGTCCAGCGCGACCACCCGGACGCGCACCCCTGGCGCGGCCTTGCCGACCGTGTCCAGCCGCGCGCCCGCGAGCGGGTTGCACGCGATCACCGGCAGTTCGCTCGCGCCGTAGGCGGGCAGCCAGCGCACTCCGGTGCGCCGGGTGACGGCCTCGGCCACCGCGACGGTCACCGGCGTCGCGCCCCACATGATGTAGCGCAGCGAACTCAAATCGTAGGACTCGAGGTCCGGGTGCCCGGCGAGCGCGAGAGCGATCGGCGCGACCGCCATCTCGACGGTGATCCGGTCGGCCTGGATGCAGGCGAGCATGGTTTCCAAGTCGAAGCGGCGGTGCAGCCGCATCCAGGCACCCGCCCGCAGCGCGGTCACGATGTTCAGCAGGCCGAGGATGTGCGAGGGCGGCGTGGCGATCTGGATGCGGTCGGTCGCGGTGAGGCCGAGCACCTGCGTCCACTGGCGCACCGCGACTGCCAGCGACGCGTGGGTGTGCCGCACCGCCTTCGGCATCCCGGTGGTGCCGGAGCTGAACACCAGCACGGCGTCCGAAGCCGGGTCGGGCGCCGTGCCGCCACCTTGCGCGGGGGCGATCGGCGCGTCCAGGTGTCGCATCGGTAGCAACGCGGCCAGCACCGGACTGTCGCCGACCGCGTGACGCGGCCCGGTGACAGCCACCGCGTGCGCGACTTCGTCGTGCTTGTACGCCGGGCTGATCAGGATCGCCGCGGCGCCCAGCCGCCAGATGGCCAGCACGGCGACGACGAATTCCGGCCGGTTCGAGGACATCAGCGCCACCCGGTCGCCCGCGCGCACGCCGCCGTCGGCCAGCTCGGCCGCCAGACCGGCCGCGAGGTCGTCGAGCTCGGTCCCGGTGTAGGCCCGCCCCTCGAAGACGAGCGTGCTCGAAGCGGTGGTCGAGGACATTTGAGAGATCCCGTCTCGTGAGTGAGAATATAATTCTCATTCGGATAGAATCTTCATACCAGGAGGACACGGTTCATGGCGAGACCCTCTTTGTTCCAGCGCGCGACCGTGACCCGCATCGTGAAGGAGAGCGCCGACGCGCGCACGTTCGTGCTCGCGCCGCACGACGGGCCGATCACCTACCGCGCCGGGCAGTTCTGCACGTTCAAGATCGCCGTGAACGGAACGGAGCTGTTCCGGTCGTACTCGATGTCCAGCGCGCCGGAGACCGACGGCGAGCTGATGACCACCGTGAAACGAGTGCCGGGCGGGGCGGTGTCGAACTGGATGCACGACAACCTGTCCGAGGGCGACGAAGTGGAGATGACGAAGGCCGCGGGCCGATTCTGCCTGCGCGAGACCGACGTGCCGCTGCTGGGCTTCAGCGGCGGCAGCGGAATCACGCCGATCCTGTCGCTCACCAAGTGCGCCCTGGCCGCCACGCGGCGGCGGGTCCGGCTGCTGTGCGCGGACCGCGACGCGGCTTCGATGATCTTCGAAGCGGCCTTGGCCGAGCTGGCCCGGCGCCACCCCGGCCGGCTCGCGGTGGTCCGGCACCTGGACAGCGCGGGCGGCTTCCTCGACCCAGCGGCGGTGCGCGCCTTCGTCGGCGACGACGGCCACGCCGATCAATACGTCTGCGGGCCCGAGGCTTTCATGGAGATGGTCGAACTGGCGCTGCCGGGTCCGGGCCTGGTGTTCAGCGAGCGATTCGGTGCGCCTGCGCCGATTCCCGCCGCCGTGGACGAGGCCCCGGTCGAAAGCCCGGCACCGGCCGACAGCGTGACCCGCCCCGCGACAGCCCCTTCCGCCGCCGACGGGGCGGGCACCGTGACGATCATCCTCAACGGCAGGAAGAAGACGGTGCCACGCAAGAACGGCGAGACGCTGCTGGAGAGCGCGCGGCGGGGAGGGCTGACGCCGCCGTTCTCCTGCGAGGCGGGCAACTGCGCCACCTGCATCGCCAAGGTGACCGTGGGAAGCGCGAGCCTGCGCCAGAACAACGCGCTGACCGACGACGAACTCGACGACGGCTATGTGCTCACCTGCCAGGCCGTCCCGGACACCGACTCGATCACCGTCGACTACGAGTGAGCGGCGGGGCGGGTCCCGCGCGGCCTTGTTCCGCCCCGACAGGGGCTGTGCCGCCGGGAGACCCGCCTGCGCTGTCGCGACACCTGACTGCACTGTCCCGACACCTGACTGCGATGTCCCGACATCGCGGCTGGGCTGGCCCGACATCGCGGCTGCGCCCTCGACGTGGGACGAGCGCGTCGAGGCGAGCATGCGGCGCACAGTGAGCAATTTACGCAGCGTCACAGCATGATTCGTGGTCGCGTCCACACGGTCCACGATCGGTTTACACGTTCGGCACGCGCGCCCGGGCGCCACCTGCGACGGGGATAGCGGCCGGGCCGCGTGCGACCGCGGGTGCGGGGCTGTCGATGCTGGCGCCGGTCGCCCCCACCGAATCCGGTGTCGCGCTTTCAGCCCCCGTGCTGGCCCAGCCGAGGCGGCGGCGCGTACTTCGGCTCATAGCCCGCGATCCGGATCGGGCTGCCGACGAGCCGGAACTCCCCCGCCGTCACCACGGCCTCCGGGCTTGCCTCCAGCGCCTCCGGCAGGTCACGGACCGCGGCGGCGGGAATTCCGAGCGGGCACAGCCGCGCTTCCCATCCGGTCGCGGTGTCGGCCGCGAGGGCGGCGGTCACCGCCGCCAGCACGTCCACGCGACGGGCGACCCGGTCGGCCATCAGCTCGAACCCGTCGACACCCGCCTCCGCGGCGAAGGTCTTCCAGAAGCCGTCGTGGGTCACGAACAGCGCGAGATAGCCGTCGGCGGTCGGGAAGATCTGCGCGGGAACGTAATATGAGTGCGCCCCGAACGGGCGGCGCTGCGGCCGCTTCCCCTCGTTGAGGTAGGCGGCCGCGTGATAGTTCAGTTGCGAGAGCATGACCTCGTACAGCGACACGTCGATCTGGCCGCCACGACCGGAGACGATCTGGGCCAACAGTCCCAGCGCGGCCGTCAGGCCGGTCGAGTTGTCCGCCGAGGAGTATCCCGGCAGCGTCGGCGGACCCGCGGGATCACCGGTGAGAGCGGCGATCCCGGCCGCCGCCTGGATCACGTAGTCGAAGGCCGGATCGTCCCCGCCGTACAGGCCGTAGCCGGTGATCGCGACACACACGATCTTCTCGTTCCACCGGCGCAGCGCGTCGTAGGTGAGACCGAGCCGCCGGATCGCCGATGGTTTGAGGTTCACCAGCAGCGCGTGCGATCCAGCGACGAGTTCGCCGAGTCGCGCCCGGCCGTGCTCGCTGCCCAATTCGACGCGGATACTGCGTTTGCCGCGGTTCAGGCTCGCGAAGTAGCTGTCGCTCACCTGACGGGAGATGTCGCCGCCCGCCGGTTCCAGTTTGGTGACCTCCGCGCCCAGGTCGGCGAGCATCATGGTGGCGTACGGACCGGCCAGCATGGTGCCGACCTCCAGGATCCGGATTCCGGCCAGCGGCCCGGAGCCCGTAGGACTCACCGCAACTCCCTGGCCAGCTCGGCGATCATCGCCCGGGTGCGGCGCTTGGACGCCACCAGTTCGTCGAGGGTCTCCCCGATCGGCAGCAGGCGCACCGAGATGTCCGTGGCGCCCGCCTCCGCGTAGCGACGCAGCCCGGCCGCGATCTGCGCCTCGTCGCCGGCCAGGCACAGATCGCCGATGTCACGGGCGTCGCCCTGGTCCAGCAGTCGTTGATAGTTCGGCGAGATCTCCGCCTCGCCCAGAATCCGATTGGCCCGCTCGCGCGCCTCGTCCACTCGGCCGGGCTCGCACAGGCACACCGGCAACCCGGCGACCACACGCGGAGCGGGCCGGCCCGCGTCGGCCGCCGCTTTGGCGATCTTCGGCACGACGTGGTCGGCGATCGCGCGCTCGTCGGCCATCCAGAGCACGGTGCCGTCGGCCTGCTCTCCCGCGATGCGCAGCATCACCGGTCCCAGGGCGGCGATCAGCACCGGCACCGGGGCCACCGGTCCGAGATCGAGCGGATTGTGCACGGTGAACGTCGCGTTCTCCACGTCCACCGCACCCGGTCCGCGCAGTCCCGCGTTCAGCACCTCGAGATAGTCGCGCGTGTAGGCGGCCGGTTTGTCGTAGGGCAGGCCGAGCATGTCCCGCACGATCCAGTGATGCGACGGCCCGACCCCCAGCGCCAGCCTGCCCCCGGCCGCGGCGTGCGCCGAGAGCGCCTGCCGCGCCAAAGCGATCGGATGCTGTGCTTGCAGGGGCACGACCGCGGTGCCCAGCTCGATCCGCGAGGTGCGCAGCCCCATCGCGGCGATCGTGATCAGCGCGTCGAAATCGGTGGGGATCTGCGGGATCCACGCCGTGTCCATTCCCGCGGACTCGGCCCACTCGATGTCGCGCAGCATCCGTTCGAGCTTGCGCCCGGAGTCCCCTTTCTCCGGCCCGATCATCACTCCGATGCGCACGATTCCTCCAAGCTGTGTCGATTCGGCCCGCGGCCGGTCATGGCGCCGGGTGCCCGGTCAACGCGCGGATCTCGGTGACGAGCGTCTCCAGCGGAGTGCTCGTCGGAAACACCGCGGCCGCACCGGCTTCCAGCAGCCGCGGCACGTCCGCCTGCGGGATGGTGCCACCGACGACGACCGCGATGTCGCCCGCGTCGGCGGCGCGCAGCGCGTCCACCACCCGCGTGGTGAGCGCGACGTGCGCGCCGGAGAGGATGCTCAGGCCGACGACGGCCACGTCCTCTTGCAGCGCGATGGCGACGATGTCCTCGATACGCTGCCGGATCCCGGTGTAGATGACCTCGAACCCGGCGTCGCGCAGCGTGCGGGCGACGATCTTGGCGCCGCGGTCGTGCCCGTCCAGGCCGGGTTTGGCGACCAGTACGCGGGCGGGCATCAGAAGACCACCGGCTGCTGGAACTCGCCCCACACCGACTTCAGCGCGGCGGTCATCTCGCCGACCGTGCAGTAGGCGTTGGCGCAATCGATGAGGCGGTGCATGAGGTTCTCGTCTCCTTCCGCGGCGCGCGACAGGGCTGCGAGGCTGTCGCGGACGGTCGCGGCGTCGCGCTCGGACCGCACACGCGCCAGTCGCTTCAACTGGCGTTCGCGCCCGTCGGCGTCGAGTTCGTAGGTGCCGATGTCCGGGGCGGGCTCGTCGGAGACGAATGTGTTCACTCCGACCACCGGGTGTTCGCCCGACTCCACCGCCTGGTGCAACCGGTAAGCCTCGTCGGCGATCAGGCCCTGCAGGTAACCGTCCTCGATGCAGCGCACCATGCCGCCGTGCTGCTCCAGATCGTGCATGATCTCGACGATCCTGGCCTCGGTGGCGTCGGTGAGCGCCTCGACGAAGTAGGAGCCGCCCAGCGGGTCGGCCACCCGGGTCACCCCGGTCTCGTAGGCGAGCACCTGCTGGGTGCGCAGCGCCAGCGTGGCGGATTCCTCGCTGGGCAGCGCGAACGGCTCGTCCCACGCGGCGGTGAACATCGACTGCACGCCGCCGAGCACCGAGGCCAGCGCCTCGTAGGCGACGCGCACCAGGTTGTTCTGCGCCTGCGGCGCGTAGAGCGAGGCGCCGCCGGCCACACAGCCGAAGCGGAACATCGACGCCTTGTCGGTGCTCGCGCCGTACCGCTCGCGCACGATGGTGGCCCAGCGGCGGCGTCCGGCCCGGTATTTCGCGATCTCCTCGAAGAAGTCGCCGTGCGTGTAGAAGAAGAACGAGATCTGCGGGGCGAACTGATCGATCGTCATCCGGCCGCGCTCGATCACGGTGTCGCAGTATGTGACGCCGTCGGCCAGCGTGAAGGCCATCTCCTGCACGGCATTCGCCCCGGCGTCGCGAAAGTGCGCACCCGCCACCGAGATCGCGTTGAATCGCGGCACCTCGGCCGCGCAGAACTCGATGGTGTCGGCGATCAGGCGCAGCGACGGCTCCGGCGGCCAGATCCAGGTGCCGCGCGAGGCGTACTCCTTGAGGATGTCGTTCTGGATCGTGCCGGTGAGCTTCGCGCGCGGCACGCCCTTCT
This sequence comes from Nocardia abscessus NBRC 100374, assembly GCF_000308455.1. Classification (GTDB taxonomy): domain Bacteria; phylum Actinomycetota; class Actinomycetes; order Mycobacteriales; family Mycobacteriaceae; genus Nocardia; species Nocardia abscessus. The sequence goes on along the minus strand of NZ_BAFP01000264.1, from coordinate 31,103 downwards.
TCTCCGCGGCGGCCACGTAGAAGGCCAGCAGGATCGCGGCGGTGCCGTTGATGGTGAAGCTGGTGCTGATCCGGTCCAGCGGGATGCCGTCGAAGAGGACCTCGGCGTCGGCGAGGGTGTCCACCGCGACACCGACCCGGCCCACCTCCTCGCTCACTTCCGGGTCGTCGGGGTCGTATCCGCACTGGGTGGGCAGATCGAGCGCGACCGAGAGGCCGGTACCGCCCTGTTCCAGCAGGTAGCGGTAACGGCGGTTGGACTCCTCGGCGGTACCGAAGCCGGAGTACTGCCGGAACGTCCACAACCGGCCCCGGTAACCGGTGGCGAAGTTGCCGCGGGTGAAGGGGTAGGCGCCCGGTGCGGGTGGGTCACCGCGCCGCGCGTCCGGTCCGTAGCTCGCCTCCAGCGGGATGCCGGACGAGGTCTGCACTTGGTTGTTCATCGTTGAATACGGTACTTGCGAAAAAGGAGAATGCCAATACCATTCAGGTGGCAGGAGCCGGCCGAACCGCGCGCGACGACCGAGGAGAACCATGTCCGACCAGGACCGACAGCTGACCGATCGCACCGTGGTGGTGTCCGGAGCGAGCCGCGGCATCGGATTGGCGATCGCCCTCGCCGCCGCCGAAGCGGGCGCCAACGTGGTGCTGCTGGCCAAGACCGCCGAACCGCACCCCCGCCTGCCCGGCACCGTCCACACCGCGGCCGCCGAAGTGGAAGCCGCGGGCGGGCGAGCCGCCGCCGTGGTCGGGGACGTGCGCAACGAAGCGGACGTACGGCGCGTGGTCGAGACCGCCGTGCAGCGGTTCGGCGGCATCGATGTCTGCGTGCACAACGCCAGCGCGATCGCCACCGAACCGACCGAGCGATTGTCGGTCAAGAAGTTCGACCTGATGCAGGACATCAACATCCGCGGCATGTTCCTGCTGACCCAGGCCTGCCTGCCGCACCTGCGCGACTCGGCCAACCCGCACGTGCTGACCATCGCGCCGCCGGTGAATCTGAACCCCCGCTGGCTCGGCGCCCACCCGGCCTACACCCTCGCCAAGTACGGGATGACCCTGCTGTCCCAGGGCTGGGCGGCCGAATTCGCCGACGCCGGAATCGGTTTCAACTGCCTGTGGCCGCAGACCTATATCGCCACCTCGGCGGTCGCCAACCTGGCCGACGGCGAGCGGCAGCTCGCCTCCGCCCGCAGTCCGCGGATCATGGCCGACGCCGCCCTCGCGATCATGACCCGGCCCGCGAAAGAGGTCACGGCCAACTGCTTCATCGACGCGGACGCGTTGTCGCTCTACGCCGGGATCGATGATCTGTCCGGGTACGGCGGCGGCGAGAAACCCACGCCGGACTTGTTTCTGGACTGAACGACCACTCCGTGGCGCTATATCCCCACGGCGCGCCCCGTCGCGACTCGCACTTCGCCGCCGGGATGAATGGGCCGGTCGGTCGTGAACAGCGGCCGCGCGGAGCCGCCGCGCCGGACGGCGACGATCTCGGCTCCGATCGCCACGGCTGTTTCCTCCGGTGTCTGACCGCCCAGTTCCAAGCCGATCGGCGAGTGCAGCCGCCCCAGTTCCGCCTCGGTGAGTCCGGCGGCGCGCAACCGGATCCGGCGTTCGCGGTCGGCCCGGCGTGACCCCATCGCGCCCACGTAGGCCACGGGCAGGCGCAGCGCTTCGGTGAGGACCGGGATGTCGAACTTGGGATCGTGGGTCAGGACGCAGATCACCGTCCGGGCGTCGACGGGCGTGCGCCGCAGGTATCGGTCCGGCCAGTCCCGGACCACCTCCTCGGCGTCCGGCATCCGGGCATGGTCGGCGAAGGCCGGGCGGGCCTCGCAGACGGTGACGCGGTACCCCAGCAACCGGCCGACACTGCACAGGGCGGAGGAGAAATCGGTGGCGCCGAAGATCAGCATGCGCGGCGCGGGCGCGAAGGACTCGACGAACACCGTGCGCTCCCGGTCCGCGCAGCCCACGACGCGAACACCGGTCACGCCGGTGTCGAGCATCGCGCGCGCCTGCCGCACCACCGCGCGATCGAAATCCGCGCCGGTGGCGGTCTCGGGCCCGAGCGCGACCACCGCACCGGAGGCCAGGTCGCGGACGAACGTCATCGGACCGCTCGGATCGAGCGCGGCCTCGACGGCCGGATACTCCGCGGGCGTGATGCGATGCACGAAGATCTCCAGTTCTCCACCGCAGGTCAAACCGACAGCGAAGGCGTCGGCGTCGCTGTAGCCGAACGTCCGGCGGACGGGCTCGCCGGATTCGAGCACCTCCAGGCACAGCTCGTAGACCGCGCCCTCCACGCACCCGCCCGACAGGCTGCCGCGGACATTCCCCGATCCGTCCACCGCCATGGTCGCCCCGGCCGGCCGGGGTGCGCTGCCGGTCACGCGCACGACAGTGGCGAGCACGTAGACGGTGTTCGCGGCATGCCAGCGCAACAGATGCGCGGCGAGTTCTCGCATGATGAACCCTCTCGGCGATCGTTCTGGGCCCCTCTGAGGCCCTTCCCGACGCTCCCGGCGTTTGCACCTGACCCAGCGACGAGAATGCTATTCTCGTTCAATACTAGCGTCATACTCATTTTCGACATAGGCGGAATTGACAGCGTGCGAATCTCGATGCTAAACACGTGCTCAGCATTCGCGAGCGGCAACCGGCCGGCGCCCCGGCACACGGGCCGATCCGACTCCCGGCCGTCGGCCACGAAGGTCGGCCGAGTCGAAGGCAACGACCACCACGCGGGCATGCCTGCGGGCGCCCGAGGTGAACGGAGGATCAACCGGATGACATCGACCAGGTCGCCCAACGGCCAGTCCGGCCCGCACTCTCTGCGAGCGCACCGATGACCCAGACCGAACCCACCACCACGACCGGCGTCGTCGGCACCCGGGTGCCACGGATCGAGGACGCGCGCTTGGTGACCGGCGCGGGAACCTTCGTCGACGACGTGACCCGCCCCGGCATGGCCCACGCGTGCTTCGTCCGCAGCCCACTCGCCCGCGCGGCGATCGGTGCGATCGATGTCTCCGGTGCGCTGGAACTGGACGGCGTGCTCGCCGTCTACACCGCCGCGGACCTCAATTCCGGCGTGCACGAGATCTCCTACGCGCTCGACATCGTCGGCTTCCCGCCGGTGCCCCGGCCGCCGCTGGCCGAGGAGGAGGTCCGCTTCGTCGGCGACCCGGTGGCCTTGGTGATCGCGGTCGACCGGTACGTGGCCGAGGACGCCGCCGAACTGGTGGTCATCGATTACGAGCCACTGGAACCGGTGGTCGACTACGTCACCGCGGCGGACTCGCCGAACCTGGTGCACGCCGGATTCGCGGGGAACTCCGCGGGCGAGATGGGCGGGCGCCCAGCCGCCGATCTGGCGCCGCTGTTCGATTCGGCCGCGCACGTGGTGCGGCAGACGATCTTTCAGCAGGCGTATCTGCCGGTCCCGCTGGAGACCCGCGGGATCGTCGCGGACTGGTCGGCGCCGACGGCGGAGATGACGATCTGGAGTTCCACCCAGTCACCGCACGAAGTGCGCGGATTCTGTGCCCGGCTGCTCGGCATCGACGAGCATCAGGTGCGTGTCATCGCCCGTGACACCGGCGGCGGATTCGGCCTCAAGCAGGTCCCGCTGCGCGAGGACGCTTGCATCCTGCTGGCCGCCCGCAAACTCGGCACAACGGTGAAGTGGATCGAGGACCGGCAAGAGAACCTGATGGCCGCGGGCATGTCGCGCCACGAGCACGCCGATGTCCGGATGGCGTTCGACGCCGAAGGCACCATCCTCGCCGCCGCCATCGACCACGTGCAGAACGTGGGCGCCTATCCGACGCCGTCGCCGCTCACCGGCGGCGTCGTGGTCGGGCTGCTGTTCCCCGGACCGTACCGGATCACCGACGCCTCCTTCACCGCGAAATTCCTGTACTCCAACACCGTCGGCCGCCTGGCCTACCGAGGGCCGTGGCAGTTCGAATCGGTGGCCCGCGAAATCCTGCTCGACCACGCCGCCCGGCAGATCGGCATCGATCCGATCGAGCTGCGCAGGCGGAACATGCTGCGCCGCGACGAGTTGCCCTGGGCGAACCCGAACGGCATGACCTTCGACAACATTTCGCCGCTGGAGACCTTGGAGCAGGCGGTCGAGTTGCTGGACTACGAGGGCTTCCGCAAGCAGCAGCGCGAAGCTCGCGCCGATGGCCGCTACCTCGGCGTAGGCACCTGCACCTACGTGGAGCCGACCACCGGCGGCAGCCCGTTCCTGAGCACCGAGGGCGCCACCATCCGCATCGAGCCGTCCGGCAAGGTGAACGTCTACGTCGCGGGCGGCTCGGCGGGCAACAGTCTGGAGACCACGGTCGTCCAGCTGACCGCCGACGCGCTGGGCGTCGAGCTGGCCGATGTGCGAACCATCCAGGGAGACACCGCGATCACGCCGTTCGGCGGTGGCACCGGCGGCAGCCGGTCCGGCTCGATGACCGCGGGAGCGATCGACCGGACGGCGTCGATCCTGCGGGAACGTATCCTGGCCATCGCCGCCCACCGGCTGGGCGCGAGCCCCGAGGACATCGAGTTCAGCCGCAGCCGGGCCACCGTCCGCGGGGCGCCGGACAAGGTGCTGTCACTGGCCGAGATCGCCGAGATCGCGTACTTCCAGGCCGACTCGCTGCCGCCCGGGGTATCGCCCGGGCTGGAGGCCAGCGGACGGTACAAGACCCCGCAGCTGGCGATCTGGGCCAACGCCACCCACGTGTGCACCTGTGAGGTCGACATCGACACCGGGGAGGTGAAGTTGCTGCGCTACATCGTCAGCGAGGACTGCGGTCCGATGATCAATCCCAACGTCGTCGAGGGCCAGATCTACGGCGGCACCGTGCAGGGCATCGGCGGCGCGCTCTACGAGCATCTCGCCTACGACGAGAGCGGCAATCCGGTGGCGACCACCTTCTTGGACTATCTGCTTCCCACGGCGACCGAAGCGCCAACGATCGAGGTGGGGCACATCGATACCCCGAGCCCGGGACCCGGCAATTTCAAGGGCGTCGGCGAGGGCGGGGCCATCGGGGCCACCCCTGCCGTGCTCAACGCCGTCATCGACGCGCTCGCGCCGTTCGGGGTGGAGATCTCGAAACTGCCCCTCTCCCCGGCCACCATCGTGGCACTGCTGGACGAGGCGCGCGCCGCCGGAAAGGGTCCCGCATGAAACCGGCGGCCTTCGAGTACCACGCACCCGCGACCGCGGCCGAAGCCGTCGCCCTCCTGGCCGAACTGGGCGAGGAGGCCAAGATCATCGCGGGCGGGCAGAGCCTCGTGCCGATGCTGGCGTTGCGGCTGGCCGTGTTCGAGCATCTCGTCGACCTCCGGCGCGTGGACGAGCTGCGCGGCATCGAAGCCCGCCCGGATGCGGTCCGGATCGGCGCCGGGACGACGCACGCCGCGGTCGGCCGGTCCGAGGACGTCCGCCGGACGGCGCCGTTGCTCGCCCGGGCCACGCCGCTCATCGGACACTTCCAGATCCGCAACCGGGGCACGATCGGCGGCGCGATCGCGCACGCCGACGCCGCGGCCGAATACCCCGTCGTGGCGCTGACGCTCGACGCCGACATCGAGACGCTCTCCCCACGCGGACGGCGCACCATCCCGGCATCGGCGTTCTTCACCGGTATGTGGACCACCGATCTGGAGCAGGACGAGATGGTGACCGGGATCGTCTTCCCGGTCTGGCACGGGCGGTGCGGCTTCGCTATCGAGGAATTCACCCGCCGCAGTGGAGATTTCGCGATGGCGGGGGCCACCGTGGCGGTCCGGCTGGACGCGGACTCCCGCGTCGAACGGTGCGCGATCGGCTTGTTCGGCCTGGCGCCGACCCCGGTGCGGGCAACCGAGACCGAAGCCGAGCTGATCGGTCGCCCCGCCGAGGCGACACAGGCCGAGGAGATCGGCCGGAGCGCGACCGCCGGATTGGACGCGGTCTCGTCGGATGTGCACGGCTCCGCCGACTACCGGCGCCGAGTCGGAGCGGCGATGGTGGCGCGCGCATGGCGACGCGCCGTAGAGGAGGCCCGCAATGACTGACGTCGACATCGAGGTGCGCATCAACGGCGCTCTCCGCCGAGACCGAGTGCCGCCCCGGCTGACCCTGGCCGACTACCTGCGCGAGAAGTGCGGCCTCACCGGCACCCACCTCGGGTGCGAGCACGGCGTGTGCGGCGCCTGCACGATCATGCTCGACGGGCAGGCGGTGCGCGCCTGTCTGGTGTTCGCCGTGCAAGCCGACGGCGCCGAACTGACCACCGTCGAGGGCATCGCCGGACCCGACGGCGAACTCTCGCCGGTGCAGGCGGCGTTCCGCGCGGAGCACGGGCTCCAGTGCGGATTCTGCACTCCCGGCTTCATCGTGTCCGCCACCGCCTTCCTGCGCGACAACCCGGACCCCACCGAGACCGAGATCCGCGAGGGCATCTCCGGGAACCTGTGCCGCTGCACCGGATATCAGGGCATCGTCCGGGCGGTCCGCGCCGCCGCCGACTCGGCGAACGCCGAGACGCCCACCGCGCCGCAGGCGTGACCACCGAAGGACTTCCATGAAACTCGACAACACCTTCACCATTCCCGTCCCGGCCGCGCAGGCCTGGCAGGTGCTGCTCGATCTGGAACGCATCGCCCCCTGCGTTCCCGGCGCCACCATCACCTCCCGGGACGGCGACGACTTCCACGGCAAGATCAAGGTCAAACTCGGCCCCGTCGGGCTGAGCTACAGCGGGGTCATCAAGGTCGTCTCGCAGGACGAGGCCGCCGGGATCGCCGTGCTGGAAGGGCGCGGTCGCGAAACCCGCGGCAACGGAACAGCCAAGGCCACCATCACCTGCCGCCTCGTCGAATCCGGCGCGACCACGGACGTCTTCGTGGACACCGACCTCGCGATCACCGGCAAGCCCGCACAGTTCGGGCGCGGCGCGCTCGCCGACGTGGCGGGCACGCTCATCGGCCAGTTCGCCACCAATCTCGCCGCGGAGATCACCGCGTCGGCGCAGGCCGCGCCGGTACCGGACGCGCAACCGCGCATCCTCTCGGCTGCTCCGGACTCCGCCACACCGGCCGCCGCTCCCACCCAGACCGCGCCGCGCAAGCCTGCCGAGCCGATCGATCTGCTCCAGGCCGCCGGTGCGAGCAGCGCCACGCGGCTGGGCGGACTGGCCTTCGCCGGCGTCCTCGTCCTACTCTTCGCCCTCTTGCTCCGCAAACGCTCCGCGCGATCGGTACCCTGATGTCCCGGCCCGCCCGTACGGTGCTCGCCGGGAATCTCCCTCGGAACGTGGCCGCGCGGACCCGCCACATACGCATCGAAACCGGCGCTTTCGCAATGGATTACCAGGCGGGCGCGGCGCAGATAGCGGACGTCGTCGCCGAGTTGGGCGCCCACGGTGGATTCGTCGTCACCGTCGACGACAACGTCCGCCCCGACCTGCCGCACCTGCCGTGCGGCAAACTCTGGGACTAGCGAAGAGTGGAGTGCCCCTTACCCGCCCTCGCCGTCACGGATCTGCACATGGTGGTGTGCTGTGTGCTGTGCACTGTCTCTTGTGCGCGGTGCTGGGCTGCGGTGTGAGGAAGGGAGTCGAACCCTTCGCACTGCCCATCGTGCGCCGAGAAAGTGGCCGAATATCCCGCCGGCCATCGGGTTCGTGCACGCCTCCGCGATGACTACCTGCTCCACTTCCCCGCTCAGTCCAACAGTTCGACCTCCCAGTTGGAGCGCTGGATGCGGACGTCGAGTTCCCGCAGTTCCCGGGCCAGGTCGTCGGCCTGCCCACGCAGTTCGGCGACCGGCAACGCGGAGAACATCTTCAGCTCCGATCGCAACTGACGCGCGTACCCGGGCTGCCCCTTGCCCGCCGCCGCGTCCGCCGCGGCGGTGACCAGGGAGTGCCGCAGGCGCAACGCATCCCGGCGGGCCAGTGCGTCGGTCAAGGTGCCGTCGTCGCCGATCCGCGCGGCGGCGTTGGTGCGATTGATGCGCCGGATCAGCTTCTCGTAGTCCTCGAGCACCTCGCCCGCCTCGTCGAGCAGAGCGGCCGCGTTCTCGGCGGGCTCCTCCCCCTCCTGAAAACGTGCGTTGCTCACAACGCGAGCACGCAACTGCTCGATCCGGCGCGCCGAATCCGCGCGCAACGCCAACGCCTCCGCCAGCTTCAAGTCCCCTACCTCCGGACATCGACTCGTGAAGGTCGAGTATCGGTCATTCCACCGCGCGAGTCACGCCGATTACTCTGCCACCCTGGGAAATCGACTCCTGCTCGCCGTCGTCGCAGGGTCTGCCGCGGCCGATCAGCTCCTCGTGGCGGTCAGTGCGGCAGCATGTCGGTCCAGGCTCGGCCGGTCGTGGCGACCAGGTCCCTCTGCTGGTAGAGACGGCCGTCCGGACCGAGGTAGTTCCCGGTTCTCGGGTCGTATCGCGCGATGCCGATCGAGGGCGCGCCAGGCTCTCCGGGCGCTGACGCCGGTGCGGCCGGTGGTGGCGCGCCCGGAACCGAGCGGGAGTCCGGTGGGACGCCTTGCCCTTCGAGGCCGGGGTCGCGCGGATAGGGCCCCAGCAAGGGCTGTTCGGCGGCAAGCGGCTGGAACTGCTCGTCGCTGTTGCACAGCGCGGCGGTCGGCGCCCGCTTGGCGGGGTTGTTCGCGCACGGGATGTTGCGCACTCCGCGCACGGCGATGTCGGAATCCTGGGGCAGTTTGCAGTACAGGCCGTCCGGGGTGTCGATGGTGTCGGTCTCCTCCGGCGATCGCCAAGCCGACGGCGGCAGGAATCCGACGGTGCACGCGGGCGGGTCGGAGATGCCGCCCAACCGGAAGTCGCCGAGGCCGAGGCCGGAGGCGTTCCGATTCGGTTGCACGGCCTGGATCATCGAGATCGCCGGTGGCAGCAGGACGAGTATCTGCTCCAGTCCGGCGTTGTAGGTCACGCCGAGTTGCCCGACGGTCGTCAGGTTGGACAGCAGGATCGGCAGCGTGAGTTTCACCGAGTCCAACAGGTGCGCGACCTCCCCGGTGAATCCGGGACCGGAGCGCAGCAGCGTGCGGACCTGCGGATCGTTCTCGACGACCTGACCGGTGACGCCGGCGAGGCTACGCGTCCAGATCCGGACTGCGTCGGCGGAGCGCACTTGCGAATCCAGCAGCGGCCGAGCGTCTTCGACGAGCGTGCGGGTCCGGCCTCCCGCTCCGTTCAAGTCGGCGGCGAGGGTCTGCGCCGAGGTCAGCAGGGAGTCCAGGTCGTATCGGGCCCCGTGCATGCCCTGGAAGAGTTCGTCGAGCAGTTCGCGCAGCTTGTCGGTGGGGATGCTGCCCACCAGATCGCTGAGCGAATCCAGCATGGGGCCGACCGGCTGCGGAACGGTGGTGTGCCGCGACTCGATCACCGCGCCGTCGCGCAGATAGGGCGGCGAGTCGGTACGGGGCCGCAGTTCGACGTACTGCTCACCCACCGCGGACACGCTGCGCACCTCCGCGGTCAGGTCGGCGGGAATGTCGTAGGAGCTGTCGATCTTCAGGGTGGCGCGCACGCCGTCGCCGGTCAGCTCGACCGAGCTCACCTCGCCGATTTCGACGCCACGGTAGGTGACATTGCCGAAGCGGTAGAGCCCTCCGGTGGCGGGCAGTTCGACGGACACGCTGATGGTGCCGACGCCGGCCAGGTGGGGCAAGCGCATATAGACCGTCGCCATCGCCGTCAGCCCGATCACCGACAGGACCGCGAAGATCAGCAACTGGGTGCGGACGAAACGGGACAGCAGCATCAGCGGCCTCCGGTGGTCGGCGGTGTGATCCCGGCCCCGAGCGGGTTCGAGGTCTGCTGCGCGTAGCCCGGGTCGCCGATTGCCGCCTGTACCACGGCGGTCGGATCACCCCACGGCGTGCCGAGCAGCAATTCCCGTTTCAGCCGCGGAACCGTGAGATCGACTGTCGCGAACAGATTCATGTAGTCGCCCTGCACCGCGCGGTCGATGACCATCTGGCCGTAGGGGAACACGGTCGCGTACGCCAGTGCCCCATCGATCTGCGGGCCGACGTCGGCCAGCGCCCGCAGCGTCGGCTCCAGGTTGCGCAGATTCGTCACCAGATCCGTCCGGACGTCGGTGACCACGGCGGTGGCGGTGTCGCTGAAGGTGCGCAGCCGATCCAGCGCCGCGATGATGTTCGGCCGCTGTGCCAGCAGCACGTCGAGCGCGGGGGGCAGCCGCTCGAGGGTTTCGGTCACCACATCGCGCTGCTCGGCGAACTGTCCGGTGAGCCGGTTGAGCGCATCGATCGAGGCGATGATGTCGTCGCGTTGGCCGTCGATGACGCCCATCATCGTGTCGAGGCGCACCAGCAGCGCGCCGATCTGCCCCTGATGTCCGTCGAAGGCGTCGTTCAAGTTGCCGATGATCTCGCCGAGCTGACCGAGCCCGCCGCCGTTGACGACCACCGACAGCGACGCCAGCGTCTGTTCGGTGGAGGGATAGGTCGAGGATTTGTTCATCGGGATGCTGGCCCCGGAGGCCAGCTTCCCGGACGGTTCGGCGCCCGCGGGCACGTTCAGCGCGAGGTGACTGGATCCGAGCAGGCTGGTCTGCCCGATCGTCGCGACGACGTTCGCGGGCACCGCGGCGTCCGCGCGGATGGACGCCTCCACCACCGCATGCCAACCGTCGAGCCGGATCCCGCGCACGCTGCCGACCACGACGTCGTCCACCAGTACCGGCGAATTCGCCACCAAGGTGCCGACATTCGCCATGTCCACCTGGACGACGGTCGCGTCCGTACCCTGCCCAGGGGCGCCGGGCAGCGGCAGCGAGTTCACTCCGTGCCATCCGCATCCCGTGAGCGTCAAGATCGAGCAGGCGCTCACGGCGAGCAGCGGACGACAGCCGCGTCGCGGAAAAGTTCTCATGGTCAACGCCTTCCGCCGGGGAACAGGATGTCCGCGAGGCTCGGCAGGGGCGGTGGTGGCGGTCCGTCGGTCGCCACCACCTGGGGGATCAGGTGGTCTTCGGTGTAGATGAGGTTCTCCGGGCGCGCGCTCGGCCCGTGCACCGGATTGACCGGGAACGGTAGATAGTTGAAGTTCAGCAGTCCCAGCACCGGCCCGAGATAGTCACGGCATTTCTGCGCCGCCTCCGCGGTGGTCGTCTTCTCCAGGCTGGCGATGGACGAGCACACGAATTGCACGGGATCGGAGAAATTGTTCAGAACGAATACGCCCGCTTCGGTCGCGGTGTCCGGGTTGTAGATGTTGTAGAAGTTGGCGATGCTCGTCGGGAATATGTGCAGCAGTTCCTCGACGTCGTCGCGGTGATCGACCAGATTCTGGGTCACGTTCACCAGGCGCTGCACCTGTTCGGACGCGCCGTCCCGGTTGGCGGATACGAACCGCTGGACCTCCCCGACCGCGACGGACAGCTCGCTCAGCGCGGCATCCAGGTCCGATCTGCTGTCGGCGAGCACGCTGGACAGGCTGGCCAGCCGGTTCTGGAATTCGACGATCTGCACGTCACTGTCGCGCAGCACCGTCACGAAGTGTTGCAGGTCGGCGATGATGCCGACGATGTCGCCGCTGCCGTCGGCCAGTACCCGCCCGATCCCGGACAGCTGAGCCAGCGTCTGCCGCAACTTCGCGCCGTTGTCCGCCATAGCGTTCGCGGCGCTGTCGATGAAACGGCCGGTCGCGCTGCCGGTCAGGTCCATGCCGGGGCCGAGTTCGGTGGCCAGCCGGGTGAGCTGGGTCTTCACCTCGTCCCACTCGACCGGGACGGCGGTGCGCTCCAAGGGGATCACCCCGCCGTCGGGCAGCGTCGGCCCCTGCGTGCGGTAGGCGGGCGTCAGCTGCACGTAGCGGGCACCGACCAGGCTCTGGGCGACGATCACCGCCTTGGCGTCGGCCGGAATCGGGACGTCGCGGTCGACTTCCAGCACCATCTCGGTGCTGGTTCCCCGCGGTCGGATGGAGGCGATGCGGCCGACTCCGACACCGGCCACGCGCACATCGTCGCCTTGATAGATCGCGGTGGCGGAGGCGAAGACCGCACGAATCGTCCTCGGGCCGAACACTGTCCGATACCCGAGGTAGGCACCGGTGACGACCAGCGAGACGACCATCACCGCACCGGCGACGCCGAGGATTCTCTTCTTCATCGGGGCGGCTCCGGGCTCGGGAGGGGGAACTGGCTGGGCGGCTGGATGCCGAAGGCCTGATCGATGAACGGCTGGATGAGCTGGGCGGGGATCAGATTCGCCACATAGGCGTTGTAGAACGGGCCGCCGGACACGGCTTCGCCCTGGGTGAGCGCGACTTTCGCCAGACCCGGAATCGCCGCGCCGATGTTGTCGCGATTCTTCTCCAGCATCGCCACCACCGAGTTCAGCCGATTCAGCGTCGGCGCGAGCTCGGCTTCGTTGTCCGCGACCAAGCCCGAGAGTTGCCTGGCCACCGCGGCGGTGTTGGCCAGCAGCTCGACGATCGCCTGACGGCGCGCGGCCAATACGTCCAGCAGCGAATTCGCGTTCAGGATCAGTGCATTCAGCTGACCGCCCCGTTGCGAGAGGATCTCGGTGACGTCGGCGGTGGTCCTGAGCATGTCCCGAAGTGCGCTGTTGCGGCTGTTGATCGAGCGGGACAGCTGAGTCACGCCGTCGAAGGCCGGCCCCAGCTGCGGCGCGACGCGGTCCAGTGTCGAGGAGAGCATGTCCAGCGACCGGTTGAGCGAGTCGGTGTCGATCTCCGAGACATTGGTGGTCAACTCGCCCACCGCGTCGGTCAGCGAGTAGGGCGAGGAGGTCCGCTCCAGCGGGATGACGCCGAACGGCCGCAGTGTGTCGCCACCGGAGGAGACTACGGTCAGCACCCGCTTGCCCAGCAGCGAACCGGTCTTGATCTGCGCCGCGCTCTCGTCGCCGAGCCGGATCGTCTCATCGATCGCGAACGTCACCCAGGCGTCGCCCCCGCGTAGCGAGACACCCGACACCCGGCCCACTTTCAGGCCGGAGACGATCACGTCGTCGCCGACGGCCAGCCCGCCCGCCTCGCTGAAGACCGCCTGGTACCGCACGGTGGTCGCCCAGTCGATGAACTTCTGGGACTGCAGTCCGACCAGGATGACGCAGACCGCGAGCACGACGCCGATGACGCCGTGCCGGGCCAGATGACTTCCGCGGTACTCGAGCATCGCTACCCGCTACACCTTCCGGTTTTCTGCTCGATCCAGGGCAGCACCGCCACCTGCCCCGCGTCGTCGGTCACCCGGACGGTGACCGCGCAGATGTAGTACTGGACGAAGTTGCCGTAGGCGCCGGTGCGCACCAGCTTGCGGTAGTTGCCCGGCGCCCGCTGCAAGGCGTCGTCCAGCCGCTGCTTGTCCTGGTCGACCAGCGGGGCCAGCCGCGCGAGCTGATCGACGGTGCCCGCCAGCGGCGGACGGGCCCTGGTCAGCAGGTCGGCGATGGTCGCCGTGCCGTTGTCGAGAGCGACGATCGCCTCGGCGATCGGGTCGCGGTCCTGGGACAGGTGGGTGACCAGCTGTTCCAGCCGGTCGATGGTGCCCGCGAACTTCTCGCCGTCTTTCGCCAGCGTCGCCATGACGGCGCCGAGGTGGTCGATCACCTGTCCGATCACCTCGCTGTGCCCGGCGAGCGCGGTGGTGAACGAGGAGGTCCGCGACAGCAGCGAGTCGAGGGTGCCCTCCTTGCCCTGGAATATCTCTAGCAGCGACCAGGTCAACGCGTTCACCTCGTGGGCGTTCAAGCCCTGGATCACCGGCTTCAGGCCGCCGAGCAGAAGGTCGAGGTCGAGCGCGGGCGAGGTCCGCTCGACGGGGATTTCCGAGCCCGCGCTCAGGATTCCGGTCGATCCGGCGGTGTCGGACAATTCCAGGTAGCGGTCGCCGACGAGATTGAGATACCGGACGGCTGCCGCCGTGCCGTTCGTCAGCGCGACGCCGCGTTCGGCGTCGAAGGTCACCCTGACCGTGTGGTCGTCGCGCAACGAGACCGCACGCACCGTGCCCACCTCCACGCCGGCGATCCGCACGGTGTTGCCCGAACGCAGCCCGGAGGAGTCGGTGAACACGGCGGCGTATTCGGCCCGCGACCCGGTCCGGTAGTCGCCGAACACGAGCAGCAGGAACCCGGACAGCACGAGCATGACCGCGGCGAAGACGCCGAACTTCAGCAACGGCGAGTTGCGCGGCGTCATCGGGGTGCCCCCTGGCCCGGTGCCCCGGCGAACGGACCGAACAGCGCCTGCGGGAGGTTGCCCACGTTCAGCTCCACGGTCTGGTTCCCCTTCTCGAACGGGTTCGCGCCGACGTCGGCGACCACGAATGGCGGCCGTCCCTCGTACGGAACCGGAATCACCGAACATTGCGGACCGCCCGTGGCGGCCACTTTCGGCAAATGCCGCGGATACCGGTAGGGCTCGGTGCCGAACAGGAAGTTCGCCGACAGCCCGAGCCCGGGCACGTCGACCGGCTTCGACTGCGACAGCCACCCGAAGCCGTCGAGCGCACAGGTCAATGCCTCGTGGTACTCGTTGGTCAGCGTCGTGGTCGGCACCAGGGCCGCCAGCGCGCTGTCCAGCGCGGCGCGGTTGTCGCCGAGCACCTGGGTTCCGATGTCGGACAACCCGATCAGCCCGATCAGCATGGCATCGAGATTCTGCTGTTCGTCCACGATCGTCCGGCTGATCGCAGCGGTGTTGCGGGCCGTGTCCAGCAAGGCGGGCGCCGCGTCGGCGTAGGTGTTCAACACCTGCGGCGCCATGGCGAGATCCGTTTGCAGAGCGGGCAGTCCGGGCTCGAGCTGGGCGAGGAAGTTCTCCAGGTCGCCGAGCATCAGACCCAGTTTGTCGCCGCGCCCGCCGGTCGCGCCTGCGATCGCGCCGAGCGTCTCGTTCAGCTTCTCCGGTTCGATGCGGCCCAGCACCGAGGTCAGCTGCTGGAAGACGGTGTTGATCTCCACGGTGACGTGGTCGGATTCGAGCACCTGGCCGGCGCGCATCGCTTGCCGCGCAGGGCGTTCCGGCGGGACGAGTTGGACGAATTTCGCACCGAACACCGTCGTCGAGGCGATGTCCACCCGCACGTCGGCGGGAATGAGATCCAGCTGTCCGGCATCGATGGCCAACCGGATCGATGCGAGCCCGTCGGCGCGTTCCTCGATCGATTCGACCTTGCCCACCGTGACACCGCGCATCTTGACGTCGGCGTCCGGATACATCACCAGGCCGGCACGCGGCGACAGCACGGTCACCGGCACGGTGTCGGCGAACCCGCCGTTGAACATGGTCAGGCTCAGGCTGATCACCGCGATACCCAGGGCGATCGAGGCCAGCCCGGCCGCGGGGCGCGCCAGCTCGCGCGACAGCGCTGTGAGCGACTTCATCGTCGATGACATCGGCACCTCTCAGCCGGACAGGTCGAAGTTCCCGTTGGCGCCGTAGACCGCCAGCGAGACCAGCAGGGTCACCGAGACGACGCCGATGAGCGAGGTCCGGACGGCGTTTCCCACCGCGATACCGACACCCGCCGGTCCCCCGCTGGCGAAGAAACCGAAGTAGGTGTGGATCAGCAGGACCGTCAAGGCCATCAAGATCGCCTGCACGAACGACCACACCAGATCGATCGGGTTCAGGAAGGTCCCGAAGTAGTGGTCGTACAACCCAGCGGACTGCCCCAGCAGCACGACGGTGGTCAGTCTGCTCGCGATGAACGAGGCGATGACCGCCAGGGCGTACAGCGGGACGATCGCGATCATGCCCGCGACGATCCTGGTGCCGACCAGATAGGCGATCGGTTCGATCGCCAGCGATTCCAGCGCGTCGATCTCCTCGTTGATCCGCATCGCGCCGAGCTGGGCGGTGGCGCCCGCGCCGAAGGTGGCCGCCAGCCCGATGCCCGCGACCACCGGCGCGGAGATGCGCACGTTGATGAACGCCGAGAGGAAGCCGGTCAGCGCCTCGATGCCGATGTTGCCCAGCGAGCTGTAGCCCTGGACGGCGAGGGTGCCGCCGGTGGCCAAGGTCAGGAACCCGACGATCACCACCGTCCCGCCGAACACCGCCAATGCCCCGGAGCCCATGCTGATCTCGGCGATGAGCCGGACCGTTTCCCGCCGGTAGTGCCAGGCGGCGAACGGCGCGTACACCAGCGCCTTCAGATAGAAGATGGCGTGGTCGCCGAGCCGGCCCAACGCTTGATACGGCCGCCGGATCCGTCGAAATGTCTTGGGATAGCGCGCGATCAGGGTCACGAGCGCCGCTCCTTCACCGGACGGTCATCTGAATGCCGATCGCCGTGACGACGACATTGATCACGAACAGGGACATGAAGGCGTAGACCACGGTTTCGTTGACCGCGTTGCCGACGGCCTTGGCCCCACCGGTCACGATCAACCCTCGGTAGCAGGCGACGAGCCCGGCGACGAGCCCGAACAGCAAAGCCTTGACCGAGGAGATGATCACCTCGTCGATCCCGGTCAGCAGCGTGATCCCGGCCGCGAAGGCGCCCGGATTCACGTCCTGCACATAGACGGAGAACACGTAGCCGCCGATCACGCCGATGATGCACACCAGGTTGTTCAGCAGGAACGCCACCAAGCCGGAGGCGAGCATCCGTGGCGTCACCAGTCGCTGCACCGGATCGATGCCGAGGACCTGCATCGCCGCGATCTCCTCGCGGATGGTGCGCGAGCCGAGGTCGGCGCACATCGCCGTCGCGCCGGACCCGGCCACGATCAGCACGGTGACCATCGGGCCCACCTGCGTCACGGCGCCGAACGCGGCGCCCGCCCCGCTGAGGTCTGCGGCGCCGAGTTCCCGCAACAGGATGTTGAGGGTGAAACTGACCAGCACCGTGAACGGAATCGCCACCAGCAGCGTCGGCACCAGCGAGACACGCACGATGAACCACGACTGCTCGAGGAACTCCCTGGTCTGGAACGGTCTGCGGAACAAGAACCGCACGGCGTCCGCGGACATCGCGAACAGCCCGCCGACGGCCTGCATGGGCCCCGACGCCGCTCGCGCGAGCGTGGCAGGCAGGCCCCGTCCCGGCAGCAGACGGTTGCGGCCCGTTCCTGCGCGCCCGGATGGCCCGGTCGCGGCAGGAGGAGGCGCCTGTGCCTGGGATTGCATTAATCACCCTCTCTGTGGTGGAAAATGCCATTCTCATATACGCATACGGTTGCACACTTGAAATGAGAATTCAATACGCGGATGTACTGGCGATTACACGGAAGCCGCAGGAAGGCGCGCGCATCGAGGGCGCTCGACAGGGTGGGACCGGTCGGCGCGGCGGGCTGTGCCCCGCGACCGGATGACGAGCGGTCGAACGGCGCGGCGGGAAGATGCGAACGCGAACGGCCGAGGATCAGCCGGGCGCGAAGCGATGTGGAGCTGGGAGAGTCAGCCGACGGGGCTGAGGTCGGCACCGATCGGCGGGAAGGACGACAGCCCGCTGCGGAAGACCTCCGTGGTTCCGACCGCGGTGGCCGGTACCGCCGCCGCGGTCAGCGCCTGCGCTTTGAAGGCCTGCGCGGCGACGCTGAGCCGGTGCAGCACCGGATCGACCCGGTGCTCCGGCGGCGACGGCCAGCCCTCACCCCAGACCACCACTTGGACGCCACCGTCGTCGAGCGCCTTCAACAGACCCCGGCGCGCCCGGCGATCGCACTCGCACACATCGGCGGCGACCGCGAGCGCGTGCGGCTGACGACCCTGCCCGCGCGAGGCGAGCACCTGCTCGAGTTCGAGCACTTCCGCGCCGAGGATGCGCAGCGGCCGGGTGTCCGACAGATCGGCGACGAGCACCGTGACGTCCCATCCGGCGACGGACCGGTCGAACAGCCATCCGCCCGCGTGCTCGACGACATCGACGACGCTGGTCGCGACGACGTCGAGGCGGTATCTCATCGTTCCCCAGCCGGAGCGAAGTCGCGGGCCAGTGACCTGGTGTACTCGTTGAACACCTCGGTCAGCGGGATCGAGTGGTCGAGCATCCATGAGATCTCCATTCCATTGATGAAAGCGACGATTTCCACAGCCCGGATGTCAGGGTCGAAATCGGGCCGGAACCGTCCGATCTCCTGGTTGCGGCGGATGACGTCGGCGACGATGCCGACGGCCACCTTCCAACGGTCGAGCAGGCGCTCGTGCAGTGGAGCCTCGGGCAGCAGGTTCTCCACCAGTAGAACTACGAAGGTGCCCACCAGCTCCGGTGAGCGCTGGATGCGGTCGGCGACCTTACGGATCTCCAGGAACAGATCGCCGGTCACGTCGGCTTCGCGGGCGTCGTCGGCGTCGCGGGCGTCGAGCACGGCGTGCAGGAGTTGCTCCTTGGACTGGAAATGGTGCAGCAGCCCGGCCGGGCTCACGCCGGCCTCCCGGGCGATCTGAGCCAATGTCGTACTGCGCCAGCCATTTCGGGTGAGCAGTCGCTGGGCGACAGCCAGGATGCGCTGTCGGCGGTCTTCACCTTTTGCCAGCAGGGAGGCGTAAGGACGAGGAGTAGTCACGAAAATCCCTGTTCGATCAAACCTAGTGAACACACAGTAGGTTGGTTTTACCGATGTGACAAGGGTCTCACGGGCATCGATTCGACCTCTCCGGAACCTTCACCTGACACCGGCGATCGGATGGGACCCTTGGAAGAACAGATCCGCCTCGGCGACGACATCCTGGGTGATCACACCGGTTCTCCAGGATTCTGGTGATAACCCCATTCTCGCTGTACAAGGCGCACTATTCGGTCCGAATATGACGACAGGCGTAGGTCTCCCTCTCCTACTGTGATAACGTCATTCCCATAACGGACACCGCCGCGATCCGAGGAGGATCGCCGCCGCGCGGGTCATCGCGAGCCCGGCCACCACAGTCGAGGCGGATCTCCGGTCGCGGTCCACGCCGCCACCGGGCTCCGCGTTCGCCACCCACGCCGGCGGGACGACGGTTCCGTGCAGCCAACAGATCCATGGGAGGGTCAAGATGTCGGTTCCGACCAGCAGTGCTTCGTTGTACCCGCCCGGCGGCTTCGGTCCCCCGAAGGACCGTCGCGGGCACGCCGAGGGTTCGGTGGGCCTGCCCGCGGGCACCGAAGTGTTCTCCGCCGACAACCACATCTCGCTGGCGCACGACATCTTCTACGAGCGTTTCCCGGAATCCCTCAAGGACCGGGCCCCACGCGTGTGGTACGAGGACGGCGCCTACCAGCTGGGCCGGAAGGGCAAGTCGTTCCTGCCCGGGGACTTCAGCCACGTGCTGATGCAGTACGACCCGCTGGACGGTTCCGGCAGCGCCAACATGGAGGCACGCATCGCGGATCTGCGCGCCGACGGCATCGCCAAGGAACTCGCGTTCCCGAACGCGCTGCTGGCGCTGCTGTTCTACCCGGACAAAGAGATCCGGGAACTGTCCTTCCGGGTGTACAACGCCTACATCGCGGAGTTGCAGGAACAATCCGACGGCACCTTCTACGGCGTCGGGTTGATCAACTGGTGGGATGCCGACGGCGCTCGCCGCACCCTCGCGGAACTGAAGTCGCTGGGACTCAAGACTTTCCTGTTGCCGCTGTCGGCGGGCAAGGACGACGAGGGCAAGGTCATCGACTACGCGAGCACCGCGATGATCCCGGTGTGGGACGCGATCGAGGAGTCCGGCGTGCCGGTCTCCCACCACATCGGTGAGTCGCCGCTGTCGAGCCCCTGCGAAATCAACAGCGTCGCCGTCGGCATGATGCACAACGTCGCGCCGTTCCGGGAACTGTTCTCCAAATACATCTTCAGCGGCATCATCGACCGGCATCCCGGCCTCAGCATCGGCTGGTTCGAAGGCGGCGTGAACTGGGTGCCCGCGGCGATCCAGGACGCCGAGCACATGCTGGCCTCCTTCCAGCACATGCTCGACCGCCCGGTCGAGCACGACGTGCGCTACTACTGGGACAACCACATGCGCGCGTCGTTCATGGTGGACCCGCTCGGGTTGTCGCTGATCGATCACATCGGCCGCGACCGCGTCATGTGGTCGTCGGACTACCCGCACAACGAGAGTACGTTCGGCTACTCGGAGAAGTCCCTGGAAGCCGTCGTGCAGGCGGTGGGCCCGCAGGACGCCGCCCGCATCGTCAGCGGCAACGTGGCGGAATTCCTGGGTCTGGTCTCATGACGTCGTTCCCCATCGCGGCGACCTCGTCGGTCGAGATCCCCGAGATACCGGATCGCGCCCGCATGCGGCGCGACACCGGGGCGCGGCTGCGATCGGCCATGGCCGATCAGGGCGTCGACGCGCTGATCCTGCTGAACAACAGCAATGTCGTGTACGCGACCGGCGCGAACTGGCCCCTCGGCGACGCGGGGCTCGCGCACGTCGAGCGACCGGTCGCCGTGGTCGTCGCGGGCGATCCGTGGCCACACCTCTTCCTGCCCTTCCGGGAGGGAGCCTCGGCGGAATCGGATCTGCCCGCCGATCACCTGCACGGGCCCGTCTATCTCGAATTCGACGAGGGCGTGGCGGCTTTCGCCCGACTGATCGCCGATCTCGTCCCGGACGGGGCGACCATCGCGGTGGACGAGTGCACCGGTGCCATGTCGCGGGCGCAGTCCACGCTGTTCCCCGGCGGCCCTCCGTCGGACGCCGCGGCCGTCATCGGACCCGCGAAGCTGATCAAGACACCGGACGAGATCGCCTGCATCCGCACCGCGTGCCGGATCACCGAGCGGGCCATGGTCGACGTGCAGGCGGCGCTGGTGCCGGGACGCAGGCAGATGGATCTGTCGGCGAGCTTCGTGCGCCGGGCCTTCGAGTTGGGCGCCACCGCCAACATGCTCGACGCCATCTGGCAGGTGATGCCGGAGACCAAGGCCGACGGCGTCTGGACCACGCACGGCGATCTCGCCCTCCCGCTACTGACCACAGAGCGGGAACTGGCTGCCGGCGACGTGCTCTGGACCGACGTCAGCATCACCTACGGCGGTTACTGTTCGGACTTCGGCCGCACCTGGACGGTCGGCGCCGAGCCCGACGCTCGTCAGCAGAAGCAGTTCGAGCGCTGGCGGGAGATTCTCACCGCGGTGCTGGACGTGACTCGCGCGGGGGCCACCGCCGCCGAACTCGCCCGGGCGGCGATCGCCGCCAACGGCGGCACCAAACCCTGGCTGCCGCATTTCTACCTGGGACACGGAATCGGCGTGAGCGCCGCCGAGATGCCGATGATCGGCACCGATCTCGGCGACGAGTTCGACGAGAACTTCGTGTTCGAACCGAACATGGTGCTGGTTCTGGAGCCGGTGGTCTGGGAGGACGGCACCGGCGGCTACCGAAGCGAGGAAATCATCGTGATCACCGAAGAGGGCTGGACGTCCCTCACCGACTACCCCTATGCCCCGTATGGCCACTGAGGTCGTGCCAGACGATCGCGCCCTGCGACATGGGCGGCGCGATCGTGCACTGGCACAGATGGAAGCCCATGACCTGGACGTCCTGGTTCTCGGACGCCAGGCGAACGCCCGCTACGTCTCTGGCACACCGCAACTATGGGTCGCGGGCACCCGCCCGTTCGGGCCGGTGGCGACGGTGGTGCGGGAAACACGTGCGGTGCATCTGCTGAGCACCTGGGACGAAGGCGTGCCCGAGGACATCCCGCACGATCACCTCTACGGGATCGCGTGGAATCCGATGAACACCATCGGCGTGCTGCAAGGCATCGAGGGAGCCGCCAACGCCCGGCGGGTCGGCACCGACGCGCTGTCGCCCACCTTCGCGAAGCTGCTGCCGATCGCCTTCCCCAACGCCGAGCTGGTCGACGGCGAACTCGCGATGCGCGCCGCGCGCCGGATCAAGACCGACCAGGAAGTGCAGGTGCTGCGCGGCACGCTGCGGATCGCCGAGGCAGGTCTGTCCGCCGCGGTGGCCGAGCTCGCGCCGGGCGTCACCGAACAGGCGCTGATCGGCGTGCTGCTGGAAGCCATGGCGGCCGGCGGCGTCAGCACCCCGGCGTCACAGGACTCGGCTTGGGTGACCTCGCGGGAACACCCGTGGCGGCGGGCCGGCGCGGACCGGCGCGTGCAGCCGGGCGACCTGGTGGCCTTCTCCGCCGGGGTCCTCGGTGAGGGCTACATCGGCGAGGTCGGCCGTACCTGGCCGGTCGGCGGCGAGGGCGACGACAGCGTCCGGAAGCTGTACCGGCGGTGGGACGGGTTGTGGGCGCGCCTGATCGAGGCATGCCGCCCAGGATCGGCAGGCACGGATCTGCTGGCCGCCTACGAGATCGCGGGGGAACCGCTGCCGCCGATGCCGGTAGCGCGGGGCCTCGGCATGGGTTTCGACCCGCCGGTGGTGACCTCCCACCTGCGGGCGAGCGCCGAGGCGGAGCGCATGGAACCCGGCATGGTGCTCGCGGTCACCGGCTACGTGTGGGAACCGGGTGTCGGGGCGGTTTTCGGACGCGACGCGGTGCTGATCACCGAGGACGGCGCCGAGGTGCTCACCGTCGCTCCGCACTGGGAGCACTAGGGATCGGTGCTCCGGCGCTGCTGCCGGAGCACCGGTTCACGGTGTCCGGCAGAACGTTCCGGACACGTCTCATCTTCGGCAAAGGAGCCCGTCCATGCCCGGTCCCGAGCAGCCTTCGGCGGAGGAGATCATCCGCTACGAGAAGGACACCAAGACCCGGATCGCGACGATCACGTTCGATCGGCCCGACCATCTCAACGCCCCCACCATCGCGGCGCGGCTGCGCTATGCCGATCTGTTGCATCGCGCGAGCGTCGACGACGACGTGAAAGTGCTCGTCGTGCGCGGCGCGGGCGACGATCTCGGCACCGGAGCCGACCTCCCCGAGTTCATGGCGGTGCAGAACGCGCCCACCCAGGGCCCGCGGTTGAGCGAGTACAAGATCGGCGAGGACGAGGTGCGGTATCCGCCCAAGGAGTCCTTCCGCCACGGCGCCACGATCAGCCAGTGGTACGCCAACGCCCAGGCCGGTTGCCGCAGCCTCCAGGAGTTCAAGAAGATCAGCATCCTGGAGGTGAAGGGCTACTGCTACGGCTGGCACTTCTACCAGGCTGCCGACGCCGACCTGGTGATCTCCTCCGACGATGCCCTGTTCGGTCACCCGTCCTTCCGCTATTACGGCTGGGGGCCGCGGATGTGGACGTGGGCACAGACCATGGGACTGCGCCGGTTCCAGGAGATGGTCTTCACCGGCCGGGCGTTCACGGCGCGGGAAATGTACGAGTGCAACTTCCTGAACAAGGTCGTGCCACGGGCAGACCTCGAAGCCGAGACCGAGAAATACGCGCTGGCCTGTGCGCGCAACCGGCCCACCGACACGGTCTTCATGCAGAAGGTCTTCTTCGAGGTGATGAAGCAGCACCAGGGCGAGTACATGGGCAGCCTGCTGAGCGGGTTCTTCGAGTCGATGGGCGGCCATATCCACGCCGACGACGACGAACTCATGCTGGACAACGCCTTCGAAGGCGGGCTGAACAACTCGGTCAAGGACAACGACGCGCAGTTCCCGCCGGAGTTCCGGTTGAGCAAGTCGGGTCGCAAGAAGCAGGTCTAGTCCGCCGCGGCTGTGCTCGGCGGTCTCGGGGCCGGTGATCGGAACGGTGAGGGTCATGGCATCGAAACACTCCGCAAGCAGCGCCGAACGCCCCGTGGAGCCGCCGCTGCGCGGTTGCGTCGTGGTCGACCTCTCCTGCGGGATCGCCGGTGCGTATTGCACCAAACTACTGGCCGACGGTGGCGCGGAGGTGATCAAAGTCGAAGCGCCCGAGGGGGATCCCCTCCGGCGCTGGTCGGCCTCCCGAGCCGAACTCGAGCCCGGCGCCGACGGTGCGCTGTTCGCCTTCCTGGCCGGTTCGAAGAAAAGTGTCGTCGCCGACCCTGGTGTGGCCGCCGATCTGGATTTCGTCGACGGCCTGCTGGCCTCGGCCGACGTGGTGGTGTGGTCGCCGGGTTCGCGCCTGGCCGAGCATCCCCGGCTCGCCCCCGGCGCGCTGCGCCGCGCTCATCGGCACCTGGTTGTCACCGCGATAACCCCTTTCGGCT
Organism: Nocardia abscessus NBRC 100374; assembly: GCF_000308455.1. Lineage (GTDB taxonomy): Bacteria > Actinomycetota > Actinomycetes > Mycobacteriales > Mycobacteriaceae > Nocardia > Nocardia abscessus. Next base: position 7,019 of record NZ_BAFP01000264.1, on the reverse strand, counting down.
TGGACGGGCCGTGGCACGATCGCCCGGCCACCGAGTTCACTCTGCAGGCCTGGTCCGGTGGCATCGTCGGGCTCGGCCGCGGTGCACCGGATCGTGCGCCCGTGCACGTGGGCGGCCGGGTCGGCGAATGGTTCGCCGGCGCCTACGCCTGTGCGGCCACCATGACATCGCGGTTGCGCACGCTCGGATCCGCTGGGGGCGAGCTCGTCGACCTGTCCGTGCTGGAGACGCAGATCCTCGGGCTCACCTATTTCCCGGTCTCCTTCTTCGACGCCCTCGGCCGTCCGTTCCGCACCGAACGACGGCTCAGCGTGCCCGGCGTCGCCACCGCCGCCGACGGTTTGGTGGCGGTGGGATGCGGCACCGCCCAGCAGTGGTTCGACCTGTGCGCGATGGTGGGCCATCCGGAATGGATCGAAGAGGACCTCGCTGCGGGGATCACCCAGAAGGCCAACGAGAAGGCGCCGGAGATCTTCGCCTGGCTGGCCGAGCAGCCTGCCGAGGTGATCCGCGACCTGGCGACGGCTTTCCGCATCCCCAACGGCCCGGTGGTCAACGGCGCCGACGCCACCACCATGGATCACCCCGTGGCCCGGAAGTTCTTCACGGTCAACCCCCGCGACGGTTTCGTCCAGCCCGGCCCGCCGTACCGCACCCGGCCCGCGCTACTGCGGGATCCGCTGCCTGCTCCGCGCCTCGGCGAGCACACCGAGGAATACCGCGCCCGCCGCCCGGCGCACCGCGGCGCGGCGGGTCTGGCCGAGCGGGATCCCCTGCCGTTCCGCGATCTTCGTGTCCTGGATCTCACGACGTTCTGGGCCGGGCCGTCGTGCACCCACTTCCTAGCCATGCTGGGCGCGGAGGTCGTGCACGTGGAGTCGGCCGGGCGACCGGACGGCACCCGCCTCATCGCGGGCGTGCCGCTGACCGAAGAGCAGTGGTGGGAGAAGTCTCCGATCTTCTCCGGGCTGAACACCAACAAGAAGAGCCTCACGCTGGACTTCCGCTCCGAACGCGGGCAGGACCTGCTGAAGCGCCTGGCCGCCACGTGCGACGTGATCGTCGAGAACTACACGCCGCGGGTGCTGGAACAGATCGGCCTGGATTACCCCGCCGTACGGAAACTGCGCCCGGACGCGATCATGGTCCGGATGCCCGGATTCGGCCTGGACGGTCCCTGGCGCGACCATCCGGCCTTCGCCTACGTCATCGAGGACACCTCGGGGTTGACCTGGCTGACCGGCCACCCGGACCAGAATCCGGTGGAGCCCTACTCGATCGGCGACCCGAACGCGGGCGTGCACGCGCTCAACGCTCTGCTGCTGGCCTTGGAATACCGGCGGCGCACCGGTCAGGGCGTGCTGGTGGAGGCCGCGATGGTGGAGGCGGCGCTCAACGTGGCCGCCGAGCAGGTGATCGAGTACTCCGCCTATGGCGTGCTGCTCGAGCGGGACGGCAACCGCGGTCCCGTCGCCGCGCCGCAGAACCTCTACCGCGCGGCGGGAGTGGACGAATTCGGCGCGCAGGATTGCTGGGTGGCGATAGCGGTAGCCACCGACGCGCAGTGGCGGCGGTTGCGGGAAGCGATCGGAACTCCGTTCTGGGCACTGGATCCGGAACTCTCGACCGAGGCAGGCCGCCGCCGCAGGCACGACCTGATCGACGAGCGGCTCGCCGCGTGGTGCGCCGAGCGCGACAGCGACGAGATCGTCCGCGTCCTCTGGGACGCCGGTGTCCCGGTCGCCCGGGTCGTGCAACCGCATCGTCAGTTCGAACTGCCACAGCTGCAGTACCGGGGATTCTTCGAGCCGGTCGCCCACCCGGTCGCCGAGACGGCCAGGCACAGCACGGTACCGGTGCGGTTCTCCGCCGGTCCGCGACGTTTCCATCGCCAGCCCGCTCCCCTGCTCGGCCAGCACAACACGGAGCTGCTCACCACGCTCGGCCTGAGCGAGGCGGAAATCCGCGCGCTGCAGGACGACGGTGTCATCGGAGGTACTCCGGCCGTCGCGCGCCCACCGGTGAAATCCGAGTGACCGCCGGAACCCCGCCGCGAGAGCACATTTCGCGGCGGGGTTGCTACGGTGGGCGGACCGCTCGGCGCTAGCTCGCCGCTTCGGCGTCGCGTTCGCGAACGAGTTCCAGTGCGATGTCGATGAGCTGATCCTCTTGGCCGCCGATCAGCTTGCGCTGGCCTGCACGGTGCAATAGCTGGGCGGCGGGCACGTCGTAGCGTTCCGCTTGGCGGACAGCATGTTTCAGGAAGCTCGAGTAGACGCCCGCGTAGCCCATGATCAGCGCGTTGCGATCGAGCAGGCATTCGGCGGGCATCGCGGGGCGCACGACGTCTTCGGCGGCGTCGGCGATGTCGAAGAAATCGATGCCGGTCTTGACGCCGATCTTGTCGAACACGCCGATCAGCGCCTCCACCGGAGCGTTTCCCGCGCCCGCGCCGAACCGGCGGGCACTGCCGTCGATCTGCCGGGCGCCCGCGCGCACCGCCGCCACCGAGTTCGCCACGCCGAGGCCGAGGTTCTCGTGACCGTGGAAGCCGACCTGCGCGTCGTCGCCGAGTTCCGCGACCAGCGCCGACACCCGGTCTGCCACGCCCTCCATGACCAGGGCGCCCGCGGAGTCGACCACGTAGACGCACTGGCATCCGGCGTCGGCCATGATCCGCGCCTGTGCCGCGAGCCGCTCGGGCGCGATGGTGTGGGCCATCATGAGAAAGCCGACCGTCTCCAAGCCGAGATCCCGTGCGAGCCCGAAGTGCTGGATCGACACGTCGGCCTCGGTGCAATGGGTGGCGATCCGGCAGATCGATCCCCCGTTGTCCCTGGCCTCCTCGATGTCCTCTTTGGTGCCGACGCCGGGCAGCATGAGGAACGCGATCTTCGCCTCCGTGGCCGTCTCGGCGGCCAGCTTGATCAGGTGCTGTTCGGGCGTCTTGGAGAAGCCGTAGTTGAACGACGAGCCGCCGAGGCCGTCGCCGTGGGTCACCTCGATCACCGGAACGCCGGCCGCGTCCAGTGCGGCGACGATGGCGCTCACCTCGTCCGGGGTGAACTGGTGTCGTTTGTGATGTGAACCGTCCCGCAACGACGTGTCGGTGATCCGGACGTCCCAGATATCGGATTCGCTCATCTGCCTTGTCCTTCGATCGTCCGGTCGCTGGTCGCCGCCGTCTCGCTCACCGTGCGCTCTCCGCGACGCCGAGGGTCCGCTTCGCGATCTCCTCGCCGACTTCGGTGGCCGCGGCCGTCATGATGTCCAGGTTGCCCGCGTAGGGCGGCAGGTAGTCCCCGGCCCCTTCGACCTCCAGGAACGTCGTCACCAGCGCCCGGCCTCCGGAATTGACCGACGGATCGTCGAATTGCGGCTCGTTGAGCAGCCGGTAGCCCGGGACGTAGGTCTGCACCTCGGCCACTACCTCGTGGATGGACGCGGCGATCGCGGCGCGGTCGGCGTCTTCCGGGATGGCACAGAAGATGGTGTCGCGCATGATCATCGGCGGGTCGGCCGGGTTGAGGATGATGATCGCCTTGCCGCGCGCGGCGCCGCCGATGGTTTCCACCCCGCGGCTGGTGGTCTTGGTGAATTCATCGATGTTCGCGCGGGTTCCCGGCCCGGCCGACACCGACGCGACCGACGCGACGATCTCGGCGATCGGCACCTCGACCACCCGCGAGACCGCGTACACGATCGGGATGGTCGCCTGCCCGCCGCAGGTGATCATGTTGACGTTCGGCGCGTCCAGATGCTGCCGCAGGTTCGCGGGCGGGACGACCGCCGGGCCGACCGCGGCGGGCGTGAGGTCGATGACCCGGATCCCCGCTTCGGCGTAGCGCGCGGCGGCCCTGCGGTGCACGGCGGCCGAGGTGGCCTCGAACACCAGATCGGGCTTCTCGGCCTGCGCGAGCAGGTGATCGACCCCCTTGTCGGTGGTTTCCAGCCCGAGCCGGGCGGCCCGCGCGAGACCCTCGCTGGCCGGGTCGATACCCACCATCCAGCGCGGCTCGAGCCACTGCGACCGCGACAGCTTGTACAGCAGGTCGGTGCCGATATTGCCCGACCCGACGATGGCTACGGATGCTTTCGCCGGCATAACGCTCCTTGTTCCGATCAGTCGAAGGCGAGGCGGACCGAGCCCAGGCCCGCGAACCGGGCCACGAACTCGTCACCCGCGTGGGCGTCGATCGCCTTGGTGCACGATCCGGGAAGGACGACGTCCCCGGCACGCAACCGCACCCCGAAGCCCGCTACCTTCCGGGCCAGCCAGGCCACCGCCGTGACGGGATTGCCGAGCACCGCGTCGCTGCGGCCCTCGGCCACCACTTCCCCGTTGCGGGTGAGCACCGCGTCGATGGCGGTGATGTCGATATCGGCGGGCGCCACCCGCTGCGTACCCAGGACGTATCCCGCCGATGAGGCGTTGTCGGCGATGGTGTCGCACAACCGGATCGCCCAGTTCTCGATGCGCGAGTCGATCAGCTCGATCGCGGGCGCGAAGGCCGTCGTGGCGGCGAGCACGTCCGCTTCGGTGCACTGCGCCCCGGGCAGATCCGCACCCAGGAGAAAGGCCACCTCCACCTCGACCCTCGGGGACAAGTACCGTCCGGCGGGCACCGGCTCCTCCGTGGAGACCAGCATGTCGTCGAGCAGGTGACCGTAGTCGGGCTCGTCGACGCCCATCATCTGCTGCATGGCCTTCGACGAGAGCCCGACCTTGTGCCCGACAACCCTCGCGCCGTTGCGGACGCGCCTGCGGATGTTGATCAGCTGGATCGCGTAGGCGTCGACGACGTCTATGCGCGGGTGCGCGGTGGTCAGCGGCGACAGGGGTTTGCGGCCGCGCTCCGCCTCGGCAAGGTTCGCAGCCAGCTCACTGCGGGAGCGGGCAGTCAACATCTCGATTCCCTTCCTGGTCGCCGAGGAGCGTTCACGATGTGCACGTCCGCACCGATCCGGCTCGCGCAGAGAGCGAGCATGCCGTGGGCCCGGATGCGTCGGTTCCTACCCGGACGGCATCGGCGGCCGGGCGGCACCGGAAGCGGTTCACGCGGTGAACGCCGGCAACGTTTCCCAGCCGCGAACGGTCGAGGTGGGCGACAGCTTCGCGTTCGCCACGTCCACTTCCCATTCCGGGAACCGCGCGAGGATCTCCTCGAGCGCGATCCGCCCCTCCAGCCGGGCCAGCGCCGATCCGAGGCAGTAGTGCGTGCCGACACTGAACGACAGGTGCTGGCGGGTGTCGCGGTGGATGTCGAAAACGTCGCCGTCCGGCGCGAACTGCCGGTGGTCGCGGTTGGCCGCGCCGATGAGCATCATCATGGCGCTGCCCTCCGGCACGGTCCGGCCGTGCACCTCGACGTCCCGGGTGACGTACCGCGCCACGTGCGGGGCGGGCGATTCGAACCGCAGCAGCTCCTCGACCGCGTTCGGAATCAATCGCGGATTCTCCACCAGCTCGCGGCGCTGATCGGGATGCTCCGCGAGCACCTTGCCCGCCCATCCGATCAGCCGTGTCGTGGTCTCGTTGCCCGCGCCGGACACCACGTTCACATAGGTCAGCAATTCCGCGCGGGTCAGTCGGCGCACGGTGCCGGTCTCGTCCTCGAACTCGACGTTGAGCAGCTCGGTCATGATGTCGTCGGAGGGATGCTCGGCCCGCCAGTCGATGTAGGCGGCGAAGATGTCGCCGCTGACCATGCCCTCGGAGGCGGCCTTCATCGGCTTGCCCTCCTCGGTGCGCATCTGCTCGTTCGCGAAGTCGCGAATGGCCTCCTGGTCCTGTTCCGGGATGCCGAGCAGCATGCCGATGGTGCGCATCGGCATCTGCGCGCCGATGTCGGCGATGAAGTCCAGCCGTCCGGTTCCGACGTGCGGATCGAGGCTGTGCGCGCAGAACTCGCGGATCTTGTCCTCGAGCGCCCGGATCTTGCGGGGGGTGAACATCCGCGACAGCAGGCTGCGATGGATGTCGTGGATCGGCGGATCCTCGAAGATCAGCACGCCGGAGGGGATTTCGATATCGGCCTTGATCAGCTCGATGATCGCGCCACGCGCGGAACTGTAGGTGTCCTTGTCCAGCAACGCCGCGTTGACATCCGCGTGGCGACTCACCGCGTAGAAGTCGTGCTTCTCGTTGTAGTACAGCGGAATCTCCTCGCGGAGCCGCTTGAACATCGGGTACGGATCGGCATTGAGTTCGACATCGTACGGGTCGTAGTACACGTCGCTGGCCGCGCTGGTGGTCACTGAGGTTCGCCTCTCGCAGAAACATCATCGTCCTCGGTGGCGCATACGAGATTCAGCCGAAGACCGAGTTGTCGGAGTCCTGCAAGTGTAAATCTGCCGATACGTTGATGCAACTGTTCTTCTCGTATCAGGAGATTGTCATTCTCATCTTCCGGACGAGGGAATGGCGAACCATAGAAAGCGAGCGGGCCCCGCAATCCGACAGCGTCGGATGCGAGGCCCGCTCGGGGGTCTGGCGCAGGGGGGTTTCAGTCGAAGGTGCAGCCTGTGACGGGTTTGTCGGCGAGGCGGTCGAGCAGGTAGGTGATCGCGTTGTCGGGGCCGAAGCCGTCGATCATCTCGGGTCCGAAATGGTTCGGGATGGTAGCGCCGGAAAAGATCGGCGGCAGATCGTTGGTACGGAAGGTGACCGTGGCGCCTTTCGCGCACCAGTCCTCGGCCAACCGGCGGGCCTGACCATAGGGAACGGTGTCATCGTTCAAACCACTGGTGATCAGCACCGGCGAGGCCGGAAGCAGACTCCCCACCCGCAGTTCGGCCAACGCCGGAGCCGCTTCCGGAATCGCCGCCAGATGCTCGGTGAGCGAGCGACCGTCCTTGGTCAGCGAGCCGGTCTTCAGGAACGGATGGCGAGTGATGATGTCACCGATACATTCATCGCTGAGCGTCCCCAACGTCGCGCGCCCCGCAGGACTGATCACCCGGTCCAGGGCTTTGTTCAACTCGGGATAACGGGCCTGCAATCCGTTGATCGCGAACCC
>NZ_BAFP01000265.1 GCF_000308455.1 Nocardia abscessus NBRC 100374 | reverse complement strand
GAGGGGCGCGCCGGGCGCGCGCCACTTCGCGGCGCACCGACAGCACCGGTTCCGCACAGGCGGAAGGGCAGCCGAAGAGCTCGGACCCAGCCTCCGAGGCCGACGAACCCGGAGACGATCACGCTCCAGGTGACCGTTCCGATTCCGACCCGACGAGCGGCGCGCAGGCGAACGCGTCGGCCGACGAGGACCGTGACGCCGCCGCCGAACCCGAATCCCTTCCGCGCCGCGCGCAGCTTCGCGGCATCATCGCTGGACGTCTTCGCCGTCGCTCCGCGATGGTCGTCGGTGCCCTCGCCGTCATCGCCCTCGCGCTCGCGGGCAGCGGATACACGGTGTGGCACCATCACGAGGCCACCGAGAAAGACCGGCGCGCAGCCGAGTTCACCGCCGCCGCACGGCAGGGCGTGGTGGCCTTGACGACGCTCGACTTCAACCGGGCGAAAGAGGACGTGCAGCGGGTCCTGGACAACTCCACCGGGTCCTTTCGCGGCGACTTCCAGGCGCGAGCCGCGGATTTCACGACCGTGGTCCAGCAGTCGCAGGTCGCCACGGAGGGCAAGGTGAACGCCACCGCGATCGAGTCGATGACGGAGGATTCCGCGGTCGTGCTCGTCGCCGCGACCTCACAGGTCACCAATTCCGCGGGCGCGCGACAAGAGCCGCGTGCCTGGCGACTGAGCGTGACGGTGAGCCGGGACGGAGATCAGCTCAAGATGTCGAAAGTCGAGTTCGTCCCATGACCCCGGATAGCACATCGGCCGTCGCGGGCGCCGCCGAATCGAAGCGGGAAGCGCGGGCGCGGTACGGGACGGCCCTGCTCGCGGTACTCGTCGTCGCCGCGGTCGCCACCGCCACGTGCCTGTTCTTCCTCCAGTACCGGCCCGACAGCCGAGCCGACGACGACAGCGCGGCGGCGCTCGACGCCGCCTCCCGCGGCACGGTCGCGTTGCTGTCCTACGCGCCCGAAACCCTCGACCGGGACCTCGGCGCGGCGAAGTCCTTCCTGACCGGCGATTTCCTGGGGTACTACAGCCAGTTCACCCAGCAGGTGGTGGCCCCGGCCGCCAAGCAGAAGTCGGTCCGGACGACCGCGACCGTCGTCCGGGCGGCGGTGTCGGAACTGCGCACGGACGAGGCCGTGGTCCTGGTGTTCATCAATCAGACCACCACGAGTGCGGAGAAACCCGACCCGGCGCTGGCCGCCAGCAGCGTCCGAGTCACGCTGCGCAAGGCCGAGGACACCTGGCGGATCTCGGCGTTCGACCCGGTCTAACCCGCCGAAGCGGGCGCCGCGCCGCTCGGGAAATTTCATTCTCTTCTCCAGAGAACGAGTTACAATTTAGGTATGCCTGACCTCTGGAGCGAGCTGCTCGCCTGCCTCGACCTCCGCCAGCGGCCGACGTCTCCGTCGCCCGGAGCGGCGGACACCCGCCCCGGAACCGGAGGCCGGCGCCGGGAGACGCTGACCGTCTACGAGGGATCGAGTCAGCGGCTGGACCACGGATGGCTGTACGGCGGGCAGCTGCTGGCGCAGATCGTGCGGGCGGCCATGTGCGCCTGCCCTGCCAAGGCCGTCAAATCCCTGCACGTGGTGTTCGCCCACGAAGGCAAGGGCGATGCCCCCGTCTTCTACATCGTGCAGCGCCAGCACGAAGGCCGCTCGTTCGCGGCGCTCACGGTCACGGCCCGGCAGAAACGCGACATCGTCGCCACGGCGGTCGTCTCGATGCACGCCCACGAGGACGGCCCGGAACACCAGACCGTTCCGGACATTCCAGAGGTGCCCGGACCGCGACACCGCGCCGAGGTATACATCCTGCCGTGGGAGACCCGATCGACCGCCGATCTGGACTCGACCGGCGCGCACCCGCCCGACTACGAGCTGTGGATGCGAACCCCGCGGGTGCCCGACGAGTTCGGCGCCGCCCTGGCCGCCTACGCGACCGACCTGAGTCCGATCGGAACCGCTCTGCGCCCACTGGAAGGCATCGGCCAGAGCGGCAACGGCACCGCGTTCACCTCGGCGACGACCACCCACTCGGTCTGGTTCCACCGCGCGTTCCGTACCGACGACTGGTTGCTGCTGCGCCACCACAGCCCGCTCGTCGCGCACGGCCGCTGCTTCGGCAAAGGCGACATCCTCACGCAGGACGGGACGCTCGTCGCCTCGTTCGCCCAGGAGGGCCTGCTGCGGTTCCGCCCGTGACCAGCCTTCCCGCCCCTCCTCGACGCACGGAACGGACGAGCCATGGACCCGAATCCCCGGTCATACGGTCATGACGCACGGGCGGCAGGCCCCTACCGAGTCGTCCAGTGGGGAACGGGCGGTGTGGGTGGGCACGCGCTGCGCGCCGTGCTGAACCATCCCGACCTGGTGCTCGCCGGCGTGCGGGTCCACGATCCCGCCAAGGCCGGGGTCGACGCGGGCGTCCTGTGCGGATCGGGTGTCACCACCGGCGTCGCGGCCACCACCGACGTCGACGAGATCCTGGCGCTGGGCGCGGACTGCGTGCTGTACATGCCGCGACTGTTCGACGCCGACGACGTCTGCCGTCTTCTGGTGGCCGGCGTCAACGTGGTCACCACCCACGGCGACCTGCGGCACCCGGACACCGTCGACCCCGCGGTGTGCGCCCGCGTCGAGGCGGCCTGCTGGTTCGGCGGCGCCTCGATCCTGAGCACCGGCATCGCCCCTGGCTTCGTCACCGAAACCCTTCCCGTCGCGCTCAGTTCGATCCAGCGCAGCATCGACCGGATGTCGATCGAGGAGAGCGTCGACCTCGCCCGGCCGGGGACGTCGCGATTGCTCTTGGAGACAATGGGTTTCGGCGCCGCACCCGCGCCGTTCGACGAACAGCGCCTGGCTCACGCGGAACAGACCTTCGGCCCGTCGCTGCGGCTGGTCGCCGACGCCGTCCGGCTGCCCCTCGACGCGTTCGACGTCCGCGGCGAGGTGGCGCTCGCCGAGAACGACGTGCCGCTGGAGTTCACCACGCTCGCGGCGGGGACGGTAGCCGCACAGCGCATCACGGTCTCCGGGCGGGGCGCCGGCCGGGTCCTGCTGCGATTGCGGTCCACCTGGTACTGCACGCCCGCGCTCCGGCCCGCGTGGCCGATACGCGCCACCGGATGGCATGTGGCGATCGACGGAGAGACTCCGATCGAAATGGATCTGCGCTATCCGGTGGACCCGAGCGGGATGAGCGCCATCTCGCCGCGGTATGCCGCCAACCGCGCCGTCAACGCCGTGGCGTATCTGTGCGCCGCCCCACCGGGTATCCGCACCACGCTCGACCTTCCTCCGCTGACCGCGAATCTGGGCTGATTCGCGACCTCCAGGGTTCTCATCGCAGCCCGAACAAAGGGGGCGGCTCACGTCCTCGGTTCCGAACCACCCTCTGCTCAGGCGGCGGGTGTGGCGATCGCGCCGCCCGGCGGTGCGCACCAGCCTGCGTCCAGCTTCGTAGTCACTGTGCGTAGAATCGCCATATTCAATTTCGAGAGTGGTATTCTCATCGTATGAACGACGGAGGCGTGCCCGCCCGGCAGAGCGAAACAGGCGCCACACGAGGCGATTTCAGGCCCGACGAGCGACATGTGCACACTCCGGCGTCGGCGCACACCCCTGCGGCCCCTCGAACGGGGGCGCCACGGGCCCGCGAACTTCCCGGCCGTTTGTGGAAGCACAGCCGTCCGTCGCGGGTGGACGCGCCGAACGGCGACGCCCCGCTGCGCATGACGGTCCGAGACGTGCTGAACTACTTCGCGAAATGCCCCGACTGCGGATACCCCGCGCAGGCATCGGCCACGGTGCGGGAACTGCGCGACGGGCGGGTCGAGACCGAGGTTCGACCCAGTTGCGGACTTCCCTGCGGCTGGCAGGGAAGTCCCCAGATCTCCATGAGCGGAACCGGCTCGGCTTCGGCGCGGCAATAGCCCGCGAACCCGTCGCGACGCCCGGCCAGGCCGGGCGTCTCCGCTGCCCGCGTTCGCCTTTCGCGTTCAGCCCACGGCGACGAGATCGGTGCCGCCCCACAGTCCGGTCAGCAGCAGCTCCCCGCTGCGAAACGTCTCCGCGGCGGCGACACCGGCGGCCGGCACACCCGCCGCCGCCAACGCACAGCCCTTGAACGCCTGCGCGGCGACGCTCAGCTGGTGATGAACCGCGCCCAGCCTGCCGTCGAGCTCCTCGGGCAGATCGTCGCCCCACAGCGCGACTTCGATCAGGCCGTGGTCCAAGCAGTCCAGCACGCCGTACCGGACGCGGGCGTCGGTGGCGAACAGCTCCGGAGCCACCGCCACCGCATGTGGCCAGGTGTCGTGCACCGGCGTGGCCAGCGAGCCCTCGAGATCCAGGACGGTGGCGCCGAGAATCTGCAGCGGTCGTGCGTCGGAGCAGTCGGCGAGCAGCACGGTGACCTCCCAGCCCGCCATCGTCCGGTCGCACAGCCAGCCGCCCGCATGGCGCACCACGTCGACAGCCGTCGCGCCGACGACGGCGAGCCGGTATCGCAGTAGGTGCTTGCGCGCATGCGCGCGCCACCCGGCGACCGAATGCGCTCCACCGAAGCTCTCGTCGACGGAGTCGAAATGTTGAGCAGCCATGCTCACCCTCCCTGCACTGGGCCCATCGGCCGATCTCGAGCGGTGGGGCTGTGCCCCGCGGAGGTGACCGATTGTGTTCGGTAACACACTCTCGTTCAATGAAACGTAGCTTCTCTTACAAAGAGAATCAATACTCGACGGGTCGCGTCAAGGGTCCTTCACGGGACGTACGTTCCGAGCGGACCGCCAGCCCGTTTGCGTAACATGCAGCCCCGGATACCCGTCCAACCCGCGCATTGACTACGGTCGGCGCCTTTGGAAATGTAGTAATCGAATTTGAGAGTTCGATTCTCTTAACTGACAGGAGAAGGCCGATGAGTGTGACCCCGCTTCCGGAGGACCAGTGGGACGACGCGGTGGACGCCGCGCTGTCCCGCATGCTGCCCGCGGATCGCCGCAACCCACGCGCGGCGGGAAACGCTCTCGCGACGATGGTCCGCCATCCGGCGCTCACGAAGGCCTTCCTGGGCTTCAATGTCCACCTGCTGTTCGGGTCGACGCTGGCGCCACGCCTGCGGGAACTCGCCATCCTGCGGGTCGCACACCAGCACGGCTGCGAGTACGAATGGCATCACCACGTCCGGATGGGCACCGAGGCGGGGCTGACCGAGGGCGAGATCGCCGCGGCCCGCGGCTCGGCAGCCGCCGCGGACGAGTTCGACCGCCTGCTGTTGCGGGCGGTGGACGAACTCGGGGAGAAATCAGCGCTGTCCGAGGAGACCTGGGCCGCCCTGGGCGAACGTCTCGACGAGCGGCAACGCATGGACCTCGTGTTCACGGTCGGCGGATACACGACGCTGGCGATGGCCTTCAACACCTTCGGCGTGCAGGTCGAACACTGACGTCGGCGCCGACCCGGGATCACCGGGTCGGCATCGTGTTCCGGAGGTCAGGCGCGCGGCAGGCCGAGCACTCGCTCCGCGATGATCGTGCGCTGGATCTCCGAGGTGCCGCCCGCGATGGTGCCCGCGAAACTCCGGATGTAGCGCTCGAACCAGCCGGACGAGAAGTGGTCCAGATTCAGGGGATTCGGGCGGGAGCTCATGGCGGGGTGAGCCAGCCCGTCCACCCCGACGGCGTTCAACGCCTGTTCCGACGCCGATTGCACGGCTTCCGAACCGAGCACTTTGAGGATCGATAGGGCGGGCACGTTCTGCTCGCCGCGCGCCTCCCGCGCCAGAGCCGCCGACCCGAGCAACCGTAAGGCGTGCGAGTCCATGACCAGCTTGGCGTAGGCGTCGCGGTCGAGCACGGTGCGCGGGCGGAAGTCCCCCAGCAGGTCCTCGAGCCGGTCGGCGTAGCCCAGCCACAGCAGAGTGCGTTCGTGCCCGAGTGAGCCGGTGGCCACCGACCAGCCCTGGTTCGGCGCGCCGATCAGGTTCGCGGCCGGGACCCGGACGCCTTCGAAATAGACCTCGTTGAAATCCAGGTCGTCCGGCGAGCACACCGAGGAAAACGGACGCCGGGTGACCCCGGGGAGGTCGGTCGGGATCAGCAGAACGCTGATCCCTCGATGCTTCGGAGCGGCGGGATCGGTGCGCACGAAGGTCAGCAGCACGTCGGCGTTGTGCGCGCCGGAGGTCCACACCTTCTGCCCGTCCACCACGTAGTCGTCTCCGTCCCGCACCGCCCTGGTGCGCAGCGAGGCCAGATCCGACCCCGCTCCCGGCTCGCTCATCCCGAGCGCCGCGGTGATCTCGGCCCGCAGGATCGGCACCGCCCAGCGCCGCTTCTGCTCCTCGGTGCCGAACGACAGCAGCGAGGCCGCGACGATCCCCACGCCTTGCGGATTGAAGCTGTGGTAGATCCGCCGCTTGGACAGCTCCTCCAGGTGCACGTACTGCTGCAGCACAGTGGCATTGCGCCCACCGAACTCCGGCGGATTCGCCGGGAGCAGCCAGCCGTTGTCGAACAGCAGACGTTGCCACCGCCGCGCCCATTCCGGCACGTGCGCACTGGATTTCGAGCGCTCCACGGTCTCGGCCTCGCCGGGCAGATGCTCGGTCAGGAACGCGACGAACTCGGCGCGGAATGCCTCGACGTCGGGGTCAAAGGTGAGCTGCACGGTACTCCTCCACGATGAGCGCTCGATGTTCGGCCGCGCCGCCGAGCATCAGCTCGCCCGCCTTGGCCCGCTTGAGCGCGAACTGCAAGTCGTTCTCCCAGGTGAAACCCATGGCGCCGAACAGTTGGAGGCCGTGGCGGAAGACCAGCGCCTGACACTCCCCCGCCGAGGCCTTGGCCATGGACGCCGCCATCCGGCGCCGCGGGTCGTCCGCGGCCAGGCACAACGCGGCGAAGTAGCCCAGCGCCCTGGCCCGCTCGATCGCGATGTGCATGTCGGCGGCCTTGTGCTGCACCGCCTGGAACGAGCCGATGATCGTGTCGAACTGGCGGCGGCCGCGCACGTGCTCCAAAGCGAGGTCGAGGATGCGCTGGCAGGCGCCGACGGTGGTCAGCGCGAGGCCGGTGAGGGCGTGCTGGCGAGCGCGTTCGGGATCGACCTCGCTGCGGTCACCGTCGGTGACCCGCACGCCGGCGAAGCACACCTCCGCGACGTGCAGCACCGGATCGAAGACCGAGACGCGGCGCGCGGTCACCGCCGCGCCGGGCACGACGAACACACCGGCATCGGTGACCACCGCGAACCGCTCCGCCCGATCGCCGTCGAGAACGTTGTGCGCCGTGCCGTCCAACCGCCATCCCGAGCCGTCGCGCCTGGCGACGACCCCGGAATATACCGCCGCGCACGGCCTTTCGACACGCGCCTCGTCCGGGACGAGCGGAGCGAACTGGGAGGTCGAGGCCAGGAACGGGGTGGGGTCGGTGGCGCGGCCCAGTTCCTCGAGCACGATGCCCAATTCGACGGAGAGGGCCGGGTCCGTCAGCTCGGTCCAGCCGACGTCGACATAGGTCTGCCACAGCGGATCGGGTTCCAGATCCTTGTCGACGATGTCACGAATCAGAGCGGGTGGACACTGCTTCGCCGTGACCTCCCGCGCCGTCTCGCGCAATAGTCGCTGGTCGGCGTCGAACTCGAACAGCATGTCGACCTTCTTCCCTGTCGCAGCACCGCGTGCATTGAACAGAGAATATCATTCTCGTTTTGGAAAGTCGCCCTCCGCCGGATTCGGGCCCCACGAGTCAGACGGTGTGCGCTTCGGAGACCCGGCTCGTAGCCCGGACGAGCGCCGCGTTCACCTCACGGACGAAACCCAGCAGGGTCCGCAATGTCGCGTCGTCGTCCGGCAGGCCTTCGTCGAGCGCGGCGAGTTCCCCGTACAGCGGGGCCACCGCCACCTCGGCCCGGACCGCCACGAGTTCGACCCGGACCCGCCGCCGGTCTTCCGAATCCCGGCTCCGCCGCACATATCCCGCCCGCTCCAACCGATCGACAACCGTGGTGATCGCGCCGCCCCGGGTGACGCCGAGTTGGTCCGCCAACTGGCCCGGAGTGAGCGGGCCCTGCATGCTGAGAAGGTTCAGCGCACTGAGATCGGTGACCGTGATGCCGAGCCGCGCGGCGACCGCCGAATGGAACACCACCGTCTGGGTGGCCTGCCTCCGCAACTCTTCGCGCAAGGCACCCAAGGTCTCCTCCCGTGTGCTCGATTCCGCCATCACCGCTCCCTCCGCCAGATCTCTCTATGATCGAGATACTCTGCGAGCGAGAATAACCCCGCCGCGGATAATGCGGCGGAACTCGGGTTCTTTGATCTGCGCCGCCTGACGTTCGCCCTTCGAACCGCTCCGCGGGCGCTCAGTCGGTATCGGCTGGGGGCAACCCGTCCGAACCGGCGCGACGGGCGCGAGCACGTCGTTTGCCCTCGTGCATGGCCTGAACCCGGGCCACTGGAATCGTGTGTCCCTCCTCGACCAGGTCCGGAGGAAGATGCTGCGGGGCCGGCATCTCCGACTGCCATGGATCACTGTCGCCGAGCAGGCCCGGCACGGTCCGCACAGTGAAATCAGTCGGCGTCACCTCGTCGAGGTCCGACCAGCGCAGCGGGAACGACACGGTGACACCCGGACGGATACGCGGACTGTAGGCGGCGGCCACGGTGGCACCACCCGCACGGGTGGCGTCGAGAAAGACCTTGCCGTGGCGGTCTTCCCGGATGAACGCCGTCGTGCCGACCGACGGATCGATCCGCTCGGCTCGGGCCGCCACGGCACGCGTCGCCGCGGCCGCGTCCTCGACATCGATCCCCGGGACCACTGGCACGAACACGTGTAACCCCTTGGAACCGCTCGTCTTCACCGCTCCGGAAAGCCCGTCCGCAATCAGCGCTTCCCGGATCAGCCGGGCACCTGCCACAGCGTCGGCGAAAGTCTGCCCCGGTGAGGGATCGAGATCGAGCACAAGATGTGTAGGTTCCGGTGCGGATTCCGCGAGGAACAAGGTCGAGTGGTATTCGACCGCCCGCTGATTACCGAACCAGATCAGGGTCCGCAGGTCGTCACAGAGCGCGTAGGTTATCTCCCGCCGCGAACTCTCCGCCCAGACCTTCGTCCGCGCCACCCACTCCGGCGTGTACTTCGGGAGATTTTTCTGCATGAACGGCTCCTGTCCCGGCCGCACCCGCACCACCGACAGCGGCCGCCCACGCAGCACCCCCAGCAACCGTTCCCCGGCGAACTCCAGATAGTCCACCAGATCCCGTTTGCTCGCCTCGGCCCCGCCGAACAACGGCTGATCGAGATTGGACAGCTCGACCCCGTGACGCAGCTCGCCTCCCGCCATCGCTCCACCCTCCCCCAGCCACCGACCAGCCGTCAATCACCCGCACCTCCAGCGGACAGCTCCCAGACTGGTGCGGCCGTGCAGCGATGGTGGAGGACGGCGCCACGCGGTAACGATCCGGCAGCTTCCGGCGGGGCGGACGGATGCGGGTGTTCAATTCCGGACACAAAAGGGAATTCAAGCCTCGAGGCCTCGCGCCGTGAGACCTGAGGAGGACCCCATGGACAAGCCGGTGTGCACCGATTGCTGGCGCCGTGACAACCTCAGCTTCGCGCAACGACTGGACCCCGCGTTCATCTCGCCCGGTCCGGTACATCGATGCGCGTCGCACCTAACCCTCGAGCAGGATCTACCCGACGGACCCGGGCGCGCCCCGCAGGCCGCGTAAGCGTCCCGGCGCGAGGGCCCGCACGGTCTTCGCGGCGGCTCTGTCGCACCTCGGGCGACGTACGTTCCAATCGCCGGGAGGCCGCCGCTCGCTGCTGAGCGAAGGCCGCATATGCCTCTGGGACATCGGCGATTGCGAAGTCGACATCCTGCGAGCGCGACTCGCCGACCGGCGCCTCTCGCATCATCCGGTCGGCGCCCTCGTCGAGCTGCGCTTCGGTCCGGGCGACCGCGACGGGGGACCCGCCGCTCGCCGCTGCCACCTGGTCGACGAAGTCGTCGCCGCACCTGCCCGGTAATCAACGGAAGGCACTGCACCACAAAGCTTTCTGATACCGACCGCACCGCCATCGACGAATCCCAAGGCACCGGGGACAGACGAATTGGGGGCATTCGCGATCGACGTCCACCCGGTAGCTTTCGATCGGATATCCGGGGCGAGGACAGGCGGCAGATGAGCGACGAAGGCACCCCACCAGATGCGAAGCTGGTGGAGCGGCTGGTACGGCATTTCAGTGTGGTCACGGCGACGCAACTCGCCCCCGATGACGACTATTTCGCGATGGGCCTGGTGAATTCGCTGCGTGCCCTGGAGCTCGTCGCCTATCTGGAGCGTACTTTCGACTTCGAGATCGACATCGAAGACCTGGATCTGGACAACTTCCGGACCGCGCGGCGGGCCGCCGCCTTCGTCACTCGCAAAGGCGGGCGCACCGTCGACATGGGCACGACCAGGTGAGCGAGCTGGACACGTTGCTGCACTGGGCCGATCCGGCCGCGGCCGGATGGGACAGCACGGGAATGCCGCGTGAAGCCGTGACGGCTGCCGCGCGGGCGGGCGTACTCGGCATGGACCGACCGACACGCTACGGCGGTCGTGGGGCGGATGCGCTGGCCACCGGCCGGGTGGCCGCCGAACTCGGCGCGGTCTGCACGTCGCTGCGCTCGCTGTTCACGGTGCAGGGCATGGTCGCCGCGACCGTCGACCGCTGGGGCACGGCCGAGCAGCGCACCCGCTGGCTGCCTGCGCTGACCAGTGGTGAGCTGGTCGCCGGTCTGGCGGCGACCGAGGCCGGAGCGGGCAGCGACCTCTCCGGAATCACCACCCGGTTCACCGGTTCGGGGCCCGAGCGCCGCGTATCGGGCCGCAAGGTGTGGGTCACCTTCGGGGCGCTGGCCGATGTCGTGCTGATAGCGGGCGGGTCCGAGGACGGTCCGGTCGCCGCGCTGGTGGAGACCGACCAGCCCGGCGTCGAAGTGGAACCGTTGACCGGTCAGCTGGGTATGCGCGGTGCGCGGATCGCCCATCTGACCTTCGACGAGGCCCGCGTGCCGACCGAGAACATCATCGCCCGACCGGGTTTCGGCCTGTCGCATGTGCTGGCAACCGCGCTGGACCACGGCCGCTACACGATCGCGTGGGGCTGCACCGGGATGGCGCGGACGTGCCTGACCGATGCCGCGGCGCACGCGCACGACCGGACGCAGAGCGGGGTGCGGCTTTCCGACCACAATTCGGTGCGAGCAATGCTCGGGCGCGGCTGGGTGGACATGGAGGCGGCACAGGCACTGTGCACCCGCGCCGCCCACCATCGCATCGACCGCGACCCGACCGCGCAGTTCACCACCATCGCGGCGAAGTACGCCGCAGCAGCAGCGGCCGCCGCCGCCAGTGAGCGCGCGGTGCAGATACTGGGCGCCGCGGGCTGTGCCCCCGACAGCCGGGCGGGCCGCTTCTACCGCGACGCCAAGATCATGCAGATCATCGAAGGCGCCCGCGAGGTCGCCGAACAGGATCTGGGTGAGTTCGTTCTGCGGTCAGCCGGTCGATCACGCGCCGAATCCGCTGCCGCGGCGGTGAGGTGACGTCCATGCCTGCGATCACCCTCGGTCCGGTGTCGACCGCGTTTCCCGAAACCGCCGTCGCGATCCCCGATCTCGCCGAGCTGTCGGACCTCGAACCTGCTCGTCGCGCGCACGCACTGTCGCTCGGTATCGCCACCGTGCGCTGCGCCGAGGAGAACACCGAGCACGACCTCGCCACCGAGGCGGCCCGCGACGCGCTCGTTCGCGCGGGGCTGGCGCCGGACGAACTCGACGCACTGCTTGTCGTCGGCGGACGCGCACCGCGCTACTTGCTCGCCTCCGAAGCGACGCGTCTTCAGCACCGCCTCGGCGCGGATCGTGCGTTCGTCGCCGGAGTCGGCGAGCTCGGATGTGTCTCCATCTCGGCCGCGTTCACGCTGGCGGCGGCGCTGCTGCGCGGTGACGAACGCTGCCGCACAGTGCTCCTCGTCGCGGCGGCGACCGCGCCGACGCGATTCCGCTATCGCGCGCCGATGACGGTCCTCGGTGACGGAGCCGCCGCTGTGCTGCTCGGCACCGGTCGCGGCGGCCGGTATCAGCTCGTCGACCATCAAGTACGCAGTGACGGACGCTACGCGGACCTCTTCCGGATCGACTACCGCGATGTGCCGCGGCGGGAGTGGCGCGAGACCTGCGCCGACGAGGCCACCTACAGCTTCCGGCTCGCGGTCGAGAGCCGCAAACGTCTCACGGCGATGAATACCGAGGTGCTGTCCCGCAACGGATTACGTCTCGCCGATCTGAGTTCGGTCCTGATGCAGAATCTGTCGGCCGGTGCGTTCGCCTTCTGGGAAGAGGCGCTCGGCATCGGCATCGATCCGGTCTGTCACCGCAATCTCGCCGGATACGGGCACCTCGGATCGGTGGACATGCTGGTCAACCTCGACCTCGCTGCACGGACCCGTGCACCGGGGGATCACGTTCTGCTACTGAACAGCAGCCCGGTCGCGGCATGGAGCACCAGCCTGCTGCGGCGGCTGCCGGACCGCGATCCCGGAGGGACGCCATCATGAACGCAGTCGTGAAATGCCTGGTCTGGGATCTGGATGACACCCTGTGGGACGGTGTGGTGCTGGAGAGCGATGCCGCCGCCCCGCGTCCGGCGGCCCGCACGGTGCTGCGGCTGCTCGATGAACGCGGCATCATGCACGCGATCGCGAGCCGCGGCGAGCCCGCACCGGCGCTGGCACATCTGTCAGCGCAGGGGCTCGAGGAGATGTTCTGCGCGACGCAGATCGGCTGGGATCCTAAGTCCGCCGCGGTGCGCAGGATCGCGGAGACGTTGAACATCGGGCTGGATGCCATCGCCTTCGTCGACAACGATCCGGTCGAACGCGCCGAAGTGGCGGCCGCGCTGCCGCAGGTCCGCTGCTACGACGCCGACGATCTGGCCGGCCTGCCCGATCTGGCGGAGTTCAACCCGGCGGTGGTCACCCAGGACGCGCGCGAGCGCAGGCATCGCTATCGCGCCGAGGCGCTTCGACGCACCAGCGAGCAGTCCTTCGCCGGTTCGGACGCCGAATTCCTCACCGGTCTGGGGCTCGTGATGACCGTGCGACGGGCACGCGAGGCGGATCTCGAACGCGCTCATGAGCTGACGGTGCGGACCCATCAGCTCAATACGACCGGCCGTACCTTCGATATCGAGCAGTTGCGCGAGCTCAGCACCTCGCCTACGCACGAAGTGCTGATCGCGACCCTGCGGGACCGGTTCGGTGACTACGGCGCGATCGGGCTCACGGTCACCGAGTTCCGTGGCGGCGATTCGGTGCTGCTGTTGCTGCTCATGTCATGCCGGGTGATGTCACGCGGGGTCGGCGGCGCGCTGCTGGCGCATCTGATCGACGGGGCGAGCGCACGCGGCGCGCGCTGCGTGGCGGAGTTCGTGCCGAGCGAGGTGAATCGGGTCATGCTCGTCACCCTGCGCTTCGCCGGATTCGTCGTGCTGGAAACCGGCCCGGAGCGGGTGCTGCTCGGCCACGACGGCCGAACCGCGGTGCCGAACACCGCCCACGTGCTCGTGCGTTCGGCCGACGCGCCGACACCGCCGGGCGATCTGGTGAGCGGCTTGTTGCGCCGCGCCGCGCAGTTCCCGGACCGGATCGCGCTCATCTCCGGCGACGACGCCCTCACCTATCGCGAACTCGACAACAGGACGGCGGAACTCGCCGCTCGGCTGGTCGGTGCGGGGGTACGTCCCGGTGAGGTGGTGCTGTGTCATCTGCGGCAGGACACGCGGACGGTGGTCGCGATGCTGGCCGCGCTGCGCGCCGGTGCGGCGTGGTGCCTGGTCGAACCGGGGCGGCCGGGCACACGGCTCAGCGCGCTGGTCGACGAAATACCGTGCACCGCTGTGGTGTTCGACGAAACCGCGCCGCAGACCTCGATCGAGGAGGTGGAAGCCCTGCTCGCGTCCGCCGCGGGCAGGCCGGCCCTGGTGCCGCTCGGTACGAGCGGGCCGGTCGGGCCGTTGCCCGCGCCCGCGCCGGTGACAGCGCCCGCTTACGTGATCACCACCTCCGGATCGACCGGCGTGCCGAAGGCTGTCGTGGTCAGCCGCGCCAATCTCGCCGCCATGATCTCCGCACGCGATTACCCGTCCACCGGCGGCGAATCGGTCACCCTGTCGACCTGTCCGCTCACGGCCGACGCCGCATTGCTGTTCGCTCCGTGGGCGCTCACCCGCGGTGGCGCCGTGGTGGTGCCGACCCATCGGGAACTGCCCGACGCCGCGGCGGTCGGCGCTCTGGCGGCCAGGACTCGGGTCACCCACCTCGTCGCCACACCGTCGTACTACCGGCTGTTGCTGCCATGGCTGGCCGCAGCGCCCGCCGCGCCGACGGTGGTCGCCCTTGCCGGGGAGGCGTTGCCGGAGTCGCTGGCCGCCCGGCATCGCGAGCTGCTCCCGGACACCTTGCTGATGAACGAGTACGGCCCTACCGAAGCCACCGTGACCTGCGTGTGGCACACCGTCACCGATACCGGGACGGTGCCGATCGGCAAACCGCTGCCGGGCAACACGGCGGTGGTGCTCGGACCGCGGCTGACCCCCGTGACCGACGGCGGCACCGGCGAACTGTATCTCGGCGGCGATCAGATCACCCTCGGCTACGCCGCCCATCCCGGACTGACCGCGACTCGCTTCGTCGCCGACCCGTTCGCCGCCGAACCCGGTGCGCGGATGTATCGCACCGGTGATCTCGCGCGGCTCACCGCCGCCGGAGACATCGACTACCTCGGTCGCGCCGACGGACAAGTGCAGATCCGCGGCGCACGGGTGGAACGTCATGCGGTGGAGGCGGTGCTGGAAACGCACCCAGGTGTCGCGCACGCGGTGACCGTGATCCGTACCGGTCGCGACGAGATCGCCGAACTCGTCGCGTTCGTCGTGCCCGCCGACGACACCGCACCACCGGGCCGCCGCGAGCTGGCGCGGCACTGCGCCGAACGGCTGTCGCCGATGGAGGTACCGAGCCGCTTCGTGCCGATCGACACCATCCCGATCGCCGCGGCGGGCAAACTCGACGAATCCGTCCTGCTGGCGCGCGCCGACGACCCGCCACTGCCGGGACCGCCGCGCGGTGACTGGACATCCGGGCAGCGCGAGATCGCCGAGTTGTGGTCCACCGCGCTGGAACACGACGACTTCGACCTCGACGACTCTTTCTTCGACGTCGGCGGCAACTCGCACCGGGTGGTCGTGCTGCATCTACTGATGGAGCAGCACAGTCCGGGTGCGGTGCGAGTCGGTCAGCTGTTCGATCTGCGCACCGTGCGCGACCAGGCCGCCGCGATCGCCGACGGCGTCGCGCCCGCCATGTCCGCGACGCCTTCCGTACCCGTCTCCACTCGAACGTTCGAGCTGTGACTTCCCAGGAGCCGACCTTGCCGGACCCCGGCACCCCCGACATCGCCTTCGCGCGCGACACCGACATCGCGATCGTCGGTATCGGCGCGCGTTTCCCGGACGCCGCCGACCTCGCCGAATTCCGGGCCAACCTGGCCGCCGGGCGCGATTCGGTGGGACCGATGCCGCCCGAGCGCATCGCGGCCACCGGCCTGGACGACACCGTCACCTACCTGCCGATGGGCCATCTCGCCGAGATCGACGGATTCGACTACCGCTTCTTCGGCCTCTCCCGGCGGGAGGCGTGCGTCATCGATCCGCAGCAGCGGCTGGC
The DNA here is from genome assembly GCF_000308455.1 of Nocardia abscessus NBRC 100374. Taxonomy (GTDB): domain Bacteria; phylum Actinomycetota; class Actinomycetes; order Mycobacteriales; family Mycobacteriaceae; genus Nocardia; species Nocardia abscessus. Next base: position 38,931 of record NZ_BAFP01000265.1, on the reverse strand, counting down.
TCTGGTGCTGGTCCAGCGCGCGATCGAGGACGCCGGATACAGCACGGCTCAGCTGGCTCGGTCGGTCACCGCCGTCGCGCTCAGCGCCGCGCAGTCCAGTTATCACTCCGCCGCGGTGGACCCGGGCCCACTGAGCCTGCTGGGCAACGCCACCTTCGCCGGTCCGGCGCGGATCGCGCACCGGTTCGGTTTCACGGGCGCCTGCTTCGGCATCGACAGCGGATGTAACAGCGCGCTGGTCGCGGTGCACCAGGCGTGCCGCGAATTACGTGGCGGCGACGCGGACTACGCGCTGGCAGGCGGTGTGATCGTGCGGGTGCACGGCTCCCCGTCCTGGGGCGGTAGGACGTTCTCCGAGATCATGTCGCCCAGCGGTACCTGCCGCGCCTTCGACGCCGACGCCGACGGCACGGTCAACGGTGAGGGCGGTGCGATACTGCTGCTCACCACGGTTGGCCGGGCAATGGCCGACCGCGCTCCGATCCACGCGGTGATCCGCGGCAGCGCGACCAGGCACAACGGTGCGGCCGCTGCAGCCATCAGCACCCCGAGCGTCGCCGCCCAACGTGGCGTGATCGAGAAGGCATGGCAGACAGCCGGCCTCGACCCGCGAACGGCCGGCTACCTCGAAACCCACGGGTCGGGCACCCGGCTCGGTGACGCGGTGGAACTGGAGTCGATCACGGCCGTCTTCGGCGGCGGTCCCGGCCTGCCCATCGGCTCGGTGAAGACGAATATCGGTCATCTCGATCACGCCTCGGGCATCGCGGGCCTGGTCAAGGCGGTGCTGAGCGTGTCACGGGCACAGCTGTATCCGTCCCTGCACTTCGCCCGTCCGACCGGCGGCTTCGACCTGGCGGCGGCCGGGATCGAAGTGATCACCGAAGCCCGTCCATGGACCGGCGCCACGGTCCGCGCCGCCGGAGTCAGCTCGTTCAGCCTGGGCGGCAGCATCGCGCACTGCGTGGTGTCGCAGGCTCCGTCGGTCCCGGCCGACCCACCGTCACATCGCGCCCGGCTGATCGGAGTTTCGGCGCGCAGCCCCGAAGCGCTGAGCCAGCTGTGCGCCCAGCTCGCCGAAGCGGTGCGCACCACCACCGCATCGCTGGACGAGGTGGCCGCGACGCTCGCGCTCGGCCGCAACCACTACGAGTACCGCGCCGCGGTGAGCGCTTCCGGCACCGCGCAACTCGCCGACGCGCTGGACAAGGCCGCAGTGGGCGAGCATCTCTCGCCGACCGCACCACGCGTGGTGCTGCTGCTGTCTCCCGACGCCGTCCCGGTCGCTGCCACGGCGGCCGCCACGGCCCGGCCCAGCGCACTGCCGGCCCAGTTGCCCGCGACGGGCACGACCGCGACAGTGCTGGCCGGGCAGATCGCGGTCCACGAGCGCCTCACCGCCTGCGGGATCCCGCTCGCGGCGCTGCTCAGCGCGGGATCCTCACGATTCGCCGCCCGGTATCTGCTCGGCTCCCGCGACCTGGTCGACGCGGCCGAGCTCGCCGATGCGCCGCCCACGATCGACTCCGACCGGCTCCTCGACGCGGTGCGCACGCTCATGGCCGACGGTCCGGTGGTGTTCGTGGAACCGAGCCGGGACGGCAGACTGGCCGCTCTCGTCGCCGATGCCGTGCCCGAGGCGGACATCGTCGCCGCCACAGCCGATACCGCTGACCTGGACGAGCTGCTCGGCCGCCTGTACGAATACGGTGTCGACCTCGACTGGTCGGTCGTCGCGCCCGCGCGGGCCCGGCGGGTGCGTCTGCCAGGGCATCCGATGCGGGAATCCCGCTGCTGGGTAGACCTGCCTCGCGACTCGGTCCCAGCGACAGCCCCTGTCGCGGCGTCCGCCGCACCGCGCGACCACTCCGATCCGGTGCGCTGGCTGCGCGAGACCCTCGCGGACTTGCTGTACACCGATGACGAGATCGCCGAGGACGCCGATTACTTCGCCCTGGGCGGCAATTCGCTGATCGCGGTCCAGCTGGTGGACCGGATCGAGGAGGCCTACGGTTTCCGGCCGAAGCTGCTGGATGTGTACGAGCGCCCGCGTCTGGCCGATTTCGCGGAGTTGCTCGCCGCCGGGCCTGCGGGCAGCGCCGCGCGCGCGCCGATTCCGGCGCTGGTCGCGCACGACGAACCGGTCATGTCCTCGGGGCAGGAGCGGATGTGGTTCCACCACCAGTTCGATCCGCGGACGACGCTGTACAACTACCCGGTCGTTCAGCTGCTGCGGGGGCCGATCGACTTGGACGCGCTACACGGCACCTTCGACGATCTCGTCCAGCGCCACGAGACCCTGCGGTACAACTTCGCCGAAGTGGACGGGACCGCGTGTTGCGCATCCGCGACCGCCTCGATGACTACTTCCGCCGTGTCGACGTCTCAGCCGAACCCGATCCGCTCGCGGCAGCCCGCGCGCTGGTGCACGCGGCCGCCAAGGAGCCGTTCGATCTCGCCGAGGACTCCCTGCTGCGGGTCCTGGTCATCACCGTGGGGCCGGACACCCACGTGCTGCAACTGACCTGTCATCACGCCGTCACCGACGGCGCGACGCCGGTGATCCTGAGCCGCGAACTGCCGGAACTTTATACCGCACGGCGCGAGGGCCGCCCGCACCGTCTGCCGTCACTGCCCATCCGCTACCGCGACTACGCGGCCTGGCATCGCACGCTGCTGGCGAGTTCGGCGCTCGACCACGAACTCGACTATTGGCGTGACGCACTCGCCGATGCCCCACTGTTGCGGCTGCCCACGGATTTCCCACGGCCGGCCCGCAAAACCTATGTCGGGGACCTGCACCCGTTCACCATCCCGGCCGCGCTGCTCACCGACTTGCGGGCGCTGGCAGGCCGCGAGTCGGTCTCGCTGTTCGTCGTCCTGCTCAGCGCGTTCTATCTGACCCTCGCGCGGTACAGCGGACAGCGCGACATCGTCGTCGGCACGCCGACCACCGGACGCGGCAGGCGCGAATTCCAGGACCTGATCGGCTATTTCAACAGCACGGTCGCGCTGCGCACCGACTTCAGCGACGACACGGCGTTATCGGATCTGCTGTCCCGCGTGCGCTCGATCGTCTTCGGCGCGCTCGAGCACCAGGAGATCCCGTTCGACCGCGTGGTCAACGCGCTGGGGCGACAGCGGGACCTGTCGCGGACCCCGCTTTTCGACGTGCTCTACATCCACCAGGTCACGCCCCGGATGGAACGCATCGACGAGGCAGGGGCGGAACTGTTCGACCTGGATCATTCGGCGGGTAACGAGTTCGGCGGACTTCCCACCGGCACCGCGAAATTCGACCTCACTCTGGTGACCTTCGAATACACCGACGACGTACCGCGTGACATCGGCGCATGCCTCGAATTCAGCACCGAGCTGTTCACGCCGCAGACCGTAGCGGCGATCGGCAACACTTTCCTGGAGATCCTGACGGCGATGGTGGCCGACACCGGCGCCCCGCCGGTCGAGGCACTGATCTCCGGATCGCGACGGGACGCGGACGCGGCGGCGGCGATCCCCACCGATCGTCCGCGTACCGGCGACGCGCTCCAGCACCACGAAACGATCTCGCGTGCCGCCGAGCTCGCGGGAATGAGCGCCGAGCAGTTCGACGCCGCGCTGTTCGACACGTACGCGGTACTGCTCACCTGGTACAGCGGTCGCGATCGGCTGCGCATCGGCCTGCCCGATTCGCCCGAGCGCACGCGCAGCGGCGGCATCGTGACGATCCGGCCGGACACGACATGGCGCGGGCTGCGTGCCGACCCGCCCGTCTCGGTGGCCGACGCCGGCCCACCGCCACTGCGCTACCTCGGCCATCGGCCGAATTCGACGCCGCCGGTACCGGACACCAGCACCGAACTCGCCCTTTCGTGGACACGGCACCCGACGCAGCTGCATCTGCACTACTCGACCGAACTGTTCGACCGGTCTTCGGCCGAGACCATGGCCGACGAACTCGTCGCACTGCTGAGGGCCGCGCGCCGCAGACCGGACGAGCCGGTGCACGACACCGTGATGGGCGTCGAATCGTCCATCGAGCAGGAACAGGAGATCCACCCGTGACCGCACAGCACCAGGTCGGCGTGGTCGGCGCGGGCACGATGGGCGCTGGCATCGCCCAGTGCGCGGCAGCGGCAGGCATGCCCGTGATCGTGATCGACCCCGATCCCGCAGCCGCCGAGCGCGCGCGCCGGAGTATCCGCGCGTCGCTGCGTTCGAGCGTGCTGCTCGGACGGGGCCCACGCCCCGGCGAGGTCGCCGAGATCATCGAGCGCATCCGGTGGTCGCAGCGTGTCGAGGATCTCGGCGATGCCACCTTCGTCATCGAATCGGTCACGGAGCGAGTCCAACTCAAGCACGGCGTATTCGCCGAACTCGATCGGGTGTGTCAGCCGTCGGCCGTGTTCGCCTCGGGAACCTCGGCCATCCCTATCGCGGATCTGGCCGCGCGCACCGGCCGGCCGGAGCGGATGCTGGGACTGCATTTCATGAATCCGGCGCCGCTGACCGAGGCGGTCGAGGTGATCACCACGGCGCAGACCGCGCCCGACACCCTGACCATCGCACTCGACTTCCTCGGCGCACTCGGCAAGCGCGGCATCGTGGTGGGCGACGGCCCGGGATTCGTCGTCAACCGGGTACTCATGCTGGCGATCGCCGAGGCCGTCGCGATCACCGAATCCGGCACCGACGCCGCAACGGTCGACGCGTTGTTCGAAGGCTGCCTGGGGCATCGGATGGGGCCGTTGCGCACCGCGGACCTGATCGGCCTCGACAATGTGGCCGACACTCTCGCGGTCCTGCGGGGCGCTACCGGCGACGGCCGCTACCGCGTGCCGGACTCACTGGCGGCGCTGGTCCGGGACGGACATCTGGGCCGCAAGTCGGGACGAGGATTCCATGCCTACCCGTGAGGCGAGCGCACCCGCGTGCGCGCTGGAATTGACGCCGGGACTCGGCCCGCTGTCCCGGCGCAGCGGGGGCGGGACAGCCGCGGTCGTGCTGGCCGGGCTGGCGGTGTACCTGCATCGACGCACGGGCGCGCCCGAAGTCACCGTCGGCTATCGATCCGGTACGGATGCCGTCGAAATCCGCGTGGAGGTCCCGACGGGGCACAACTTCCGCGCTGTCACGGCACAGGTCGGTGCGCTGCTGCGGCAGCGCGCACCCGGCGTGGCCGATGGCGCGTGTCCGACCGCCGTCCACCACGACGACGGCTGGCGGATCGGCCTGCCCGAGGCCGAATTGCCCGTGTTCACGAGGCTGTTCACCCGGCTGGTCGCCGCACCGGCCACCACCGTCGCCCGTGTCGACCTCACCACCGACGAGGAACGCGCGCGCATCCTGCGCCGCGGAGGGCCGAGACGTGACCGCGAACCGCACGCCACCACACTGACCGGGTTCGAGTCGCACGCACGCCGTGCGCCCGCCATGATCGCGCTGCGGTCCGGCGCGGAGTCGATCACCTACGGCGAACTCGACACCCGCGCGAATCGACTGGCGCGCGATCTCATCCGGCGTGGCGTAGCACCCGACACGGTGGTGGGCGTGGCGATGGCGCGTTCGGTGGAAGCCATCGTCGCGGTGTACGCGGTGCTGAAGGCCGGCGGCGCCTACTTGCCGTTGGAACCCGGTCACCCGGCCGAGCGGCTCGAGCGCATCATTGCGGTGGCCGGGCCGGTGCTGGTGCTGAGCACCCGGCGCGACGGCTTCACCACCGAGGCGGCACCCGTTCACTACCTCGACGAATCCGATGCCGAAGACGGCGACGGCACACCGATCGACGATGCCGAGCGACGCGCTCCACTGCGTCCCGCCGATCTCGCCTACCTGATGTTCACCTCCGGCTCGACCGGTGTGCCCAAAGGCGTCGCGGTGCCCCACGCGGCAGTGGTGGATCACCTGGCGTGGATGAGCGAGCACATCGGCCTCGACGAGACCGACACCGTTCTGCAGAAGACGCCGGTCACTTTCGACGTCTCCATCTGGGAATTGTTCTGGCCCACGAGTATCGGTGCGACGCTGGCCATCGCGTCGCCATCGGCGCACACCGACCCCGCCGAACTGGACCGGGTGATCGCCGCGCACGCGGTGACGACCCTTCAGTTCGTGCCCTCGACACTGAGCAACCACCTCAACGTGGTCCCCGGCTTCCCGGCTTGTGTTCGTCGCGTGCTCACCATCGGCGAAACCCTCACCCCCGCCCTGGCATACCGGTTCGGCGCGGCCACACCCGCGCGCCTGCACAATCTGTACGGACCCACCGAGGCCACCGGCGCTGTCACGGGACATCCGGTGAGCACGCGGGATTCGGCTTCGATCCCGATCGGCGCGCTCGCGTCGAACACCAGGGCGTACGTACTCGACTCCCGGCTGCGACCGGTGCCCGACGACCTGCCAGGGGAACTGTATCTGGCGGGCACGCAACTGGCTCGGTGCTATCAGGGCGATCCGGCGCGCACCGCCGATCGTTTCGTCGCCGACCCCTTCCATCCCGGCGCGAGGCTGTACCGCACCGGCGACATCGTGCGCTGGAATGCGGCGACCGAACTGCTGGAATACCTGGGCAGAGCGGATTTCCAGGTCAAGCGGCACGGCGTGCGCATCGAACTCGGTGAGGTCGAGGCGGCGCTGGCGGCGTGTGCGACAGTCGCCCAGGCGGTCGCGGCGCTGCGTCCCGACGGCAGGCTGCTCGGCTACGTCGTCCCGGTTACCGGGGCCGCCTGCACCGCCGACGCACTGCGCACGGAGCTGTCCCGCACACTGCCCGCGGCCATGATCCCCGACGCCATCGTCGTACTCGACGCGTTCCCCACCACCGCGGCCGGCAAGGTGGACCGGGCGGCGCTGCCCGCGCCGGCGGCGGCGCACACGCCGTACCGTGCGCCTGGCACACCGGTGGAACAGACCGTGGCCGAGGTGTTCGCGCAGGTACTCGGCCGAGACCGAGTGGGTGTCGACGACTCGTTCTTCACCCTCGGCGGTGACAGCGTGATGTCGATCCTGCTCGTCTCCCGGGCGAAGGCGCGGGGTGTGCACTTCACCCCCACGCAGGTCTTCGAACAGCGCACGGTCGCCGGACTGGCCGCGGTCGCCACCACCGGAGCGCCCGGCGAGGACGTCCTCGCCGAACTTCCGGGCGGCGGCGTCGGCGAAATGCCGCCCACTCCGACCGTGCTCGCGCTCGTCGAACGCGCGGAATCCGGCGGCGTGGGGTTCGACCGCTACGCCCAGCACATGGTGCTCGACCTACCCGCCGGCATTTCCGCGACCACACTGCGGCGGGTGATCGGTGCGGTGGCCGCGCACCACGACATGCTGCGCGCACGGTTGTACCGTGACGCGGGCGGTGCGTGGCGCATGTTCGCCGACCCTCCCGAATCCTTCGATTTCGCTGCGGTTGTCACCCGTATCGACATCTCCGCCGCCGGCGATGCCGAAGAAGCGGCGATCCTCGTCCGCGCGACAGAGTCCGCGACCGGCCGCCTCGACACGGCGAACGGCATCGTGCTGCAGTGCGTCTGGCTCGATCGCGGCGACGGAGACCGCGGCGGGCGGCTCGTCGTCGTGATCCACCACATCGCCGTGGACGGCGTCTCGTGGCGCATCCTGATACCGGACTTCGTCGCCGCGTGGGCCCAGCTGGAGTCGGGGCGGTCGCCCCGGCTGCCCGGCGGCGGCACCTCCATGCGGCGGTGGGCACATACGCTGCGCGAACGGGCCGACGGCGCGGAGCTGCACGCCGAGGCCGACCAGTGGCGGACACTGGCGGGCGGGCCGGATCCGCTGTTCACCGATCGTCCACTGGACCCGCGCGTCGACGTGTCCGCCACGGTGCGCCGCATCGCGGTCGAACTCGACGAGGCGACGACATCGGCCGTCGTGACGGTGCTACCGCCGCGCTACGGCACGGACACCAACACCATCCTGCTGACCGCGGTGGCCGTGGCGATGGTCGCGTGGCGCGGCCACCGCATCTCGGCGGTCCCGATCCGGGTGGAAGGGCACGGCAGGGATGCCCAGTCCCCCGGCGCCGATCTCTCCCGCACCGTCGGCTGGTTCACCGCCGCGTACCCGTGCCGCATCGACCTGGCCGGGATCGATGCCTCGGACGCGCTCGCGGGCGGCCCCGCACTCGCGGACGCAGTGAAAACCGTGAAAGAACAATTACTTTCGGTTCCTGGCGCCGGGATAGGCTACGGCCTGCTGCGTTACCTCGGCAGCGGCATCGCTCTGCCGACCGGAACACCCCAGCTGTCCTTCACCTATCTGGGCGCGGTGTCAGGGGCGGCGAACGGCCCCTGGCTGCCCGCGGCACTCACGAACACGCTTCCGGTCGATTCCGGACTGCCCGCGGACGCGTCCATCGCCATCGACACCGTGGTGGCAGGCGATCGGCTCAGGACGGGCTTCTCCTTCCCCGAGACCCTGATCGGACACGACCGGGTCCGCGCGTTCGCCGACCTGTTCCAGACAGCGCTGCGGACTCTCGCACGCCACGCCGCCGACCCCGCCGCGCGTTGTTGGACACCATCGGATTTCGCACCGGCCGGTCTACGCCAGTCCGAGATCGACCGCTGGGAGCGCCGCTACGGCCGGCTGTGCGACATCCGGGCGCTCACGCCGATCCAGGAAAAGTTCGCCGCGCTCGCACCGGCCGATCCGGACGCCGTCGAGGTGCACACCCTGCAGGTGGTGCTGACCTGCACCGGCACCCCCGATCGCGCACGGCTGCACGCCGCCGCCCAGCACGTCGTCGACCGGCACTCGTCGCTGCGGGCCGCTTTCGTCCGCGACGGCGGCGGGCGATGGCGTCAGCTCGTCACCGCGACCGCACCGATCGATGTCCGGGAAGTCGACCTGCGCGAGCGCGGCACGGATCTGGACGACATCCTGGCCGAGGAGCAGGTGCGCTCGTTCGACCTGCGGAGACCGCCGCTGATCCGGTTCCTGCTCATCCGGGTCGAGGACCACCGATGGATGCTGTCGGTGACCAACCATCGGCTCCTGCTCGACGGCTGGTCCGCACCGATCCTGTTGCGTAACCTGCTGGGCGCCTTCGCGCTCGGGTCCGACGCCCCGAACGACGTAGACGACGGCTTCGCCGTCTTCCTGCGCTGGCGAGCCGCTCGAGACCACGCGCCTGCCGCCGTGGCCTGGCGGGATGCGCTGCACGGTCTCGCGACTCCCACCCTCGTCGCCGCACCCGGCGCCACACCGCGCGATCCCGCACGGTCGCACGCCGAACATGTGACGACACTGACGGCCGAGCAGACCGGTGCGCTGTCCCGCTTCGCCGCCGGGTCCGGCGTCACGCTGAACACCGTCCTGCAGTACGTGTGGGCATCCGTGCTGGGCGATCTCACCGGCAACGACGACGTCCTGTTCGGCACGGTGGTCTCCGGGCGGCCGGCGGGTATTCCGGGCATCGACACCATGGTGGGGTCGTTCATCAACACCGTCCCGGTGCGGGTGCGCCGCCACCGGGACCGCTCGATCGGTGCGCGATTGCGCGCCGTGCAGGCCGAACAGGCGGCACTGCTCGACCATCACCATGTGGGCCTGGCAGAGATCGAAGACGCGACGGGCGTCCCCGTGCGCGGCTACTTCGACACCCTGCTGGTCTTCGAGTCGTATCCGGTCGACATCGCGCCGACCCCCCTCACAGTAGGCGAACTGGTCCTGACCGATCTGTGGTCGCGAGAGATCACGTTGTTTCCGCTGACCGCGACGGTGTGGCCGGGCGAACAGTTGACGGTGGTATTGAACTGGCACCGCGATCTGATCGATGACGATCTCCTGCGCCGGGCCGTCACCCGTTTGGAAGCCGAACTCGAACTGCTCGCGACCACGCCCGCCGACGGCGCGGGCGCGAACGGAGTGTGAGGACATGACGCAGACACCGCGTCGGCGGACCGATCCGCCGCTGACCCTCGCCCAGCAGGAAATCTGGGCCTACACCACCCTGTACGGGCCCGACCAGCGCTATCTCGTCAGCGGCCACGTCCACCTGCGCGGCCGCATCGATCCGGACCTGTTCGAACGCGCGCTGCGCGGTGTCGTCGCCGACACCGAGACCCTGCGCGTCCGGCTCGACGTCGACGGCCCCGAGCCACGACAGGTGGTCGAGGCGTGCACCGGATGGCCCTTGCACCGGGGTTATTTCGGCGACGAACCCGATCCGGTCGCCGCCGCGCTCGCCCATCTTCGCGCCGCGGCCACCGGCTTCGACCTGAACGCCGCCCCGCTGTTCGACCACCATCTGCTCGATGTCGGCGCGGCGGGCTATCTATGGGGTCTGCGAGCACACCACATCGTCTTCGACGGCGCCGCGTCGCTTGCCCTGATCCGTGCCGTGGCGTGCGCCTATACCGCGTTGCTCGCCGGCGAACCCACGCCACCGTTCTCCGATACCGTCGCCGGATACGTAGCGGAGGATCTGCGGTATCGCGCCTCGCGCCGTTTCAGCGACGACCGCGCGTTCTGGTCCGGTCGGCTGGCCGGGCTGCCCGACGCCCCGATGTTCGCCCACCCGCCCGTCGTCGCGGGCTCGTCCGGCTTCGTCCGGCACTCCGGCCGTCCCCGCGTCGAAGATTGGCGCGCCTTCGGATGCGCCGCAGAACGATTCGGCGTCGACTGGCCCGCGCTGCTGGCCGCGACCACCGCACTCCTGCTACACGCGGACTCCGGTGCGCGCACCGTGGTCCTCGGACTTCCGGTGCCGGCCAAACGCTCTCGGCGCGCGCTCGGCATGACCTCGAATGTCGTCGGACTACGGCTCGAGGTCGATCCCGCCGCCTCGATCGGCGCGCTCGCGAGGGCGGCGCAGTCGGAGCTGCGCACGGTGCTACGCCATCAGCACTATCGGCGATTCGACCTGCTCGCCGACGGCACGTCCCCCGGCGGTGAGCACCGGATCACCGGACCGATGCTCAATATCCTGCCGATTCCCTCGGACATCCGTTTCGGTGACGTGCACGCCACGCCGAACCCGGAATCCACCGGCCACACCGAGGCTTTCGGCATCGGCGTCTACGCCGGTGACGGACCGCCGCGCATCGAGATGGACACCGCCGCCGCACGATGCGACGCCGCCTCTCTGGCTAGTCTGCACGCTCGCTTCCTGTCGGCCATGAGCGAGGTGGCCTCGGCCGCGGACGACACCCCCGCCGGTCGGCTTACGCCCGCGCGGGTCGTCGCCGCGTCGCCCAGCGTCCACCAGGATCCGACAGGCGCCACCGATCGGGGTATCGCCGAGGTCTTCCGGTCGGTCGCACGCCGCTTCCCCGAACGGCACGCGCTCTGGTACGAGGGCGAGCACATCACCTACCGCGAATTGGCGGTCCACGCCGAACGATTCGCCTGCCACCTCGCCCATCAGCACGGTGTCCGCCTCGGCACACCGGTCGGTGTGCGACTGCCGCGCACACCGGACATGGTCGTCGCGGCGCTGGCGCTCATGCGGCTCGGCGCGATCTGCGTCCCGCTGCACGAGCAGGATCCGCCCGATCGCGTCGCCTGGGTGCTGGCACACACCGGCACCGAACTCGTCCTCGACGACATCGCACTGGTGCGTGCCGTCGCGCGTTCCGACGGACCGGTCCTGACGACACCGGCCGACTCCGTGCCCGCCGACGCGGCCGCATGGCTGATGTTCACCTCGGGCTCGACCGGCGCGCCGAAAGGCGTGCTCGCCACGCACCGCGCGATGGTGACACGCGCGATCGACCGGATCGCCGCCGGCCCGGAATACGCACGGATGCTGATGCATTCGCCGTACGCCTGGGACATGGTGGTGTGGGAGCTGTGGATGCCGCTGTTGCAAGGCCACACCGCAGTGATCGCGACACCGGACCGGCTGGGCGCCGAGGATTTCCGCCACGTACTGCGCGCGGGACAGGTCACCGCGATGCTGCTGGCGGCCGGCCTGTTCCAGGTGCTGGTCGACGACATCCCGGAGAGCCTCGCCGAGCTGCGCACCCTGTCGAGCGCCGGGGACATCCTGGCTCCCGATACGGTGCGGGCCATGCGCGCGGCGGCGCCCGGCATCTCCATCGTCAACATCTACGGGCCGGTGGAGGCGACCGCGTACGCCACCGCCTATTCGATTCCGGCCGGTCCGCTGCCCAGCGAGGCGATTCCGGTAGGCCGCGCGGTCGACCACACCGAGGTACTCGTCCTCGACGCACTGCTGCGCCCGGTGCCGCCCGGTATGGTCGGCGAGATCTACATGACCGGCGCGGGGCTGGCCAGGGGATATCACCGGATGCCGGGCCGGACCGCGGCGGCTTTCACCGCCAATCCCTTCGGCGCACCGGGATCGCGGATGTATCGCACCGGCGATCACGGCAGCTGGGGCGCCGACGGCCTGTTGCGATTCCTCGGCCGCAGTGACCGGCAGGTCAAGGTGAACGGCATTCGGGTGGAACCCGGTGAGATCGAACACGCGATCCGCGGTATGCCCGGGGTCACCGCGGCGATCGTCACGGCACACCGGATGGCGGCGGGCAAGACCTTGATCGCCCACGTGGTCGCCACCGAACAGATCGATACGGCGGCTATGCGGACGCGGCTGGCCCGAATCCTGCCCGCCTATCTGCTACCCGCCGCGATCGTGCAGATTCCCGCGCTGCCGCTCACCGTCAACGGCAAGATCGACCGGAAGGCGCTGACCGTACCCGTCTCCCCGGCCGCGCATCCGCCGCGGACGCCGCGCCAGCAGATTTTGGCCGGACTGTTCTCGGATGCCATCGGACAGCAGCGAGTGGGCATCGAGGACGATTTCTTTCGGGTCGGCGGGAATTCGCTGGCAGCCATCCGCCTCGCCGCCTCGGCGAGCCGGACCCTCGGCGTCGTGGTGGCCCTGCGCGATCTGCTCGACGCACCCACCGTCGCCGCGCTGGAACGGCGCATCGCCGGTCGCGGTGAGGACTCCACCGCCGGTCACGGCACCGCCGGCCGGGAGCAGGGGGTGATCGCCTACCGCGAAAGCGATGGAAACCCTGGCCCGCCCGACGAGACGATTCCGCTCACTCCGGCCCAGCAGCGGCTGTGGACGGTCAACTATCTGAGCGAGAACGAGGCCGACTACCTGATGCCCGCCGCACTGGACCTGATCGGTCCACTCGACGCCGCGGCCGTGCACGCGGCGGTCTGCGATGTGGTGCGCAGACACGAGATACTGCGCACCACACTGCCTTTCGCTACCGCCGGACCGGTGCAGCGGATCGCGGCATTCGACCCGGATGCCGTCGACTACCGCGAAATCACCGACGACGAGGATCTGGACCGGTCGCTGGCGCAGGAGACGGCGCGCGGTTTCCAGCTGCTCACCGAAGCGCCGATCCGGGTGCGGCTGTACCGGCGGGCGCCCGACCACCACGTACTGCTCGTGGTCCTGCATCACTGCGCCGGTGACGCCGAATCGCTGGCGCTGCTGCTGCGCGACCTCCGATTCGCCTACCTGGCACGCGCCGTGGGCGCGGCGCCGGCCTGGCCGACGCCCCCGGTCCAGTTCGCCGATTACGCGCGATGGCTGCGCGAGGACGCCGGCGATTGCGCCGACGACCGATCCGCACCGGCCCGCTACTGGCGTGACGCGCTGGCCGGACTGGACTACATCCCGCCGCTGGCCGTCGATCACCCCCGGGCGGGCGGCGGCGGATATCCTGCGGCGGCCGTGCCCTTCACCCTCGATGCCGACGCCCATGCCGGTCTACTGGATACCGCCCGGCGGTGCGGCGCGACCACCTACACCGTCCTGCACGCGGCTCTGGTGTGCGCGTTCGAGCGTCTGGGGGCCGGGCCCGACCTGGTCATCGGCACGGCACTGAGCGGGCGTGATCGCGCCGAACTCGACACGATGCTCGGCTGCGCGGCCGATATCGTGCTGATCCGCACCGACCGCACGGCCGCGCCGACCGCTCGGCAACTGATCGGTCAGGTCCGCGACCGCGTCCTGGAGGCACACGAGAACAAGCGGTATCCGTTCGAGCGGTCCATCGCCGGGCACACCGGAGCGGACCGGCCACTGCCGCAGATCGTCACGACCTTCTTCCGCGATATCGCCGTCACGGGCACCGTCGGCGACCTCGATGTCCGGCTGCGCGAATCACCGCCCCAACGAGCCGAATTCGAGGTGCTGATCCAGCTGCGAGAGGCCATCGGAACCGGCGGCGAACCGGCCGGCATCCACGGCGAGATCCGCTATGCCGCGCCACTGTGGGACCGCGCGACGATCACCGCGCTCGCACAATGCCTGCACTCCGCGATCACGTCGTTGCACACCGAGATCGACGCACCGGCCGCTTGATCGCCGACGCGTGCGGCGCGCGTGACTATCCGGATTGATTGCGGCCGCTCGTTACGGGAAACCGGGGACAACGAACGATATCCAGGCCCGGAGGTTGTCCGGCGGCCTGTCGCGGGTCTTCGCCGCACGGCGGGGTGTCCCACGATCGCAGGAGGTGTTGCATTGTCTGTCGACCGGCGCGGCGAGTATGCCACGACGGGCGCCGACCGCCCTGGCGGCACGGTCCATCGGAATGCGGCCGCCGAACGATTCGCTGTCCGTAGTGCCGCGGCGTTGCTGGGCGTCGCGGCCGTCGGTATCGGGTTCGGGGTGCTCACAGCACTGGTCCGGGCGCGGTGGGAACCGATGCAGACTGCGGATCAGGCGATCACCGACAGTCTGGTCTCCGTGGTGGCGCAGAACAGGATGCTGCAGAACATTCTCACCGGTATCACCGATCTCGGAGGAACCGGCACGCTGGTCCTGGTGCTCGCCGTGGGCGGACTCTGGCTGCTGCTGCGTCGTCTACCACGACTCGCCGTCTACGTGGCGCTCACCGGCGCAGGCGGACTGATCCTCAACCCGGTCGTCAAAGAGCTTGTCGCACGGCTACGTCCGGTGGTGGAGACTCCCGTCTACAGCACCGGCGGGTGGAGCTTCCCTAGCGGACACGCGATGAGCTCACTGGTGTGCTACGGCGTTGTTCTGCTGGTTTTCGCACCCACCCTGCGAGCTGGCCCACGCCGCGCGCTGATCGGTTTCGCAGTCCTGATCGTGATCGCAGTCGGGCTGAGCCGGATAGCCCTGGGCGTGCACTACGTCACCGACGTCCTCGCGGGCTGGCTACTCGGGTCGCTCTGGCTCGTGCTGGCCACCGTCGCTTTCCACCGATGGCGGGGCGACGCCCGAGTCGACAACGCGGGCCCGCTACCCGGTGACGTACCACCGGCCGACGAGGACGACTTGCGGCCGGTCCCGGTTCGGCATCCGCCCACCCTGCCCCACCCATGGCGAGGGATCGGCGAACTAGCGGTCGCGTGGGTGCTGCTCGTCGGACTGCTCGTCGGAATCGGCATGCTGGTGCGCGCCCCGAAGACCGAGACCCCTGTCCTGCGGTGGGATCACAGCATCGTGGCAGCGCTCGCCGAGCACCGTGACCCCACGCTCACCTCCTTCCTCGGCGTGTTCGGCGAACTCGGCAATACCACCGCGGTCATCACGGTCGCCCTGATCGTCGCCGCACTGGCCGTGGGCCTGCTCCGCAGCTGGCGACCGGTGTTGTTCCTCGGCATCGCACTGCTGGGTGAGATCACGCTGTTTCTCACCACCGCCGCGATCGTCGACCGCGACCGCCCTCAGGTCTCCCACCTCGATCCCGAGCTTCCACCCACCGCCAGTTTCCCTTCCGGGCACGTCGCTGCCTCGCTGACGCTCTACGGAGGCACCGCCGCACTCCTGTGGGCCGCCACCCGCCGAGGCCGGTACCGGCTTTTCGCCGCCGCGCCGATCCTGATTCCCGCGCTGGTGGGAGTGCAGCGAATTTATGCCGGTGCGCACCACCCCACCGACGTCATCGGCGCGGTCCTGCTGTCTTCGATATGGACCGCGATCGCCTGGTGGGTCGTCCAACCCGTCTCGACCTCCGGTACGTCGCGGGCACAACGCCGTGCCCAGTCTGCCGCCGGTACCCAGTGACCGTGCCGGCGGGAGAACCCGGGCCACGGCTTGTCCGGCAGCCAAGCCGAGATCGCCACCCCTTCAACTGCCGTCCCGACCGTGTCCGGGAGCATCGGTCCACGACTCCAGTCGATCGCGGGTCTTTCGCGTATCCGGATGGTCTTCTCCGAGCACCCGTCGCCGCACGGCGAGCAGTTCCGCATAACAGCGACGGGCGCCGACGGCGTCGCCGGCACGGCCGGTCCATTCGGCGAGGTTGTCCCCGGCGAGCAGGGTCTCGAAGTCCGCTTCCCCGTAGATCCGCAGACGAGTCTCGAGCAGTTCGGCGAACATGTCCCGCGCGGTGGTGAAGCGACCGCTTCGGCCGTACCAGTAGGCCAAATTGCCTTTCGCCACCAGTGTCGCGGGGTGTTCGGTGCCGGAGATACTTTCGCGCAAATCCAGCACTTCGCGATGCAACTGGACGGCGTCCTCGGTTTCGCCGGCCATCCCCGTCCACCACGCGAGGTTGCCCATGGCCCACAGCGTGTCGGAATGTTCGGTTCCCAGCACCTCTCTGCAGACCGGGACCAATTCCGAGCAGATCCGCAGAGCCGCGGCGGCGTCACCGGATTCACCGATCCAACGTGCGTATTGGTCGCGGACGCGAAGGACATCGTTGTGGGTGGCGCCGAGGACACGCTCGAGCACGGGGAGGAATTCGGCGTACCGGTCACGCGCTCCGGCGATATCTCCGCTCTGCCCGATATAGAAAGCGAGGTCCGCGCGTATCCGGAGAACATCGGGGTGTTCCGGGTCCGAGATCGCCAGTTGCAGCGGCAGCAGGTCGTCGAGCATCGCGATCGCGAGCCGATTGTCGCCGCAATATGCGATCCAGTTCGCGAGTTGCACTCGCCAGGTGAGTGTTTCACTGTGGTCGGGGCCGAATATTCGCGTGCAGTCCTCGACCAATTCGGCGAACAGCGCCCTCGCCGCGTGCGGTTCACCGGCGTCGCCGGTCCAGCGTGCGAGCCGGGCCCGCGCGGCTATCCGGTGGACGTCGTGCGGCGGCAACGCCTCTTCGAAGGCCACCAGCCAGGTCTCCCACGAGGCTCGGTTGTCGATCGCTCGGCGTCCGGAATCCGCGCGGTCGAGGAATTCCACCGCGCGAGCGGCAGCTCCGCTCCCGAGGAAGTGACGCGGCGCCGCCGACTGCGCATAGGCGTCTACGTCGGGCCCGGTCAGCTCCGTCAGCGCGGACGCGAGAACCGAATGGGCGTCGAGCAGCGTGGTTGGACGGTCCGCGGTAGCGGCGGCCTGAAGTAATGGGTCGGCGAACGTCGAATGCGCCAAGCCCACCCGCTCGTCCTCCGCACCCGGATGTCCGCGCGCCACCAGGATGCCGAGATCCACGACGACATCGCGCAGTTGTGGCAGCGCCACCTGCGGTCCGAGTTTGTTCAGGGCCTCGGAGATCAACCGCAGCGGAGCGACCGGCCCCGGTCCGACCGCCGCGAGCAGCGCGACCAGCCGACCGGTCGACGCGGCCCGGGCACGATGGCGGGCAGCGGTGCGGTAGCGGCGCACCACCAGCGAGTGCAGGTCCACCGCTCCGGTCGGCCGGTCGATAGCCCAATCGACCTCGGAGATCAGCCGCGGAACGAGCCAGCCGCCACCGATGACCGTGATCTGCGCGCCGAGCGCCCGGTCCAGGTCAGGGGGGACATCGCGTTCGGATGAGGCCAGTTCGTGCAAGATTTCCGGCAGCGATGGGGGATGTACCGGGAATACCCGCGCGTGTGCGAGTTCCGGCCGATCCTCGACACCGGTGCCGGACCGGATGGCGACGACCACGCGGACATGGCGGAGCCGGTCATCGGTCGTCAGGGTGACCACCGCCGCGATGAGGCCGTCGCGGCCACCCTCCTGCGGCTGATCCAGTCCGTCGATGAGGATGCGGATGCGGCGACCGGCCGTCCGCAGGCGCACCAGCGGCCGCACGACGCGGATCTCGAACTCGCTGAAGCGATCGTAATCGGTCAGCTCCGCGCGTACAGATTGCTGTGCCGCACGGAATTCGTCGCCGAACCGCTCGCCCAGCTGCGCCTCCAACTCGCCGATCACAGTCTCGACGGTGCCGGAGACGTCGAGGAAGATGGCCGCGGAGACGTATTCCGCGGTGAGCGATCCCAAAGCGGGGGTCAGGCCCGGACGGATGAGCAGGGAGATAATCGTCGATTTGCCGGCTCCGGCCGGGCCGACCAAAGCCTGTAGCCGGTCGCCTGCGGACTCGACCATCGCGACGAGGGTTTCCTGAACCGTGGTGGTCGCCGACACAGTGTGGACCAGCTGATCGACCAAACCTGCCGCGGGACGTCCGATCACGGCATCGCGCAGCCGTGCCCGGTTCGGAACCAGCCACAGGCCGAGGTCGCCGCGGCGAACTTGGGAGCCGTTGAACGACAGATGCCGTGGCGTCTGCCATTCGCACGCGATACTGAGTTCCGGTGTGAGATCGGCACACAGCAGGTTCGTGCCGCTGTGATCCAGTCCGCTCCGGAATGTTCGCAGCAGCGTGCGGGTGAAGCACCCGTCGTAGGCGTTGCCGTGGTCGGAGGCGACGAGCAATTCCATTCGGCCCGCGGCCTTCTCCAGAATTCTGACCCATCGGCTACCCGCGCCGAGCGCTCCGGTTCCGGCCTCGCACGCGTCGACGAGGACGATCAGCCCGTCCAGTGACTGTGTCCCGCCCAATTGCTCGGCGACCACGTTGACCAGGTGCAGGCCCACATCGGAGTCCAGCGGCTGCGCCGAATCGCGGGCGAGCAGGAAGAAGTCTTCCTCGTTCATCGTGAAGCCATGGCCGACGAATGCGATCAGCAATGTCGCACCCGCCTCGTCGGCGCGGCGGAAGGCCGCTTTCACACTGCGTTTGAGCTCGATGATCGTCGGATCCAACAGCGGGCCGCGGTCGACAGGTCGCCATCTGCCCGCCGTCACGAGGGTGGTGTGCAAGGCTTGCGCGAGTTCCGACGTGAAGCCGAGCCGCGGAAAGTGCTCACATTCGCATCCGATGACGAGCATCAACCTGTCGGCCATGGTGAAACTATCGGGTAGATCCCCGAGACACACAACTACCCCGGCAAATACTCGGGTTCGAGTAGTGGCAATGGCGCGGACACGTATCCGGAGTCGGCGCGGACGAGTAGCCGATCCTCGTGACAGCGTCGTATCGGGCGGGGAACATAAGTGCAGCAGGGTGATTCGAAGGTCGCCGGACCGTTTTCACACCCTGGTTCAGGAGGAAGAAAGCAATGTTTCCGACTCACAGGCGTCTGTCGCTCGGCGGAATCGTCCTGTCCCTGGTCGCGGTGCTCGGCTCCGCGACGCTCAGCGGCACCGCGTCAGCGCAACCCTCGCCCAAGGTCTTCACATGGGACCACGACATACGCGAGGGTGACTGCACGATGTTCCGCGGCGCGCGATGGGTACTGAAGGTAGACGGCAACGCACACTTCACGGCCAAGGTCACCAGCAGCGACGACCACGACGCCTGGCTGATGTGGGCCCAGCTCCACGATGCCGGCGGGCAGTACCTCGGCAATATCATCGCCCACCAGCAAGGGGAGATCGCGAAGTTCGTCATCAACCTCCCCGACAGCAGCCGGCAGTACGACTGGTGGGTCCACGGCACCTTCGACCCGGCTCTTCTTTCCCGCATCCACCACATGTCCTTGCGGTCCGCCTGCTGACCGGTACGGGACCGCAACTCCCCTCCCCGGGGCACCTCGAACCTGCCGAGCCCACGCTTCCGGGCCTTTCACACGGCCGACACCGACATCCTGCTTACGTCGCTCCACCTAGCGAAAGAGTCACCGAACATGCGCACTCGCACTCGACGACTGAGCCTTTCCGCCTCGGTTTTCGCCACCGCCGTACTGACCTGCGTTCTGGCGGCCCCCGAGGCGACCGCCGCGATCACCGGAGTGAGCGTGGCCGCCGGCCCTGAAGGACTCGCGGTCGGCTGCACCTACACCGTGACCGCCACCGTCGATACCCCCGCCCCTGACGAAGGCGACGTCACCTTCCTCATCGCGGGCGGCTCGGTCCCCGGCAACGGCGAGCGCCTCCCCGGCCCCACTACATACCACCCCGAATCCGGCACGGCCACTATTATCTGGACGCCGAAATACCGTGGCTCCCAAAACCTCATAGCCCAGCAGCTCGAGCCCGGCCAGTACACCAGCACCAAATACATCCCCGTCGACGTCAACACCACCGGAATCAACACCGGCAGCTCCTGTCTCACCCGCTGAAGAAGCTCGAGCAGCACCGCACGCCCGGCGCCACCTTCCAGCCCGGATCGGTAATATGAGAATCCCATTCTCGGAGGTGGTTCGGTGCTCAGTTTCTTCACCCGTCGCGGGGACGTCGTGGTTGCCGAGGAGATCACGCGAAGTGTCTGGCAGCCCGAGCATCTGGGCGGGCCGCCGGTGTGCGGGCTGCTGGCGCGGGAGCTCGAGGCGCACTGTCCGGACACGTTCGTTCCCGTCAGATTGACCGTGGATCTGTTCCGGGCAGTGCTGGACCGGCCGATCACAGTGCGCAGCGAGATGGTGCGCACCGGTAGGCGGATCACAGTGGCCGATGCGGCGATCGTGCAGGACGATCAGGTGCGCGCCCGCGCCACCGCGCTGTTCATGAGCACCGGCGCGACACCGCAGGGGCGGGTGTGGAGCGCTGGTGACGAGCTGCCGGTTCCGCCGGAAGGGGCCGTGACCGTTGGCGACGCGCCGCTGTTCCGCAGCGGGGATCGCGACTGGAGCCGCGATTCCGCAGGCCACCAGAACGGTGACCGCAAGATCTGCTGGCTGGTGCTTCCGCCGCTGGTGGCCGGGGAGTCGCTGACCCCTTTCCAGAGTGCCGCCATGGCCGCCGATTTCACCAACCAGGTCTGCCACTGGGGTTCGCACGGCATCGGCTACATCAACGCCGACATGACGCTCACCCTGTCGCGGCTACCGGACGGCCCCGAGCTCGGCCTGCGCGCCGAGAATGCCGTTGCCGCCGAGGGCATCTCGATCGGCACCGCCACCCTCTACGACCGCCTCGGGCCCCTCGGCATATGCGTGGTCACCACCCTGTCCCACCCGGACCGACAGCTCGACCTGGTCGCGTCGAAGCGCTGACCGATATCGGTTCACCTCAGCGGCCAGGACACGACGGAGCGTAGTCAGCCCGCGGCCTGCACCGCGGCGGTGCTGAAATCGTCGACGTCGGCGCAGGCGTCGAACGGAAGCGGCGGATAGCTGCCGTCCGTCGGGTGACCGGGATCGCCATATTGGGCCAGAGGAAGCGCGGACCAATCGATCGCAAGGCTGATGAGATGACCGTTCATGCGGCCGTCGCTACTCGGCCGGTAGGTCAGGCTGACGCCACAACGCGACGGCACCGGACCGTACACGTACGACCGGTGGATGACTCCGTTCAGGCCCGCAGCCTGATAGACACCGTTACCCGGCCCGGGCGACGCCTTTTGCTCCACGTCCAAGCGGAATGAAAGCTCTACCCGCAGGCTGTATTTCGCACCTGGTTTGGTGAAATTCAACTGGCAGTGATACGGAGCGATCCAACCGATCGAGTCCAACATCCAATCGCTGTACCGGGCCTTTACCGCATCCGCGGCCGCACACGGGTTCTTGCCATACAGCGCCTTCCCGTCGGCCGGCTTGTCACGGGGCGTAAGGTTGTCCAGCCGATCGATGATCTTGCCGACGTAGCTCTTTTCTACATCGCACTTTTCGGGCCACGGTGTGGTGTCCGGCGCGCCTTTGGGCGGAACCTTCCGTAACCGCAGCCGGTGTGCGAAGCCGGTGTTCCCGGCAGGCACGTAGTAATAGCACGTGCCGGCAAAAGTAGGCTCATCGGCCAGGTGGGATCGGTAGACCGTGTGTCCGTTGACCGTTTCGGCCTTGTCCCGTGCACGCTCATCGTCGTCGTACACCTCGCCGAGTGACAGTTCGAATAGGTAGAACGCATCCTTCGAAGCGGATTCGCCCACGTGATCGCCGACCCTGAGTTGGCATCCGGCGAGCCCGCGTCCCTCACGGGTAAATGACTTCGTACCGAGATTCATCGCCTTCAACGGCTCTTGATCCAACATCGAGCACGGATCGGTGGCGCGGATCCTGGCCATCAGTGGTTCGGCGTCGGGGCCGGTGACGATACTTTCGTGTTTGCCCACGCCCACCGAATTCACGGTCGTGGATGGCGTGGAAGACGTCGCGGTTGGCACCGTACTGGCGCTGCTCGCCGCTACCCGGTTCTCGGTGACATTCTTCCCGCAGCCGGTCGCGCCCACTGCACAGACGATCGCCAGCACGGTGAGTGCGGCCAAGGAACGGAGTGTCATTTCGTCCTGTCGTAATCTCGCCCAGCTCGGAGCTTCCGTCCTACGGGGTCGGGCCGTAGGGCACGCCACATATCGGCAGGCGCGGCCATCCAACCCTACGCTGACAGTGTGCGAGTCCGAACCAGAGAAACGGCCCGAACCTCGAAATGGTTCGGGCCGTTCGAATCTATGCGGTGCGGTTTCAGAAGACGAAGTCGCACATCGCTGCTCGACACCGAGACTTGACGGCTGCGTTGGACAGATCGCCGTGCGCGTCGGGCACCTGTGCCGCCGATCGCGGTGTCAGCGCAGTGCGCGGCTACGGCCGGTCGCCAAGCCGACCAAGAACAGCAGGACAACCGCGCCGCCGAGGCAGGTGAAGAAGCTGAACCACAGCCCGCCGCCCTCGACATCGACTCCCAGCAGCTTCAGCAGGAATCCACCGAGCAGGCCGCCGACGACACCCACCACGATATTCAGCAGAATGCCTTGCTGAGCATCGGTTTTCATGATCTTGCTGGCGATCCAGCCGGCCAAGCCGCCGAGGATGATCCAACCGAGGATTCCGAGACCGAGCATCATATTCTCCGATTCATCGAGTTGAGCCCGCATGCTGATCCGCGAGCTGTCTGTTCTCGCGATACCCCGGACGCGGGCCGTCAATCGCGTTGCCTGACAGAGGCTCGTCGCTATAGATGGCAGCTCAGGTGCATCCTTCGAGGGTCGCGTGTGCCAGTTCCGTTATCACGTCGCCGATTTCGTGGCGCTCACGCATCGCCTGAATCTGGCGTCGAGCGCCGTTTCCGCGCTCGTCGAGGGCGGCGATCGCTTCGGCGACGAAGGCGCGGTCACCGAAATCCCGCAGCGCCGGGTCGATGTGACCGACGAGTTTGTCCAGCAAGTCGCGGTGTGGGACCACACGGCCTTCGAAGGGGTCGAGCCCGTCGCCGTCCAGACCCGATTGCGCGGCGTTCCAATAGGCGGCGCGAAGTACCTCGGCGGGGATGGGCGGAGCGGCTTCGCCACGCTCGATCGATCGCAGGCCCATGACGACGGTGGCCCTGATCAACGTGGCGAGCAGCGCGGCTTCCTCCGCGGTGGCCGGTACGTCGCTGACCCGTATCTCCACGGTGGGAAACGACTCCGACGGGCGGATGTCCCAATACACCATCTTGTTGTCCAAGATGCTGCCGCTGGCGAGCATCATCGCCACGATCGAGTCGTAGTCCTCGACGGAGGCGAAGTACGGCGGTGGTCCCGCGCTCGGCCAGCGCCGCCACAGAATGCTGCGCCAACTCGCGTACCCGGTCTCGCTGCCACGGTAGATCGCGGAATTGGCGGTCAACGCCAGGAACACCGGCAACCACGGACGCACATGATTGCCGACCAGTATCGCGGTGTCGCGGTCGGGAACACCGACATGCACGTGGCATCCGCACAGCCCTTGTTCATGGGCGATCATGCCGAAGGTCTCGGCGATCCGCCGATACCGCGGTGCGTCGGTGATCGGGAACTCCTCGGGCACGGTCGGCGGCACCGCCACGGCGAGCAGTCGAGCGTCGTTTGCGGCCGCGCATTCGGCGACGGTTCTGCGCAGCGTGCGCAATTCGGTGAGCAGGTCGCCGATATCGGAGTGCACCCCGCTACTGGTTTCCACCTGACAGCTGGTCAGCTCCAGTTGCAGGTCGATATCCGCTTTCTTCGCCGCTTCGGCGACTCGAATGTTCTGCGGTGTGGGCGCGCCTGTTTCGGGGTCGGTCAGCAGGAATTCCTCTTCGACACCGACAGTCGGTACGTCGTTGTCCATGGTCAGGCCCTTCGATTCGCGGTCATCGGTCGGTTCACGTCCACACCAGTCCTCCTCCACCACAAGCTTCGAGCCCCGCGCCGAGCCCGCGTGCATTCGATCGCGCGCCGATGGGTTCAGGCAGGACCTGTCTGCCGACCTGCGTGCCGTCGGTGCGAACGAATGTGTTCGGGCCGTACCCCCGGCGTACGTGCCCAAACAGTCGGACACGGCTCCGACGGCGTCGGCGGGTGCGGTGCGGACGCCTCACATGCCTTGGACGAGTGAGCGACTCGGGCCGCCGCGCGAGCGGCGGAATGATCGCCGACGGTTCTCCGGTCGCGCGTGATGGTGACCGGCACCAGCCTTCTGGGAGGCGGCACGGTTGTCACCGTCGCTGCGGTGTGCATCAGCAACCTGCCCGGCGGGCAAACACGGCGCAACGACCGACGATGCCGCACACTGCTCCCATGGCAACGCCCGAATCGCGAACAGGAACGATGTTCCGGTGGACCCAGGTCGACACCGGCGGCGTGATCGCGCCCGACGAGCGATTGACCTGGCCGCGCACGATCGGAATCGGTGTGCAGCATGTGGTGGCGATGTTCGGCGCCACCTTCCTCGTGCCGGTCCTCACCGGGTTCCCACCGTCCACGACGCTGCTCTTCTCCGGGGTCGGCACCCTGCTGTTCCTGGTGGTCACCCGCAACCGGCTGCCGAGCTATCTGGGTTCGAGCTTCGCGATCATCGCTCCGGTCCTCGCGGCCACCGCCTCCGCCGGAATGGGTGCGGCCCTCGGCGGGATCGTCGTGGTGGGTGCCCTGCTGATCGTCATCGGTGTGGTGGTGCACTTCGCCGGCACACACTGGATCGAGGCGCTGATGCCGCCGGTGGTCACCGGCACCATCGTGGCCCTCATCGGGCTGAACCTGGCGCCGACCGCCAAGGCGAACTTCGAGAAGGACGCGATCACGGCGACGGTCGTGCTCGTACTGCTGATCCTGTGTCTCGTGCTCTTCCGCGGGTTGCTCGGCCGACTGGCGATCGTCGCCAGTGTCGTGCTCGGTTATGCGCTCGCGCTCGCGCGCGGTGAGGTGGACACCGCGGCGATCGGGGACGCGTCGTGGGTGGGGCTGCCCGACTTCCACGCACCGAGCTTCCACCTCGCGGTGATCCCGATGTTCCTGCCGGTGGTCCTGGTGCTCGTGGTGGAGAACATCGGGCACGTCAAGTCGATCACCACGATGACCGGTATCGACTACGACCGGCGAATGGGCCGCGCGCTGGCGGCCGACGGTCTGGCGACGGCGCTCGCAGGCAGCGGCGGCGGCTCGGCGACCACCACGTACGCGGAGAACATCGGCGTGATGGCCGCGACGAAGGTGTACTCGACCGCCGCCTACTGGGTGGCCGGTGCCGCGGCGATCGTGCTGAGCCTGTCACCGAAGGTGGGAGCGGTGATCGCCGCCATCCCGGCCGGGGTGCTCGGCGGTGTGACAACCGCCCTCTACGGCCTGGTCGGGATTCTCGGCGTGCACATCTGGGTGAGCAACCAGGTGAACTTCGGCGAGCCGATCAACCAGTTCACCGCGGCCATCCCGCTGGTCATCGGCATCGCCGACTTCACATGGGTGGTGGGCGATCTCGACTTCGGCGGCATCACGCTCGGCGCCCTCGCCGCGCTCGTGATCTACCACGCGATGCGGCTGATCGGAGGATGGCGCGGGACGGTCGCGCCCCAGCACGCGTACGACCTGACGAAGTCGGCGGAACCGAGGGATCGGTGACCGTCGCTGGTGCACGCACCGGTGGTTGAAGATCCACGATCCGGGTAGGCAGGAATCGAACACCTGTTCTGTCGAGCGTGAGGAGTGGCGATGGTGCAGCCGAACCCGGAGAAGGATCCGGATCAGTGGACCACCGGCGACGAGCCGATGACCGGCCCGCAGCAGTCCTACCTGCACACCCTGGCCCAAGAGGCGGGTGAGGAGGTGCCGGACGGGCTGAGCAAGGCGGAGGCGTCACAGCTGATCGATGAGCTCCAGCAGCGCACCGGCCGCGGCGCCTGAGGCGGCCCTGGCCGGGCCGGCCTCAGTCGGGATACTCGTGGATGGTCAGCAGCAGATGGTCCAGCTGGGTGCGTTGCTGGACGGGGCCGCCACCGGCCGCCGCGGCAACAGTGACCAGTTTGGTGGCCAGCACCCGCAGTTTGGTGTTGGTTTCCTGCGAGCGCCACCGCAACACCTGGAAGGCTTGCTCGGCGGTCAGGCCATAGGCGAGCATCAGCATCCCTTTGGCTTGTTCGATCGCCGCGCGGGACTCGACCACTTCCGGCAGCGTCTCGTCGAGCACTTCACGCCGCTGCTGGTCGACGGTGGCGGTCAAGTCGATGAAGTAGCCAGAGGTGCCCACCACCGCGCCGGTCGCATCGAAGATATGGTCGGCGACCACCAGCACGTGCCGGACGCGGCCTGCGGTGTCGATGATGCGATGGCGGCTGCAGAACGCGCCGTGGTCGCGCACCGCGATGGCCAGAGCGTCGGCGACGGCGGCGCGGTCGGCGGGGTGTTTGTGCGACAGCACCAGCTCGGTGGTCGGCTGCACCTGGCCTGGGCGGTAGCCGTAGAGTTCGGCGACCTCGTCGGACCACTCCCAGCGCTGATCATCGAACCAGAACCGGAAGCTGCCGGCCCGGTCGGAACCATCGGCTTCCGACCCAGCGTTGTCCGGCGCCAACGCAGCGTCCGGCCCACTGACATGGCTCACCTGTCCCATCATGCTCCTCGCGGCATCACCGAGGGTCACATTCAGCCGACCCGTGACTGCCGGGGGAGCCGAGGAAGTACCGCCGATTGAGCCCGGCCGCACCGGCCGCAGGTCCGCGAGCCGAGAGGCGTACCGGGGTCGCCGTCGCCGACGGATGGTCGCGAACCGCGACTCGCGGTCGGTACACAACTGGTAACCGAGTGGTCGGTGTCGGCGTCGCCGCCGCTAGCGGCGGCCTCTCGATTGAAGTCACGAGGGCCGGGTAGATGTCATCTACATGCGGTGTGTATCCGCCCGGCTCCGGGCGATCCGCTCACGACGGAGGTAGCGACATGGCCGGACATCGCGAGACGGCACACGGCAGCGCGCCGACAGAAGTGTTGTCACGCACGGACTTCGCCGACCGAATATTGCGCGCTGCCGCGACACCGGAACGAATCGCCGACGTTGTCGCGCAGATCGTGGGCGAGCGGATCGAGATCGGCCGGTGCCAGTGGCTTTGAACGGACTCGTGCACGCCACCGCTATCGGCGAAGCCGGACCCGTGCACGCCGTGCGCTGCGACTCGGGCGACTGGGACATGACGATCGCGGTACCGATCCTGCTGCGCCTGCGCGTCCGCCTACCCGGCCGCACACTGCGATACATCGGTGCGGCCCGCGTGCTGATCCGACTCGCGTTGATCCCCCGCGAACCATGCGGACTGTTCATACGGACCGACGATGTCCGCGCCGAGGACCTCACCGTCAGGATGCGCACCCGCGACCTCACATCCCAAGTCGTCGGGCGTCTCGGCAGGATGATCTGTTCGCCGGTCCCGAGTTCAGCGGCGTACGAGACATCGACATCGCCCACATCATCGAGCGAGCCTGGGACGCAGGTCTCGTCCTCGACTTCCCCGACCGAGCCGCGAGCTGACCCGCCCTTCTGCGGAGCCCTCGGCTACCCGGGTATGCGCGCGACATCCGAGTAGTCCGGGACCGCCATCGAGTCGTGCAGCCGCACGCCCCGGTGTCGAGCTCGGGCACCGCGCGACCGACCCGGCGAGCAGCGCCTTGATCAGCCGGGCGCCCTGGGTGAGCGCCCAGGCCCCGGTTGCCGAGTCCGGCACGATGGTCTTGGCTGCGGTCAGCGCGAACGTTCGGCCGCCCTGCACCGCCTCGTCGGCGGGGAACGCAATCGTGTGAGCGCCTTCAGCGGCGGCCATTCGCGATGTCGAGCAACCGTGCGGCTTCCGAACGCTCGGTGACCGGCCGTAAGTCGCACGGGCCGCAACGGTTTCGCTGAGTCGAAAAACTTGTCGTGCGGTCCGGGAGGAGGCTCAGCCCGGAGATGCATATCTCGTCACCGGCCCAACGCGGGCATTCTTTCGCCCCCGAATCTTGGTTTGCCCACCCGATCTATTACGAGAAATTACGTCCCGTCAATACAACCCACGGCGCGAAGTTCAGTCTGCCGATCGGCTACATCAATGTAGCGGTTCTGAGACGAACTGCGCGTCGGCGCTGAACGTTCTCGGGTACGATGGCCACCTGTTTTCGGCAAGCGTCGCGGTTGAAGGAACGACCGCCCATATCGCCACCCGGTCACGGTGACTCAATCACGTTGCATTCCAGCATACTTTGCGCGGCGGCCCACGGACCGTAGTTCTGGTGGGATCGAATGCGCTATCTTCTTTGCGGGGTACTGGTCAAATCTGCATGGCGCAATCGCTCATTCATGGCACATCCGGCCGAGGAGGATTCGACTATGACGACGTATGCACCGGTCACCATCCAGCAGGCGCAGTTCCCGATCATCGAATCGTTCACCAATGAGACCGTGACCAACCCGCACTGGCAACTGCTGGGTAGCGCGCGACTCAACGGCGGCAGCCTGGAGCTAACCCCGAACGCCAATTCCCAGTCCGGGACGGCGTTCCTCGATCAGCCGTTCTCGTCCAGGCTCGGCGTCACCATCGACTTCGACTACTCCTGTGAGGGGGGAGCCACGCTCGGCGACGGCTTCAGCGTCTACGTGATCGACGGCGCGCACACCACCCAGCCCGGCGGCATCGGCGCGGCACTGGGCTACTCCATCACGAAAACGGGATCGGGGCAGATCGTCGCGCCGGGAGTCACCGCCGGATTCGTGGGCGTCGGCTTCGACAACTTCGGGAACTTCGCCACGCCGCTGGCCGGCACGGGAGGCGGTAGCCAACGGCCCAATACATTGGGTGTGCGCGGATCCGGCAATCTGCGAGAAGGGTTCGGTTGGCTCACCGGCGTTCAGGTGCCAGGTGGATTCCGCGCGGATTGGGAGCGCGGCGCCCATATCCAGGTTTCCGTCATCGGCGGCCGGCTCACCGTTCGCCACGCCGACAAAGCCAACCCGAACGGCACCCTGCTCATCGACAACTTCGATCTCGCCGGCGCCGACGGCCAGCCAGCCGTGCCCGAGACCTTCAAGCTGGGCTTCGCAGCCGGAACCGGTGCCGCGACCGCCTACCACCGGATCAGGAACCTCAAGGTGACCCTGCCCGCGGACATGCCGCTGGAGATGAGCGGCCCGCAGACGGCGCAGTCGGGACATCGGATCGCCTACACCATCAGCGTGCAGAACCTCGGCCCCAACGACGCCCCTGACGCAGTGCTGGAGGGCTCGGTTCCGACCGAACTGACCGACTTGGAGCTGACCTGCCAGGCCGAGAACGGGGCCGTCTGCGGCACCGGTTCGGTCCGGGACGGCCTGTACCTGCCGATCGACCTGCCCAAGGGCGGCAAGGCGATCGTCAACCTGGCCGGCACCATCGACCCGCAGTACGAGGGCCGGCTCACCTGCACCAGTCTCATCACCTCACCCTCACGCGCCAACACCGCCGAACGGCATTCCGGCTCGGTCACCACCGAGGTCGATCGGCCTCCCGTCACCGTCAGTCCCGTGATCGTCGGGCAGTGGCCCCAGACGTGGCCCGACGACGCGAAGGGATGGGTCGTCAGCTACGAACTCACTTTGGCCGCCCATGAGCAGCGGGTGGTGTGGTGGGAGATTCGCTTCGACGTACCGGCACGAACCCGCATCAATCCCCAGCAGACTCAGTGGTACAAGGTGATCAAGGACGGCACCGACGGATCCGTCGTCATCGCCACTCCGGACGACACCCACACCATCGAGCCCGGCACGCCACTGACCGTGGCCGTGCAACTGCTCTACCCGTCCCAGTACGAGGCCGGTGACGGCACGCTGCGCAACCTCCAGGCCACCGAGGTGACCCGCCCATAAGCTTTAAGCCCAGTCTTCGCCAAGGTTCTGGACGCCCGCCGGGGAGAAAGATCCACCCCGGCGGGCCTTCCAGTGCGAGGCGATGGGCCGTGCTCCGTTCAGTTCGCGTGGGAGGCCCATCAGCCGCTCCACGAACGCCGGTGCCAGGCATGGCTCAGCCCGGGCGGAGGTCGATGACCGGCAGGCCATGCTGGGTGCGGAGGCGCTCGGCCACGAGCGAGCGGTGGCACGCCTCCGGATCGCACTCGACACAGAGAAGGGCGGTCGCCGAGTCGCTCGGAAGCTCGGCCACGAGCGCGCCGAGGTCGAACGGGTCGAGGATCTCGCGGGTGTAGCGCCCGGCGTACTCGGACGCCAGCGCGATGCGGTTGCGCTTGCCCACGCCTTGGCGGTCGTCCTCACGATACTGGAGCCGGCGCAGCTCGGTCGTCGGCGCCAGCTCCTTCACGTGCCGGTAGCCGATGTCCGCCGCGGCGAGCGCGCGCTGGAGCCGCGCCGAGTTCGCCCAGGAGTAGTCGGCGCCCCGAACGCCGCGGCGCTGGCGAAGGTCGAGCAGCAACCCGACACCACCGCCGGTGAGCTGCTCGAGGAAGGCTCCGGCCGTGAAGCCGTAGACGCCGATCGTCGCGATGCGCCTCATCGCAGCACCCCGCCGGCTCGGTGGCATGGCGGGTACGCCCACCGCCGCCCCGCTACGGAACGAGTGCCGGCTGGTCCACAGCCCATAGCCACGACCCGTCCGGCTGGCGACGGGCGATCTCGACGGTCACCTCGCCAGTGGTCAGCGTGGACGCTGTCAATGCCAGGTCGCCGCTCACCAGCGCTGGATGCTGTCTACCCGGCGAGAGGACCGGCGCGGCCGCGACGAACTGCTCGTACACCTTGCGGATCTCCGCATGTCCGGTCGCGAGGTTGCCCGGCGGAAACGCCAGCACGGCGTCCGGCTCGTACAACGCCACCAGCCCGTCGACGTCGCCCGCGTTGGCGCGCTCGATGAAATACCTGCCCAGGTCGTTCGGCTCAGTGGCCGTGATCTTGTTCGTCATAGGGAAAGCCTCCCAACGAATCACGACATCCTGTGTCGTGTATTTCGGTAAAGTTTTCGCATGCGCGCCGACCGCTTGGTCTCGCTGGTATTGCTGCTGCGCCGGCACGGTCGGCTGTCGGCGGCCACGCTGGCCCGCGAGCTGGAGGTATCCACCCGCACCGTGCTGCGCGACATCGAGGCGCTGTCCGCGGCCGGCGTCCCGGTCTACGCCGAACGCGGCAGGCACGGCGGATTCGCGTTGTTGCCCGGTTTCCAGACCGAGCTCACCGGCCTGAACCACGACGAGGCGCTCGCCCTGCTGGTCGCCGGATCACGGCGCGGCGCGCAGGCATTCGGCCTCGGCTCGGCGCTCGCTTCGGCCATGCGCAAGGTGGTCGACGCGCTACCCGAAAGCCATCGGGCCACCGCGACCGGCGCGGCCCAGCGACTGCTCATCGACCCGGAGACCGACCTCTTCTCGCGCCCGCTGGTCGCTGAGGAGGTGCCCGACGCCATAGTGACCGAGGTCCGTCGCGCGGTGTTCGCGGGACACAAGCTGCGCATCCACTACGCGGCCGTGGACCAGACCCCGAAGTGGCGCACGGTGGACCCGATCGGTTTGGTCACCGTGCGCGACCAGGGCTACTTGCTGGCCAAGAGGTCTGGTGCGGACCGCACCTACCGGCTGTCCCGAGTGTTGGCCGCCGAGGAACTCCCCGAACCCGCACAGCGACCGGACCGGGTCGATCTGGACCGGGCCTGGCAGGAACGCAGCACGCAGTTCCGGACCGGCGGCGACCAAGTCACCGTGCTGGTGCGGGTGGACCCGGCACGGCGAGACGAACTGGTAGGCACCGCGCTGGCCGTCCGCACCGAAGAAGCCGACGCAGACGGCTGGGTGCGGCTGGAGGTGACATTCCAAGATCCGAGACACGCCGAATGGGCGCTGTGGCAGCTCGCCACGGACGCGGAAGCCTTGGCCCCGCAGTGGTTGCGAATCTCCCTGCGCAACCGCGCCGCCGCCATCGCCACCTGCTACGGAGTGTCGTCCTGAGACTTGCCGCCTTGTGGCCGTTTCGGGTGCGGAAAGGGTTGGAGCTGGCCGCCGCTTTACGCACTGCTCGATAACATCGAGTGCCGCCGCCGGTGTCGATGCGGCATTCTCAGATCAGCGTGCCGATGTAGTGGGTGACGATGTTGTCCAGTGCGCGTTCGGCGACCGTTGTCGGTTTCCCTTCTGTTTTTCCGTGATCGGCTTCGAATGACCGCTACCTGGTGAGCGTTCACAGTCGGCGTCATGTTGCGTGCCGCTCAGGTTCGCGGTTCGACGGGCGGTGGGTCAGGCCGAAGGCAGATCATTCGGCGGATTCTCGGGCGACGTGTGTGTCACCTGTCGGCGAGTGGGTTCGCCGGTGGCGGCGTCGGCGTAGCGGCGGGCGAGGTGGGCGAAGGCGGCTTTGAGTTCGGGGGGTCCGATGACCTCGATGTCGGCGTCGAACCTGCCGATGGCGGTGGCCAGGCCCGGCCATGACCACGAGCCGAGGACGAGTCGGCAGCGGTCCGGTCCGAGTTCCTCGACGACTCCGTCGCGCACATACGGCGACACCATGGTGGCAGGGAGGTCGAGGATGACCTGGCCGCGGCACGGCCAGTCGCCGACGCCGTCGGAACCACGGAATCTGCTGGTCACGAAGGCCGCCACGTCACCTCCAGGGACCTCACGCGGTGTGAAGCGAGGCCCTGTGGGGGTGCGCGGGGTGATCTTGTCGGCGCGGAAGACGCGCCAGTCGTCGCGGTCGAGATCCCAGGCCACGAGGTACCAGCGCCCATCCCGGCTGACAAGGTGATGAGGCTGTACCCGCCGCGGCGGGTCGTCTCGCACCGGCCGGGCTGCCGAGAGGTAGTCGAAACGCAGTACTTCACGGGCGTGGACGGCGGTGCTCAACGTCATCAGCACACCGCTGCCGACCGGTGTTTCCGGCCGGGTCGTGGGCCGTTCTACGGCGGTGACCTGGAGGGTGTCGATACGGCGGCGCAGCCGTGCGGGCATGACCTGCCGGACGGTGGTGAGCGCACGCGCCGCGGCTTCGGCGATACCGGCACCGGTGCCGGCGGCGACCTGGAGTGCGACGGCGAGGGCGACGGCCTGCTCGTCGTCGAACAGCAGCGGAGGCAGTTGTGTGCCCGCGTCGAGCCGGTATCCCCCGTCCGGGCCTTTGACGGCCACGATCGGATAGCCGAGTTCGCGCAGCCGGTCGACGTCGCGGCGCACGGTGCGCGGGCTGACGTCCAGCCGCTCGGCCAGCAGCGCCCCCGGCCAGTCCCGGCGCGCCTGCAGCAGTGAGAGCAGCGCCAGCAGTCGCGCTGAGGTCTTCGGCATGACTTCGATATTGCCCGGAGAAGCGGCCACAACCTGACCGCTACCCCTGCGACTGTTGGTCTCGTGCCCGGATGACGAGGCACTCAGCAACAAGCACGTCGAAAGGTGAAACACCGATCATGTCCGTCAAATCCACGACCCACCTGAATTTCCGGGGCGATGCTCGCGCGGCGCTGGAGTTCTATCAGGCCGTATTCGGTGGCGCCCTCGCCGCTGTCACCTATAAGGACGCCGGGAACGTCCAGGAACCGGCCGAGGCGGACCAGGTGATGTGGGGCCAAGTCGCCGCCGACAACGGCTTCCACGTCATGGCCTATGACGTTCCTGCAACGATGACCTACGACCAGGGCGAGAACTCCTTCTTCGTCTCGGTGCGCGGCGACACCGTCGAGGAAGTCACCGGTTACTGGGAGAAGCTCTCCGACGGGGCGACCATCGTGATTCCGATCGGCCCGGCGAGCTGGGCACCCGCCTACGGAATGCTGAAGGACCGCTTCGGCGTCGTCTGGGTTCTCGACGTCGTCAGCGAGTACAACGGCTAGAACACCCACGAACGGGCGGGTGCCGCGCGCAGCGCCCGCCCTTTGTGATGCCGAAACTACTTATTGCTGAGGCGTTCTGATGCGCCTCACCGCCGAGGACCGCGACGCACCTTCGACAGGTCGCAGTCGCGCCTCGGGGCGACGTACGTTCCAGTCGCCGGTGAAGGCCGCCTTTCGCTGTTCTTCACCGGCTAGGAAGCGCACCTCGGGTGCGGGGCTACGGCACGGGGGTGCCCTCGACGGCGTCGATCAGCTTCCAGCGCAACGCGGTAGCCGTAACGATGCGATCACCGGTCAGCATCATCCATGCCGCGCGCCAGCGCCCGATGCGGCGCGGGATGCTCACGGTACCTCCGGCCCCCGGCACCAACCCCATCTCGATCTCGGGCAGCCGGAAGAACGTCTCCGGTGTCGCGACCAGCCGCCCGGCAAAGGCCGCCATCTCGATGCCCGCGCCGATACACGCACCCTGGACATGCGCCGTGACCCGGTCGCGCAGCCGGTCGATGATCCGCCACGGCGCGCGTTCCAGGCGCACCAGATACGCGGCCACCACGTCGGCGGCGGTTCCGAACTCGTCGAGATCGCCGCCACTGCAGAACACCGGCCCGGCGCCACGCAGGAGCACCCGGCCGATGCCGGGATCGAGTTCGGCGAGACGGACGGCCTCCAGAAGTTCTTCACGCAAGCGGAAACTCAGCGCGTTTCGGCGTTCCGGATGGTCGAGCACCACCGACAACACCTCGCTGTCGCGGTCCACACACACCAGCGGGCGGTCGGGAAAGGTCACCGGCTTCGGCCCGCCTCGCGCGGCGAGCCACCGCTCGAACTCGCTGCCTGCCAGCAGCATCGAGTAGACCGCGGCCTCTGCGGCCAGTCCCGCGGCCGTATCCGGCACCGTTGTCTGCCGCAACAGGCGGCCCAGCGCCACACTCGCCCGTGGATTCCGCCGCACCGCCTCGTCCAGGTGGCGCAGTGCGGCATCCGGATCGGGACAGTCGACAACCGGAGTGGGCGAGTCGGCGGTCTCGGTCAGGGTCAGCGTGACCGCGTGCAACAGTGGCGCCAGGCTCGGAGTCACCGGGCCACGCAATACCCCGATCGTCAGCCGCAGCGAACCGGCCAGCGATTCGGCCACCCGCTCGATCCGCTCGGGCGCCTCCCCCGCCCACGCGTCGAGCGGAACGACCAGTATCGGGTTCTCCGGCGTACCGTCCGGACTGATATCCAGTTCCAGGGCATCCGGGGCCAGATCGGTCGCGTCACGGCTCACCGCGCAATAGTGACACGCCCTCCGCACGACGCATGCCGGGCTCCCCGGCGCACAGTCGTGATACCGGCCGTATGAGCCGACGGTCCTTAGGATCGAGCGGGTGCACCCTACGACACCATCGGCGGCCGGTCCGCCCGCGGTGGACTGGGCCGAGAGTGGGGTGGTCGCGTTGACCGGCCACCCGGACGGGCCGGTCCTGGTGCCACCGGGGCGGGCGGCCACCCGTGCCCGCGAACTGACCTCATGGATCGCCACCGTCGCCGGGCCTGCGGTCGCCGTCGACGGTGCTCGTCTGCTGGCCGAACGCGCGGCAGTGAACGATCTGCGCCGCCGCGGACCCGTGTCGGCGGGCGGCCATTGCCAGTTGCTGCCCACTGCCGACGGGTGGGCCGCGGTCTCCTGCGCCCGGCCCGACGATCCGCTCCTGCTCGGCGCGCTGATCGGTGGAACTGTCGACGCCGAGGACCCGTGGCCTGCTGTGGCCGACTGGGTGCGCGGCCACCGCGGCGCCGAACTCGCCGAGCGCGCGGAACTACTCGGCGTGGCGGCGGGACCGGTACTGCCCCGCGAACCCGCGGACTCCCCCGCACCATTGACGCCGAGGCCGGTCCAAGGACTCCTGGTAGTCGACTTCAGCTCCTTATGGGCGGGTCCGCTGTGCGCTCATCTCCTGGGTCTGGCGGGCGCGCGCGTGATCAAGGTCGAGACCCCGAACCGCCCCGACGGCGCGCGGCGCGGAAACCCGGTCTTCTACGCCCTTTTGCACCACGGGCACGAATCGGTCGTTCTCGATCCCACCGACCCGGCCGGACGGCGGGCCCTGCGCGCCCTCGTCGAGGCCGCCGACATCGTCATCGAAGCGTCCCGTCCCCGCGCGCTGGCCGGTTTCGGGCTCGACGCCGAGGCCGCGGCCGCACGCGGGGCGGTCTGGGTCTCGATCACCGCCGCGGGCCGGCAGTCCAACCGCATCGGTTTCGGCGACGACGTCGCTGCGGCCGCCGGTCTGGTCGCCCACGACAGTGCCGGAACACCCGTATTCGTCGGAGACGCCATCGCCGACCCCCTCACCGGTCTCACCGCCGCCGCGCTCGCCGTGTCGGCACCGGCCGATGGGTCCGGAGTGTTGTGGGACATCTCGATGACCGACGTCGTCGCCGCCACCCTCACGGCCGACCCGATTCCGCGCACGCTGCGACGCGGCGACACCTGGTTCATCGACTCCGGCACCGGGTCGATTCCTGTCTCGCAGCCGACTTCCCGCACACCGATCGGACCCGCCGCCGACTCGGGCGCGGACACCGCCCGGGTGCTCGGATCGCTCCGGATTCCGGCTCCGTGACTGTCATCCTCCTGCGCGACGGGGAGATCGACGGCGTCTCCGGACTGGACCTGCGCGTGCGCGACGGCCGGATCGACGACATCGGTCCGTCGCTGTCCACACGCGGGGCCGCGGAGGTGATCGAAGCGCGCGGCGGGGCGGTGGTTCCCGGACCGCACGATCACCACCTGCATCTGCACGCCACCGCCGCCGACGCGACGTCGGTGGGTTAACCGGATCGATCACCTACGCCAGAAGAAGTGATGCACCACCCCGCTCGGACTCGGGATCTTTTCCAAATGAAAACGGTCGGTGAGTTCGTCGGAACTCGTCCACAGCCTTTCCCCGCGGCCGAGTTCGACCGGCGCGACGGCGATATGCAGCGTGTCGATCAGGTCGGCCTCGAGAAACTCCCGGACCGTGGCGACACCGCCCCCGATCCGCACATCCTTGCCCTCGGCGGCCGCGAACGCCTGCACCAGCGCATCCTTCGGAGACGCATCGAGGAAATAGAAGGTGGTGTCCCCCAACGCGATAGTGGGCCGCCCATGATGAGTGAGAACGAACACCGGGGTATGGAACGGCGGCTCGTCCCCCCACCAACCTTGCCAGTCGTAGTTCTCCCATGGTCCGCGCTGCGGACCGAATTTGTTGCGCCCCATGATTTCGGCGCCGATGTTGTTGCTGAAATCGCGAGTGCAGTAGTCGTCGAGCCCGTATGTTCCCCCCGGTTCGGTCCGGTTGGGCCAATGAGCGGTGGCGCCCGCCCAAGAGAAGAGCGCACTCGGGTCGGCGTGGCCGAACGGGCGATCGAGGCTTTGCCCCTCCCCGGAGCCGTACCCATCGCTGGACACCATGAAGTTCTGGACGCGGACCAACTGTGACATGGAAACCCTTTCTGGTTGCAATTTGCAATCAGTCGGGAACCTACCCGGACTGGTCTCAGGATGCAATCGGTTGCTCACGGAGAGCCGCCGACGGCCCTCACGGTGACCAACGCACTTCGAGGTGCGTACTTCCTGCTGGAGAGTTACCCCCCGATAGTGATCTGGAATCAACCGCCGACCCGAGCCACGAGGAGAACCAACCATGAGCACGTCCACCTTCCGCACCGCCGTCGTCCGCACCCCGGGCGGACCCGATGCGATCGAGATCCTCGACGTTCCCGTCGTCGAGCCCGGGCCGGGCGAGGTCCGGGTCGAGATCGCCGCGGCGGCGGTCAATCCCGTCGACCTCGGGGTCGCGGGCGGCGTCTTCCACGCCATGGGACTGATCGATCAGCCCGAGCGCACGGGCCTGGGCTGGGACTTCGCCGGCATCGTCGTCGCCACCGGTCCCGGTGTGGACGTGTCCGTCGGCACCCGGGTCGCCGGTCTGGTGGATGGCTTCGACCGTGACTTCGGCACTTACGCCGAGCAGCTCGTCGTGCCGGCCACCGATCTCGCCGTCGTGCCCGACGGCCTGGATCTGGTCACGGCGTCCACGGTGCCGCTCAACGGGCTGGCCGCGGCGCAGATTCTCGACCTGCTCGGCGATGCGCCCGGCCACGGCAACCGGCTGCTGGTCACCGGGGCGGCAGGCGCGGTCGGCGGATACGTCGCCGCGCTCGCACCCCGCCGCGGCTGGCAGGTGACCGGTCTGGCCAGATCCGAGGACGAGGAGTTCGTCCGCGGTCTCGGCGCCGACTTCATCGCGCACCTCGAGCCGGGCTGGGACGCGGTCGCCGACGGCGCCGCACTGCAGGAGCGGGGCCTCGCCCTGGTCCGCGACGGCGGGGCATTCGTCGGCGTCCGGCCGAACGCCGAGCCGGCCACGGAGCGCGGGATCACCGTGCACGCTGTGGTCGCCCACCCCGACGGCCCGCGACTGAGCGATCTGCTCGCCCGCACCGCGTCCGGCGAGCTGCCGGCCCGAGTACACGCGGTTCTACCGCTGGACCAGGTCGGTGACGCCCACCGGGCCGCGGCCAAGGGCGGGGTGCGCGGCCGCTTCGTGCTCGTACCCTGACCGGTCCGGCCACCTGTGCGCTCACACTCTCTCGACCAGCGTCACCAGCGCCTGCGCGCTCGTCCAGCTGCCGGGACGTTTGCTCTCGTCACTGATCCCATGGGTCGGCAACACCCTTCCCGCCGGGGTTCGATCGCGCAGGCGAGCTGGGTTGTGCCACAAGCCGTATCCGCCGGGCTAGGGATGTTTCGTAAGCCCCTGGGGCGGCGTTGACAGCCGGTGGGGGCCGCC
>NZ_BAFP01000266.1 GCF_000308455.1 Nocardia abscessus NBRC 100374 | reverse complement strand
ACGACGCGGTGTGATTCCCAACTGGACAGTGTTTTTCACTGAGATGCCGCGGTATCTGCGGCGCAGCTTCCATCCGTCGCAACTGGGGCCTATGGACACAGCGCTGCGGTATCTCGCGCACTCACCCGCGGCTAGGGCTGCCGGTCACTGATGGGAAAAAGCATGGTTGCAGACGAAGCCGCTCCGGCGAGCTTGCGGATGCTCGGCACGGTGATGGACGCCTACAAGCGAGTCTTCGTCTCCGGCCCCGCCGCTGCGCTGCTGTCGAGGTCGACTCCGGTGCGGCGTACCGGATTCGACCTGAACCTGGTCGTCGACCGGGTCGAGGACGAGGCAACGGACGTGCTCAGCTTCACGCTGCGCGCAGCCGACGGCGAAGCGCTGCCGGAGTGGCGCCCCGGCGCGCACCTGGATGTGTTCCTCCCTTCCGGAAAGCAGCGGCAGTACTCGTTGTGCGGTGACCCGAGTGATCGGTTCAGCTACCGGATCGCGGTGCGGCGTATTCCCGACGGCGGTGGCGGGTCGATCGAGATGCACCGCCACGTGCGGCCAGGGGATGCCTTGCAGGTGCGCGGGCCGCGCAACGCGTTCACTTTCGTGGAGGCTCCGTCATATCTGTTCATCGCGGGTGGCATCGGCATCACCCCGATATTGCCCATGGCCAAGGCCGCGGGTGCCCGCGGCAAGCTGGTCTACCTCGGTCGGTCGCGGGCTTCGATGCCCTTCCTGGATGAACTGCCCGAGGGGGAGATCCGGCCCGACGACGAATACGGCATGCCCGATGTTGCGGGGCTGCTCGAGCAAGCCGAACCCGGTGCTGCGGTCTATGTGTGTGGCCCCGCGCCGGTGCTGGCCGCGGCCCAGCGCACGATGTTCGCTGTCAATCCGACCGGGTCACTGCACACCGAGCGCTTCTCCGCTCTGCCGGTCACCGACGGCCGCCAGTTCGACCTCACCCTGGCGCGCACCGGGTGCACGATCCGGGTCGGTGCCGAGGAAACCGCGCTCGCCGCCATCCGGCGCACCGTGCCCGATGTCGTCTACTCCTGCCAACAGGGCTTCTGCGGCACCTGCAAGACCGGCGTGCTCGCCGGGGAGATCGAGCACCGGGACCGGATTCTGCCCGCGGCCGAACGCGCCGATCACATGCTCGTCTGTGTCTCCCGCGCGGCCGGCGACGCACTGGTCATCAATCTGTGAAACCACCGGAAGGGACGACGAGGTCCATGGCACGACGCTTCACCCTCGAGGAATCCGACGACGCGTTCCTCTCGACCGCGCCTCGGCGCTACGAACACACCATCGACATCGAGGCCGGTCCCGACGCCGTGTGGGCGGCGCTGACGGCCGACGACGCCCTGGTTTCCTGGTCTTGCGTGATCACCGGGATGGAGTGGACCTCCCCGCGCCCATTCGGGGTCGGCGCGACCCGCACCGTCACACTCGGCCGGCTCGTCCAGTTGGATGAGCGGTTCTACCGCTGGGACGAAGGCGAACGTATGACCTTCACGGTGGACGCCGCGTCCATCCCGGGATTGCGGCGTTTCGCCGAGGACATCGTGCTCGCGCCGCATGCCGGTGGCACCCGACTGGCCTGGACTTTCGCGCTCGAAGGCGAGCTTGCGCTGCGACCGCTGCTGGCCGTGGCCGGGCCGGTCAACCGACTCGTCACCGGCACGATCGCCAGCGGCACCGCGCATCGGGTCCGCCACGGGTCGGAAGCGGGGAACTGATGTCCACCAGCGTGACAATCACAGATACCACCTTCGAGGTGCGCAATCCGGCGACCGGGAAGAGGGTCGGTGTCCACCCTGTGCACACTGCCGCCGAGGTGAACTCAGCAGTGGCAACAGCGCGTGATGCCGCGGGCTGGTGGGCGAGTCTGGGGTTCGCCGGGCGGGCACGGCGGCTGGACGCCTGGCGTACCGAAATCACCCGCGGCCGTCACGAACTCGCCCGCATCATGCACGACGAGATGGGCAAGCCGATCTCGGACGCCAACCTCGAGATCGTCATGGCGCTCGAGCACCTGAAATGGGCGGCCCGCAACGCGGAGAGAGTGCTCGGACGCCGCCGCGTGATGCCGAGCTTGCTCACGATCAACCACGCCGCCGAGGTGGAGTACCGTCCATTCGGGGTGGTGGGGGTCATCGGTCCGTGGAACTA
Organism: Nocardia abscessus NBRC 100374; assembly: GCF_000308455.1. GTDB lineage: Bacteria > Actinomycetota > Actinomycetes > Mycobacteriales > Mycobacteriaceae > Nocardia > Nocardia abscessus. The sequence goes on along the minus strand of NZ_BAFP01000266.1, from coordinate 54,962 downwards.
TCCCGTGTTCACTCCGCTGAGTTCGGTGTCCTTCGCGCTGGCAGCGGGAAATGCCGTCGTTTTCAAGCCGAGCGAGTACACCCCGGGCGTCGGCGTGTGGCTGGCCGAAGCCTTCGGACGCATCGTGCCGGAAAAGCCAGTGCTGCAAGTGATCACCGGCTACGGCGAGACCGGTGCGGCACTGTGCCGCAGCAATGTCGGAAAGATCGGTTTCACCGGTTCGACCGCCACCGGCAAGCGGGTGATGGCGACCTGCGCGGAAAACCTCACTCCGGTGCTGATGGAATGCGGCGGCAAGGACGCGCTGATTGTCGATGCCGACGCCGACCTGGACGCAGCTGCCGACGTCGCCGTGTGGGGCGGCATGTCGAATGCGGGTCAAACCTGCCTCGGGGTGGAGCGCGTCTACGTACACACCGCCGTCTACGACGAATTCCTCGCGAAGGTGGTGGCGCTGGCGGCCACGGTGCGCGCGGGCGCGGGCAGCGCGCAGGTCGGCCCGATCACCATGCCCAAGCAGATCTCCGTCATCCTGGGGCAGATCGAGGACGCGCTGGCGCGCGGCGCGCGGGCGCTACTCGGCGGGCCGGACACCATCGACGGCCAGTTCGTCCAGCCGACCATCCTGGTCGACGTCCCCGAGGACGCTACGGCAGTGACCGAGGAGACCTTCGGTCCGACGCTCACGATCGCCGAGGTCACCGATATGGACGAGGCCGTCGCCCGGGTCAACGCGACCGAGTACGGACTCGGCGGCACTGTGTTCTCCCGCCGCGACGGCCGCGACATCGCCGACCGCATCCGGGCGGGCGGCATCTCCATCAATGCCTTCGTCGCGCATGCGCTGAATCCGTCGCTTCCTCTCGGCGGTGTCGGCGGCTCCGGCTTCGGCCGGGTACACGGTCCTGACGGCCTCAAGGAATTCGCTTACGCCAAGGCGACCACACGCCAACGCTTTCCATCACCGCTGGCCCTCACCACATTCAGCCGCAGCGAGATGGCCGACGCGATCGTCGACCGTGTGGTCGCGGTGCTACACGGAAGGATCCGATAACGATGAACGATTCGATCGAGCATCGGCAGATCGTCATCGTCGGTTCGGGTTTCAGCGGTATCGGTCTGGCGATAAAACTGCGTGAGGCCGGCTTCGACGATCTGATGATCCTGGAGCGCGCAGATGACCTGGGCGGCACATGGCAGGCCAACACCTATCCGGGGTGTGCCTGCGATGTGCCCTCCCACCTGTACAGCTACTCCTTCGCGCCGAACCCGAACTGGTCACGCAAGTACGGCACGCAGACCGAGATCCTGGAATACATCCGCGCTGCTGCGGAGCAGCATGACGTGGTGCGCCACATCAGCTTCGGCACGGAGTTGCTGCACGCACGTTGGGACGAGACACAAACGCGCTGGCACATCGAGACCTCCCGTGGCTCGCTCACCGCCGACTTCCTCATCTCGGCGACCGGCCTGTTCGCCGAAGCCAAATACCCGGCGCTGCCCGGTCTGGACACGTTCGCGGGCACTACCTTCCACTCGCTGGACTGGAATCACGACTACGAGCTCACCGGCAAGCGGGTTGCGGTCATCGGCACCGGTGCCTCGGCGGTCCAGTTCGTGCCGGAAATTCAGCCCAAGGTCGCGAAACTGTTGCTGTTCCAGCGCTCAGCTCCCTGGATTATGCCGCGCATGGACCGTCGAACGCTCGGCCTCGAGCGTAAACTGCTGCAGCGAGTACCTCTTGTGGGCAAGGCGATTCGCGGCGGCTGGTTCGGCGCTATCGAGGGCTTCGGGCTGGTCGGGTTCGTGGACAAACGATTCCGCCACCCGTACGAGCTGCTCGGCAGACTGCAGTTGCTTCGCCAGGTCCGCGATCCGGAACTGCGTCGCAAGCTGACGCCGGACTACATGATCGGTTGCAAGCGAGCGATCTTCTCCGACGCTTACCTCCCCGCGCTCGACCAGCCCAATGTCGAGGTCGTCACCAACGGCATCGCGGAGGTGCGGCCTCACTCGATCGTGCTGCGCGACGGCACCGAACACACGGTGGATGTGATCATCTACGGGACGGGATTCACCTCCGTTCCCAGCGCGTTCGAGAGGTTCATCGGTCGTGACGGTCGGTCGATGGCCGATCTGTACCGCAAGCAGCCGCAGAGCTACCTCGGTGCGACCCTCGCGGGCTTCCCGAACTTCTTCTGCACCCTGGGACCGTTCGGTGCGGCGGGCAACCAGTCGGCCATCTTCATGATCGAGTCGCAGATCGCCTACATCGTGGCTGCGCTGACCACGATGCGCGCCCGGCGGGCACACCGCGTCGAGGTGAAACCCGAAGTGCAGGAGGCATTCCTGGACGAGATGGCCCGGCGCAGTGCATCCACCGTGTGGGTTACCGGCGGTTGCACCGGCTACTACCAGACACCCGACGGTCGCAATGCCGGCCTGTATCCCAACTGGAGCTTCGAATATCGCAGTCGCACACGTCGATTCGACATCGAATCCTACGAGGTGAGTGCCCGATGAACAGCGGACCGCTCGAACCGTTGCGCCGAATCACCGGACCACGCTACGACGTGCGCGGGAAGACCGTGCTCATCACCGGCGCGGGCCAAGGCATCGGCCGTGAACTCGCGACCCTTCTGCACCGGCGAGGCGCGTCGATCGCGCTGGTCGACATCGATCAGGCCGCCGCGCAGGCAGCCGCTTCGGCTCTCGGTGAACGATCACTCGCGCTCAGCGCCGACGTGGCCGACCGCGAAGCCATGGAGAAGGCGACATCCCGCACTGTCGAGCGTTTCGGCCGCCTCGACGTGGTGGTGGCGAACGCGGGCGTCGTACCGAAACCAGCGACCTTGCGCACCATGGACACGGACAGTTTCGACCGCGTGCTCGATGTCAACCTCACCGGCGCGTTCAACACCGTCCGCCCGGCGCTCGATCATGTCATCGCGGTGCGCGGACATATCGTCGTCGTCTCCTCGTGCGCCGCGTTCGCCCCGGGGATGGGCGGCTCGCCGTACATGATCAGTAAGGCGGGTGTGGAACAGCTCGGCCGCGCCCTGCGCGTGGAACTGGCCCCGCACGGCGTCACTGCCGGTGTCTCCTACTTCGGCATCGTGGACACGGCGATGACCCACGCAACCCTCGACCGAGACGATATCGGGCGCGCCATCGACAACCTGCTGCCCTGGCCACTGGACATCCGCATCACCGCGGCTGAGGCGGCACGCGTCATCGCCGACGGCATCCGCCGCCGCGCCCCGCGAACCATCGCGCCGACCGGATGGGTGCCCTACGCGCTACTACGCGGAATCGTCAACGTCGCACTCGATCACCAGCTCGCCCGCGACCCCAAGCTCGCCACACTGATCCACCGAATCGAGAACGCACTGTGACCCGCGATGCGTCGAGCTGCCCGACACCCAGCGACGGCGGATCAGGTCCCGTTATGCGCGCCTCCGTGCGCGCCCGGGCACTACGCCGGATCTCGGCGCTGACCTTCCGCCCGGTGATCGACCTGATCCCGGTCACTCCGTCCACCATTCCCGCCGCTCGGATTCTCATCGACAACGTTCTGCGCACCGTCGCACCGATGCTGCGCGACACGGTCGTCGCAGCCGTCCGCGGCGACGAGGTACGCGGCGAATGGATCCGGGGCCCGAGAGTCGTGCGCGACGACGCGGTGATCCTGTACGTGCACGGCGGTGGCTTCGTCGCCGGATCCGCGCGGGCCTATCGCGGCATCACCTCCCGGCTGTCCGCCGCGACCCGGCTGCCCGTCTTCGCTGTCGACTACCGTCTGGCGCCCGAGCACCCGTTTCCCGCCGCGTCGGAGGACGTGTCCGCTGCCTACCAGTGGCTGCTCGCACAAGGCTTCCCGCCTCAGCGGATCATCGTCGCCGGTGACTCCGCGGGCGGGTACCTGGCCGCCGATTTCGTCATCACCAATGCCCGCGAAGGCGGGCCCCGCCCGGCCGCGCTGGTGCTGCTCTGTCCCATGACAGATCTCAGCTTGACCGCCGCGAACGCCCACGAGACCGCACAGCGGGACGGACTGCTGACCATCTCGGCCGTGACCGCGGCGATCGCTCACTTCACCACCGAGCCGCGCGAACTGCGGCCGCGCCGGGGAATGTCGTTGCCGCCGACGCTGATCCACGCCGGAGACGAGGAATTCTTCACGGGTGACGCCACCGCGCTGGCTGCCGGTCTGCACGCCGCGGGCGCGACCTGTGAACTCGTACTCTGGCCCAACCAGATGCACGTCTTCCATGTTTTCGCCGCCATGGTGCCCGAAGCCCGCATCGCCTACCGCGGCGCCGCTCGCTTCATCGACCGACATCTCGACCCCGCTACCGACGTGAGCGGCTCACCTCGAAGTACCGCACAGTGAGCTCTGGCCGACCACCGCACACTTCATCGCCGCACATCTCGACTTCGCTGCCTCTGAGGCAGTCCCGACCGAAGGACACCCTGTGACAACCAGCCGCTTCGACACCCTCTGCGCGGCCTTCCAGCACAACGCCACGATCGACCCGGATGCTGTCGCGCTGCGGATACCCGGCGCCGAGCGAACCCTCACTTGGCGGCGATACGCCGAGCAGGTCCGCGAGGCGGCCGCCGGACTGGCCGGCCTCGGTGTCGGACGCGGCGACACAGTGGCGCTCATGATGGCCAACCGGATCGATTTCTACCCCCTCGAAGTCGGCGCACAGCACCTCGGCGCCACTGCGTTCTCGGTGTACAACACACTGTCCGCAGAGCAGCTCGCTCATGTGCTCGGCAACGCCGACGCCCGCGTAGTCATCTGCGAACCGCAGTATGTTCCACGGTTGCGGGACAGCGGAGTCGAGCTCGACCACATCATCTGCGTGGACAACGCACCGGAAGGCACCCTCTCGATCGCTGACCTGATCGCGGGCGCGCCAGTGGATTTCGACTTCGACGCCATCTGGCGTGCGGTCCGTCCTGGGGATGTGGCCACACTGATCTACACCTCCGGCACGACCGGCAATCCCAAAGGCGTCGAGACGACCCACGCGAACCTGATGTTCGAGTGCTACGCGGTCGCCGAGGTGCTCGACATCCACTTCGGCGACACCATCACCTCCTATATGCCCACCGCGCACATCGCCGACCGGCTCACCGCGCTGTACTTCCAAGAGGTATTCGGCACCCAGATCACCTGTGTGGCCGACGCCAAACAGATCGCACCGGCGTTGGCGGAACTGCACCCGACCATCTGGGGTGCTGTGCCGCGCGTCTGGGAAAAGCTGAAAGCAGCAATCGAATTCGCCGCGGCCGACGAGCCGGACCAGGCGCGACGCCAAGCTGTGCAATGGGCCCTGAAGGTGGCCGCCCAGCGCAGCGAATACCAGCTCGCCCGAGCACCGATTCCGGACGACGTCGCCGACGAATGGGCTCGCGCCGATGCCTTGGTGCTCTCAGCGCTGCGCACCACAATCGGCCTCGACCGCGTGCGGTGGGCGATGTCGGGCGCCGCACCCATCCCGCCCCAGACCCTCGGATTCTTCGCGGGCCTGGGCATCCCGATCGCCGAAATCTGGGGTATGTCCGAATTGACCTGCATCTGTAGCGTCAGCCACCCGCGTGATGCTCGACTGGGCACTGTCGGCAAACTGCTGCCCGGCATGGAAGCCCGGCTCGGCGACGACGGGGAACTGCTCGTCCGCGGCCCCCTGGTCATGAAAGGCTACCGTGGCGAACCGGAGAAGACGGCCGAAGCGGTCGACCCCGAGGGCTGGCTGCGCACCGGTGACGTGGTCGACATCGATGACGACGGGTACCTCACGGTCGTCGATCGCAAGAAAGAATTGATCATCAACGCCTCCGGCAAGAACATGTCGCCGACCAACATCGAGAACACCATCAAAGCCGCGACACCCCTGATCGGCGCTATGGCAACCATCGGCGACGGCCGCCCGTACAACACCGCCCTCGTCGTCCTCGACGCGGAAAGCGTTGGCCCTTACGCAAACCAGCACAACCTTCCTGAAGCCACCGCAGCCGCCCTGGCGGATGATGCCACCGTCGTCGCCCACATCGCCGCCGGAATCGCGGCGGGCAACGCCGAGCTCTCCCGTGTCGAACAGATCCGCCGATTCCGCATCCTGCCCACATTCTGGGAAGCGGGCGGCGACGAAGTCACCCTGACCTTGAAACTCAAGCGCCGGATCATCGCCGAGAAATACGCCGCCGAGATCGCCGAGCTCTACCACGACGTGCCAGGGCCTGGTGTTCACCAACCGGGATGACCTCCGAATCCCCGGGGGGAGCGGGCGCCGTCGACCCGACAAGAGGTACTGCGGCGCGGGCGCTGGTAGCGGCGTCCGGCTGGTCGTCCGGGCCCTGATAGGGCGGGTTTCGCACAGTGTCCGGGCAGGGCGCGTGCGCGAGTATGGCAAAGGCGGCCGACGAGAGTCTGCGTTTGCGACCTCGACGGTGGCACCCATACGCCCAGTCCGGCTCGCCTGCTGCCGATGCCGTCGGTGGCCATGCATCCGCATTGGACAGGGACTATGCGATCGTTGTCTCGGTCGTGCGCAGCCATACGACGGTCAGGCCGTCGATGAATTGCCGCTTGGTCATGGTGATCGTTCCGTCGAGCCAGTCGAGGAGTGTGGCGACACTTCCGTTGACCAACAGTGCGGCGGTGAGGTCGATCAGCGGGTCGTCGGCATGGTGGATGACGCGACCGTCGGCGGCGAGGATCTGCACGATGCGTCCGATCGCGGCCCGTCGTCGCTGGGCGGCGGCATCGGTGGTCGACATTTCGCCGAACAGGACTCGGACCTTGTTCGGGTGTTCGACGCCGTAGTCGACGACTTGACCCACCATGGTCCGGATCAGATCGGCGCGCGGCGCGGTGAGGTCGTTCCGGACCACGAGCGTCAGCAGCTCGTCGGCCAAAGCGTCGATCATCGCGACGGTCAGGGCGTCGAGATCGGCGAAACTCTCGTAGAAATAGCGGCGGATCAGCCCCGCCGATTCACAGATGCGCTCGACGCTGAGGTGGCGCCACCCTTGCTCGGCGACGACGGCGATCGCGGCGTCGATGATCGCGGCACGACGCTGCTCCACTCGCTGCTGCATCGTTTTGCCCGCGTAGACGCGGCGCACCGGCTGTGGATCGGCCACTGACTCTCCGCCTTTCTCGCCGAACGGTTGACTTGATACCCATCATTCTGACACAGTTCTGTATCAGATAACTGACACAGTGCTGTATCAGATGGAGGCATGGTGGTGATCTCGGTAGCGAAACCGCTCGATGCGAGCACGGTCGGAGAAGCGGCCGGCACGCGGGCGCATCCGGTGGAGTGGTGGTATGCGAACGCGTTACTGGAAGCGCCGGGCGCACCGCTCGACGGTCTGGCTCTGGTGGGAGTGTTCTCCCTGTTCAAGGGTGTGATCGAGGAGGGCAGGCATCTGCTGATCTCCCCTCACGCCGGCACCTTCGCCGATTTCGGCACCGGTCCGTTGAAGTCGGGCACGATTCGCAGCAGTTCCACAGCTCTCGACGTCCGCAACGGCGCGAACTATCTGCGAGGCGCATATCCCGAGTACGAGCTGCACCTCGAGGGGCAGGCAACCAACGGCGCCCACATCGAGGTCACGCTGTCCTACACCGCCGATATCGCCCCGGAGCGGGAAGGCTATATCGATTCCCAGCTCAATCACTATGTGGTGTATCGGTCGAAGATCTCAGGCACGGTCGCGGTCGGCGCGGACCGCTACCCGGTAGGCGGATTCGGTTACTTCGAGCACCTGTACGGCACTCTGGGATGGCTCGAACCGTATCTGGGAGAACCCGATCCGCCGATCTTCGTCAACGGGTGGAACTGGTACTGGTCACCCTCCGCGGGACCGGACGGTGTGGCTGTGCAGGCCGGAGGCATCATCACCGAGGGTGAGCCGCTGCCGTTCGTGTCGGTGTCGGCGGACAGCAGGACCTTCACCCACTTCACGACCGGCCGCTTCGAGGTGCTCGAGGAGCGCATGGTCGAGGGTGTCGCGTACGCGCACAGCTTCCGATTGACCGACCGCAACGACGCCGGCTCGGTCGATCTGGTCTTCACCCGCCGTGATGCCGCCCAACGCGCGGTCAAACAGGCCCCCGGCGGTAACAAGGTCGTTTTCGTCACCGGTTTCGCAGGCCTCACTGGTTCGGTGCGGCTGGGGGAGCAGGAGTACGACGTGACCAGCCGGGCACTGGGCAGCGTGTTCACCGTGTCGCTGACGCCGACCATGGTCGCCGTACGCGAACTGCCGCCGATGATCCGGGTGCCGCTCGGCCGGGTGCTGCGAGCGGCGCAACTTCTCGCTTCGAAGGTGCGGTGACCCGATCACCGTGACAACGAAGCAGCCGGCCCGCCTCGACACCGAGGCCGGTCTCATCTATGTTCATCGTCCGGCCGACGGAACCCACATCACCGATCTGCCGCTACAGCAAGCGGTGCACGTCGCCGAATGCGCGGCCCGACTGCGTGCGGCGCAGCCGGAGTGGGAGCGCATCGGCGTCAGAGGCCGCATCAAGTGGCTCGCGCGTTATCGGCAGTGGATCGTCGACAATACCGACCGGCTGATTTCGATCGGCGCCGAAGAAGGCGGGCGTGTCCGAAACGAGCCGATGCTGGAGACCACGCTGATGGTCGAGTTGATCGACTACTACTCGCGGTCTGCGCCGAAACTGTTGGAGCCTAAACGGATTCGGCCGCGATCCCCGCTCGTCCTGGGGAAGAAACTGACCGAGTATCGGCATCCGCATCGGCTGGTGGGTGTTATCGGTGCGTGGAACTTCCCGATGCTGTTGACCATCGGCGACGCGCTGCCCGCCCTGTTCGCCGGGGCCGCGGTGGTACTGAAACCCTCGGAAGTGACCCCACTGGCGGTGCGCGAGTTGATCCGTGGCTGGCAGCACATCGGCGCGCCTCCGGTACTCGAGGCGGTCTACGGCGGCGGTGACATCGGTGTAGCGGTGGTCGATGAAGCCGACTTCGTCCAATTCACCGGTTCGGTCGCGACCGGTGTACGCGTCCTCGAACGCGCCGCGGCCACGATCACACCGGTCAGCCTCGAACTGGGCGGCAAGGACCCCTGCCTCGTTCTCGCCGGCGCAAACCTCGAGCGGGCCGCCAACTGCGCGGTCTACGGAGGGTTCTCCAACAACGGGCAAGTGTGCATGGGGTTCGAACGCGTCTACGTCGAAGACAGTGTGTACGACCGATTCATCGACCTGGTCGTGGCCAAAGTTCGCGCACTGCGCTCAGGCACCGACGACAACAGCGACGTCGGGGCGTTGACCTTCGCTCCGCAGCTCGACACGGTCGATACGCAGGTCCGCGACGCGGTGGCCAAAGGGGCTCGATTGCTGACCGGCGGGCACCGTATCGATCGCGATGGCACCTGGTACGCACCGACAGTGCTGGTCGAGGTCGACCACTCGATGGAGATCATGCGGGAGGAAACCTTCGGGCCGGTCCTGCCCATTATGCGTGTCGCAGACGCGCAGGAGGCGATCCGTCTGGCCAACGACTCCGGGTTCGGTCTCAGTGCCAGCGTGTTCGCCGGCGATGTGCAACGGGCCGAGCAGGTCGCGGCACAGTTGGAGGTCGGTGCGGTGAACATCAACGATTTCCTGATCAATATGACCTGTGTCGAGGCGCCGCAAGGTGGCTGGAAGCGATCGGGCATCGGATCGCGCGGATCCGACTACGGGTTGCTGAAGTTCACTCGCACCAAAGTAGTTGCCCACAGCAGGATTCCGATCGGCGACAGCGAAATCAACTGGTTTCCCTACACACCGGGACGCCGCAAGGCGTTCCGCGGTGCGATTCGCCTGTTCCATGGCCGCGGACTCGGCCGTTTCGGGTTCTGAACCAACTCTCTGATCGAGGATCAACGATGTCCTTTCTCAACCGATATCCCGCGCTCGATCTGGCCGGGGCGAGTGTCGCGATCACCGGCGGTGCCCGAGGCATCGGTCTCGCGACCGCGAAAGCCTTCGCCGGGCGGGGCGCGCATGTCGCCATCGGCGATCTGGACGAGCAAACCGCCGAGATCGCCGCTGAGCATGTCGGCTCCCGATGCACAGCGTTCGGCTTGGACGTCGGTTCGGGCGACTCGTTCGCGGAATTCATCGCCGGAGCCGAGAACAGCGCGGGCCCGATCGATATCCTGGTCAACAACGCCGGGATCATGCCCCTGTCCGGTTTCCTCGAGGAATCCGATCAGGTCAGCACCACACAGATCAACGTCAACCTGTGGGGGCCGATCCACGGTATGCGAATCGTGCTGCCGGGCATGATCGAGCGCGGCCGCGGCCACATCGTGAATCTGGCGTCGCTGGCCGGAAAGACCGCGACACCGGGAGCGGCGGTGTACAGCGCCACCAAACACGCGGTCGTCGGATTGAGCGCCGCGGTCCGTGACGAAATGGCCGAGCACGGAATCAGCATCAGCGTGATCCTGCCGAGTCTGGTGCGCACCGAACTCGGGGCCGGGCTGGCCATGCCCTCGGTGGTCACCGTCTCACCCGAGACCGTAGCCGAAGCCATCCTCGACACTGTGCGCACGCGACGCGCGTCGACGGTCGTCCCGCGCTGGATCGGCTCGGCCGTCGATGTCGCCAATCTGCTGCCCTCGAGTGTGCAAGAGGCGGCGCGGCGACGAGTCGGCGCCAACGGTATTGCCGCGGCGGCGAATACCGACCCGAAACGCTCGGAATACCGGCGCCGGATTGAGGGCCAGGTGGGTGGCGAATGAAGACCGCATTGACTCAACACGCGACCGGTGTGCTCGCCAACGCGACGATGCGTGTACCAGTGCGCGAACAGGTACTCGCGGCACCACCGCCCCAGAGCAAGCTGCGGGCTGTCCGCGGCGACGGCGGCCTGCCCGTGCTCGGCTATTCGTTCAATGTCTTCGACGACCTGCTCGCACTGCAACGCCGCCTGTTCGCCCGATACGGGCCGGTACATTGGACCAGCGCCTTCGGCACGAAACTGGTGATCGCCCTCGGCCCGGACGCGATCGAGGAAGTCCTGGCCAACCGCAACAAGGCGTTCGCCAATTCGGGGTGGGAACCATTCCTGGGCCCGTTCTTCCGCCGCGGCATCATCCTGCTCGACTTCGACGAGCACAAGCACCACCGCCGAATCATGCAGCAGGCGTTCACCCGCGCCAGGCTGCTCGGCTACCTCGACCTGATCAACGAGGCCGCGGATCGAGCACTCGACCAGTGGAGCACCGGCCGGGGCTTTCCCATGTATCCGAGCACCAAGCAACTCACCTTGGACATCGCCACCAGTTCCTTCGTCGGTGCCGCACTCGGACGGGAGGCCGGCCGGCTGCATCGAGCCTTCACCGACACCGTGCAGGGTGGGCTGTCGGTTGTGCGCGCCAACGTCCCCGGCGGACGATGGCACGCCGGGTTGCGGGGACGGCAGGTGCTCGAAGAGTACTTCCGGTCTCACCTCCCCGCCCGGCGCGCCGACCCGGGAGCGTCACTGTTCGGAGTCCTGTGCCAGGCCAGGGACGAAACCGGTGCGGGGTTCTCCGACGACGACATCGTCAACCACATGATCTTCCTGCTGATGGCCGCCCACGACACGACCACGACCACGGTCGCGATGATGGCCTACCACCTCGCCGCCAACCCGCAATGGCAACGACGTGCCCGTGCGGAGAGCCTCGCGCTGGGCAAACCCGCGCTCGACTACGACGACCAGGAGCGACTGCCGACTCTCGACCTCGTGATGAAGGAAACCCTACGACTGTCCTCGCCGGTAGGCACCCTCGCCCGCGAAACCGTCTGCGACACCGAGATTCTCGGCCACTTCATCCCCGCCGGAACCAGGATCGCCGTCACCCTGTCCTCCTCGCACCGGATGGAGCCCTGGTGGACCGATCCCGACACCTTCGACCCCGACCGGTTCTCCGAACAGCGACGCGAGGACAAGGAACACCGCACGAAGTTCGCCCCGTTCGGCGCGGGAGTGCACAAGTGCATCGGCATGTACTTCGGAGGCATGGAGGTCAAAGCGATCATGCACCAGATGCTGCTGAGATTCTCCTGGACCGTTCCCTCCGGCTACCGACCCCGGATGGGCTACCTCACCGGACCATATCCCGCCGACGGGCTGCCGATCGATCTGATCCGCACCGCGCCCCGAGGGCGACGACCGTGACCGCGCGACACGACCACACGGACCCGTTCGGATTCGACCGGCACGTTCGAGAAGCCGTGCCGATGCCGATCGATGAACCCGTCACCCCCGACGCGCCACGACTGGGTCCGGGCTCGCTGATCTGGAAGTTCTACGGCGACGTCCGCGTGCAACTGTTCGGATTCCAACGCCTGGCCTCCACCGAGAACGCGATCGCCGAACTGGCACAGGCCGTTTCGGAGCACTCCGTCATCTTCGGTGACTTCATCGGGCGCGCCTTGCGTACCGCGCGACCGGTACTGAAGACCATCTACAGCGACGACCCCCACGGCTGGGGCCGCACGGTGCGCGACTTCCACACCGGCATCAAGGGCACCATGCCCGACGGTGAGCGCTACCACGCCTTGAACCCGGAACTCTTCTACTGGGCGCACGCCACCTTCGTCGATCAGATCATCTACTGCACAGACACCTTCGTCCGGCGCCTGACGCGCGCGGAGAAGGAACAGATCTTCGAGGAAGGCAAGATCTGGTATGCGCTCTACGGCATCAGCGCCCGCAACCAACCCGACACCTATGACGAATTCGTGCGGTACTGGGACAGCATGCTCGAACGCTTCACCTCCACCGAGGTGGTCCGCTACGGCACCGGCTACATCCGAAAGGGCCTACCACCGCTCGGGCCGATTCCCCGACCGCTGTGGCGGGTGTTGTCGGCGCCGATGAACGCCTACACCCGCACCATGATCACCGGCACCCTCCCGCCGCAGCTGCGTCGGGTGTGCGGCCTGGACTGGTCTCAGCGGCAGGAGAACACCTTCCAACGCAACACCGCAGCCATCCGGGCCCTCGACCCGGCTTTCAACCGGCTTCCGGTGCGCGTGCTCTACACCCCCTGGGCGGCGGAAGGATGGGAACGCGTCGGCATCGACCCGCGCGGACTCCACCGCCACCAGCACCGCGATTGCCGGGGATCGCGATGATCAGCACCAACTGATCGCGGCCCGGTCGGCGTTCGCCTTCGTGGTCGATTCGCCTGCGTCCGCATGGCGCGGCTGCGTAGCGGCATGAAGGGTCCGACCGGTCCCGGCGCGCGGCTGCGCCATCCAGCTCCGGATACAACCGGTGTCCGCCCAGCGAGCGGTCTGGGTCGGCCCTGCCGGGTCGTGGAGAACCTCTCTCCCTTGTGAACCACCTCCGAGTATGGCAATCGCGAATTGAAGAATGCCATTCTGATTTCTAAGAGTGTCAGTCTGGCGGAGTCTCCGCCGGGGCGCGGTGGTAAGGCGCGTCTCGGCGAGTTGCGTCGCTGAACCACCGCCCGGGGCGGGCGCGACCGGGCACCGTGATCGAGTTCGAGGTGAACGTGTTATGGCTTATGCCGACGAGCTTTTCGATCTGCGCGGACGAGTCGTGTTGATCACCGGCGGCAGCCGGGGGCTCGGGCGGGAGATGGCTTCGCCGCCGCTCGGTGCGGCGCCGACCTCGTCATCGCGAGCCGGAATTACGACAGCTGTGCGGCCACCGCTACGGAGATCGAGCAGGCCACGGGACGAACGGTGCTGCCCTACGCCGTGCACGTCGGCCGGTGGTATCAGCTCGACGGCTTGGTCGAGGCCGCCTACGCCCGCTTCGGGGCGGTGGACGTGTTGATCAACAACGCCGGGATGCAACCGGTCTACGACTCGCTGAACTCGGTGAGCGAGAAACTGTTCGACGCAGTGCTGAACCTCAACCTCAAGGGGCCGTTCCGGCTGTCGGTGCTGGTGGGGGAGCGCATGGTCGCGACAGGGCGGGGGTCGATCATCAACGTCAGTTCCTCCGGTTCGATCCGGCCGCGGCCGTCGATCGTCCCGTACGCCGCGGCCAAGGCCGGGCTCAACGCCATGACCGAGGGGCTGGCGCTGGCGTTCGGGCCGACAGTGCGGGTGAACACCTTGATGGCGGGGCCACATCTGACGCAGGCCACCGCCGGATGGAAGCTGGACGAGATGGACCCGGCACACAACCCGTTCGCCGCGCATGCCCTCCAACGCCCGGGGCGGCCTGAGGAAATTGTCGGTGCCGCACTGTTTCTCGCCTCCGACGCGTCCAGCTTCACCGCCGGGGCCACGCTCCGGTCGGACGGCGGCATGCCCTGACCTCACACCCCATCGGTGGACCTCATTCTTCCTCGATCGAACAGGAGACGACATGGCGTGGGATTTCGAAACCGATCCCGACTACCAGGCGAAACTGGACTGGGCGGACGATTTCGTCCGCACCGAGGTGGAGCCGCTCGACCTGGTTTGGCCGCACGAGCAGTTCGTGCCGCTGACCGGGAAGCGCCGGGATGCGATCGCCCCGCTGAAGAAGCGGGTTCGTGAGCAGGGGCTGTGGGCGACCCACCTCAGCCCCGACCTTGGTGGGCAGGGCCACGGGCAGGTGAAACTGGCGCTGCTCAACGAGATCCTGGGCCGCTCGTCGTGGGCGCCGGTCGTCTTCGGGTGCCAGGCGCCAGACACCGGCAACGCCGAAATCCTCGCCCACTTCGGCACTCCCGAGCAGAAGGAGCGTTACCTGCGCCCGCTGCTGGACGGGGAACTGTTCTCCTGCTACTCGATGACCGAACCACAGGCCGGAGCCGATCCGCGGCAATTCATGTCCGCGGCGGTCCGCGACGGCGACGACTGGGTCATCAACGGCTGGAAGTACTTCTCCTCCAACGCCCGGACCGCCGCCTTCCTCATCGTCATGGCGATCACCGACCCGGAGGCGGGCGCCTACCAGGGAATGTCGATGTTCCTGGTGCCTGCCGACACTCCCGGCATCGAGATCGTGCGCGATGTGCGGCTCTACGGTGAACCGGAAGCCGCGGGCCAGCATGCGCTGATCCACTACGACGGTGTGCGCGTGCCGGATTCGGCACTGCTCGGCGGCGAGGACCAGGCCTTCGCCATCGCCCAGACCCGCCTCGGTGGCGGGCGCATCCACCACGCCATGCGCACCATCGGATCGGCACAGAAGGCCTGGACATGATGTGCGAGCGCGCGCTGAGTCGGGAGACGGCGGGAAGCCGACTGGCCGACAAGCAGTTCGTCCAGGGCTATATCGCCGACTCCTACGCCCAGCTCCAGCAATTCCGGCTGTTCGTGCTGTACACCGCCTGGAAGATCGACAAGTACAACGATTACAAGAAGGTCCGCAAAGACATCGCCGCGGTGAAGACCGTGATGCCGACGGTGCTGCACGACATCGCCTGGCGGTCGATGCAGGTACACGGCGCGCTCGGCGTCACCGACGAGGTCCCGCTGATGAAGATGATCTCCGGCGCGGCGGTCATGGGCTTGGCCGACGGCCCCACCGAGGTCCACAAGACCACTGTCGCGACGCAGGTACTCCGGGATCACCGGCCCGCCGAAGACATCTGGCCCAGTGAATGGCTCCCTCGCAAGCGCGAGGCCGCCGTCGCCCGATACGCCGACTTCCTCGACGCCGAGGTGGAAACACGATGACCGACCTGCCCGCCGGCACGATCGACCTCGCCCGGCTCACCGCCTGGATGGACGACGCCGGACTCCCTGGCACCGGCGCACCCGTCCGGATCGAAAAGCTCTCCGGTGGCGCGCAGAACGAGATCTATGCCATCCACCGCGGCGACCACCGCAGCGTGCTCCGCATTCCGCCCGCCGCCGCGCCACCTGACCGCGACAAGGGCATCGTGCGCGAATGGCGCATCATCGAGGCGCTTCGGGACACCGATGTCCCGCATGCGCCCGGCGTCGCGGTCTGCGGTGACACCGGAGTTCTCGGTCGCGCCTTCTACCTGATGGGTTACGTGGACGGCTGGTCGCCCATGCAGTACCAGAAGGCGTGGCCGGAACCGTTCGGCAGCGACCCGCAGGCCAAGGCTGAACTCGCCTATCAACTCGTCGAAGGAGTCGCCCTCTTGTCGAAGGTCGACTGGCGGGCGCGCGGCCTGCACGACCTCGGCAAGCCGGACGGCTTCCACGACCGGCAGGTGCAGCGCTGGACCGCCGTGTTCGAGCGCATCAAGGGCCGGGAGATCGAGGGCATGGACACCGCCACCGGATGGCTGCGCGCGCATCGGCCCCTGGATTTCGTACCTGGCCTGATGCACGGGGACTACCAGTGGGCGAACGTCATGTACCGCAACGGCACTCCGGCGCGGCTCGCGGCCATCGTGGACTGGGAGATGGGCACGATCGGCGATCCCAAGCTCGACCTCGCGTGGGCGCTCGAGGACTGGCCCGAGGACACCCACGCCCCCGAAGCGGCCGCCGCGAGCTATGTCGACCTGCGCGACATGCCTTCTCGCGACCAGGTTGTCGCCCGCTTCAGCGAGGTGTCCGGCCGCCAGGTGGACGACCTCGACTACTACCTGATCCTGGCCCGATGGAAGCTGGCCATCGTGCTGGAACAGGGATTCCAACGCGCCGGCGACAACCCCAAATTGCAGGCGTTCGGTCCCATCGTTCCTCGACTGATGCGGGCCGCCGCCGAACTGGCCGAGACGAGCGACTATCGGGGATGAATGAACGGGGACCACGCAGCGCACCGCCGGGCTCACGGTGGCTTTAGTACTGTTCCTCGATCCGCCACCGGGCCCCAGCGTTCCAGGCTAGGTCGGCGATCGTGGACCGGCGGTCCGTAGCAGACGTAGGGTGCGCGGCCGAACAGGTCCAGGGTGGGCCGGCTGGTACGTTGCGGCGGTCGCGTGTGGTCCGCTGTCCGAATGGACTTTGCGCAGCCAGCGGCGACTGAACGTCCACAGTTCATCCGATTCCAGTCATCGGCCCCGAATCGTCGTGGTCGCTTTCCAGGGGTATTCGCTCTCGTCAACGGATTGTCTCGGGACGGGTGTCTGACACAGGCGCAGGAAGAGTACCGCCGTCGTATGAATGCCTGGTACAACGCCAACCTCGTCGACCCGTGCCGCGTAGACCCCTCCGTTTACGATCGGACACGCCATCCAGGTGCCATAGCCTGGTTCAAATCCTCGGCGACTAATCTGATTGCACCGGTCGCCGACTACCTGACCATTCTCGATGCGCACCACGTCGGTTGGGTACGTCTGGGAACTGATGCCCCAGGCGAAATCATCTACGACGATCCGCATCAGATCGTCGCCATGCCATCCAGTGTCTGATAGGCCGCTGCGATGCGGTTCTCGAACACCGGCCCAAAGCCGCCGGTATCGTCAGGCCGGCTCTGCTGGAGCGGTGACACCCGGGTCCTGGTTCTACAGGAGGCGCGCGTGCCGCGAATTTGCGTTCCTGGCATGGCTTTTCGTCGTTGATTGGTAGCATGCGAGCGGCGGCCGGGCCATGATGTCGGCGGCAGGCAGGGGCGATCATGGAAGTGCGGGACGTCCACCATTCATATGGCAGGCGGTCGGTGCTGCGTGGCGTCGACTTCGTGTTGCCCGCGGGAGCGCTGGTGGGAATCGTCGGTGAGAACGGGGTGGGCAAGTCCACGCTGTTGAAGGTCCTGTCTGGAGGGCTGCGACCGGACCGGGGGGTGATCCGGCACCGTGGGAGCTTTGGTTACTGCCCGCAGCAGGTGGTCCTGAACGACGCGTTCACGGTTCGTCAGCACCTGGACTTCTTCGCCGCGGCCTACGCGATCCCGGACCTGCGGCGGGCCGAGGAGACCATGGAGATCTTGCGTTTCTCCGAGTATGCCGGTGAGCGGGTCGCGACGCTGAGCGGCGGCACGCGGCAGAAGCTCAACCTGACGCTGGCGGTGATGCACGATCCGCAGGTTCTGCTGCTCGATGAGCCGTACCAGGGCTTCGACTGGGAGACGTATCTGCGTTTCTGGGATCTGGTCGCGGAGTTCCGTGACACCGGTCGGTCGGTTCTGGTCGTCTCGCATCTGGCCCACGACACCGACAAGCTGGTTCAGGTGTGGCGGTTGCACAACGGCGTCCTGCAAGGCGGACGGGAGACGGCGGAATGAGCGACGGTCTGCGGCTGTTCGTGATCGCCACGCGTTACGGTCTCGTCGAGCATGCTCGTAATCGGTTCGCCATGGTTTTGGTGGCTGTCTTCGTCCCCATATTGATCACTCTGGTGCGTGTGGCCGTCACGGACGTCGAGGTACCGTTCCGGCTTCGGCACACCGGTCTTGTCCTGCGCGCCAACGGCAATGAGCTCGCCCAGATCAGCGGCGCCCTCACCGCGGTCTCACTGATCATCGGGTTCATGATGTTCGCGGCGACTTTCAGCAGCGGAGCATTCGACCGGCGACTGTCGATGGCCGGATATCCTCGGGTTGCGCTGGCTCTGGCGAAGATCGCCTGCCTTGTGGTGGCCTCGATGGTGGTCTGCACGTACGCCACCGCTGTCATCTGCTGCTACTGGTCGCCTCGGCAGCCAGTTCTGCTCGCTGCGGCGCTTTTCTGCGCGGCGATGACCTACGGGGCGCTGGGTGTCGCCCTCGGCGCGCTGCTGCGCCGCGAGGTGGAGGGGATGTTCGCGATCGCGATGATCAGCTGCTTCGACATGGCCGTGCAGAACCCCATCGCCAGCGTTGGGGCGGACAGTGAATTCGTGCGCTGGCTGCCCTCGTACGGGGCGATGCAGGCTTCGACCGCGGCCGGCTTCTCCGATACCACGTCGTTCGGAGGCTTTGCGGTACAACTGGTCTGGTTCACCGCGAGCACCCTCGTCGGACTGGTTGCTTTCCATCTGCGCACCCGCTCGTCTCTTCGACCTACGATGTGGATCCGCTTCCCTGGACCGACGAGGTCCCGACAGCCGGCGAAGCACTGAGGGGGTGTCCCGCGCGTCCACCACGGTGAATCGCGCGGGCCACGTCCTGCTTGCCGGCTACGGGAACTTACGGCGCGGCAGGAGCCGGTTCGGCCGCCGGGTAGTAGTAGACCTCACGGCGCAAGCGTTCCAAGTCCGGTGCCGCGGAAACCGCGGGGCCGGAGGCTTGCTCGTACCGATCGCTCTCACGCGCCCAGAGCCCCACGCTGGTCATGTTCACGTATATCTCCGCGTAGTCCTGCCCCCGGTCCGAGTGGCCGGGAAGCACGCGCAGCAGCGCGGGGATGTAGTGGATCATCGCCTCGAGCTGGGCGCGTTGCTCGGCCACCTGGCGCTGCACCTGCTCGACGGCTTCGCGACGGGTGCAGCCGGTCTCGTGACGGATCACTCTCACCAGGTTGTAAGGGACTCGGTCTGCCTCGTCCTGATCCAACCCCACCAGGTCGTTCTCCACGAAGGTCACCCAGAAGGCGAGTTCCTCGAGACGTCGGATCACCGGGTGGTCGCGCAGCTCCGACGGTAATTCCCGGTCCTGGCGCATCTCCATGCAGGCCAGGGCGGTATCGATCCCGCTGGTCGACATCCGCAGCGGGAGGTAGTCGTCCGTGGAGGGGATATAGCCATTGATGCGATGGTGCGCTTCACGTTCGCAAGCCTCGAACCACTCCTCGAGGCCGTCGAGGAACCGCTCCTGCCAGCGGGTGGTCCGGCCCGCACGCAGGCGCGGCCACAAACTCGCCCACGCCGTCGGGATCGCGCCGGGCCTCCACGGTGCCTCCGGGTCCTGGCGCAGCGTTGCCACCATGCCACGCCTCAGCGCGGTGACGGCTTCGGGGTCCGTCAGCTGCGGATCTTCGAACAGGTCGTCCCAAGCAAGGACAAGCACGGCCATGCCGTAGGCGGTCTGTTCACGGGCCACGTCCGCTGCTGGAGCCATGGTTTGTGCCGGGGTCCGGATCGCTCCTGTCCAGCGGTGGTAGTCGAACTCGTCAGGGGAGACGGCAAGGCCGGTGTCTACGAGCCAACTCCTCAACCATGGCTCGACGTGGAGTGGGATCCCAGCACCGTGGGCTCGGGATGGCCGCGTCGGCTGCCGAGGGACCGCGGGATCAGCAGTTCGCCGGTCGAGTATGGATCGGGCGTAGGCGGTCATCGCGTGGCGGGCGGGGGGGTCGACAGACACAGCGATGAGCTGGCCGGCAGCTTGGTCCATGAATCCATCGGCCATCGCCTGTGCTTCGTCCACGGCGCCGGAGGCGATGACGAGCTCGCGGGCACGTGCGGCTTGCTCACGCGTCATTGCTCTGCGCAGCAGGCCGGCAAACTCCCGGTCCCGGGCGGCCGCGCGGATGACGGGAAGTGTGTAGATGCCTTCGGGTAGATCCGCGTTGACGGGCTTGCCCATCTCTTCGGCGGTCGAGGTCAGATCGAGGATGTCGTCATACAGCTGGTAGGCGAGCCCGAACTGTCGGCCGAACAAGGCCAACGCCTCTTCATCGTCCCCGGAGCGGCCGGCCTGCATCGCACCCACACGGCAGGCAAGCGAAAGCACTGCCGCTGTTTTGCCGTCGATCGCGTCCAAGTAGGACTGCTCACTGCGGGAGGCCACGTAGAGGTCGGCAGCCTCGATCACCATGCCCGCGCACATCTGCTCACCCGCGATCGACCCCGCGAGAACTTCGCGCCGACCGAGCTCGGCGAGCATGCGCACGCTCGCGAGCATCACGGAGTCCCCACCCACTACGGCCATATGCGAACCCCACACCACGTTGGCACTAGGACGGCCTCGACGCTCGTACGCGTGATCGACGACGTCGTCGTGGTAAAG
Source organism: Nocardia abscessus NBRC 100374 (assembly GCF_000308455.1). Classification (GTDB taxonomy): domain Bacteria; phylum Actinomycetota; class Actinomycetes; order Mycobacteriales; family Mycobacteriaceae; genus Nocardia; species Nocardia abscessus. The sequence goes on along the minus strand of NZ_BAFP01000266.1, from coordinate 34,173 downwards.
CGAGCCCAGATGCAGCAACTCGACGGCAGCGGCGGCGCGCACCACCCGCTCGTCAGCCGGGGTCGCGGGATCGGTGAGCAGGTAGTAAGACAGTAGTGTCAAGGTGGGACGGACCAGGCGGCGAGAGGTATCCGGCCCTTCGTCGGTGAGTGCGCTCAGCTCAGGCCTGCCCCGCAGATGCACGGGGCCGAGAACGTCACGGACGCGGTCCAGGTCCGCATCCAGATGTGGGAAGACAGCCGAATCGATTTCATGTGGCACGCGCGCACTCCTGACTGTTACACCGGTCGTCTGCAATACCAACGATCATCGGCAATTTGACACCACAATCACGCGGAAGATGTTGGTATCGGCCATTTTTGATGCGAGCACGTCGAGCTCCGGCTCTCCACGGATGAGCCAGGCGCGACTCGATGTCGCACAGTCGGTGGCCGCCGGGATGCGCCCCGCGCGAGGTTCCCGATGACAAGACACTGTCGAGTGTGCCGGCGTTGAAGGACCAGCGGAAACCCGCGCACGGCGTCGAACTTCTGCGCGACCGGACCGGCCTCGGCCTATCAGGAGCCAAGCGCCTCTTCCACCGACTTCGACCCGCCTGGGGGCAATCCCTGCGCAGAAAACCGGGTCGGCGAGCACGCGCTCGGACCTTACGATCTCGCCGTGAAGATCTGGACGGAGCGCCCTGCCGAGACCGACGTCGAAGCGGTCGTTGGCCGCTACTTCAGCCTGCTCCGAGTTGGGAAGATCCCTGAGGCCGAACAGCTCGTCGACCATACACCGGTCCGGCATGTGCTCAAGAGTCTGTGGTCGGGCTCGGTCGGTGCGAGCGCCGATGACGAGGCGAGTTGCCGCCTCGCTGCCGACGAGTGGGAACAGAATTTGTCTTGGCTCCGCGAACTCGATCTCGGGGACTTCAACTGGGGCCCCACCGGCACCCATTTCTACGTCGAGGTCATCTACCGCGCGCGGATAATCGAGGTGTCATTGGGCTTTTGGGTCAAGCCCACCGACGCCGGCTGGGTCGTCACGGGACCGTCTACCCTCTGGTAGGGGAGCAGCGCCGCACCCGGCACCGAACCACCCAGAATCGCCGAACCGGCCGCCTTCCACTTGTCGCATCAGATGCGAGAAAGTCGCATCGTATGCGAGTCGTGGTCAAACCCGCAGACAGTCCGGGAGCAGAGTCACGCTAAGCGGACAGGTTGACTCTTGTTGTTCTGCTGGTGATTTCATGTCGGCGTGATTGACGATGGTGTGCCTGGTTACCGGCGTTTCGGAGTGTTGTCCCGGGTGGACGGCGCAAGCAGGTATCCGATGCCGATGTAGAGGATGAATGCGGCTCCCGACAGCGACAAGCCGGTGGCGAGGCGGGTGCGGATCCCATGAGGACGCTCCGATTTTCTAGCAGTCCCATTGGACATGACGCCGAATCTAGTAACACTAGATTGTCGAGCGATGCTATAGTCGACAGATGACGACCCAGACGCGCCGAGAACGGGAACGCGCCGAACGGCACCGGCTGATCATCGACACCGCTCGGGAGCTGGCCGAGTCGCAGGGCTGGGACGCGGTGACTGTGCGCAGGCTGGCGGAACGGATCGAATACAGCCAGCCTGTGCTGTATTCGCACTTCGCGGGCAAGGACGAGATCGTCACGGCGGTCGCCGAGGAAGGCATCGCGGAGATGGCCGCGTGGAGCCGCGCGGCGTTGGAGTCCGCGGGTGGCGAGCCGCGCGCAGCGTTGGCGGCGGTGGCGCGGTCCTACCTCGACTTCGCGACCGCGCGGCCCGCGCTCTACGACGCGATGTTCCTGATGAAGGTGAACCTCGCGTTCGGCGAGAATGCCTCGCAGCCGCTGCGGGACGCGTTCGCCGTCATGTTCGCCGCCTTCTCACCGTTCGCGGGCGAGCACGATCCGGAGAGCTTCACCGAGGTCGGCTGGAGCGCCCTGCACGGCCTGGCGACCCTGGACCGCGGTGGACGTCTGCGGCCGGCTCAGCGGGACGCCCGCCTGGCGGTGTTGATCGACCAGTGGACCCGGTAGACCTCTGCCGGGTCCTTGGTTCCCGAGCGATGGGGCCGCCGATCTCCCGCATGGGCGCGGACGCTGTCGTGATCGCCACCAGCGCCGCCGCCGCGCGGCAGGGTCGCTGTCGAGCGCGATCCCGCAGTTGGCGATCTGAAATCTAGCAAGGCTAGACAAGATAGCGGAGGAATGTTACCGTTGCTCCAGTTTCTAACATTGCTAGAATTTGGGAAGGGAAGCCGAAGATGCTCATTGTCACCGGCCAGATCATTGCCGCCGTCGCCGTTCTCTCCAATGCCATCGTCTATGGCACCGATGTCTGCGGGGCCGTGATCACCCGGTCGGTGTACCGCAAGCTCGATGATGCGGCAGTGACCATGAGTGCGGGATGGGGTCACTATTACGGCGATAAGCGCATGCCGTTTGCCGGTGTGGGTGGTGTCGTCACGGCGGTGCTCACGCTGCTGATCGCGCTGTTGGCCGGGCAGATCGGTGCCGCGGTCGCGGCGGGGATCACGGTGGCGGCACTGCTCACCTGGCTCGCCTTCTACGTCCGCATCGCCAAGCCGATCAATGCCCAGCAGACCGCCGCTGCGCAGAGCGGCATCATTCCGGCCAATGCCCGTGCGCTACAGGACAAGTGGGACAGCATTCTGAAGTACCGGGTCATCCTGCAGTTCATTGCCATTGCCGGACTGTGTGCCGCGCTGATTCTGTTCTGATCTCAGAGCGCGAGTAGGCGGTGTCGCGCGCGAGTAGGTGGTCGGTGCACCAGTAGAAACATAGGCTGATCGCCGGGATACACCTGATATCGAATTCACTGAGGAGTAACTGACATGACCTTCACCATCAATGAACAGCGGTTTCTCGCGGAGGCCGGGATCGGCCGGCTGGCAACGGTGTCGCCCGACGGCGTTGTGCAGAACAACCCGACCAGCTATCGGGTGAACGCCGACGGCACGATCGACATCGGGGGCATGCGGATGCGTGCCAGTCGAAAGTACCGCAATGTCGAGGCGGGCAGCCGGGTGTCGTTCGTCATCGACCAACAGGTTTCATTGGAGCCATACGTGATTCGCGGCATCGAGGTACGCGGCACGGCCGAGGCGCTCGATGACGAGGAGCCGCCGTTCCCACCCCAGGAGCGCGCGGTCATCCGAATTCACCCCGAACGGGTCATCTCCTGGGGCATCGACGGCGGATCCTTCGACTTCACCAGCCGCGGCGCCGAGTAGTCAGGCATCGTGGGCGCTACCGTAGCGAAACGCGCAACCGGTTTCGTGATGCGCGACAACCTGAAAACCTCGCCCTGCCAGCCGACTACGGCATATCCGCCCCGAAATTCGGCCGATGCTACGGCTAGCCCGTCTGGGCTTGACCTGAAGATGGGTTGAGCTTTTAGCGTCTGTTCCGTGAGTGTGCATGAGAACGCAGAAGCAGTGACAGTCGCGGTTCTAGGGTTGGGCGAGATGGGGTCGGTGCTGGCTGCGGCCCTCCTGGATGCCGGTCATCCGGTCACGGTGTGGAACCGGTCGCAAGACAAAGCCGATCCGCTGGCGGCCAAGGGGGCGCGTCGAGCCGCGACGCCCGAGGCGGCTGTAGGCGCAGCCGAGGTGGTGATCGTCAATGTCAAGGGCGGTGCAGTGGCGACGGAGCTGTTGCGTGCGGCGGGGTCGGTGTTACCGGGACGAGCCGTAGTCGATCTGACCGATGGCTCATCTGAACAGTCCAGGGCCACCGGTCAATTGGTGACCGACCACGGTGCGGACTACCTGCACGGCCAGATCATGACCATCGCTCCGGCCATCGGCTCACCGGACGCGGTGGTGTTCTACGGCGGCCTCCGTCACGTATTCGATCGGCACGAAGTCCTGCTCCGGGTCCTCGGCGGCCGCGCCACCTTTGTCTCATCCGACCCGGGCGTGCCCGTGCTGTATGGGATGGCCGTTCACGACATCATGTGGGGTCTGCTGAACGGCTTCCTCCATGCCGCAGCGCTTCTCGGCAACGCCGGTATTCGGATCGGCGATTTCCAGCAGCAGGCAGAGCCGTCCTTGGCTGCGTTGCCTTCGCTGTTCCCGATGCTTGCGAACGAGATCGATCGCGCGGAGTTCGCCGCTCCCTATGGTGCGCTCCAACATCATTTGCCCTCCATCGATGACCTGATCACCGAAAGCCGAGCCCGGGGCATCGACATCGATCTGCCCACCTACACCAGAAACCTCGTCGCCGAAGCGCTCGATGCAGGTCACGGCCATGACAGCTATGCCAGGCTGGTGGAACGCTTCAGCCGCGGATAGCTGCGCTCACGGCCTCACCACCTGTGCAGTAGACGTGCCCGGATTCTGCTCACAGCCCGGCTTCGAGCTCCGCGACGCGCCGGAGGTCGTCAGAGAGTTCCGGTCCGCTGACCCCGGCGGCCTTGGCGCCGGCCAGTAGTTCCCGGGCCAGGGCCGGCTCACCTCGGCGGACGGCCACGTCGGCCCGAAGCACCAGCAGCTTCACGAGCTGGACCGCAGTCGGCTCCTCGTCGGTCCGATGCAAAGCCCGGTCCAGGACTTTCACCGCCAGGTCCAGGTCCTGCTTGGAATCCGCGAACAGCGAGCCCATGTGGACAGCCCGGTCGAACGTCCCCTTCGGCAACGGGCGATGCCGCTGGTCCTCGCTGATCGGCTGCGCGATCTGGATGGTGTTCCCACCGGGATCGGTCACCAGGAACTCTCGCACTCCGTAGCTTCTGTCCTTCAACGCGCCCACCCGCGGAAGTCCCTGAGTGGGCACTGACCCGAAGGCTTCCCGCAGCCCTTCAGTGAAGACCGCGTACAGGTAGTCGACGTCATCGGTGTCGACCAGGCAGCCATGCGTGGAGGACGTCGGATCGAACTCTTTGTCTCCGTAGAAGTTCAGCTCGATACCCCCACGCTTCACGCTCAGAAACTGGTACGGCACCGTCTGCCGGAATGTGATCTCAAACCCCAATGCGGTGTAGAAGTCGGCCGCCGACTCAATCGACTGGACCATCAGCCTGGGGATCGTCTTCTCCGTCATGTTCCCGAAGGTAGAGATCGGCCTCTTCGCACGCACATGAAAGTGAGAACCCCGACTTTCCCTGGTCATCGACGGTTCAGTCCTATCTGCGAGCGTTCAACACGGCCAACCACGACGTCAGCGGTCTGTCGATCGGCTGTTGTGGCACTTCCGCATACGCCACGGATGAGTACCGAGCATCCGGCGGAACATTCCCTCATGCCGCCGGGTGCGCGGCCAGGCGAACGTCCGCTTCTACCGGTTACAGACCGTCTTTCGAACCTCTCTCGGCGAAGCCCGCGCGGTCACTCGCACGCGATAAATCGGGCGACGTCGGTGGTGATCCTCGCGATAATGGCCGACGTGGAAGAGGTCGAAGTCGTCGTCGCCCATCACGAGCGCGCGACCTTGCGCGTCGGGGACGTGTTCCTGAAGATCGACGCTGATCAGACGCACACCGACGTCGAGGTCGAGGCGATGGCTATGGCGCCGATCCCGACTCCGGACATCCTGTGGCACAAGCCGCCTGTGCTCGCGCTCGCCGCCCTCCCAGGGACCGCACTCGGCCGCCTCGGCGAGCCGTCGACCGCATCGTCGGCGGCGTGGGCCGCAGCGGGTGCCGCCGCACGGATGCTGCACGACGCGCCGCTGCCGCCATGGCCCGGTCGCAGCCTCGAGGAGTTCACATCGCAGCTCGACGACGAGTGCGCATGGCTCGTCACGAACGGCGTTCTTCCCACCGACGTGGTCATGCGCAACCGCCGGATTGCCGAGGCTGCGCTCCGCCCGTGGACACCGGTCTTCACGCACGGCGACCTGCAGGTCACCCACGTGTTCGTCGCGGATGACGAGATCACCGGCGTGATCGACTGGTCCGAGGCGGCCCAGGGCGATGCCCTGTTCGACCTCGCCACCCTGACGCTCGGACACCAGGAGCACCTCGACGACGTCGTCGCCGGCTACGGTACCGATGTCGACCTCGACGTGATCCGCGCGTGGTGGTCGTTGCGAAGCCTGCTGGGGGTCCGCTGGCTGCTCGAGCACGGCTTCGACCCGACCTCCCCAGGCTGCGAGGTCGACGTGCTGAGCACCGGGGCGATGCCAGACCAACGAGATCGAGATATCCGGTCATGCCGCATCACCCGCTGACCGGAAGCGGTGGGAACTGCTGATCCGAGGACGGGCGCTGTGCCGGCAGGTCAGGGAATTCGGTTTGCAGCACGCAGAACTCGTTGCCCCAGGGATCTCGCAGAACGTGCCGTCGAGCCTACGAACCCGGGCTCATGACATGGTGGCGGCGGTGGTGCAGCCACAACCCGAACCTGTGCAGGCGGTGGTCGAGCCGGTATGGCCGGCGCATCGGGTGCGGCGGGTGCGTGCACGAGACCAGATCAGTCCGGCCACTCCGGTGGCGAGCAGGATGAAGCCGAGCGGTTCCAGCCACGACAGGCTCAGCAGGGTGATCCCGCCGCCGAGGACTCCGGCCGCGGTCAGGAGCGGGGCCAGGCAGCAGCCGAGGCAAATGGCCGCACCGAGCCCGATCGGCGCCCACCAGCGCGGCGATGTGGTGGGTTCAGCAGCCACAGTCGCTTCCCACACTGGTGGTGCTGCTGTGTTCGTCGGTGAAGGGAACTGGGCAGCACGGACTTTCGCTGCAGGCGATCAGGTCGTCGCAGCCGGCTTCCAAGGCGGCGCGCAGGGTGTCGCGCACCGCGGTCAGCTCGGCGAGCTTCGCGTCGACCTCCACCAACTTCGCCTCCGCCCGGGCCCGCAACCCGGTATCAGCGCGGCGATGCCCGAAGTGGGTGACATCCAGTAGGCCGGTGACTTCGTCGAGGGTGAACCCGAGTCGCTGGGCAGCTTTGATCACCCGCAGTACCGTCAGCGCCTGCTCGGGATACAGCCGATGCCCGCCCAACGAGCGCTGCGGTTCGGCGAGCAGCCCGCGGCGCTCGTAGTACCGCAGCGTTTGGGTGTTCACCCCGGCGGCCGCGGCCAGCTGGCTGGTGCGCAACCCGGTCAACGCCGGTCCCCTCCGATCGCGGCGTCCACCCGTGTCGCCAGCGCGTCGAGGACCTCGACCTGGCTGTCGGGGACCTCGATGCGCATCACCAGCCCGGCGCCGGTGGCCTCGAAGGTGAAAGCGAAGAACGAGCAGCAGCCGGACTCACGAGCGGCCAGATCGCGGCCGCTCGGTTCGGAGTCAGCGGCCAGCAGCAGATCCAGCCGCGTGTGCGACGGCCGATCCATGCGCTGCACGGATTCGGCGAAGAACCGGTCGAACTCCGCGACCCGAACCGGTTGCTCGGCGGTGGGCAGGGTGCACGAGGCCGGTACCCAGTCCCCGGAAGAAGGCGTGATCATCGTCATGACCTCACGGTAAGCCTGTACCTAGGTACAGGATGCAACCCCCGAACAGGAACATTACCCCCGCGGGTCTGTTCACCCGATGTTTGCTTGCTTACAGTATTGATGTCAATCAATATAGGTCCATGTCGAAGTCGCAGCTTCCGATCGTTCCCGTGCAGTCGTGCACGGCCGCGCCGATCGTGCGTGAACCGTTGACCGCGCAGACCGCCGCCGAGCTGGCGGGGGTGTTCAAGGCGAAGCGCAGGTCGATCCCGTCGACGGGGTGCGGATCGTGAGCTGGGACACCGACGAACCCTCCGAACGCGGCATCGACGGCATCGAACGCATGCGACTGGTCCGCGACGACATCAATACCCGCGTGCAGCACCTGCTCGCCGAACTCGACATTCTCACTCGCCGAAAGGCCGACTCGCTCATGGCATCCAAGCCCAGCGTCCTGTTCGTCTGCGTCCACAACGCCGGACGCTCCCAGATGGCCGCCGGATTCCTCACCCACCTCGCCGGAGACGCGATCGAAGCCTCCGACGTGGTCATCACCATGGGTTGCGGCGATACCTGCCCGGTCTTTCCCGGGGTCAGCTACCGGGACTGGGTGCTCGAGGATCCGGCTGGCAAGGGTGTGGAGTCGGTGCACCCGATCCGCGATGAGATCAAGGCCCGTATCGAGGAACTCATCGCCGAACTGCTGCCCGCGCGCTTGAGCTGAGGACATCGACACCATCGTTCATCGCTTCCGGCTCGAGGAGAGGGGCCTGTCAACGAAATCTGATCGGCGGCATATCGAGGGCGGTGTGAATGCCCGGCGGTGCGGCGCAAAGATAGGGGATGGCGTTGACGGCGCGGTTGGCCGCGTATGTCGGTGCGGCCGTGTTCGCTTGGGCCGACGTTTCCATGGGCCGCAGATCGAGTTCCAGGGGCGCGTCGCCCTCGACCGAGATGCGCCATCCGGTCGGTCGCAGCGACCAGTCCGAGACGATGTCGGTGCTGCAGTACCGGGTCGAGCGGAACTGCAACAGCGTGCGGCCTCCACGGATACCGGAGACCGTGATCCGCTGTGCGACAACGGTTCCCTTGCGAAAGACCCCGGTTCCGACCTGGACGTCACGACTCGCGGTCGCTAGTTCGCCACGCACGTCGACCGCATCCAGTGGCAGGCCGAGAACCTCGGCGGCCAGTCGCAGCGACGGGCCGATCGCGCGGTGCGCGTGGTTCAGGCGGTGGGGCTCGAATGTCCTTCGGCTCGTGCCGAAGCCCATGCCGAGCAGCGTCCACGGTGTTTCGGAGGGGGTGAGATCGACGAATTCGTTTATCGCCATGCGGTCCAGGCGCCGTTGCGTCGAGCTGAGGACGATCGGCATTGTTTCGGTGAGGAAGCCGGGACTGCTGCCGGTGCTGTGGATCGAGGCTCCGCCGGACGAGCACGCCGCCTCGACGCGTGCGCACAGTGCGCGGTCCATGCCGGCCGGATGATGGAACATGTCGTGCGTGGTCACGACATTCGTGCCGGTGGCCAGTAGTCGGCAGACGGTGTCCAGGTCGAAGACGCGCGGCGTGTACACCACGCAGTCGGCGCCCAGTTCGAGGATCTCGTCGATATCGCCGGTCGCGGTGATCCCGGTGCGCGCGGGCAGTCGGCACAGGAGGCCCGCATCGGTCCCGACCTTGTCCGGAGTGTGGGTATGGACTCCGACCAGTGTGAGGTTCGGATGTTCGATGAGGGCGCGCAGGGCGGGTCGGCCGACGTTGCCGGTGGCCCATTGAACCACCCGGTATTGCCGCGCCATCGGCTCGATTGTCTCGTGCAGCAGTGGATTTGTGTCCATCTACATCCCGTCTCGATAGCTGGGCAAGGACCGCGACGGCGCATTCGTCGGTGCGGTCGGGGCAAAGGCCGCATAGCCGACCGCCGCACCGAGGGGCCCCGTCGGCCCGGCCCACACATATCGAAGAGTCCCTGTTGCCGGGTGGAGTCGAGCTATACCTGCACTCTTTCGTTGCGGTTCGAGCTGATGAGTTTGGCATTCCGGGTCACCAGCGGGGGTTCGGTTCGTGCACGAGAAGGGCTCAAACCAGGTAAGGCTATCGATTATTAGATAGCTGGATATCTAATAATCGATGATGGCCCGAACCATAGTTCGATGTCGGGATGTGCGTCAAGGGACGCAAGTCGGCCGGCGCGCGATAGCCGTATGCGGCTGCAGGCTCGCTCGGAGCGACCCGTCCGTCCACCTCCCGTGCGAGGCGGCGCGGTGGAGCAGGTCATCGCTCGGGGTGGCAGTTCGATGACGTCGTCCATGCGCGAAGCCGGTGCGGGATGGCCTCTGCCTCTTGACTCCCTTCTGCGGACTGTCTACGGTCTCATCAGTTAGTAGATACCAAGTATCGAATAGTCGATAGACATCAGCCTAGCCGGTCCGTTCAAGAGCGACCGGAAGTCGGCCCGTTTGTCGGCGACGCCGCGGCCATGGAGCGTTCGGCCGGTTGAAGGATTGTTCCGGTGGCAGCAATGGTCGTAACCCGGAGGTCATCGAGCGCACCGGAGATCGGACGGCACCGGCCCCATTTCGCCCTGGCATTCGGGCTGTGGAAATCGTCGCTCGCACATCAATGGAATGGACAGCTCATGGATGCTCGACCACTCGATCCCGCTGGCCGGGGCGTTCCGCGAGTACACTCGGCCGCCGGCCCGCGACTTCGCTCCGGGTGGGGGACGATGAGATACCGCCTCGACGTCGTCGCTTCCAGCGTCGTCGATGTCGTCGAGCACGCGGGCGGATGGCTGTTCGACCGCTCCGTCGCCGGATGGGACGTCACGGTGCTCGTCGCGGAGCTGTCGGACACCCGGCCGCTGCGCATCCTCGGCGCGGAAGTGCTGGAACTCGAGCAGGTGCTCGCCTCGCGCGGGCAGGGTCGTCAGCCGCACGCGCTCGCGGTCGCCGCCGAGGTTTGCGAGCGTGACTCCCGGGCGCGCCGAGGTCTGTCGAAGGCATTGAACGACGGCGGCGTCGAGGTGGTGGTCTGGGGTGAGGGCTGGCGGTCGCCGCCGGAGCATCAGGTCGATGCGGTAGTGCATCGGTTGAGTGTCGCGGCTCAGGCATTCAAGGCCCACGCATTGGCCGCCGCAGCGGTCCCGGTCGTCTCCGTCGGGATGACCGAAGCCTTCCGCAGTGGAATGTCGTCCTTCCCCTCGGTCGGTGCCGACCTCAGTCCAGTCGGCTGACTCCGCAGTACTCGGCCCGCTGTTCGGACTGTAAGACCCCGCGCGCAGGCGACGGGCGGAACCCGCGCGGGGGTCCGCCCGTCGCCTGCGCGCGGGTCCGTCGGCCCGGGTTCAGGAAAGGCCGGGCCGGGCCGCGGTCGTGGCCGCCTTCCTGGTCGGATGGCGTCCGATCGCGTCGACGCGTTCGGAGGCGAGTTCCAACGAGCAGGTGCACCGAGATCAGTAGTGCCACATGGCCTCATGGATCCAGGACCGGCGCGGTGATCACCGCGAACGGGGGGAGGTCCAGGCGCCCTCCTCCACGGCACTCAGCATCTTGACTCCATTCGCCCGCTGCTCTACGTTCAGGAAACTAAATATTCGATAGTCTCTATCGAATATTCGATACAGGTGGGCCGAGGGTTCGGGCTCTGGCGAGGAAGCGATGCCGATGACAACGACGCTGGACGGCCGCGTAGCGGTGGTGACGGGCGCGGCGAGCGGAATCGGCGCGGGGATCGCGACAGTGCTGGCCCGCGCCGGCGCACGGGTTGTCGTCGCGGATCGCGACGCCGCGGGTGCCGAGAGCCGAGCCGAACAGCTGCGGGATGCGGGCCACGAGGCCGAGTCGGTGTACGTCGAACTGAGTGAGGAGTCCTCGGTGGTCGCGGCGTGCGCGAGCATCATCAGTCGAAACGGCGCTCCGTGGCTGCTGGTCAACAACGCGGGAATCCAGGACCGGGAACCGCTGATCGAGGCCACCGTCGCCGAGTGGGACCGCGTGATCGCCGTCAACGCGCGCGGCCCCCTTCTGATGATGCGGGAAATCGCGCGCGCGATGATCGCTGCCGGGCAGGGCGGGCGGATCGTCAATATCGCCTCGGCCGCCCTGCAAGGTATGGCGGTCGAGGGACTGGGCTCCTATGCCGGGTCGAAAGGAGCCCTTCTCGCGCTGAGCCGTGCGGCGGCAATGGAACTGGCCCGCCACGCCATCACGGTCAACACCGTGATGCCCGGCGGAGTGATCACTCCCGGGGCGATGGCCGCCAGAGGTCCCACACCGCAAGGCCCGGCCGCGCAGCGCATGCCGCCGCTGGGCATGGTCGAGCCCGAGGAAATCGGTTCTGCGGTGGGCTTCTTCGCCGCCCCGGCCGCCGCCCGGATCACCAATCAGACGATCACCGTCGACGGTGGATTCAGCATCACCTGATCCGCTCGTTCGCCACCTCCAATCCTCAGGAACAGCGATGACCACACCACAGATCCTCGACGCCGTCCATGAACTGTCCCAGGCCAAAGCGCGATACTGCCTGGCCGTCGATGCCAAGGACTGGGACGCCTTCAGCGAACTGATGACCGCAGACATCCGGCTCGACGTCAGCGACGGCAACGCCGGCGTCCCGGTGATCGTCGGGCGAGACTCTGCTGTCGCGATGATCCGCGCCTCTTTGACCGGGGCCAAGACCTGTCATCAGGTTCACACACCGCTGATCGACGTCGACGGCGATGTCGCTCGCGTCGTCTGGGCCATGCAGGACCGCATTCTGTGGGACAACGGGGCGACGCTGACCGGATACGGCCACTACCACGAGCGCTGGATACGGGAGCACGGCGCCTGGAAACTCGCCTCGCTCACCCTGACCCGATTGATCACCGAGCTGTCCCGCCCGACCGACCGTCCGGAGACGTGATGGCACGGCCGAAGAAGCTCGTCATCGGCGCCAGCGGATTCCTCGGAAGCCACGTCACTCGCCGACTGGTCGCCGACGGGGAAGACGTGCGAGTGATGATGCGCGCCACCAGCTCGACCCGCGCCATCGACGACCTCGACGTGGAACGCCGCTACGGCGATATTTTCGACGACGCCGCACTGGGCTCCGCGATGAAAGGGTGCGACGTCGTCTATTACTGCGTGGTCGACGCGCGGATGTGGCTGCGTGACCCCGCTCCGCTGTTCCGCACCAACGTCGAAGGGCTGCGCCACGTCCTGGACGCGGCAACCGCGGCGAAACCGGATAAGTTCGTCTTCACCAGCACCACCGGGACGATGGCGATCGGCAACGAGCGCCCCGTCACCGAAGACGACCCGCACAACTGGAGCGACGGCGGCCCCTATATCGCCGCCCGCGTCGCAGCCGAAGACCTGGTGCTGCGCTACGCCCGGGAGCACCGACTCCCCGCGGTCGCGATGTGCGTCTCCACCACCTACGGACCCGGCGACTGGGCGCCCACACCACACGGCTCGCTGATCGCACGAGTCGCCGCCGGACGATTCCCCTGCTACTTCGACTTCTCAGCCGAAGTCGTCGGTATCGAAGACGCCGCCCGCGCCATGATCCTCGCGGCTCACCGCGGCCGCCCCGGCCAGCGCTACATCATCTCCGACCGCTACCTCAGCAACCGCCACATCTACCAGATCACCGCCGCCGCTGCCGGTGTCGCGCCCCCGCGCCTGCGCCTACCGCCGACGCTGCTGCATGCCGGAGCACGCGGCAACGACCTCGCCGCCCGTCTCCTACGCCGCGATCTGCCTTTCGCCGCCGTCGGACTACGCATGGCCGAACTGATGTCACCACTCGACCACAGCAAAGCTGTCAACGAACTCGGCTGGACCCCCGAACCCGTCGAACACTCTCTCCGCCGCGCCGCCCACTTCTTCACCCAGGCCCGGAATAATCCCGGCTACCGAACGGGCGCGCAGCCCCGTCGAAAGAATTAACGGAGCGCGAAATCGCCGGCCGCTCTGTCGTCACCCATCTGCCTGCCAAGTGCATCACGGCGACAGGACCTATCAAGTGAGAACGCGCGCAAATTCGAATGCTGCCGTGAATGGCGAAAGATTGCCTTTCATTGCTTCCGTCGGCAGAAAACTTCCAGCTCGAAAACGCATCACACGATATGAATCTCACGTGCGGTGCACCGAGCGAGGAAATGCCCTGTGAGCTTCCAGGGCCGAAAGGGACAGTCGTCAATCCGCGATGGGGTGTCCCTCGCAACCGACACGTCCCACTCAAAGAGGAGAAGAGATATGTCTGTACAAAACCATCGTAGGTTCCCGGCCGGACCGGGCGAGCGACGCTTACTGCGCGCCGCAATGGCGTTGAGCACGGTGACAATGCTCGGTGCCGTCGGCGTCTCGATCGCCAACGCCGAGCCGCCGGCACCCTCGGCGCCATCGGGCGCTTTCTCGGCGGTCGACTCGGTCGCTGAGATCGAAGCGATCAAGCAGCTCAAGGCAAACTACTTCCAGAGCATCGATACGAAGAACTGGGCGGCCCTGCGCGAACTCCTCGATCCCGCCGTCGTGGTGGACACCACGGGCAGCGGCGGCCCCATCCTCGTCGGCAGGGACCCGTTCATCGCCTTCCTGAGGCTCACGATCGGTGGCGCCGACACCCACCATCAAGGCTTCGACCCGGCGATCCAGCTGAAGTCCGCGACGACTGCCGAGGCCGACTGGAGAATGGAGGATGTACTCATATTCGGCGGGACGCTCGGGGTGCACGGCTACGGCAACTACCACGATCGCTATGAAAAGGTGAACGGGAAGTGGATAGTCACGTACTCCAAGCTCACCCGCACCCGCCTGGATCTGATCAACCCCGCTGACGGCACAGTGATCGAGGCGAACGTTCCGCTCGATCAGATCGTCGCGAAAGTCAACGAGATCCTCGGGTTGTAGCAATTACGGCAGAGGCGGGAGAACCACGACGTGTTTCTTCCGCCTTCGCCGCGCTCGGCCTGCTCGTAGTTGGATGCGCGAGCTTGTGGAGGAGGAGAAGCCGACATGCCGTGGCATGGCTCGCGTGTTTCGCCCGCTGTCGTGCCGGACGATCAGTCGGCGGTGGTGCTGGGCCGCAGGATGACGACCGGAATTTCGCGTTCGGTCCATGCTTGGTAGGTGTCGAAGTCGGCGGCTATTCGCGGCTCTGGGGGCCGTTCAGTCCAGGGCGACGCCGAGTTCGGCGGCGAAGGTCTTGATCATGTGCTGGACGCCGATCTCGTTGCGGCCGATGAGCATGTGGTCGTGTTGGCCGTGGCGTACGCCTTCACCGCACTGGGGCAGCATGGCGAAATCCTCGTCGCGTACCGCCGCGTGGACCTGGGAGTAGATCTCGTCGTAGACCGCGCGTTGCTCGTCGCTGGTGGCAGTGATCTTGGCCATCCAACTATGGCGCACAGTGCATCTGGTCGGGGCACCGGCGGGCAGCATGTCGAGAATCTCCACACCGACCGGGCTGTTGGCCAGGATCAAGTTGGGATAGATCCAGTAGATGACGCCCATGTTCATCAGAGGATCCCAGGTGCCGCCCGGGTCGTTGTCGAGGTTGCTGATCCAGTTGAACGGAAAGCCCATGGCATCGCCTACACCCTCGAATGCCTCCCCGGCGACCGATACCTCAGCCTGTTGCTCACCCCCGCCCGCTCCGGCACCTTCTCGGCAGGCGTCACCTCCGACACCGCGCTCGCCTTCGGTCGTTCCATCCTCGAACGCTTCGCCGTCGACTGGGACCAGGCGGGCATCGACAGCGCCCGTCTCGATGAGCTCGTGGAACACATGCTTCGCATCGTCCAGTCCTTCGTCCTCGACCCGGGACGACCTCCCCGCCGCGGTGCCGAACTCCGCGCGTACCTCACCACTTGGGTCGCGCCGGCAGTGCGCAACCTCCAACCGGAGCACCACCAATAAGGCGCTGACCACGACTCCTACCGTCTCACTCACGCGCGAGCGGCCCAAAACTGAACCCCACCGCCGATCGACGCGCTCCGGCTACCGCTGGGGATGGACCGAATCCGAAAACGGCTTGCCTGGCGTGTGACTTGATTCGAGGATGCGGTCACGGCGGAGCGGAGGGGCGTCATGGTCGTACGACGGGATTTCGAAGGGGTGCAGGATCTTGTTCGCCTGCAATCGCTGGCGTGGCGTGTCTGGTCGCCCGAGCGTCGGTTCCACATCGGCGACACTGCTTGGGGCTGGCACTCGGAGCGACCCACTCGGTCATCCTGCCCCGCGGCGACGATGCGTACCCGACATCCGCGCGCCTATATCGGGCCATCGGTTATCGGCCCGGCCCACGCACATTGCTCTACACCCGGAATGTTTGGTTTCGAATCAGATGAAGGCCGTTCAGCGCCCCGCCGGCTCGGGTACGGGCGTCGGTTCTCGGTGGCAGGATGCAGGTGTGGGTGACTATTTCGAACGAATCGTCGACCTCGATGTAGCCTCGGCCGACGCGAGCACGCTGGCCACGCGCATGGTGGACTGGATGGTGTCGCGGCGATGGCTGCTCCGGGAGACTTCGCGCGACGCGATGTACAGCCTCCAGGTCGAGGAAGGCTATGTGCCAGGCCCCGACTGGCCGCAGATCACCCAGGAATGGGGCGCCGACTGGATCCCCGGCCCCGTCGCCGTCATCGTCGGCCGCCACGACCACTATCCCGGACAGGGCGGCATCGAACCCGCCTCCGCGGTATGCCCACGCTGCCAGGCCGCCACCGTGATCATCGACTACCCGCAACGATGGGAAGCCGATCCCGCCGTGTGGCAGCCGTTCTCGGACGCGATCGACGCCTGGAAACGAACAGGCACCGGCGCAGCAATCTGCCCCTCCTGCACCACACCGAGCTCCATCATCACCTGGCAATGGGCAGACCACTTCGCCCTGGGCACCCTCGCCTTCGACTTCTGGGGTTGGCCTCCCCTCACCGAGGACTTCATCACCGAATTCGCCGCCCGACTCGGGCACCGAATCGAACACCACACCGGCAAGTTCTGAACTCGGCGGTCTGTCCAGGCCGAGAGGGGTGGCGGCGGGCAGGTGGGTGCTAGCTGCTGCCTGTCGATCCGAGGTTCGCGACCAGTCCGTCGATGATGTCGCGGGCGGCTTTCGCCGAGTTGTAGCTGTCCATCACGGTCGTCCACTGCGGCAGCAAGCGGACGACGGATGGGTAGTCGCCGAGCAGCTCCGGGCTGGCGAACTCGGTCCAGTGCGCCGGCGATCGGCCGCGGCGGGCGGCGGCGGAGCGTTCGTCGGCCGTCCTGCGGCTGGTGAGTTCACCGAGGGTGAAACGCCACATCACCGAGTACATGTACACCGCCTGCGCATCGGTGGCGCCCAGGGCCGTTGCGGAGGTGACGAATTCGTCGAGGATCCACATCGCCGCGCGGCCATAGGTCTCGCCGGTGACGAGGATGTCGACCACCCAGGGCAGTTCATACAGGGTGTCGATGAGATAGGTGACGATCGCGGCCAGTCGGTCTCGCGGGTCGGCGGGGAGTTCCGGCCGACGGAGTTCGTCGGCGCGGGCATTGAGAACGGCGAAGAACAGCGCGCCTTTGGTGGGGAAGTGGTGGTAGATCGCAGCCGTGCTGACTCCGAGGCGGTCGGCGAGTCGCCGCATGCTGAACGTCTTGGCCCCGTCGGCGGTGAGCATCTGGCCGGTCGCGGCGAGGATCGTTTCGCGGTCGAGGCGAACCGGTCGGCCGCGTTTGCGGGGTGCGGGGTTCGGCACGATCGTCCATTCTGCGTCCCGCGCTCTCGACAGCGCGGGTTAGGGTGTGCTAACCATAATAAAAACACGCGTTAGAAAATTATGGAGGTTGCAGTGACCACGCGCGAACCCGGCCATTCGGGCGCGACACTCGTAGTCGTCTTCCTGGTGATGTTCACGGTTTCCCTGGATCTGTCGATCGTGAATGTCGCGTTGCCCGAGATCGATTCCGCCTTCGGCTACGGCCCATCGCAGTTGAGCTGGGTGATCAATGCTTTCCTGCTGCCCTACGCAGGCCTGATGCTGCTGGGCGGCCGACTGGCCGATCTCATCGGGCGTCGGCGATTGCTGTTCGGCTGCCTGGTGGTGTTCGGGATCGCGAGCGCCTGGGGTGGGGCGGCGCAGTTCGGATGGGATCTGATCGCCGCCCGGGCGCTGCAAGGGGCCGCCGCGGCCACCCTCGCCCCCATGGCGCTGTCCCTGGTGACCTCGGAGTTTCCGGAAGGTCCCGCACGCGCCCGGGCGATGGCGGTATGGGGTGGCGCGGGCGCGGCCGGCGGGGCGTTCGGGGTCGTGATGAGCGGTCTGCTGACCGACTACCTCGGCTGGCGGTGGGTGATGTGGGTCAACCTGGTGTTCGTGGTCGCGGCGGTGGTCGCCGTGCGGCGGGGCGTGCGTGACCATATCGTCGCGCGCCGGGGGCCGGTGGACGTCGCAGGGGCCGCATCGGTCACGGTGGGAATGACTTCACTTGTCGCGGCGGTGATCTCGACCGAGCAGTATGCCTGGTCGTCGGTGCGGGTACTCGGCTTGTTCGGGCTCGGGGTAGTCGCCCTGGCGGTCTTCGTCATAGTGGAGTCGCGGGCGGGTGAACCGCTGGTGCCGCTGGGTTTCCTGCGTCGCCGGGGGTTGATCGGTGCGACCGTCTTCGGGTTCATGTTGGTGTCGGGTCAGATCGCCAGCTTCTACTTCGTCTCCCAGTTGCTGCAACGGGTGCTCGATTACAGCCCGACCCTCACCGGCCTGGCCTTCCTCCCGTTCTGTGTGGGTGTGGTCGTCGGCCTGCGGATCGCCCAGGTCGTAGTCGGCCGCATCGGCGCCCGCTCGGTGATGGGTGCGGGCGGCATGGTGGGTGCGCTGGGACTGGTCTGGTTCGCGCAGGCCACCGAGTCGACCGGATTCGTGACAGGAATCTTGGGCCCGTCGCTGGTGTGCAGTGTCGGGATCGGTGCCGCTATGGTCGCGATGGGTATGGCAGGAGTCTCCGGGGTGCCCGCCGAAAAGGCCGGCCTGGCGTCGGGAATTCTCAGCAGCTCGCGGCAACTCGGCGGGTCCCTGGGTCTGGCCGTGCTGGTGACGATCGCGGGGAATGTCATCGGCGCTGACACGAACCGGACCGTCCTCGTCGACGGGTACACCACCGCCCTGCTGATCGCGGCCCTGTTCGTCGGTCTCGGCTCGGTGGCGGCCGTGGCGATCCTGCCCGCCGACCGGCCTCTGCCGATACCCGGTGAGCAGAGCGAGGCGCAGCCCGCCGTCGGGAAGTGTCCGCCTGCAGGCTCCGAAGTCCGCGCCCACGAAGGGCCGCAGCCTGTCGGCGAACATACAGGCTCCTCGGCCGAGTAGCAGTAGCTCGTGGAGGCGGCAATGCGGCATACCGAGTCTCGCGCGGTGGGGGAGCGGGTGACCTTCTGGAAACTGGCCGCGCCGGTGGCGGGCCGGGTGCGGTTGGCGGGTGTGTTGACCGGTTCGGGCGCGATCGCGGGTCTGTTGCAGCCGAACTCCACGAGGCGGGCACGGGCGCGGTCCGCGTGGACGGGGACCTGGTCATCGCGCCCTCTCCACATGCCGAGCCACGCTGATGGCCGGTGATCCACGAGGTGAGGCGGTGCGCATGACCGCGGCGCAGAACCCGATCTCGTTGTCGCCCGCTAGTTCGGGGCGCCGCGTCGGTCATCCGGTCCTGCGCCGAGATGGCCTGTGTCGCGGGCATGTTCGACGCGTGCGTGTACGTGTGGGCCGTGGAGAGCGGTGGCTCGAGCGGGCCGCTTCGGCTGGGGCGGTGTGTTACTGTGCGCATAGCCGACAATGACAATCGTTTTCCAAGAACCATGACTGTCGGGATGATGAAGTGGGACCTCGATTGCGATGGCCGGGGGTGCCGTGCTGCCGAAGGGGTCGGCGGGAGCTTCTCGTAGGTAACGGACAGGAGCCGTGATAATGGGTGGTACCGGGGCATCGCTCCAGGTAGATGAGGTGGGGCAAGAATCCGCGGAAGTGGTTGAGACAAAGCCCGGCAGCGCCCTGTTTCGAGTGACCGAGCCGGTCCGTGGACGGCTCGGCGTCGCACTGGCGGCGGCCGCGCTGGGGGCAGTGGCCGGGGTGGCCGGGTTCGTGGGAGTAGCTCTGGCGCTGTGGGAGCTGTTCGACGCCGACACTGATACCGGAGCGGTAGTAGCCCTTCTGGTGCTGGCCGCGGTGGGGTTCCTCATCCGATTCGCCTTGCGGGCATGGTCTTTCCTCCTCTCGCACCTGGCCTCCTTCGATCTCGAGGAGCGCTTGCGGACCGATCTCGCCGCGCATCTCGGCCGCGTTCCCCTGGGTGAGGCGCAGCGCCTGGGTTCCGGGGCGGTGAAGAAGATCGTCCAGGACGATGTTCGCGGCTTGCATATGGCGGTGGCCGATGCCGTACCGCTGGCCGGTTTCACAGTGGCCCAGCCCATCGCGGCGCTACTGGCACTGGGTTTCGTGGATTGGCGGCTGCTGCTGGCGGTCGTGTTGTTCCTGCCGGTGGTGTTCATCGGTATGCAGCTGACGCTGCGGGATTACGCCGAGACCCGGCGGCGCTACGACGAGGCCAACGAGGCCATCAACACCGCGGTGGTGGAGTTCGTTCAGGGCATGCCGGTGGTGCGGACCTTCGACGACGGCACGGTATCGTTCCGGCGCTTCGTAGACCGGGTCCGGCAGTTCAACGTGGCGACCACCGCCTGGCAGAACAACAACCGCAGTGCGATGATCTTCGCCAACCTGACGGTGGCACCGTTGCCCACCATCCTGATCGTGCTCATGGTGGGTATCTGGCTGACCTCGACCGGGTCGATGTCACCGGCGCAACTGCTCGCGGCGATCCTCATCGGGACACTTCCGGTGGAATCGGTGGTGCCGCTGATGAACCTGTCCAACCTGATCAATCAATCCAAAGCCGGTGCCGTGCGCATCGTCGAGCTGCTCGATATCGCACCCTTGCCGGAGCCCGACCAGCCCCAGTCCCCGGCCGACGGGTCGATCGTCTTCCGGTCTGTCCGGTTCGGTTACGCGGGCGCGGACCGGGCCGCGCTGGACGGAGTGGACCTGACGGTCCCGAGTGGCACCGTCTGTGCACTGGTCGGACCGTCGGGCTCGGGCAAATCGACGATCGCGCGGCTGATTCCACGGTTCTGGGATGTAGATTCCGGGCAAGTGCTCGTCGGCGGGGTGGATGTCCGCCGAATCGCGTCTCCGGACCTGCTCAGTCATGTAGCACTCGTCTTCCAGGATCCGTTCCTGCTCTCCGACACCGTGGCGGAGAACATCCGGCTCGCGCGTCCCTCGGCCACCGATGCCGAGGTACAGGCCGCGGCGCGGGCAGCCCAGGCACACGATTTCATCGTCTCGGAACTACCCCAGGGCTACGACACGCCAGTAGGTGAGCGGGGGGCGCGGCTGTCCGGCGGACAACGGCAGCGGATCACTATCGCCCGGGCGCTGCTCGCCGATGCTCCGATCGTGATCCTCGATGAGGCGACCTCGTTCGCCGACCCGGAGAACGAGGCGGCCATCCAGGACGCGATCGCCGCGCTCACGCGCGGTCGCACCGTGCTCGTGGTCGCGCACCGCCTGTCCACGATCGTCGACGCCGATCAGATCGTGGTACTCGAATCCGGCCGGGTGTCCGAATCCGGCACACATACCGAACTGCTCGCGTCCGGTGGGCGCTACGCCCGGCTCTGGGAGCATCACCAGCGCGCCCGGGGATGGGGTCTCGGCAGCGGCAAGAACGAGGAGGCCACGAAGCGATGAGAAGAATCCTGCGGCTGATGCTGCTTGCCGCCGGGGACTATCGGGACGAGTTCCGCCGCACCCTGTGGTACACATTCATCAGTTCGATCGCTCAGGCGGGTGCCTATGCCGCGCTGATTCCGTTGCTGTACGAGCTGAGTCAGCCGGAGGTGAACTTCACCACCGTATGGATCTGGTTCGGTGTTCTGGTCGCGTGCTACGTGGTTCAGGCCGTATTCCACTATGGGCAACTCCGGTTCGAGTTCGGCCGGTGGGCCGATGTGCTCGAGGCTGCCCGTTTGCGACTGGGCGAAAAACTGCGAACGATGCCCCAGGACGAACTCGAGCGCCGGTCCGCGGGCGACCTCACCACGGTGATCGGCGGTAACGTCGCCAACGCCACGATGGGTTCGTCCTCGATGGCGCTGCTGTTCATCCAGATGGTGACGGTCCCGGCGGTCATCGGGGTGATCATCGTCGGTATCGATTGGCGCCTGGGTGTGGTGCTCGCGGTATCGGTACCGTTCGCGGTGCTTTTCGTCCGTCGTATCCAGCAGATCTCCGGAGCGGGCTCGCGTCGGCTCGACGCGGCCGATGCCGCGGCAGCGAGCCGGGTGGTCGAATATGTCCAGGGATTGCCGGTGCTGCGCGCTACCGGGCAGGTCGGCAGCGCGTCTCAGCGATTGGTCGAGACCCTCGAAGAGCAGAACGAGGCCATGGCATCCATGCAGAAGCGGCTGACCTGGCCGGGCCTGCTGGCTTCCAGCGTCGTCCAGTTGTGTCTGGTGGGGATGGTGGCACTCGGCGCTGCCCTGGTGCTCGATCTGCAGATGTCCACGGCGTTGCTGATCGCCGTGGTGGCCGCGGCGGTACGATTCGCCGAGCCGATGTCGACAATGTCCAATCTGTCGGCGATATTCGAGATCACCGACTCGGCGCTGGAACGTGTCGGTGAGGTGCTGGATACCCCGCAACTTCCGGTGGGCGACCCGTCGGCGCGAATCACCGGCTACGACATCGCATTCGACGACGTGCACTTCGGTTATTCCGAGGGGGCACCGGTACTGCGCGGAGTGTCCTTCACCGCTCCCGCGCGCTCGCTCACGGCATTAGTGGGTCCTTCGGGATCGGGCAAGACGACGGTGACCAGGATGCTCACCCGCTACGCGGACCCGGATAGCGGCGCTATCCGGATCGGCGGCCTCGATCTCCGGGAGCTCGATCCGGTGGAGATCTACCGGCATATCGCGGTTGTTTTCCAGGATGTGTACCTGTTCGACGACACGATCCGCGCGAACATCGCGATCGGCGCGCCCGAGGCGAGTCAAGCCGAGATCGAGGCTGCGGCGCGGGCGGCCAATGTCCACACCTTCGTCGAACGGCTACCGCACGGATACGACACCCGGGTCGGCGAGATCGGTGGCGCGCTTTCCGGCGGGGAGCGCCAGCGCATCTCGATCGCCCGGGCGATTCTGAAGAACGCGCCGATAGTTCTGTTGGACGAACCGACCGCCGCGTTGGATACCGAGAGCGAAGTCTATGTCCAGGACGCCATCGACGCGCTGGTCGCGGAGAAGACGGTCGTCGTGATCGCGCACCGGCTTTCCACCGTGGTGGCAGCGGATCAGATCCTTGTTCTGGAGGGCGGCCGGGTGACCGAACGGGGCACCCACGCCGAGCTGCTGGCGAATGAGGGGCGCTACAGCGCGATGTGGGCCGCCCAGACACGGGCGCGGCACTGGCGGGTCGCCGCGTCCGCGTAGCGCGGAACTACCACGGCATACTGTCCTCGGCGTGGGTTCCTGCGGCGAGGACAGTAGCCGGTGACATCCTGCCGGACAACGCGAGACCGTGTTCGCGGGGCGCCGCTCGGCGGGTGTGTCAGTATCCGGAGTGCGCTGGTACGAGGTAGGGCGCGATACAAGCGAGTTTTTCGCAGGTCTCCTCGTGTTCGCGCTCGGGCGTGGAGCCGGTGACGACGCCCGCTCCGGCACGTAGCCAGCTCCGCCCGTCGCGTTGGTAGACGGCGCGCAAAATCAATGCGGCATCGAGGGTTCCGGTGCTGTCGGCCCGCACCACAGCACCACTGTAGAGGCCGCGGGTACCGGGTTCGAGGTCACCGATCGCTGCGCAGGCGGCTGCTTTGGGGATGCCGGAGGCGGTGATGGCGGGAAAGACGGCGGCGAGGGCGTCCCAACAGGTCTGATCGGCGGGCAGGAGAGTTTCGACCCGCGACGCGAGGTGTTGCACGCTACCGCGCTCCTTGACGGTGAGGAATTCACTGACCCGTGTGGCGCTGCCGATGCTGTCGAGTTCGCTGTAGGCGAGCCGTACGGAGGTCGCGTGCTCGTAGATCTCTTTCGGATCGGTGAGCAGATCATCCCGTAGGGCACAGTCGAGTTCGGCGTTGCCGGTTCGGGCGCGAGTACCCGCCAGCGGCTGGGTGGCGGCCCGTCCGGTGCCGTCGGCTTCGAGGACGGTTTCCGGGCTGACCCCAGCGGCCTGCCAGCCGCCGAGATCCAGCAGGAACGAGCGGGCCGGAGTGTTCATCCGGCGGACTGCCGCATAGGTGGCCGGCATGTCCACCGCGAACGGCAGGTCCACCCGCCGGGACATGATCACTTTGTGGAACTCGCCGTCGTGAATCCGGTCCAGGGCGTGCCGCACGCGCAGTAGGTAGGCGGTGTCGAGCGCGTCCACCGGCACCGGTGTGGGTGTCGGCGCGGTGGCGACGACATCGGGTAGGTCGAGGTCGAACGGGGCGCCGTAGCTGCGGGTGCGCACAGTGGTTTCGGTGATCTCGAGTTCCACACCGGGCACCATGAAATGGGCGAGGATGTCGTCGGGAGCCGCGGTGTCCGGGCGGTAGAGTTCGAAGCACGCCCAGCCGTAGGCCCGCCACCGCGGCACCGGTGCCCGGTCGAGTGCGGCATGGATCTGCGCCCACGGTGTGCCACTCCAGGATTCGGTGCGGTCACCGCCGAGGGTGGAGTGCAACCGGTCGGGGCCGAGGGTTACCGCGCCGATCGGATTTCCGGCCACATACCAGCGTCCGGGCTGTTCATAGACGACGTAGTCGGTGAGCTGTCCGGAGGCTGCGATCGTGGCCGCCAGTGCCAGTGGGTCGCTGTTGTGCCGACGCACGGTATACGCGTAATCGTCGGCGCCGAGTATGGTAGACCGGTTCATCGTGCTCCCTATCCGGTTCGGGGAGGTGCCAGCCGAGGAACGCCCGGATCGCGCGTGCCAGGATCCGGGCGCCCGTCCAACACCGGCGAAACGTCAGGCAAAGGACTCTTTGATCCACCGTGGCGCCGCGGTGCGGGACCACTGCATGAACTCCATCGCCTTCTCCTGGCCGATATCGACGTACTTGAGCTCAGGTTTCCCGTGGGGCAGGTAGTCGGGAAAGAATCGTTCCCGGTTGATCCGGTCGATGATCGCCGTCGCGGCGGCCGTGGGTGTCATCTCTGCGCGCTCGACCGATCGGCAGGTCTCGCGCGCTGTCGTCAAGAGCCCCCGAACAGCCTGGGCCAGCGGCGAGTCACCGCGCTCCAGAGCCCGGAATACCTGATCGTCCTGGCTGGCGAGATACCTGGACAGAGCGTGTTCCAGGGCGGCGTCGGAGTAGAAGCTGTACGTGTGCCACACCCGGAAGATCGCGTCCCACAACGCGTAGTCGCGAAAACCCACGTACGACGAGTAGGCGAAATCGTCGTGCACGTCGAACATTCGCTGCTGTATCGCATCGACATCGGCAAACCGCTTGGTCGACCAGTCATCGTCGCGCGCCGCCTCGATGATCCGCCATGCCAGGGCGTTCACGGTCTGGAAGGAGTTCGCGAGCCCGCGGGAGAACAGTGCGTCGATCGCTCCGGCGGACTGTGCGGTCAGGCAGAAGCGGTCACCTACCGTATTGGACGCCGAGTACTGCAACCGCCCGGTACTCACCCACGGCCGGACGGCCGTAGCGGATCGGAACTGTTTTGCGACGGCCGGGAACCGCTCGAGAAAGTCGCTGAACTCTTTCTCCGGCGCGGCACGGTCAGCGAAGACCGCGTCCCCGGTCAGGGTGAGTCCCACACTGCACAACGGGTTCATCGAGCGGTCGTTGTTGTCGAACGGAATCACCCAGAGCCAGCCCCCGTCGAAGACATGGTGCAGCGTGCCGTTGTGCCACCGACTCGGCTGGTTGTATCGAACCGGCGCCACGTCGTCGAAGGGCTCGACACCGATCATGTGGGTGAACAGTGAACGGGAGTGTGTCCGCGCCCGAGTGGGTTGTTCACGGAGCCCGAACCGCTCGGCCAGCACGGAGCGGAACCCGGTCGCGTCGACCAGATATTCGGCGTTGAACGCCTCACCGGATGCCGTGCGTAACTCGGCACCACGGTCCGGGTCGATATCGATGTCGTTGATTCGAGTGTTCAATCGGGGCACCGCACCGTAGCGAACGGCGAGGTGGAACAGGTACGAATCGATGTCCTGGCGAAACCAGTGCGATTCGGCGCGGCGGTACCCGGATGTCAGGACGATCTGGTTGGCCTTGTCCGGGTCGGAGGGCCGGCCCTGCTCGTGGTATACGAATCCGAAGTTCTGCTTCTGCCCGCACGTCTTGGTCACATGCTCAGCGGTTTCCTCGAAGTTGGCCAGCGCTTTGAATTCGGGGATGTCGTAACGCTCGGCGAGGATGTGCATCGTGGTGGTGGCGTGCGGAATGGTGGATTCGCCGACCGCGAAGCGCGGATGCACTCCCGCATCGATGAGCAGGACCTTCAGGTTGTGGCGAGCCAGGATCGTGGCCAGTGTGCTACCCGCGATCCCGGCTCCGAGGATGGCGACGTCGTACTGGGTGTCGGTCGGGGGTGTCATGGCTCGAACTCCTTGTGCTGTTGTGGCGATGGGTTTCCCGGCCCCGGAACGGTGGGTTGCGCACCGGAAGTGTCCGGCGAGCGTGGGATCTCGTGAGGGGCCGGGAATCGGCATCGCGCCGCTGCCGTGGGCCGGCTATGTGCCGGCCGAATCGGTTCGCGTCTGAGCGATTCCCGTGTTCAGGCCGTACGCCTGCCGCGATGAAGCCGGAGAGCTGGCCTATCGGACGAACCGGGATCGGTCACATTCACGGTCCTCACGGTAATGACAATCATTGTCGAATACGTTAGTGCACGTTCGCTTGCCGCGCCAGTGCGAGCGTCATCGATCCGATGGAGCATTCGGGGTGACAACTGAACTGGCACCCGACTTCGATGCGACCACAACGGCGTACGGCGGCACGCAGGGGTTCGGATTACGGGCGTATCGGCAGGCGGCGCAGGCCGCGCAGTCCCATGCCGGGGCGCCAGCGCAAATCGGCGGGATCTGCGGCCAAACGCAGCTCCGGCCAGCGCGCGACAAGTGTGGTGAGTGCGATTCCGACCTCCGTGCGCGCGAGGGCCGCGCCCATGCAATTGTGGATACCGCCGCTGAACCCGAGATGGGGCCGAACTTCGCGGTGGATGTCGAAGCGGTGGGGATCGGTGACGTGGGCCGGGTCGCGGTTGGCGGCGGCGGGAAACACCAGCACCCGGTCGCCGGTCTCGATGCGCCGCCCGGCGAGTTCGAACGGTTCCACCGCGTGGCGCGCTGTCGCCGAT
Organism: Nocardia abscessus NBRC 100374; assembly: GCF_000308455.1. Classification (GTDB taxonomy): domain Bacteria; phylum Actinomycetota; class Actinomycetes; order Mycobacteriales; family Mycobacteriaceae; genus Nocardia; species Nocardia abscessus. The sequence goes on along the minus strand of NZ_BAFP01000266.1, from coordinate 7,385 downwards.
TCCACCGGCCCCCAGTAACGCATGGTCTCTTCCACTGCCGCTGCCGCCAGTTCGGGATCGTCGCGTAGCGCGGCCCACTGCGCGGGGTGGGTGATCAGGGTCAGTGTGGCGCTGGCGATCAGGCTGGCCGATGTCTCGAAACCGGCGGCCATGAGCAGGCCGATCATGGCCATCAGTTCGCCGTTCGACAGCTTGTCCTTGCCGGACTCGGGGTGCACCAGCCTGCTGATCAGATCGTCGCCGGGGTCGTCTCGTTTGAGGAGGACGAGATCACGTGCGTAGCCCTCGAGTTGTGCACGCAGCTCGGGGTCAGGGGCGGACAACGGGGTGGAGGCGGTCGCCGCCCGCACGGCGAGTGTGTGCAGGCCGGGATGCCAAGCCTCGGGAAAGCCGAGAATCTCGCCGAGCACGGTCAGCGACAGCGGGTAGGCGTAGGCGTGCAGCAGATCCACAGTGCCGTCACCGCTTTCGGTCATCTTCTCCGCCTCGTCCAGCAATCGTTCGGCGTGCCGGACCACCGCGGGGCGCAACGCGGTGACCGACCTGGAAGTGAACGCCTGCTGCGCGGCGCGTCGCAGCCGGGTGTGCTCCGGCGGGTCGGACAACAGCATGGTGTGCGGGGCGCTCGGGATCTGGGCCCGCGCCCTGGCCGCGAGTTGCTCGGGGGACAGGAGTGTGCGCGGATCATTGGCCAGCCGGGGGTCGCGCAACGCAGCCTCGGCCGCCGCGTATCCGGTGATCATCCAGAATCCCCGGCCCGGTTGCTCCGGCAGTTCGACGAGGGTGACTGGTGACTGCGCGCGCAGCTCGTCGTAGATGGTGTGGGCTCGTTCGTGGAAGTCTTCGGCCAGGAGGTCGACCACGATCGGACGGGGTTTGTCGAGCATGGGTGGCGTTCCGTTCATACCGGCATTGCCTCGATGAGCGAGTACGACGTGGGCAGGATGGTGGGATGCATCGCCTTGACCTCGAAACCGGCTCGGCGGCAGAGTAGTTCGTACTCCGAGCGCGTGCGTTCCTGCCCGCCCATATTGACGAGCATGCTGATATCGGTGAGGTAAGGAGCCGGATTCGAGGTGTCGACCATCTCGGGCAGTACGGATTCCACGATCAGCAGCCGCCCGTGATCCGGTATCGCCTTGCGGCACCGCCCGAGGATGGTCACGCAGCGTTCGTCGTCCCAATCGTGGAGGATGTTCTTGAGTACGTAGGCATCTCCGCCATCGGGGACGGCGGCGAAGAAGTCGCCGGCCTCGACGCGGCAGCGGTCTGCGACACCTGCGGCGGTGAGAGTCGAGGAGGCCTCGGCGACCCCGGTCACCGAGTCGAAGAGCACACCGCGCAGCGTGGTGGTCCCGCGAAGGATTTCCGCCAGCAGGGTGCCGCCGCCGCCGCCGACGTCGACGATGGTGTGGTGCCGGGTGAAGTCGTAGCTCACCGGTATCAGTTGCGCGATGGGCAGGCTGACCTGTCGCATTGTCGCGTTGAACCGTTCGGATAGTTCCGGCTGCGTGGCGAGGAAGCCGAAGAAGTCGGTGCCGTATTGCCTTTCGAAGGTCGGCTGCCCGGTGCGAATCGCCTCTTCGGTCAGCTTCCAGGAGTCCAGCAGTGCCGGCTCTGTGAAAAGCAGCACCGCGGCCGCCTGGGAATCCGGCCGGTCCGTGCGCAGCGGCATGCCCGCCTCGGCCAATCGATATGTGCCCGGCTGGGTTTCGACGACCAGCTCCAACGCGGCCAACGCGCGGAGCAGCCGGAGGAGCGAGCTGGGATGGGCCTGGGTGGCCTCGGCCAGTTCGGTGTAGCCGCGTTCGTTATCGCCCAGATGATCTGCGAGCCCGAGTCGAGCGGCGGTGCCGACAACCTGGGAGCAGATCGTACCGAACATCATGTTCATGAGTCGCAGATGAGCTGCCATGTCTACTTCCTGTGCAACACCGAAGCTATTCGCCGCGTGTGTGTTTCGTGTCTCTGAATCGGTCTTGACCGGCCTGGTGAGACACCGTAGATTGTAGCACTACTGAAAATGGTTATCGTTTGCCAGTTGGGAATGTGATGCAGGAGCAGCTCCGTTTGCCACTCGTACGCACAACGAAAAAGGTGGACTGGGGCCACGGTGTAGATGGATTGCGGCAGGAAGTCAGCGCGCTGACCGGCGTGCCGGTGGAAGAGTTGACCGACGACGCCAACCTGCTCGAGCTCGGGCTCGATTCGGTGACCGTCATGCGCATCTCGGGGTTGATGCGACGCGCGGGCAAGCAAGTGGAGTATCGGGATCTCGTGCAGAACCCGACGCTCGGCTCATGGTGGAAGCTGCTGCACCGCAGTGACTCCGGCACTGCGGAGGAAGCCGGCGTCGTGGACCGATCGGCTCCGTTTCCGCTGGCGGTGATGCAACACGCGTTCTGGATCGGGCGGACACAGGCGCAACAACTCGGTGATGTCGCTGCGCACTTCTACAGCGAGTTCGACCATGGGGGCGGTGTCGCGCCGGATCGGCTGGAGCGTGCGGTACGTGACCTGATGGCGCGGCACCCGATGTTGCGGGTGGCGATCGACACCGCGGGCATGCAGCGAGTGACCGACAGCGGGGCCTGGTCCGGGCTGACTGTCCACGATCTGCGGGAGCTGCCCGAGCCCGAGCGCCTGCGGCGACTGGCTCAGACCAGGGACACCCTGTCGCACAGGAGCATGGATGTCGGGGCAGGTGAAGTATTCGATATCCAAGTCTCGTTGTTGCCCGATGGCCGCACCAGGGTGCACCTGGATCTGGACATGATCGCCGGGGACGCGCTGAGTTTGCGTAATCTCCTTGCCGATCTGACCACGCTGTATGAGCGCGGCCCCGGGGCGCTGCCCGCCCTGGAGTACAGCTACGCGCAATACCTTGTCGACCGTGGCAGTGCTCGCGCGAAAGCTCGTGAGCAGGCTCGCGATTGGTGGCAGTCGCAGCTGCCGGGCCTGCCCGAGGCGCCTGAGCTTCCGCTGCTGGCCTCTGAAGAGGCCACCGGTGGCCCACGGGTCGACCGCCGCCGTTACTGGTTGTCGCCGGAGCGCGCGGCGCTGTTGCGCGAGCGGGCGCACCGCGCGGGCCTGACCACCGCGAGCGTGCTGGCCACTGTCTTCGCGGAAACGATCGGTGCCTGGAGCAGTACCGATCGGTTCCTGCTGAACTTGCCGGTTTTCGACCGGGAACCCCTGCACGACGACGTGGACCGCATTGTCGGAGACTTCTCCAGCTCCGTACTGCTCGACGTGGACCTGTCCGCCTCGATGTCGGTAACTCGACGGGGGCAGGCGATCACCGATCGGCTGCGCGAAGTTCTGGGGTATGCCGCATACTCCGGTGTCGAGGTGCTGCGGGATCTGAGCCGGGCCAACGGCGGGGAGCGGGTACTGGCGCCGGTGGTGTACACCAGCGCGCTGAGCCTGGGTGAGCTGTACGCACCCGAGGTCCGGCAGTGCCTGGGAGAACCGTGCTGGACGATATCGCAGGGGCCACAGGTCTGGCTGGACGCTCAGGTGACCGAGTTCGACGGCGGCATCCTGCTCAATTGGGATGCCCGGGTCTCACTGTTCCCGCCTGGAATGCTGGACACGATGTTCGACGCGTACGTGTGTTTCGTCGAACTATTGCTGGACGACGACGGCGCCTGGGACCGCGACGCACCGTGGCCGGTCACCGGTCGCCAGGATGTCGAGGTCGCCGCCGCGCCGGTCACACCATTGCACCAGCGGTTCTTCACCCGGGCCGCCGCGGATCCACGCCGGACGGCGTTGCTCGCCGACGGAGCGACGATTTCCTACGGCGAACTCGCGGTACAAGCCCGCCGCATGGCGCGGTTACTGGTGGACAAGGGGATCGGCCGCGGGGACAGCGTAGCCATCACGTTGCCCAAAGGGGTCGAGCAGATCGTGGCGACACTGGGCGTGCTCGCGGCGGGTGCGACGTACGTGCCCTCAGGTATCGATCTGCCAGCCGCGCGGCGCGAGCGGGTCTACCGCACGGCGGGCGCCCGGCTGGTCATCACCGACCCGGAAACCGCGGCCGCGGGGTCATGGCCCGACGACATCGAACCGGTCTTCCCGGAGCAGTCCCGCACCGTGGATCCGTTGGCCGAGATCATCGTGGCGGACCCCGAGGACGTGATGTATGTGATCTTCACCTCGGGCTCCACCGGCGCTCCCAAAGGCGTAGAGGTGCCACACCGCGCCGTTGCCAACACCATCGATGCGGTCAACGGCCGGTTCGACATAGGTGCGGACGACCGCACGATCGCATTGTCCGCTCTGGACTTCGACCTCTCGGCTTATGACCTGTTCGCGTTCTTGGCATTCGGTGGCTCGCTGGTCGTCGTAGAGGAGGCGCGGCGTCGTGATGCCGCCGCCTGGGCGGAGCTGATCCGCCGGTGGGACGTGACCGTCGTCAGCGCCGTACCCGCGCTGCTGGACATGCTCTTGATCGCGGCAGCTGACTCCGGGCTGGGTACAGCGCTGCGGGTGGTCATGCTCGGCGGTGACCGGGTCACCGTCGACCTGCCCGATCGGCTGCGCCGACTCGTTCCCGGCTGCCGGTTCGCCGGCCTCGGCGGCATGACCGAGGCCGCCATCCACGCCACCGTTTGCGAGGTCGACACGGTCGACCCCGACTGGTCGAGCGTGCCCTACGGAGTTCCCCTGCCCCATGCTCACTGCCGGGTAGTCGACGGCCACGAGCGGGATCGCCCGGAATGGGCGCCCGGCGAGCTGTGGGTCACCGGCGGCGGACTGGCGCACGGCTACCGCGGCGACCCGGTGCGCACCGCGGAGAAGTTCGTCGAACGGGACGGGGTCCGCTGGTACCGCACCGGCGACCTGGTGCGATGCCGGCCCGACAAGACACTGGACTTCCTCGGCCGCACCGATCACCAGGTCAAGATCCGCGGGCATCGGATCGAACTGGGCGAGATCGAGTCGGTTCTGGCGGAACATCCGCGGATCATCGCGGCGGCGGCCGCGGTGGTCGAGCAGGCCACCCGGGCACTCGGTGCGGTCGTCGTCGGCGAGGACGACGACCTCGATGACGCGGCCCTCCGTGGCTGGCTGGGTGAGCGGTTGCCCGGCTATATGATTCCCCGCCTTTTCGTCCGCAGACCAGAACTCCCGATCACCCGCAACGGCAAGATCGACCGCGCCGCGGTACAGACCGCGCTCACCGCGGCAGGCGGAAGAGCCACTGCCGGTGGCGATTCCGCGGCGCCGACGGGCCGGGTGGAGCGAATCACGGCGCAGGCGTGGGCTGTGTTGCTCGGTGTCGAGGAGATCCGCCGTGACGACGACTTCTTCGCCCTCGGCGGCGACAGCCTGCTGGCCACCCGGTTGGTCCGGCGCCTCGCCGCCAGCGGTGTGGTGGGCGCCGATCTGGCGCAGCTGTTCACCAACCCCACGCTGGCCGCATTCGCCGCGACCCTGACGTTCGGCACTGTCGAGGAGGTGCCGACGACAATCACCTTCGCCCCCGAGCATCTGTACGAGCCGTTTCCGTTGACCGATATCCAGGTGGCGTACTGGCTGGGCCGGTCGGAGGATTTCGATCTCGGTGGAATCGGTGCGCATCTGTATATCGAGTACGACTGGCCCGGTCTGGATTTGGCTCTGCTGGAGCGTGCCTGGAATCGGTTGATCGATCGGCATGCGATGTTGCGTGCGGTGGTCGGTGCGGATGGGACGCAGCGGGTATTGGAAGAGGTTCCCGCGTATCGGATTCCGGTGGTCGAGGGGGACGTGGTTGCCTTACGAGAAGACATCTCGAATCGCGTTCTCGACACTGGTAACTGGCCGTTGTTCGAGGTCCGGGTCGTACGCGATGGCGAGATTACGCGGGTCTGTGCGGTTTTCGACACGCTGATCGCTGATGGTCTGAGCGCATTGGTGCTCCTTTCCGAGTGGACGCGGCTCTACGCGGACCCGGATATCGAGTTACCCGCATTGGGACTGGAGTTCCGCGATTATGTGATGAGTTGCTCTCCGTCGGAGGAACAGATACAGGCGGGCTTGTCGTATTGGCGTTCGCGGTTGGCGGAGTTGCCGCCTGGTCCGCAGTTGCCGTTGCGGGTTTCTCCCGCGGTGATCGAGCGTCCTCGGTTCACTCGTCGGGAGGTGCGACTGGATCGGGAGACTTGGCACCAGATCGTCGTGCGTGCTCGTCGTTTCGGTGTGACACCGAGTGTGGTGTTGCTGGCGTGTTATACGTGGGTACTGGGTGGGTGGAGTGCGCAGCGTGATCTGACTGTCACGTTGACTCGTTTCGACCGTCGTGAGGTACACCCGGACATCATGCGGGTGGTGGGGGATTTCAGTTCGTTGCTGTTGGTGGCGGATCGCCCGGTCGAGAAGGAGAGCTGGCTGGGGCGTGCTCGGCGGTTGCAGGAGCAGTTGTGGAGTGATCTGGATCATCAGCAGGTTTCCGCGGTGCGGGTGTTACGGGAGCTCGCTCGTGACAGCGAAGTGGTCGCCGAGCCGGTGCCGGTGGTTTTCACGTCGATGTTGGGTGTGGATGACGAGCTGGCTCGGTCGGTGCGCTGGCCGGATTACACGCGGACGCAGACTCCGCAGGTGTGGCTGGATCATCAGGTCATCGAGTTGCCGGATGGGCTTGTGCTGAGCTGGGATTCGGTGGACGAGTTGTTTCCGGACGGCCTGGTCGACGATATGTTGGCTAGTTACCACCAGCTTTTGTGCCGGCTGGTTGAGGCGGATTGGGAACAGCCGCTGTGCGAGGCGTTGCCGGTGCTGCCGCCCCGCCAGCAGATCGTCCGCGACCAGGTCAATGACACCGCAGGGCCGGGACCACGCGATGTTCCCGGTGGTGGGTTGTTGCATACACCGATGTTCGATATCGCGGCTGCTGATCCCGGCCGCACGGCGATCATCGATGGCGACACCGTTGTCGGTTTCGGTGAATTGGCCGAGCACAGTAGGCGGATCGCGGGGCTGCTGATCGAACACGGGGTGCGGCCAGGTGACGCGGTCGCGGTGTCTGCGGCTCGGGGTGTGGCGCAGGTGGCGGCGTTGTATGGGGTCCTAGCTGCCGGAGCGGTGTATGTGCCGGTCGCCAAAGACCAGCCAAGGCAGCGTCGTGACGCGATACTCCGACAAGCCGAGGTGTCGGTGGTGCTCACTGACGACACCGACCAACATACCGACACTGCTCGACTCGACGACATAGGCGGACGTGCCGACGTCGTCGGGTGCGCTGACATGAATGGCCCCGATGGCCCCGATGGCCTCGATGAGCGGGCCGGCGTCGCCGGACACGACCATTCGAGTGGATCCGGTGTCATCGCCGAAGTCGCTGGGAACGACGAGATCGCCGGACGTGACGATGTCGCTGAAGATTCTGACCAGGG
>NZ_BAFP01000267.1 GCF_000308455.1 Nocardia abscessus NBRC 100374 | reverse complement strand
CCTCTAGAGCAGGTCGACTACGACCCGCACATGACGGCTGGAGGGGCGGTGTCAACTGTCGATGTTTCCGGCGATCTCCACACCCGCATCGCGGAGTTCGTCCAGGGCCCGATCGATGCTGGCGGGGGAGACGCCGGCGGACAGGCCCACGAGCACCCGGGTGTCGAACCCGGCGGTGCGGGCATCCAAGGCGGTGGCGCGAACGCAGTGGTCGGTGGCGATGCCGCAGACGTCGACGGTGTCGATTCCTTTGGCGCGCAACCAGTCCGCGAGGGCCGTGCCGTCCTCGGCGGCGCCCTCGAATCCGGAGTAGGCGGCGGCGTAGGCGCCTTTGAAGAAGACCTCGTCGATCGGGGCGGTGTCCAGGTTCGGGTGGAAGTCGGCACCGGGCGTGTCGATCCGGCAATGCGGCGGCCACGTGTCGACGAAGTCAGGGTTGTCGGAAAAGTGCGCACCGGGGTCGATGTGGTAGTCACGGGTGGCGGTGATCGCGGTGTAGTCGCTGCCGCGCAGATATTCGCTGATCCGTTCGGCCAGCGCGGCTCCGCCTGCGACGGCCACCGCACCCCCCTCGCAGAAGTCGTTCTGGACGTCGACGATGATCAGAGCCCTGCTCATAACGCCTCCACGAGATCGGTCCCGCAACGGTTTCGGCCTGCGCCTATTGTAGGTGGCTATCACCGATGCACATCGCCGAACGCGCCGTCGGACATCCGCGCTCGCTCTGATCTCTCGCCAGGCCCCTCCGTACAGCTGCCGCACACATTTACTTCTCGGAGATCAGCGTCTGCCGAAAAACAACAACTGCGCGTCGGCATTACAGGATGTTTCCGGGTGCTCAGGTCGGGCAGTTGGCTACTTACCTAGTGGTGCGAGCGGTCTGTCTCGCCTTGGCGCAGCTCCGCCGCGCTGCGCACCGCCCTGTCGCCCCGCCACGTTCCCGACACCCTGCTCGAAGTACCGCGACACCGCGCACACTGTCCGGCAAGAAGACCGAGATCCCGGTGAAAAGGTGAGTACCAGATCCTTCGGCGGGTTCGATCAGGAAGGGATCAGGTTCGGCTCCGGGCGGCGAGCTTACGGATGAAGTGCGCGATCTCGGTGGGCTTCTCCTCGGCCATGAAGTGCCCCGCCTTGATCGGCTCGTAGGTCAGGTCCGGCGCCCAGGCTCGCCAGAGCGCTGCCGCGTCGAAGCCCAACTGGGCGCCCCAGTCCTGGGAGATCACGCCAACGGGCATGGGAAGCGTCTTTCCGGCCTGGCGGTCCGCACGGTCCATGCTCAGGTCGATGCTCGAGGTGGCGCGGTAGTCGGCGACGATCGAGTCGACGGCTCCGACCGAGCTGTCGATGTAGTGCTGCCGCACCTCCGGGGCGAATGTCGAGCCGTCCGTGTCCCAGGCGTCGAGGAACGAAGCGAAGAACTCCTCTGCCACGGCCTTGATCATCTTCTCGGGCAGTCCCATGGGTTGCGCCATCAGGTACAGGTGCCAGGCGACCTTCGCGTCCACTCCCCGCAGGACATCCCAAGTGTCGAGAGTCGGGAGGACATCGAGCACCCCGAGGTACTGAACCGCGTCGGGGTGGTCGAGGCCGGCGCGGATACCGACCAGGGCGCCGCGGTCGTGACCGATCAGTCCGAAGCGCTCGTGCCCGAGCGCGCCGACTACCCGCATGATGTCCTCAGCCATGGTGCGCTTGGAATATGTGTCAGGGCTGTCCGCCGGCGGCTTCCCGCTGTCGCCGTAACCTCGAAGGTCCGGAACGATGACCGTGTGCTCCTCGGCGAGTTGTTGCGCAACGTCGCGCCACATGTAGTGGGTTTGGGGGAAGCCGTGGAGCAGGACAACGGCCGGCCCGGTCCCGCCGACCGCGACGTTGAGTTCGACGCTTTCGTCGCCGGGCAGGGTCTGGTAACGAAATCCGTCGATGGTCGGCGTAGTCATCGGTTTCCTTCACTGGTCGTGGTGGATTGCGCGGACGGTCGGCCGGAGAAGATTCCGGCGGGTAGCTCTGCCGACCGAGCGGAGGTTGCCCGCAGGGCGGGTATGAGGATCGAATCCACGAGCGCTTCGAGATAGACATCATCGGTATTCAGTCCATTGAGCCGCCGGAGCAGCAGCACTGCCCCGGCCACTTCTTCGAAAGGGAAGGGGTCTACGACCTCAGGCAGCTCTCCGCGACGGATGGCGGCGTCCACGACCGAGGTGGGCAACCGGGCTCCGGTCGGGCCGACGGTCCGTTCGATCTCCTCGCACAGCTCGGGGTCTTCAAGGCCTGCCTGAAGGAGTAGCAGTGCGGTCTGGCCGTCGGCCGAACGCATCGTCGTGATGAGCCGTTGACACAAGCCGATCAGGTCACCGCGCAGACTGCCTGTGTCGATCTCGTCCGCCCCTTCTCGACGGGCAGGGCCTGCCTTCAGCGCAGCGACGACCATGTCTCTCTTGGACTTCCACCGCCGGTAGAGGGTGGCTTTCGACGAGCCGGCCCGACGCGCTACCTCCTCGAAGGTGACACCCTCATAGCCGCGCTCTGCCAGCAGCGAGGCCACTACCTCGAGAATCTCGCCCTCGCGTTCGTCATCACGGGGACGTCCTCCGCGACGTGTCTCCTGAGCTTCTGAGGCAGGAGCACCTCCACTGTTTAGATACGCCACGTTCCGTATCGTATCAGTTGACGAGTACGGCTCCGTCCACGCCGAGTGGCATTCAACTCGGAGCGGCGCGGTGATTCGGTCGGTGAAATCCCACTGATCCATGGGGTCGCGCAGCAGAATGTGGCCCATGCGGACATTTGCTAAATATTTGCAGGCGGCCGTTGCCGTGGCGCTGGTCGTGGTAGCCGGTCATGGAGTCGTGGTCGCCCCCGCCGCGAGCGAGGTCCATATTCAGTTACCTTGGCTGACGTTCGAGCCGGGCGCGGTGCAGGCGTCGGGAGCAGCGCTGGCGGACGGAATCACCGGCACGGTGCTGTGGTCGCGAGAGCCGAACACCCCGGTCCCGATAGCCAGCATCGCGAAGGTGATGACGGCACTGGTCGTGATCAACGCCGGCGACGTCGACCGAACCATTACCGTGCCGCAGGGAATCATCGCCTACTGCACCGAGTACGACGGAAGCAACGCAGGCTTGGTCCCCGGCGAGGTGCTCACCGCGCGACAACTCCTGTACGCGATGATGCTGCCGTCCGGCTGCGACGCCGCCTACACCCTTGCCGAGGCATACGGGCCCGGACAAGACGGCTTCATCGCCGAAATGAACGACACCGCCCATCGAATGGGCTTGGCGGGAACACATTTCACCGACCCCAGCGGGCTGCCCGCCCCCACCGACCGCTCCACCCACTCCACACCGGCGGACCTGGTAACCCTCGGCCTGCGCGCGATGAGCCTGCCGGTGTTCCGTGACATCGCAAGGTCGAAGAGCTATCACCTGCCCGCCGGCCCGGGCAACCGCGCTCACCTCTGGCAGTCCACGAACCTGCTGCTGCACGACTATCCCGGCGCTATCGGCATCAAAACCGGATGGACCGACGCCGCGGGAACCTGCCTGCTGTTCGAGACGGTCAGGGCGGGAATACCGCTGATCGGTGTGGTCCTGCACAGCTCACCCGACAGTGAGATCGCCGCCAAGGAGGACGCCGAGCGCATGTTGAACTGGGCCTACGACCCGATCCTGAGCGTGCTGCCGATCGATTAGCGCCGAATGCGGCTGGCTGCCTGAGGATTTCGATGCGCACCGAAACATCCGGTAGTTCAGCGGGCGCCATGGCCGCCACAGCCTCCAGCACACCGGGTATGCGGCCGGGAGGGATCCGGCCGTGCAGTTCCTCCTGATACAACCGCAGCCAGTCGAACGCATCCGCTGACGCCGGAACCTACTGCACCGCATCTCCGGTCGTGGCACTACACCTCGACGGCAGTGTCACGTCGACGCCCGGCCGGCATGCGCAGGTTCGCGACAGTCACACCTGACGCCCACAGGGCAATAGCGATGAACACGATCTGCTCGGGAATCCGGAACCACAGAGGGGTGGCCGGATCGCCGTTCAACGGAATATCCGAGACCGCCGCATGAACGTTCGCCGGGAGCATCAAGATGAACAGCACAGCGAGCCCGAGTCCGGCGTAACGCCGGGTACGGGTCGAGACCAGGCCGGCAGCGCCGAGCAGTTCCAGCACACCGGTCAGGTACACCATGAGGTCCGGAAACGGAACGAACGCGGGAACCATGGCCGCCAGATCGTCATGGCTCGGCATCGCGTCGACGGTGTCGGGGATGAAGTGGGCGATACCTGTCGAGAGGAGCATCACGGCCAGTCCGTGCGCGAAGGACACTCGCCAGGTGGCGAACCGGCGGACGCCGAAGGCGCCGAGCACGCGGAAACTCAGGGTGGGGATGATCAACAGCAGCGGGGTGGTGAACACAGTGCACTTCCGATTCGGGGGAACAGCAGGGGTCATGGCATGAATTCAGGCCGCAGTCGCGCGGCCGGTGTGGTCAGGCTCGATCGGCGTGTGCGCCGCTGACGGCACGAGGGCGAGCCGTGGAAATGTTCCAGAAGTCGGCGTAGCGGCCGCCTCGATCCAGCAGGCCGTGATGAGTGCCTTCTTCCACGACTCGGCCGTTGTCGAGGAAGACGACGCGGTCGGCGGTCTGCACGGTGTGCATGCGGTGGGCCACCATCACCACCGTGCGGCCCGCCATCAGGCGTTCGATGCCCTGGTGGACAGCGGCTTCGTTGACCGGGTCCAGGGCGGAGGTGACCTCGTCGAGGAGGACGATGGGAGCGTTCTTCAGCAGGGCGCGGGCGATGGAGACGCGTTGACGTTCGCCGCCCGACAGCAGTGCACCGCCTTCGCCGACGTCGGCGGCCCAGCCGCCGGGAAGTCGTTCGATCACCTCGTCCAGGCGTGCCGCTGTCGCCGCGGCGCGGACTTCGGCGTCGGTGGCTTCGGGGCGGCCGAGGCGGATGTTGTCCTCGATGGTGCCGTCGAAGAGGTAGACGTTCTGGAAGACGATGGCGATCTGTGCCATCAATGTGCTGGTATCGATGTCGCGGACGTCGACGCCGCCCACGCGGACCGCGCCTTTGCTCACGTCGTGGAACCGCGCGAGTAGTTGGAGCAGGGTGCTCTTGCCCGCTCCGGAGGGTCCGACGATCGCCAACCGCTGGCCTTGCGGCACCGTCAGCGTCAGATTGTCGATCACCATGCGGTCGCCGTGCAGGAAGGCGACGGCGTCGAACTCCAGGTCGTGGTGGTGCGGCTGGATCGGGTCACCCGGTTCCGGCAGCGGCTCGGTGCGCAGCAGTGCGTCCAGTCGGGTCAGTTGGGCGCGCGCGCTGCGGAGTTGGCCGCCGATGTCGGCCAGCGACAGCAGGGGTTCGGCGCAGCGGGCCGCCAGTACCAGGATCGCCAGAACCTCGGCCGCGCCGATGCTCCCGCCCAGCGCGAGGTAGGCGCCCATGGCCAGCAGCACGGTGAACATCGCCTGCACGGCGAGCGTCAGGCCGACGATGCCGGGCAGGGCCGATAGCGCCGATCGGCGCGAGGCGCGCTGGATTCCGCGTAGCGAGTCGTCCAGCAGGTCGAAACGTTCGGTGGTGCGGCCGCCGGTCCGTAGCACCGGCTGGGCCTGCAGGTATTCGATGACTCGCCCGCCGGCATCCTGGTCACGTTCATGGCGTTCGGCGTCGGCGGTGGCCATCGCGCGTCCCGTCCAGGCCTGGATCGCCGCCACGAGCGGGACGGCGACCAGTGCGGCCAGTCCCAGCTTCCAGTCGAACGCCAGCATCACAGCGACGATCGTCAGCGGGGTCACCGAGGCGGCGACGAATGGTGCGAGCAGGTGCGCGATCACGCTCATCGCTTCCAGGACGCCCCGACTGGCGAGCACCGACACTTCGCCGACGCGGCCGACGCCGTACCAGCCGATGGGCAGCCGGGCCAGGTGGTCGCCGAGCCGGTGATAGGTGCCGCGCAGCAGCGTGGTTCCGGCGCGGAAACCGGCCAGGTCGCTGATGTAGCGCAGCACCGCGTAGACCGCGACCGCGATCCCGAACGCGATCAGCCACGGCCAGGCGTCCTCGGGGCTGCTCCCGAACAGTTCCCGGAGTACCGGGACCAGCAGGGCGTAGGACAACCCCTCCAGGGCCGCGGTGGTGGTCATCAGGGCCACGGTGCGACGCACCGGACCGGCGTACTGATCGCCCAGCACGCGCAACAGCATTCGGATCATGACAACTCGTCTCCACGATGGGATTGCCAGAACGCGGCGAACTTGCCCTGGCCGGCCAGCAACTGCGCGGGCGCGCCGCGCTCCACGATCACCCCGTCCTCCACCATGACGACGTTGTCGGCCTCAGCGATGGTCTCCAGCCGGTGGGCGATGACCAGGATCGTCCGGTCGCCCTGCAGGCTCGCCAGGGCGTGACGCACCGCCTGTTCGGTCTGCGGGTCCGCGAACGCGGTCGCCTCGTCCAGCACCAGAACGGGGGTGTCGGCCAGCAGCGCGCGGGCGAGGGCGAGGCGCTGTGCCTCACCGCCCGACAGTCCGGCCTCGTCGCCGAGCACCGTGTCGTAGCCGTGCGGCAGCTCCAGGATCCGGGTGTGAATGCCCGCCAGCTGGGCGGCGTGTACCACCTGCTCGCGGTCGGCGCGCGGGACTGCCAGCGCGATGTTGTCGGCCACCGAAGCACGCAGCAGACGCACGTCCTGGAAGACGAAGGAGACCGCTTGGTACAGCTGGCGGCTGCCGATTTCGCGCAGGTCGATTCCGCCCAGGGTGATCGTCCCGTAGGTCGGGTCGAAGAATCGGGGAAGTAGTTGGACGAGTGTGGATTTGCCGCTACCGGACGGTCCGACGAGCGCGGTGACCGTGCCCGGCTCGAGCACCAGGTCGATCCCGCGCAACACCTCGCGGTCGGCGTCGTATCCGAACCGGACGTCGCGCAGCTCCACCCGGTGTCCTCGCGGCGTGGCCGGGTGGGCAGGTTCGGGCAACGGCTCGACGTCGAGCACGTCCCGGATCCTGCCGACCGCGCGGCCGGCGGCCTGCATGTCGTCGAAACCGTGGCCGAGCGCCGCGACCGGAGCGGTCAGCCCCAGCCCGAGCAGCAGGAACGGCAGCAGATCCGCGGCAGCCATCCCGCCACCTGTTATCCGGACCGTGCCGCCGAGCAGCACGACCAGCAGCACGAACGGCGGCGCGAGCGCCAGCTGCATCCCGGCGGCGATCGGGGAAAGGCCCCGCGCCCAGCGCAGGAACGTATCGGCGAAATCGTCCACCGCCGTACGGAACCGGCGGTGCGCGCGGTCGCCTCCGCCGAACGCCTTGACCACCGCGATGCCCTGCACGAACTCCACGACCGAATCGGCGATCCGCCCCATCGCCGCATCGAACTCGCTCTGCTCGCGTTGCCGGGCCGGGGTCATCATCAACGGGACCAATGCCACCGCCAGCAACACCGGAACCAACGTGATCAGCGTGAGCCGCCAGTCGACGGTGCACAAGTAGACCAGCGACACCAGCGGCACCACGAACGCCGACACCAGCTCGCCGGGCGCGTGGGCGATGAACGGATGCAGCGCACTCACATCCTCGCTCACCACCTTGGCGAGCTCACCCGTTCGGCGCTGGGAGAACCAGCCGATCGGCACACGCCCCAAATGTGCGGCCAACTGCCGGCGGAACGACAACTGCACCCGGCCGTCGAGCACGTGCCCGAGACCGGACGAAGCGGCCGTGAACAGGAGCCGGACGAACAGCCCGACCACGCCCAGGACCACCACGAACCAGACACGACCGTGATCGATCGGGCCGGTCGACAACAACGCGCGCCCCAACTCGACCACCGCCAACAACGGCGCCAAACCTGCCACAGCACCGATCACCTGAAGGACGACCACGGCGGCGAAACCGCCGACATGGGGGCGTAGGAGCGCTGCGAAGCTCTGTTCCTCCCTGCGGGCGGTATCTGGGGGGGCGGGCTGCTCCCGGGCCTCGGCAATATCGGCCGTGGTCATCGCGGTCCCGCCTCGGACAGCTGAGCTCGATGTGGTCTGCCAAGACGGCCGTGGTTGTCAGCTCGCATGCCGCGAGTCCTTCCGGAGAGTTCGGTCGGGTGGATCGGGGGCCGGACCCAGACGGGGAGGCGCCAGAGCGCCGTCGAGCCCGTGAGCCACGCAACCCCGTTTGAGAAAGTCACTATCTCTAGAAAGTGACTCTAGAAGACTCGTTACAGACAGTCAATGTCTAAACGGCAGTAGCATCCTTCAGGAAGTGACTTCCTGATAATCTGGACCCATGACCGGACTTCGCGAGCGCTGGCGGCTCAAGGCCATGCACACCATCCAGGAACGCGCCCTCGACCTGTTCGATGCGAAGGGGTTCGGCGCCGTCACCATCGAGGAGATCGCGGCCGCGGCCGAGGTCTCGCCGTCGACGGTCTACCGCCTCTTCGGCACGAAGGAAGGGATCATCGTCGCCGACGAGTTCGACACCATGAACGCGGAAGAAATCGAAGAGATCGTGGACCCCCACGATCCCATCGGCAGCCTGATCCGCTCCGTCCGCGCCGACGAATCCACACCGGCGCACACCGCCGATCCCCAGGGTGCAGACGAAAGCGCTCCGGCCGACAGAGACCCGTGGCGCAGGGTCCGATACCACTTCACCGAGCCATCGGTGCGTATGGCCGCCTGCGCCTCGGCCGACCGCACGAGCCAGCGGCTCGCACCACTGATCGCGTCAACCGGACAGCTGAACGAAACACAGGCTCGCGTGGCCACCAACGCCCTGGTCTTCGGCTACTTCGCCGCACTCGAACAGTGGTACCTCGACGGCGGCAACCGCCCCCTCGCCGACTACGTCGAGGACGGCATGCGCCCACTACGCGGCATCTGGCCGTCCGCCGACTACGAAAATCCCTGAACACCGCTACGTCTCGGCCAGGCCAGGGCGTGATCTGCCACGAGTACAGCGTCGGCCGGTCAGGCGACCACCGCATCGAAAACCCGCCTCGAACGGAAACTGTTCGCCGCCCGGCAACCGCAAAATCGACCCCGTCCTGCCGACCGTGGTCCAGAATGACGATGTGCAGCGCGCTGCAGTGACCGATCCTTCGCGTGTCGTGGTTCTCGGGTCCGGGTTCGCGGGTCTGTGGGCGGCGCTCGCTGCGGCCCGGAGGCTCGATGAACTCGGTGTGGCGGCCGGAACCGTCGATGTCACGATGATCAGTTCCACGCCGTACCACGACATCCGCGTGCGCGACTACGAGACCGATCTGAGCACATCCCGCATCCCGCTCAGCGCTCTTCTCGATCCGGTCGGAATCGAGCACATCATCGGCGAAGTGACGGCGATCGATGCTGTGGCGCGGGTCGTGGAAACCACCGCGGGCGTTCATGGCTACGACCGACTGGTGCTCGCGTTGGGCAGCCAGGTGGTCAAGCCCGATATCCCGGGACTGCGGGAGTTCGGTTTCGACATCGACACCCATGACGCAGCGACCAGACTGCAAGCCCACCTGCGCCGACTTGCCGAGGGCCCCGCTGATCCGGCGGCCGCGACAGTAGTCGTCGTCGGAGCGGGTTTGACGGGAATCGAAGAGGCGACCGAGCTGCCCGCGATGCTCGCAGACGCCTTTGCCACGCGCGCCGCCGCACCGCGGGTCATCCTGGTCGACCGCAACCCGTTCGTCGGCTCGGACATGGGCGCGTCGGCGCGACCGGTCATCGAGGCGGCGCTGGCCGACATCGGGATCGAGACCAGGTTGGGCGTCGGGGTCGTCGCCATCGATGAACGCGGCGTGACGCTCTCCTCGGGTGAAGTGGTGACCGCCGCCACCGTCGTCTGGTGCGCCGGCATGCGGGCCAACCCGCTGACCGTAGACTTCGGAGTCGACCGTGACCGGCTGGGTCGACTCCCCGTCGATGAATATCTGCGAGTCTGTGGTGTGCCCGGGGTATTCGCCGCCGGTGACGTCGCCGCCGCAAAAATGGACGACGAGCACATGTCGGTGATGTCCTGCCAGCACAGCCGCCCGATGGGCCGATGGGCCGGATACAACGTCATCGGCGATCTTCTGGGCAAGCCCGTGAAGCCGTTGCGAATCCCTTGGTATGTAACGGTTCTCGATCTGGGACCGGCAGGTGCGGTGTATACCGAGGGATGGGACCGCGACGTGGTCGCGTGTGGCGAGGTGGCCAAAGACACCAAGCGTGCCATCAACACCCGGCGTATCTATCCTCCGTTGAGCCGCGATCGCGACGCATTGCTGGCCGCCGCCGCGCCCGAACTGCAGTCCGCGCCCGAGCACGGACACTAGTCGGCCCATCGACTACCAGTCGCGCTGGTGGGTACATGATCCGACAGAAGAGGCAACGATCTCGGTGGTGACGAGTGCCTTACGCGCAGCACACTTCTCGCCCCTGCCCATACACACGTTTGACGACCTGGACGAGCACAATCCCGTGCTGTCAGACGGGCTGACGAGGCAACCCAAGCCCCGAGCCGGCTCCGCCCCCTACACCGTCGTCGACCGTCCTGCCGTTCGCCCCTCGATGGTTTGGCTACCTGGGTTTGCAGCGGCGGTCGCTGTCGTCGTTTTTCCTGCGCGGGGTTGGGCCGCGACGCCGGGCAGCCGGTGGCCTGGCTCGCCCGTGTGTGATCGGCCTGACCGCGACCGCCGGCCGGTGCGTCCATCTCGCGGCTGGTTCGTCTGAGGAAGCGGACTCCCATCCACTCGGGTGGGAACGCACCTTCTTCCGAGAGGAACCTTTCGATGACCATTCACCTGTTCAACGACCTCGCTGACCGCGTCGGGGGTGTGCGATGACCGCCCCGCCCGTGGTGGTCGAGGATCTGCACGTCGCCTACGGCAGGACCTGGGCGCTCGACGGTGTCGACCTGGAAGTTGCTGCTGGGGCGACGCTGGGAGTGCTCGGCCACAACGGCGCCGGCAAGACCACCCTGATCCGCGCCCTCACCACCCTGGTGCGACCCACTGTCGGCCGCGTGCAGATCGCCGGTCTGGACGTGATCGCCGATGCTACCGAGGTTCGCCGCCGGATCGGGGTGACCGGTCAATACGCCGGGCTCGACGAGTTCCTCACCGCCAGGGAGAATTTGGAGCTGATCGGCCGCCTGACCGGGCTGCGCCGCACCGCCCGCGCACGAGCCGACGCGCTGATCGACCGGCTCGGGCTGGGGGAGTACGCGACCCGGCGGGTCGGGGAACTCTCGGGCGGCTCCCGCCGCCGCGTCGATCTGGCCGCCAGCCTCGTCGGTGACCCGTCGGTGCTGTTCCTCGACGAGCCGACCACCGGCCTGGACCCCCTGGCCCGTGCCGGACTTTGGAATGTCGTCGAGGAGCTCACCACCGCGGGCACCACCGCGGTGCTCACTACCCAATACCTCGAGGAAGCCGACCGGCTCGCCGATCACATCGTGGTGCTGAGCCGT
This sequence comes from Nocardia abscessus NBRC 100374, assembly GCF_000308455.1. Classification (GTDB taxonomy): domain Bacteria; phylum Actinomycetota; class Actinomycetes; order Mycobacteriales; family Mycobacteriaceae; genus Nocardia; species Nocardia abscessus. The sequence goes on along the minus strand of NZ_BAFP01000267.1, from coordinate 47,462 downwards.
GGCCGGGTCGCCGCCCGCGGCACCCCCGCCGAGCTGAAACGGATCGTCGGCGGCAAGGTCCTGCACGCCACCGTCCCCGCCCACCAGATCGCGGATCTGCCGTTCACCCCGGACCTCGAACGGGTCGACGGCACCCGGGTGCGGGTGTCGGTCACCGTCGATGACGCCCCCACCGTGACCGCGCTGGTCGCCGACCTGCACCGCGGCGGCATCGACGTCACCGATCTCGATGTGACGTCCCCGAGCCTCGACGACGTTTTCACGCACCTCGCCCACACCACTGGAGCCCACCGATGACCACCACCATGACCGCGATCGGGCGTTCCCCGATCATCGACCAGCTCACCGCCCTCACTGTCCGGAACCTGCGCACCAGCGCCCGCGTCCCGCAGCTGCTGATGTTCTCGCTGACCATGCCGATGGCGATGCTTGTGCTGTTCAGCCAGGTGTTCCGCAGCGTCGCGGCCGGACCCGGCTTCCCGGCCGGGGTCAGCTACATCGACTTCCTCACCCCGGCCATGCTCGCGGTCGCCACGGTGATGGCCGGCACCAACGCAGGAGTCTCCGCCGCGATCGATCACACCAACGGCCTGCACGACCGCTTCGCGGCCCTGCCGATGCGGGCGACGTTGCCCGGAATGGCGCGCACCCTCAACGAGGCTGTGTTCACCCTCGCGCGCGCCGCGCTGCTCGGGATCGCCGCCGTACTGCTGGGTTTCGACTTCCACGGCAGCGCTGTCGATGCGGTGGCCGCGGTCGTGGTTCTGGTAATGCTGGCGGGAGCGATGAGCGCCCTGTTCGGGCTGATCGGCGACCGGCTACGCCGCCCGGACGTGGTCCAGTTCGCCGGAATGATGGTGATGATGCCGCTGATGTTCATCTCGAGCGCGTTCGCACCGATCCAGACCATGCCCGGCTGGATGCAAGCCATGGCCGTGGTGAATCCGGTCGCACACGCCACCGACGCCCTGCGCGGGCACGTGCTCGGCACCGCCACTGCTGGGGACACCGCCACCGCTCTGGTAGCGGCGCTCGGACTGTGGGCCGCGGTCACCACCATCCCCGTCCTCACTCGTCTGGTTCGGCCGACACGGGCTCGCTGATTCGATGACCCACCCGCTCCGTCCTTCTCCTCGGGAGGGGAAGGACGGAGCGGATTCTGCGTGTGTGTATGGCCGGCCGTGCGATGCGGCACGATCTCCTTCGCCGACGCCTCCACGCGCCCGCTGAACGACGACGCACCTGCCCCGTTCTTTCCCCGCAGGGAAACGGCGGCAGGCTTTGTGTTTGCGCTGCTCGCCCGGAGCCGGGCACACCGATGGCCTCTACCTTGCGCGGTGGTAGAGGCTCATTTGGTGTGCTGTGTCAGCGGATATGCCCGGCGTGGGCGTCGGCGGCGCTCATGCGGCGGCGTCGAGCAGATGCAGTTCCTCCGCCACGATCAGATCGACCTCTTCACTGGTCAGACCCGACAACAGATGTGTGGTCAGCATCGCTCTCACCTCCTCACCGCGCTCATTGATCGGTCGAATCGGAGAACCCGACATCGACATCGACACCCATACAGACGTGACACCTCGGAGTTGGACGCAGGATGCGTCCGATCTCGGTCACCGTCGTCGGTACCGGTGATGACGCATCAACGCTCGCCACCGCGGCGGCGGGCGAGCATGCTGGAGACGGGAAGGAACCAGGATCATGAGCGAGACAGCGGCCACGACCACACCACAGCGGCAACATGGCGATCTCGAGCAGTTGTGGCGCCGCTTTTCCAGCGATCTGCGGGCCTTCATCGCCCGGCGGGTCCCGCGCCCGGAAGACGCCGACGACATCCTGTCGATCGTGTTCCTGCGGATGGCCAAAAGCCTCGACAATCTGCGCGATCAGGACCGGCTGCTGGGCTGGATATATGCCATCACCCGCAACGCGATCACCGACTACTACCGGTCGGCACCCCATCGCCGCGAACTGCCCGTCGACGCCGTCCCGGACAACCCCTCCGCACACGGGGATGAACTCGACACCGACGCGGATGCGGAGAAAGAACTCGCCACGTGCCTGGTACCGATGCTTTCCGCGCTGCCCGCGGAGCAGGCTGCCGCGGTGCGGATGGTCGACCTCGACGCCCGCACCCACGCCGCCGCTGCCGATGAGGCAGGTATCTCGATCTCCGGGATGAAATCCCGCGTCCAACGCGGCCGCGCCGCCCTCCACGCCCAATTGCACGCCTGCTGCCAGATCAGCCAGGACCGCACCGGCCACGTGCACGACTACGAACCCCGCAGCGGAACTTGCGCCTGCGGGAACACACCGACATCGGACTGACAGACCGCGCACACGCACCGGCTGGGGAAGGGTTCCGGTAGTAATGGCCAGAGGCGATTCGCCTGCACCCGAGGCGACTTCGTTACCACGTCATCGACGATCTCGACCGTCAGCCGCGCCGGTCCGGTGCGTAGCCGCCGGTACGCCCTAGCGGACAGGTCTCCGGCCACCGAGGATGCGATCATTCGGACCCGCAACTCCGGCCTGGCAGCGGCGACATCGGCCGCTGTCTCGATGCCCGTCGGACCGCCGCCGATGACGGTGACCTGACCACAAGCGGGAAGACCCGCCCGTGCCTCTCGTGCTTGCTGCCCGTCTTGTCCGGCCAGATCGCCCATCGCGCTCGCGCACACGTCGCCGCGCGGAGCCGTGTCTCCAGTCGAGATCCGCGAAGCACTCGCAGCATTCCATCCGAGCGGAGCAAAGCGCTGCTGCTGGGTGCGGTGCGAGCCGCTTGATGCTCGCACCGCACCAGGTGACGGCTACCGGCAGCCGCACCCACCGCCTGCCGCCACCGGACCGCAGCACGCCGCCTTTTCGCTGGGATCGCAGCACGTGGACTGCCGGTCAGTGCTGCAACACGGGGGCGCCGCAGGCTGCGGTGGTGCGTCCGTCCGCTCTGTCGCCGGGGACTCGAACTCATTCGGGTTGGTCATGGTGACTCCTCGCTCCGTTAGGGATGGGCACCAGGACAGACGTAGGAGAACAGGAAAGGACGCACTGGAGTCGTCGAATGGCGGTTCTGTTGAGTCAGAGTTGGATTGGGCCGAAGTCGGCGGCGGTGCGGGCCAGGGCGCGGATCGCGGCGCTGTCGGCGGTGGAGCGCCAGATCAGGGCCCATTGCACTTCGGGGGCGTCGGGCATGGGCAGGAAAGCGATGCCTGGGGGGTTGTTGTAGCGGGCTGCGAGCTCGCCCAGCGGGTGGACGCACTGCCCGGACGCGACCAGGGAAAGGATCTCATGGAAGGTCCGTGCGATCGGCCCGCGTGGGATGCGACGGCCCTGCGGTGTGTGGGTGGGGACCATGGACGCAACCCAGTAGTCGGGGGCATCGGGACCGAAGTCGACAACACGGTTGTCGGCGAGATCTTCCAGCGACGCGGAGCCGCGTTGGGCCAGTGGATGGTCGGTGGCGACCGCCAGTAAGCGGCGGCCGGTGAGCACGGTGGGGCCGACGGTGAGGTCGGGTTCGAGGACGGGTAGCCACAGCACGTTCACATCGTGTTCCCCGCTGCGGAGCGCGTTGAACGGGTCGGCGCCGTTGACCTCGCCGAACGTGACGTCGCTACCCGGATAGCGGGTGCGGAACGTCTCGAACAGGGGCCGCAGTTCGTGGCCGGCGTGCCCGAACACTCCGATCTTGAGGGTCTGGCCTGCGCTGAGCCCGGCGGCTTCGGCGCGGGCGAGTGCGGCTTGGAGCAGGTCGTGGACTTGCTGCAAATCTTCGCGCAGGCGCCGGCCGACCGGTGTCAGCTGCACCCGGCGACTGGTGCGTTCGAACAGCGCCGTGCCGATGCGTCGTTCTTGTGTGCGGATGGCCTGGCTGACGCGGGCCTGGGACACGTGCAGGCGTTCGGCGGTGCGGCCGAAGTGCAATTCCTCGGCCAGCGTCAGGAAGATCTCGATATCGCGTAGCTCCATGAATAACTCCAGAGTTATCAATCAGTCCACGAAGCTTACGTTGATCGGTTGTCGGTCTGCCGCGAAGCTGGGTTTGTCACCGCGGCACAAGCCCCGGTGGACAGACCGACAGAGAGGACGACCCGATGAGCAACCCGCTGGTGATCGCGGACCGGGTCGAGATCACCGCCCTGTGTGGCGAGGTCACCGACGCGGTGATGATCCGTGACTTCGACCGTGTCGCATCTCTGTTCACACCCGACCGCTACCAGCGAACCCCGGACGGGTGGAGACTCAGCGAACGCGTATACGAGGTCCGCTACCTCGACTCGACGCCATTGCCCGGTGCGCCGCTGGCCACCCACCACTGAATCCGAAAGTCCTTGACCCCGCCGCACCGGCAGTCACCGGGACGGGGCACACGGTGTCCTGTGCCCGAAACTCTCACCGAACGAAGGAAAGACAAGATGAACAAGTACGAAGTCGTCGTGGTCGGTGGCGGATACGCCGGCGTGATGGCCGCCAATCGCCTGACACAGCGCGACGACGTCAGGGTGACCGTGATCAACCCCCGCCCGGTCTTCGTCCCGCGGCTGCGGTTGCACCAGTTGGTGGGCGAAACCCACGAGGCGGTCGTCGAGTACCAGGACATCCTGGCCGAGGGGGTCGAGCTGGTGGTCGACAGCGTGCAGCGGATCGACGCGGCCGAACGCACGGTGGTACTGACCGACGGCGGCACGATCGGCTACGACTACCTGATCTACGCGGTGGGTAGCGGCAGCCCTACGCCGCGGGTGCCGGGCGCGGCCGAGTTCGCTTACCCGGTTGCGACTTTGGAGGCGGCACAGCGGTTGCGGTCGGTGCTCCTCGACACGCCCATGACGGCCGCGGTGATGGTGATCGGGGGCGGCCCGACCGGAGTCGAGACCGCCGCCGAGCTGGCCGAGCAGGGGCGCGCGGTCACCTTGGTCTGCGGTGATGTCCTCGTTCCGTACCTGCATCCCAAGGCACGGCGCACGGCCCACAAGTACCTCGCCAAGCTGGGAGTGACCGTTATCGAGGGCTCCGAGGCGGCCGTCACCGCGGTGACCCGGGAATCCGTGCAGCTCGGTGATGGCCGGACGCTGCCGAGTGACGTGACGATCTGGACGGCGGGCTTCGGGGTGCCCGATCTGGCCGACCGTAGCGGGCTGCGCACCGATGCCGCCGGGCGTCTGCTCACCGACGAGACCCTGACCAGCGTTGACGACGAACGCATTGTCGCGGCGGGCGACTCCTCGGCACCGTCGAATCTGCCGTTCCGGATGAGCGCCTACGTCGCCTACTGCCTGGGCGCGCACGCCGCCGACACGCTGCTGCGGCGGATCTCGGGTGAGCAGCCCTCGGCGATCGACCTGTCGTTCATCGCCATGTGCCTCAGCTTCGGCCGGGAAGCCGGGATCTACCAGCTCGGTCATAAGAACGAGACCGGCATGCGGCTCTACTTCAGCGGGTCCATGGGCAAGAAACTGAAGGAAATCGCCTGCGAAGCAAGCGTCAAGCACCTGGCGACCGAGGCCCGCAAGCCCGGCTCACACCGCTGTTTAAAGACGGCAAGCACCGTCCGGCGCTGCTGGCCCAGGGCGAGAACACGACTGTATCGGTCGGGTAGGGCACCGTAAGCCGTCATCTCGCCCGGCGATGGTGACTCGGCCACCCTGTGCGATGCCTGCGCTCGCGGACGCCGCACAGGGTGGCCGGATGCCGGACCTGACGACAACCGGAGAGGACTACATGAACACCACACCCGACCCCGGTGGGCGGCAGGTCACGGACCGCAACGGTGGTGACCCCGCCGTCATCGCGTCGACCGAAACGTTTCTCGCGCACCGTAACCTGCTCTTCACCGTCGCCTACGAAATGCTCGGATCCACCGCCGATGCCGAAAACGTCCTGCAGGAAACCTGGCTGTGCTGGCGCAACATCAACTCCGGCCAGGTCAGCGACCCGCGCGCCTACCTGATTCGGACCCTCACCCGCCGGTCCCTGCACCGGCTGTGGTCGATGAAACGCGCGGAATCCTCAGCCGGCCCGTGGCTGCCCGAGCCGCTGCCGACCACTGCGGACACCGCCCACCATGTCGAACTCGCCGAGCGCATGTCGAGGGCGTTGATGCTGGTCCTCGAGACGCTCTCGCCGACCGAGCGCGCTGTGTACGTCCTGCGTGAGGCGTTCGACCTCGGTTACGACGAGATTGCCGACGCGGTCGGCACGACCACTGCCGTGGCCCGTCGGATCGCGTATCGCGCCCGCCGCCATGTCACCGTCCGCCGCCCCCATCGGGTGGTCTCCGCGGACCGGGCCCGTGCGGCGGCGGAATCGTTGCAGCGTGCACTCGAAACGGGCGAACCGCAGGTCCTACTCGAGGTCCTGGCTCCCAACGTCGTCCTCGTCTGTGACGGTGGCGGCGTCGAACGGGCCGCAATACGGCCGGTCACCGGCGCCGACAAGGTGGCCCGCTTCGTCGTCGGCGGGCTCGGTACGAGCGCGGTATCGCTCACCGGCGAACCCGTCACCGTCAACGGCACTGCGGCATTGGCGGTTCATGTCGACGGTGAACTCGACGGCATCCTGGCGATCGGTATCGACGGAGACCGCATCACCGGCCTCTACTTCGTCCGCAACCTCGCCGAACCGGCCCAGGTGGAATCCGAAACCCGCCTGAGCTTGCGGTGAACCATCGGATTCACGCACATCAGGTTGTGCGGGCATCAGGTCTCGGTCAGTGCTTCCACAGCTCCCGCCGGCGGTATCGGCGTTCCCAGAACAGCGTGTTGATCGCCGCGACCGGGCCGGGCATGGCGGCCAGGAAGTGTCGTCGCTGTTCGGGTGTGGTCGAGTCGAGGACCCAGGGGACGTAGGCCGCCGCGCCGGAGGGGCCTTGTTTGCGGGCCATCGCGCCGCGAAAGGCGTTCCAGTCCTTGGGCGTCAGCACGTCGTCGATGAGGGGGAGGGCGGCGGTTTCCTCGTGGGCCATGTGGTCGGTGAGGATGCGTGTCAGTGTGTGAACGTGTTCGGCGAGGTCTGCGGAGTGGGTGCGCAGCGCATTGTCGACGGCGTGCAGGGCGGGGTCGAGGGTGGCGTGTTCGGCTTCCATGTCGGCCATGAGGGCGGTGTCGGCGGGGCGGTTCGTCAGGCGCGCCAGCACGGGGGGCCAGAGGGCGGAGTCTTCGACGGTGTGGTGGACGTGGAGTTGGCGGGTGAAGTTGGCCCAGCCGGCGTGGACGCCGGGGGCGTCGGCGCGGCCGACCGCGGCGGCGGTGGCCAGTCGGGTCAGGTCGCGGCGGAAGGCGTCGTGGGTGGCGTACATGATGGTGAAGTCGATGGACATGATCGACCCTTTCAGCGGGTGAAGGCGGCGGCGTGTTCGGCGGCCCAGGTGGCGAAATCGAGGGCGGGGCGGCCGAGTAGCTCGGCGACGGCGCCTGTTGTGGGACCCGGGACGCGGGCGTAATCGGACAGTGAGCCGAGCAGCCGGGCCGGGACCTCGTCTGGCAGTCCCTGTGCCCTCATTCCGGCGCGCACCTGGTCGGCGGTGAGTTCGAGGAACGACAGGTCGCGGCCGGTGAGTTCGCCCAGGATGCGGACCTTGTCGTACTGGGTCAGCGACTCGGGGCCGGTCAGCAGGTAGTGGCGGCCCGCGTGGCCGTCCTCGGTCAGCGCGCGGACCGCGACGGCGGCGATATCGCGCTCGTGGATAGGCGAGGTGGCGGCTTTGCCGTACGCGCCGCGTACCACGTCGCCGGCGCGCAGTTGCGGTACCCAGGCCAAGGTGTTGGCGTCGAAATCCGCGCAGCGCAACGATGTCCACGCCAGCCCCGATGCTTCGGCCGCAGCCTCCAATGCCCGGAATCCGGCCATGAACCGCGGCTCCCCGGCGGGGTACTCGATCGTCGACGCGGAGATCACGACCACCCGGCGCGCTCCGTGATCGGCTGCGGCGGAGAGGATTTCCGGTGCCGAGGCGATGACGGCGCGCGAGCTCAGCAGCACCCCCTCGACGTCGTCCCAGGTTTCGGCGGGAATTCTCGGCACCGAGGGATCGGCGCCCATCACAACGGTTCCCATCGGCATCCGTGCCTGTCCGGGGTCCCGGGTCACGGCGGTGACGGCCGCGCCGGTCGCCCGTAGCTGCGTGACGACTTCCCGGCCGATCGTTCCGGTGGCTCCGATGATGACGAACATGGTTGACCTTCTCTTCCCCGGTAGGTCGCCGATCCGGCCCTACCGAATGTCGTAAGATATGAAAGTCATATTATTTAATATGACTTGGAGATGATATGTATTTCGTAGGAAATGAGGGTGATGCTCGTCACCGACGACGCCTGACCACCCGCGTCAAGGGCTCGCTACGCGATGTGCGCAGCCAATTGGCGCTGCTCAACCGGCAGGTCGGGACCCCCTGGACCTCGAGGACATCGACTTCGACTGCCTGGACCTGATCAACAGTCAGGGACCGCTGAGCCCCAGCGCCCTGGCGAAACAGGCCGGTCTCCACCCCGTGACGCTCACCGGAATCCTGGACCGCCTGGAACGCGCCGGCTGGATCATGCGCGAACGCGCCACCGACGACCGCCGCGCGGTCGTCATCCGCTCCCGTCCCGAGCGGCTCGGCGAGGTCTACGACCTGCTAGCGGGAAGTCACTAGAGTTGCGCTCTAGTCAAGTAGTATTTCAGGCATGACAGCGAAGATCGCCGGTGTACGGACGACGGCCAACCGAGCCGAAATGCTGGCAGCGGCGCGCGAACTGTTCACCGCCCGCGGACACACGGCGACGACGATGAAGGCCGTCGAGACCTACCAGCCGCTGGTCCATCAACGTGGTTGTGCCGGCGACGAGGGGGAGTCTTGGGTCACCGACGCTCTCACCCTGCGGTTGCTGCCGCCGGCATCCTGCCCTGAGGACGTCGTGGGAACGCCTGGGACGAAGGAGGCTCGATGAGCGTGCTGGTGCTGGGCGGATACGGAGCGGTCGGTGCGCACCTGGTGCGACTGCTTCGCGCGGACGGAATTGCCGCCCTGGCGGCTGGACGCGATGCGGCACGCGCCGACCGGGTCGTCGATCTGAGCACGATGGACGGTTTTGCGACCGCGTTGGCCGGGGTTTCGATGGTGGTGAATTGCTCTGGCTTCGAGGACGTCCGACTTGCTGCGGAGTGTGCCCAACGGGGGCTTCCGTTCGTCGAGATCTCCGCGACCTCTGAATATGTGCAGGCCTTGGAGCGCGTCGAGGGGCCGATAGTGCTCGGGGTCGGATTGGCACCCGGCCTGACAACCCTGCTCGCCGTCGACGCGCTGGCGAGCGGCGCGGGCCCGGTCGACATCATGATCGGGCTCGGTTCCGGCGAACACCACGGCCCCGCCGCCACGGCCTGGACCTACCGACTGATGGGACAGCATTTTCCCGACCCCGACGGCACCGGCATTCGCAACTTCACCAGGCCGACATACTTCACGATTCCCGAAGGGGCCGGATATAAGCCGTTCCCTGCGCTGCGCGCCGACTTTGCCGACCAACACCGGCTCACCCGCGAATTCGCAGTCCCCGTCCGCACCTACCTGCGATTGGACTCCCGCCTCGCCACTGCTGGACTGGCTGGTCTCACCTGGGCGCCGGCGCTGCGAGCACTGGCACCACAGCGCATGCCCGGCAGCGACAGATGGGTGGTACTCGCCCGTACTGCCACCGGATCGACACTATGGGCGACCGGCCGTGGGCAATCTCTGGCCACCGCCGCGGTCGCCGCGACCACCGTTCGAGAGATGACCCGCCGTCGAATCACCACGCCGACATGGATCCACGAACTACTGGAGCTCGACAAGCTGCGGCACCATGTGCTGGCGACAGGTATTGCTCTGACATTCTCAACGTAGCGACATTGTCGCCATGGAACGGGTCCGAGCATGACTCGACAAGCCTTTCCGCCGGGACATCCGCTCCGGCGACATCAGGCCGGCGATTCTTGACCAGAGCGGCTGGATCGGCGAGTCGGTCGCATCCTCCCGACGGCCGACGGCCACGCGTGTGCACAGGCGCGCCGCGAAACGGTGTGAGGCGATCATCGCCGGCAGGCAGCGATGAGGACAGGTATGCGGCTGGATTGCAGCACCGTTTGGCTGACCGAACCGAGCGCGGCGCCCGCAACTCCGCCACGTCCACGACTACCGAGTACGACCAGCTGCGCGGTCCGGGACGCCTCCAGCAGCCGCTGCGCTGGGCGACCTTCAACGACGACTCGATCTACGCGAACATCGGGATACTTGTCGGTGAAGCCCGCCAGGCTCTCTTCGAGCAACACCTCGGCTCGGTCCTGCGCCGTGCTGGGTGAGTCATGTCGATCAGGCCACGTCGTCACCGCCACAAGTCCTACTGCCCGGCTCGCCGCCTCGTCGAATGCGATAGCCACTGCGTGGGCACTACAGCGCGATCCGTCTACTCCCACCAGGATCGGCAAATGCGACGCAGGCGGCGCTGTGTCCGCGGCAGCCGGGATGACAGCCACCGGACAATCGGCGTGCTTCATCAGACCGACCCCGACCGATCCGAACAGCACACGCTCCAACGGATCCAAACCGCGAGCACCGATGACGAGCAACTGGGCCGTCGCGGATCGAGCGGCCAAAGCCGCAACCGGTGTTGGCAAATCGAGGAAGGTCTGGACGTCGACATCCGCGGGGAAGCCACCCAACTGACCCACAATGCTTCGTCCCTGGCCGAGGGCGGACTCACCTATCTGGCGGTATGCGCTGATATCGAACAGCAAAGAGCCGATCACAGGCATGGCGTGGACCGGGACGCCGATGGCGTGCACAAGATGCAGCGGCGCATGACGGCGGGCGGCCATAGCAGCGGCCCAGCGAATGGCAGCAAATGAGGCTGGGGAGCCGTCGACACCGACCACAATAGGACGACGTACGGTCATGAATTGTCGCCTTCCGGGTCAGAAAAATGTTAACTCCGCCAGCCGGACAACGTCCTCGTCGTGTTCTTACACCGCCGCTTCCTGGTTCGGGTGCCCGGCGATGGTCGGCGGATCGGCTCCATCACCTGACCGATGACCGCTCCGGCAGGCGCGGCGAGGGCGAGATCACCAGCGGCGAAGAGGACGAAACCGGTTGTAGTCCATTCCGCGGTGGCGCCTCGGGCTGAGCATGCTGGGGGAGAGTTGACCTTCGGCCCCCCAGTTCGAGCCGATGTCCTCCGTCGAGCGGATTGCAGTTGGCCGCAGGCTGTTGTTGGGCCGTCCGGACGGGGCGGTTAGGTGAACGGAGGAGCTGTGCTGGGAGTCGGAGAGAAAGCGTTGGCGAAGCAGGTGGAACTGGTGTTCAACCGCTGGCCGGTCGTCGGTGCGGCGGTCGCAGTGGTGCGTGACGGGCGGTTGGAGTTCGTCGCACACGGCTTGGCGGATATTGCCGCGAACCGGCCGGTCACCGAGGACACGATCTTCCGGATCGCTTCGATCACCAAAACCTTTACGGCGATTGCGGTGATGCAGCTGTGGGAACGCGGCCTGATCGATATGGACGCGCCGACGAGCCACTATCTGCGTGCTTACCACCTGGTCCCCACCGATCCGAATTTCGGTCCCGTGACGGTGCGCCACCTGCTGACCCACACACCGAGACCTCCACAATCGTGCACGGGCTGCTCGGTGTCGCGGAACCGGTGATTCGCACGGACATTCCACACCACCCGCAGATCTGGCCGGAGATCTGCGGCTACTACCGGCTGCCGGGATCGTTGACCGACGTTCGCGCCAGATCGATGATCGGTGCCGGGGTCGAAGTGCGGATCAGTGGGGGTCGTCCGATGCTGCGGGTTCTGACCCCGGTCCCCGCCCTGCTGCGCGGGCTTCCGCTGCACCCCGATCATCCAAGCGATCCGCGGGTCTTCCGCATCGATCTGAGCCGCTTCGGCCTGGGCACCGGCCGGATTATTTTCCGCCGCGATTCCCACACCGACATGATGTCGATGTATTTCGATCTGCATCCGCTGACCATGTACAAAGGCCGCGCCCGATGACGGGGCGGCGGTAGAGCACGCAGTAGCCTGCGGCGAAGGACCTACGTCCCGCGCCGGAGCGCGAGCCACTGCGATGATCAGAAGCCGACGTCTGGGCCGGACCGCTGTGACCGGAGTTTCGACACGTAGACGGCTGCCTGAGTGCGCCGTTCCAAGCCGAGCTTGGCCAGCAACCGGGACACGTAGTTCTTCACCGTCTTCTCGGCCAGGAACATGCGTTCGGCGATCTGCCGGTTGGTCAGTCCTTCGCCGAGCAGATCGAGGAGTCTGCGTTCCTGGTCGGTGAGTCCGGCCAGGGGACCGTCACGGTCGGTATCGGCGCGTAGTCGTTGCATGGAGGAGGCGGCGTTGTCGTCGAGCAGCGAACGCCCGGCCCCGACTTCCTTGATGGCTCGAGCCAGCTCCATGCCTTTGATGTCCTTGACCACATAGCCACTGGCCCCGGCCCGGACAGCGTCGAGTATCGACTGTTCGTCGGTGAACGACGTCAGGATCAGGCAGCGCAGATCGTCGAGTTTCGACAGCAGATCGCGGCACAGTTCGATCCCGTTGCCGTCGGGCAGGCGAACGTCGAGGACGGCGACGTCCGGTCGGAGTGCGGGAATGCGGGCGAGGGCTTGCGCGACGCCGCCTGCTTCGCCGATGACGGACAGCTCCGGGTCGTCGGAGAGCAGGTCGGCGAGACCGCGGCGGACGATCTCGTGGTCGTCGACCAGAAACACCGTGATCATCGGGTGTCCAATCCAGGGAGAAGTTGTGGCGTCAAGGCTACGCATCCAGCACGTTCGCCCAGCTGAAAGGTGATTGCGCCTGGCTGGGCACGCACTTGGCGGCGCCGCGGCTGCGGGCTGCGGGGTGATCGTCAATGCTCGATGGGCTCGGAATTCGTGCTCGACGGTGGCGCGACCGTCGGCCAGGTTCTGGGACTGCCGGACGAGTCCCGGTGAGAGGCAAGCGGGCGGGGATCGGGCGCAGCGATTATCCGGCGGCCGAAGACGTGGGACATTCGGCCTCGGACTTCGAGTCGATGTCCTCCTCCGCCGGTTTCCGCGGAGCCGCACGCTGGTAGTGCCCGCTATTCGAGCGTCGGCGAGACAGCCCACCCACGGCGGGTGGAAAGGACACCTCGATGAGCGAGCCCGCGCTCTCGATTGCCGGTCTGACGAAATCGTTCGGTCCGGCGAAGGCGCTGGATGGTCTGGATCTGACCGTCAGCACCGGCGAGATACATGGATTCTTGGGCCCGAACGGCTCGGGTAAGACGACGACGATCCGCATCCTGCTGGGACTTCTGCGGGCCGACTCCGGGGCGGTGCGCATGCTCGGCGGTGACCCGTGGTCCGACGCGGTCGCCCTGCACGCCCGGTTGGCCTACGTGCCCGGTGAGGTCATCCTCTGGCCGGGTATCACCGGTGGCGAGATCATCGACTTGATGGGCCGACTGCGTGGCGGCATCGACCCGCGCCGCCGCGCCGATCTACTGGAGCGATTCGATCTCGATCCCCACCAGAAGGCGCGCGCTTACTCGAAGGGCAACCGGCAGAAGGTCGCGCTCGTCGCGGCGCTGGCCTCGGACGCGGAACTGCTGCTGCTCGACGAACCGACTGTGGGCCTCGACCCGCTGAAAGAGGCCGAATTCCAACGCTGCATCGCCGAATTGAAGACCGAGGGCCGGACCGTTCTGCTGTCCAGCCACATCTTGGCCGAAGTGGAGGCACTATGCGATCGGGTCAGCATCATCCGGCGCGGGCGCACAGTCGAAAGCGGCACACTGTCGGATTTGCGGCATCTGACGCGCACCACGATCACCGTGGAAACCATCCGGCCGGTGACGGGTCTCGACGCGGTAGCGGGAGTGCACGACCTCGTCCGGAACGGCACTCGGGCGAGGTTCGACGTCGACACGGCCAACATCGGCGCCGTGACTCGCGTACTCGCCGACCTCGGCGTGCGCAGCCTGACCAGCACACCGCCCACACTCGAGGACATCTTCCTGCGCCACTATGGCGCCCCCGCCGCGCCCGCTGGGGAGGAGAACCGGTGAGCACCGCTGTGTTTTCGCGCCCGCTGCTACGCGAGAATCTTTCCGGAGCAGGCACACTGCTGCGCTTCGCGCTGCGGCGCGAGCGGTTCTCGCTGCCTTGCTGGCTGCTCGGGACCGCGGCTCTGCTCGCCTTCCAGTCCCTCGGTAGCCAGCGCTTCTACGACACGCCGCAGAAGCTCGCGCAGCTGCGCGAGACGATGAGTGCCAGTGCGGCCACGGTCGCGATGGGCGGGCCTACCCAATTGCTGACGACTATCGGCGGGGAGGTCGTGTTCGAGATCTTCGCCTATCTGACGGTGGTGGTCGCCTTGATGAATATGTTCCTGGTCGGTCGGCACACTCGCTCGGATGAGGAGACAGGGCGGGCGGAACTGCTCCGCTCGGCGCGGGTGGGGCGGCGGGCGCCCGCCGTCGCCGCGCTCGCGCTGGCCGGGCTGGCCGATTTCGCCGTGGTGCTCGTGGTCTTCGCCGCCGCGGTCGGCACCGGGCTTCCGACGGAAAGTTCACTGCTGCTGGGAGTGGTCACCGGGGGCGTGGGTGTCACATTCGCCGCCGCCACTGCCGTCGCCGCGCAGATATTCGAGAATCCGCGCAGCGTCTACGGCGCGGTCGGCCTTGCGCTGGCGGCCGCCTATGTGGCGCGCGCGATCGGCGATGTGGGCAACGGAGCCGCGTCCTGGGCTTCACCCATCGGATGGGGACAACGCAGCTACCCGTACGCGGGCGACCGCTGGTGGACGGTGCTGCTGTTCGCCGCCGCGGCACTCGCACTGGTCGCCGTGGCGTTCGCTCTGCTGGATCGACGCGATTTCGGCGCCGGACTGCTGCCGTATGGGACCGGGCCGGCGACCGCCTCCCGGGCACTGAGCTCACCACTGGGCCTGGCCTGGCGATTGCAGCGCGGTTCGCTGGCCGGGTGGGCTGTGGGAGTTTTCGCGTTGGGGGCTGCGTACGGTTCGTTCGCCGACAGTATCGAGGACTACCTCGCCGATAATCCCGAGATCGCCGCCTACCTTCCCGGCGGCGCCGCCGATGCGGTGAATTCGTACTTGTCCCTGACGGTTTCGATCGTCGCACTGCTCACCGCCGCGTTCGGCGTCGCGAGCGTACTGCGCGCGCGTGGCGAGGAGACCGCGGGGCGAGCCGAGCCGCTTCTGGCCGCGCCGGTCAGTCGGTACCGCTGGCTCACGAGCCACCTTACGATCGCATTGGCCGGCGGCGCGGTGGTGCTGGCGCTCGGCGGATTCGGTGTCGGGCTGACGTACGGGTTGACGATCTCCGATCCCGTCCAGCCACTGCGGATGATCGGTGTGGCGTTGGTATGGCTCCCCGCCGTCTGGTCGGTGACAGCGGTCGCGGCGCTCGGCCTCGGCTGGGTGCCGAGAGCGGCGGTGGGGGTGGCATGGGCGGTCTTCGCCTACTGTGCCGTGGTGCTGCTCTTCGCGGCCGCTTTCGATCTGCCCGACTGGCTCGACGACGCCTCGCCGTTCACGCACATTCCGAAGGCGCCGCTGCAAACCGTCGCTGCCGCGCCCATGCTGGTGATCACCCTGGCCGCACTGGCCGTGCTGGTAAGCGGTCTCGTAGGCTTCCGCCGCCGCGACGTCGGGTATTGACCAGGACTGCTGACTGCGACCGGTGGAGTCAGCGGAACCACCGGCGACCGGGACGTCGTCCGGAAACGCGGTTCGGAGCGTGATCGTCGTCGTGTCCAGGGCACCACTGGTCCGACGGGATGGCGGCGCGAACGGCGTCGATGTGCGCGCCGCAGCCGGTCCAGGTGGTCTTGCCACAGACACGGCACATGATGGGGGAGCACATCAGCGCTGTTCCTCGGCGCCTGCGATGGTGGGCGGGCCCTGGTATGGGCGTTGCAGCGCGGCGAATCCTGGCGTTGTGGCCGCGGTGATGACGGCGGCCAGCAGCTCGGCGGCGTGTCCGGGCTGGGGTGGCTCGGTCAAGACCGGACCGCTGAAGACGTGACCGTCGACGCTGATGATGGGGCTGCCGCTCCGCCCGCCGAGCGCTGTTTGGCTGGCGTGATGGGTGTGGGCGACCGCGGCGTCGTAACGGGTGTCGTCGAGGGCTTCGATCAGCTGGTGATCGAAGCCGGTCGCGGCCAGCGCGGCAGCCATCGCGGCGTCGGCGTGGCTGCCGCCCGCATGCCACCGCTGACCCAACTCGAGGTAGAGGGGGGTGAACGCGGTCTGGCTGTATCGCTGGACGGCGGCGGCGAACACTCGGCCGAGCCGACGTGATCGGACGATCATCGGGGCGTGGTCGGCATCGACGTCGTGATCGCCGTTGAGCACGGCCAGGCTCATCTGCCGCAGGGTCACCGCGTGCTCGTCGGCGGCACTGTCGAGCAGCCACTGCGCCGCCACCCAAGCGAATGGGCAGACCGGATCCACATACAAATCGATATCGGCCACCGAAATCCTCCTGCGCGGTCAGATACCCCAGGGGGTATATTGCTAATGTCGCCAATATACCCCCTGGCGTATCACAATTCGAAGCGCCCACGGGCGCGGAGGGTATACCCCCACGGGTATCATGAGTACCGAAGAAAGAAGGAGCAACCATGGTCGGCGACGAAACAGCTATCACCGAAACACTCAACCGGCTGCGGCGCGCGCACGGTCAGCTCGCCGGGGTCATCGCCATGATCGAGCAGGGTCGCGACTGCAAAGACGTGGTGACCCAACTCGCCGCGGTTTCGCGGGCGCTCGACCGCGCGGGATTCAAGATCGTCGCGACCGGACTGCGCGAATGCCTCACCGGCCGAGGCTCCGACGGCCAGAAGCCGATGACCGTCGAGGAGCTGGAGAAGCTGTTCCTAGCTCTGGCCTGACGCGCAATCGTCCCCTCACGAAAGGACCGAACCATGAATCTGGGACTGTCTACCACTCTGCACACCAGCTTCGACGACGCCGTCGACCGGACCAGGGCCGCGCTGAGCGAGCAAGGATTCGGCGTCCTCACCGAGATCGACGTCCGAGCCACCCTGAAAGCCAAACTCGACGAGAACATGGAGGACTACCTCATCCTCGGCGCCTGCAATCCACTTCTGGCCCACGAAGCAGTCGATATCGACCGCCAGATCGGACTGCTGCTCCCCTGCAACGTCGTCGTGCGCCGGCATCCCGGCTCCGACTCCGAGGTCATCGTCGAAGCAATGAACCCGCAACTCATGGTTCAGGTGACGAATGAACCGGCACTGCAACCCGTAGCCACCCGAGCAGCCGCCAAGCTGCAGGCCGCCATCGACTCCCTGAGCACCGCGAATTCCGTGTGACATACCCAGCGGGCGTAGTCCATTCGGGTACGAGTCAGCGGGAACCGGTGACGGTGAAAATGTCCGTCACCGGCCGCCGAGGAGTAGGCGGGATCATGTCCGCGTCGTCGGGCGCGATGCCGACGCGAATCAGCACCTGTGGGGCGGCCGGGCGAGGGACGAGTCCGTTGAGCACCCCGCGGGTAGTCGGCAGTTCGGTGATGTGGGTCAGCGCGCAGGTCGCCAGTCCCGCGGCGGTGCATTCCAGCAGGACAGCCGATAATGCCTCGCCGGTGCGCAGCCACTGGGTCACCGAGTCCCCTTCGCTGCTGAGCACCACCAGTCGCGCCTGATCATCGAGTCGAGCACGTCGCATCGAATGCGGGGCTGGAGGGAACGCGCGTCCGACTCCGACCCGAGCGTTTTCGGCGTCGGAGACCAGCGCGGAGGCGGGCACGCCCTCGGGGGTATCCGAATGTCCTGCCCACCATTCCAATTCGGTCTGGTATAGCAAGTCGTGTCGGCGCAGAGCCCCGGCCTGCTCGGAGGCGGTGGCCAGCCGAGGGCGTGCGTTGTCATCCAGGACGGTGAGTTCCAACTCGTGGGGGGAGGCGAGCATCCGCAGGCGGGGGAGGATATCGGCGAAGCCCTCCGGTTCGGTCATCGGCAGCCGGTCGGTGCGCCGCCGGTCGATGGCGAGCGCTCGGGTGTGAATGCCCTGGGGTGGGTCCGGCCACGGCCGGAATTCGACTACCGCGAGGTGGTCGGGTCGCTGCCGGTCGGGTACCCGCATCGTGTCGGTGTGCCAGCCCTGGTCGGCGAAAGCGGTCCGCGCGTGGTGCAGCATGGCACCGCAGCTGATCACCAGTTGGCGCCCGTGCGGGTCGGTCGAAGGCAGCAGCCGGTCGGCGTCGGTGTATAGGTGCAAGCGTGTACCGTCGAACACCCAGCGCCACGGCTGGGTGTTGTGTACCGAAGGCGCGCGGGTGGCCAGCCGCAACGCGGCCAGGATCGTCCGATGAGCGGGTACCGAAATGGCGGGTGCTTCGTCGTTCGCGGTCATACCTCGAGTGTTCTCGGTGCGCGAAGCTGCGGATACGGGCCATGCGTCCGCGGCGCAGGGTCTTTTGTCATTTCGGGTGGCCGGTGCTCCCGGCCGAGCCTCTCCGCGCGCTGTTCGATGCCCCGCAGCATCTTCCGCTCCATCACCAGACTGCCCGGTTCCATCACGACCACGGTGAATACGCGCGTGAACGCGGACGCGCCCGTCAGTGCGATGCGATTGCGGCTCACGAGCCGGGTCGCCGCGCCCATCGGATAGAGGCCGAATGCCCAAACCCAGCGGCCGTCTTCGGAAGCGAAGACCAAGTTGTGCTCGGGTTCGAGCACCGCGACGCGCATACGCGGACCGGACTTGCCGAGCGGGAAGCTGTCGCCGACCTGAGGGTTTTGGAACCGAGGCAAGACATGTTCGGCACTGTGCATATCGAGGCCCAGCATGTTCTCGACCCAGTCGTAGGTGTACGCGCCGCCGCGGCCGGGACCCAGTTGAACCAGCCACGGCCAGATCGCGTCGGCGCCTGCGTAGATCGTGACGGCCCGAGTCGAGACGATGTCGGCGTCGACCAGTGCATCGTCACCGGGCATGACCCGCGCAATCTCTTCCCCCGAGGCTCCCCAGGTCAACCATTTGGTGCGCAACCGTTCTCCGGTCAGCCATCCGATTGGTGATCGAACGGTTGCGGCAAGCATCATCGTGTTCATGACGTCCGACTTCTCCTCGAATTCAGGGCGTGTGCATGCAGCGGCGACCAGCGAGGGCACCGGTCCCCTTGGGCTCCAGCCTCACGATCGAGCTGGCAACTGTCTGTTCCAGTCGGTGTGTGATCGCGTGTGATGATGAGCGTGTGACCGATCAACGCCCGCGACTGCGAGGGCTGCACTGGATCAAGCGGTGGATCTACCGTGGGGACAGGCCTCATGCCGTCGCAAGGCTACTCAACAGGTACTGGTCGAGTCAGTATCGCTCGGGAGGGCGGCTCGCGCGCTCGCGTGATGTCGAACTCGAGGTCGTGGGACGTTCGAGCGGTCGGCCGATCAAGTTTCCGATCGTGCTGGCTGACGTCGACGATGTCTGGTACGCGGTCTCCATGCTCGGCGCGAACGCGAACTGGGTTCGGAACGTGCGAGCCGCCGGCGGCGAGGCGCTCATCCGCCATGGCGGGTCGTGGAACGTGCGACTCACGGAGGTGAGCCCCGACAGGGTGGGTCCGATCCTCGAGCGATACCTCGACGTCGCGCCGGGGGCGCGTCCACACTTCCCGATCGACAGGTCCGCGCCATTGAGCCGATTCGAGAGCATCGCGGCCGAGTACCCCACTTTCCGCGTTGACGGATTCACGCCAGGCGAGCGGGTTTGACCGATGTCTCGGCTCCCGCGAAGGCTCCGCTCACGACGTGGCGCGCCGCGGAATCGTCGTGTCCCGCATCGTCGCGTCCTGCATCGAGTCGCGTTCTCAGGTGAGCGGGTGTCAGTTTGCCGACCTGGCGATGATCACCGGCGCCTTCGCACCGTGTAGCACCGCTTGGCTGACCGAACCGAGGGTCATCCCTGCGAAGCCGCCGCGCCCGTGACTGCCGACGACGATCAGCTGCGCGTTCTCGCCCTCGTCGAGTAGTCGCTTGGCGGAGCGATCTTCGACCACGATCCGCCGCACCCGTACCTCTGGATACTTCTCGCCGTAGCCGGCCAGGCTCTGCGACACCAGTTCCTCGGCTTCGTTCTGCATATCCGCGCGCGAGATGTAGCGGAAGAATTCCGACCAGGTGTGCACCGCGACCAACTCGGCGCCGCGGTGGGCGGCTTCATCGAAGGCGATCTCGATGGCACGGGCGCTGCACGACGAGCCATCGACACCCACCACGACAGGGCCGCTCGCAGGCTCCGGGATGGGGATCACGGCGACCGGGCATGCGGCATGCCGGGCCAGCGACGTGCTCACCGAGCCGAGGATGCCGCGGCTGAAGGCGCCTAGCCCGTGAGTTCCAACGACGAGCAGCCTCGCGGATTCGGATCGGTCGCGCAGCACCGGGATCGGCGGCGCTTCGACGAGATCGGCGGTGATGTCCAGTTCGCCGATCGGAGAGGCCGCCGCCACGGCGGTCTTGCGGGCGATCTCGAGCGCCGTCCGCCCCTCTTGGCGGTAGCTGTCGTAGTCGATTCGAGGAAAGGCTATGCCGGGGCCGTAGTCGATCGGCGCGGCGATCGTGTAGACGATATTCAGCGGTGCGCGTCGGTGGGCCGCGTCGGCGGCCGCCCAGCGAACAGCGGCCAGCGAGGCAGGGGAGCCGTCGGAACCGACGAGAACCGGCGGATTGATCTGCGAAGACATGTTTCCTCTTCTAGGCCTCGTGGGCGACCATGACCGGGCAATGGGCATGTTGGACAAGGAAGTTGCTGATGGAACCGAGCACCAGGCTCCGGAATCCGCCGCGTCCCCGGCTGCCGACCACCAGCACTTGCGCGGATTTCGACCATACGGTGAGCAGATTTCGTGTCCGGACGATGGAGACCTCGCGGGTCACCTGGACTTCAGGAAACTTCTCCTGCCAACCTGCGAGTTGCTCGGCGAGCATGAGTTGTGCGGCGGTCTCGAGTTCCCGGGCCGGAAACAGTCCCATGGCGCCGGCCCCGGAACGGAAGGTGAAGTCGTCGGCCCCGTGGACCGCGACGAGCGAAGAGCCACGAAGGTCGGCCTCGGCGAAGGCGGCGCCGACTGCGGCTTCGGCGGCGGGGCTGCCGTCCACGCCGACCACGACGGGTCCGTCGGTGCGGATGCGTTGCTCACTGCCGGTGTCGCGGACGACCACGATCTCACCGTGTCCGTGGGCGGTCACCGCGAGCAGCGTGGAGCCGACGTGGGCGAGTTCGCCGCCTTCTCCGGCGCCGAGTGCCACGAGGTGCGCGGATTCGGATCGCTCGATCAGCAGGGTGGCCGGGTGGGCAGGCGATAGTTCGGTGTCGACACGCAGTTCGGGATCGACGCGGCGGGCCAGCCGCTCGGCACAGGCCAATCGTGCGGTCCCTTCTTCGCGGAGTCTCTGGGCGACGGCGGGCACGATCAGGTCGTACATGCCGAACACGGCCTGGGTGGTCGCGAGGTCGAGGCCGTGCACGATCAGCAGCCTGCGTCCGCGGCGGGCGGCTGTCTCGGCGGCCCACTGCACGGCCAGATCAGAATGTTCGGAACCGTCGATACCGACGACCACCGCAGCGGATGCCAGGTGGTGCGGGTTGTCGGAGAGACTGGCGGACATACGTGGCGTCCCTTCGGAGGGCGATGCTTGTGTATTCGAAGAGTAGGGATCGGTGAGCTTGCACACGCCTGGCGTTGGTCCCGAATGCTGAGGTCCTTCGGCAGCACGCCCCGGGTTACGCCCGACGGCGCAGCAGGGTTCGCTGCCGTCACTGTCCGACGTTTCCAGACTTCTCCGAGCACGTATTCGCGTCGGTGCGCCGTCAGGCGTGGTGCATCATGCCGTCGAGTTCGGTGTGAGCAATCCTGGCCGCTCATGCACAAGCGCGGTCCAGCTCGCGCGGTATGAGCGGGCCGGTCGTGTCGTCGCAGTGCGTCGGCGAGCCATTCCCGTACACCGATGTCGGTCGCGATCGGAGCATCGGTGAGTTCGGCGGCGCGTGTGTGAGCGGCTGAGCCCGAAGGCTGGGACCTTCGCCCTGTGCTGGTGGTGCCCCTTGTCTGAGAGTTCGATTCCGGCCGACTTCCTGGCGGTCGGTAGACGATGCTGGAACGGTGCCGGCACGTTTGCTTCCGGCATCGAGGCAGTTCAAGGGATACCAGCGGGCGTGGTTGCGATCGGACCTGCTCGCGGGTATCACCGTGGCCGCCTACCTCGTTCCGCAGGTCATGGCCTATGCGACCATCGCGGGGTTGCCGCCTGTGGCCGGCCTGTGGGCGGCGATCGGACCACTGGCGGTCTACAGCCTGCTGGCGACTTCGCGGCAGCTGTCGGTGGGACCTGAGTCGACCACTGCGCTGCTGACCGCCGTCGCGCTGGCTCCACTGGCGATGGGTGACCCCGCTCGGTACGCCGCGCTGGCGGCAGCGCTCGCGATGCTGGTCGGTGTGCTGGCTCTGGCCGCTGCGGCCGTTCGATTGGGAGTACTGGCGGATCTGTTGTCGAAACCGGTCCTGGTCGGGTACCTCGCGGGGACCGCGGGGATCATGATCGTGGGTCAACTCTCAGCGGTGACCGGAGTGCCAGTGGAGGGGAAATCCGTTCTCGCGGAATTGCGTTCGTTCACCGACAACCTGGGGTGACTGGCACTGGCCCACCTTCTGGCTGGCGGCAACGGTTCTGACCGTGCTCCTGGTGCTGGCCTGGCGGGCTCCTCGCGTCCCCGGGCCGCTGATCGCGGTCTTGTTGGCGACCGCTGTGGTCACGGTGTTGTCGTTGGACCGTTTCGGTATCCGGTTGATCGGCGCGATCCCCGCTGGTATTCCCGCGCCGGGTCTGAGTTCGGTCGCCATGAACGACCTCGCTGCTCTGATCCTGCCCGCGATCGGCATCGCGGTGGTCGGATTCTCCGACTGTGTTCTGACTGCCCGGGCTTTCGCGGCCCGCCACGGCGACCGGGTTGAGGCCAACACCGAACTCGCGGCCCTCGGCGCCACCAACCTCACGGCCGGGCTGCTGCACGGATTCCCGGTGAGCTGTTCGGGCAGCAGGACCACCATCGCCGACGCCATGGGCGCTCGCACCCAGCTGTATTCACTCGTCACCCTCGGGGGTGTGCTGGCGGTACTGCTCGGGGCACGCGGCATCCTCGCAGCCTTTCCGGCCGCGGCGCTGGGGGCGCTGGTCATCTGCGCGGCGCTGCGGCTGATCAACCTTGCGGAGTTCCGACGTCTCGCACGATTCCGGCGCAGCGAGTTGGCGCTCGCGACCCTCGTCGCGGTGCTCGGCCTCGGCGTGCTCTACGGCGTGCTCGTCGCGATCGCGCTGTCGATCTTCGATTTACTGCGCAGGATCGCCCGCGCCCACGACGCGATTTTGGGCTTTGTCTCCGGGGTGGCGGGAATGCACGACATCGACGACTATCCCACCGCTAAACCCGTTCCAGGGCTGGTGATCTACCGATACGACGCGCCATTGTGTTTCGCCAACGCGGAGGATTTCCGTCGCAGAGCGCTGGCGGCAGTGGGCTCGAGCGCCGAACGCGGGGAAACGCCGGTGCGCTGGTTCGTGCTCAACGCCGAGGCCAACGTAGAGGTCGACCTGACCGCATTGGACGCGGTGGAACAACTCAGGGCCGAACTATCTGGCAAGGGAATCGTTTTCGCCATGGCTCGGGTCAAGCATGACCTGCGCGACGCACTGGACGCTTCTGGCCTGACCTCGAGAATCGGCGAACGGCACCTGTATCCGACACTGCCGACCGCGGTGAAAGCGTTCTACGAGGCACGGGATACAGGGGCCGACGTCCCGTCCGGTGAATGACTTTCGTCTCTGCCGATGAGCCGTCCGAGGCGCGATCCTCGAAGCTGACGGCACCCACCGTCGGAAGAAGGTGAAACGGCGATGTCCGAAAGCGTGATCATTCCGCTGGACGGATGGTGGACTCGGCCGACCCGCATACGCGGTAGTGAACGCAGCCTTGAAAGGAAGTTGGCATGTCTACCGAAAGGTCTTCGCGCCTCGCACCACCGAACTCGTCGATCCTGGCAGCGGTGGACGGGTCGCCCAGTTCGTATCAAGCGGTGGCCTGGGCGGCCGCCGAAGCAGCCCTGCACCATTGCGCGCTGCACATCATCACCTCCATGGCTGTACCCACCGGTTTCGGGCCCGGCATCTCGATGGGCGAGGCCGACCTGGAATGGATGCGCAGGGACGGCGAACGCATCCTCACCGAGGCTGCGCGGGTGGCGCGCACAGCTTCGCCGGGCGACGAGCCCGCGATCACCACCGAGGTGAGCTTCGAACTGGTCATCCCGCTACTCATCGAGCGTTCCGCGCAGGTGCGGATGCTTGTGGTCGGTAGCAGGGGGCTCGGCGCGTTCCAGCGGGGCCTGCTCGGTTCGGTGAGTACCGCGACCACCCACCACGCGCACTGCCCGGTCGCGGTGATCCACGGAATCTCCGCGATCGACGCCGTATCAGCCCGTCAACCGGTGCTCGTCGGCGTCGACGGCACCGCCAACAGCGTGCCCGCCGTCGAGCTCGCGTTCGAGGAGGCGTCGCGGCGGAAAGTGGACCTGGTGGCGCTGCACGCATGGAGCGACACGAGCGGTCTGGACGTGCCCGTCCGAGGATGGAACGGCGCCCGCGAATCGGCGGAGGCGGTGCTGGCAGAGAATCTCGCGGGCTGGAGCGAACGCTACCCGGACGTCGCCGTGCTGCGCATCGTCACCGCGGATCGCCCGGCACGGTCCCTGCTGGAAGAGTCGGCGAATACGCAACTGGTGGTAGTGGGCACGCACGGTCGAGGCGGATTCGCGAGCGCGGTGCTGGGGTCGACCAGCAAGGTGCTGCTGCACTCGATAGACGTGCCGATGATCGTCGTCCGTTCGAGGTGACGGCGGACCGACCATCGCCGAACCCAGGCCACATCCGGTGCCCCGAGAAGCACTGACCTGATCTACTTCCGGAGCCGATTCGTCGGCTCGGCCCTGCGCAATTCCGTGATGACGGTTTCGACCGCGTGTGGAACAGCGGCGGCAACCGGCTCAGACAAGCCGACACCCAGATCCAGGCATGCCGTCCACGGCGATGACGACGATCCGGCCGGGGACACGGCCGAGTGCGCGGCCCTCGCCACGCAGGTGCACCGGAGGGGCGGATGGATGGTGTCTCGCCGCAGAGAGTCGAAACGCCGCCACGATCGGGACGAACGGCCGGTGCACTCGCGGGACATTGGAACCTGGCCTGCCTGAGATGCCGCTCATACCGTTGGGAGGCGGTGCTCGGCAGAGTCGCCATACGATCCACGAGTTCGGAGGTTCTCATGACAGACCAGCGATTCGACGACCCGCATCACATCGCTACGGCGAAGGTCGTCGTCGGGGTGGACGGTTCGGACGGGTCGTGGACCGCCGTGCGGTGGGCGGCCCAGTTCGCGGCTGAACGCGGACGGGAACTCGAGATCCTTCACGGCATGGATCTGGTGGGGAACAGCTGGATCCTGGGTGACTACGAGGTGATCGTTCCATCGGTCATCGACGCTGTGCGCGAACAGGGCAGGGAAGTGGTCGCCCGGGCCGAACGCCTGGCCCGCTCGATCGCGCCGGAGCTGCGTGTCTCGGCTCGTGCGACCACCGACACCGGTAGGCAACTGCTGATCGAGCACAGCGCCGAGGCGTATGCGGTCGTGATCGGCGCGACCGGCAACGCTGGAACGTTCACCCATCTGGGTTCCACGCTATTGGCCGTGACCGCTCACGCGCACGGTACGGTCGTTGTCGTTCGCGCCGACTCCGACGCCGATGCCACGACGCACGCTTCGGGCCCGGTCGTCCTCGGCGTGGACGGTAGCCCGGTCGGTGAGGCGGCGATCGCGGCGGCGTTCACCGAAGCGGCCGAACGCGGAGCCGAACTCGTCGCCGTGCATGTCTGGAGCGATTGGAACTCCGGCCGGTTCGCCGGTCACACCAGCTTGGGTGAGATCGACCTCGACAACGTCGAGCGGGTGATTCTCGCCGAGCGCCTGGCGGGCTGGCGGGAGAAATTCCCGGAAGTCCGGGTCGCCGAGAAGGTAGAGGTCTCCGCGCCGGCTCCGCATCTGCTGAGCTGGTCGAAGGTCGCGCAGTTGCTGGTCGTGGGCAGCCGCGGGCGCGGTGGATTCGCAGGCATGCTGCTCGGCTCAACGGCCAACACCTTGGTGCGGCACGCGTCGTGCCCGGTGATGGTCGTTCATCCGCTTGATGACCTGCGCGGGAAGCGGGCCGGCAGCCGTCACTGAGCTTCGTTCCGCACCGACGGCGGGGCTTTGGTCTGCGGCGGTGAGGACATTCGCCCCTGTGCGAGCACGGATTCCGCTGGTGCCATGGAAGGCAAATCCAAATCGAGAGTGGGAGAGATGTGGTCAGACCGCGTGCCGGAGAGCGATGATCGGCCGCCTCGGATCAGCGTCGAAATCGATCGGGCCGAGGCGATGCGACTGGTGGCGAGTGCGCCCTTCGGGCGGATCGTTTTCACCCGCGATGCGTTGCCTGCGATTCGTCCGGTGAACCACCTGGTGATCGATGGCAGCTCGATAGTCGTGCGCACCGCGCTCGGCTCGGGATTGGCTGGTTCCGTGCGCGCAGACCGATCAGTGGTGGTCGCCTATGAGGTGGACGACATCGATCCCATAGACCGCTTGGGCTGGTCGGTGGTGGTCACCGGCCTCGCGCGGCCCGTCACCGACCCCGAGTTGATCGCCGAATACACCCGGCGCCTTCGGCCCTGGGTGGATCACGCCATGGACCGCGTGATCACGATCGAACCCACACTGGTCACCGGAGTTGAACTGATCGCTCCCCCAACAGAAGTGCACGAGCGTCTCTCCACCTCGATGAGGACCTGACCCCGTGGCCGAATGATAGGCCAGTGCCTGCCATGGACGAAGAGTTGGTCCCTCCGCCGAAGCTCGTCGCCGCCTTGCTGTTCGGCGCGGGGCCGGTACCGGTCACGGCAGCGGGACTGCCCAGCGCAGCACGGCGCCGCCTTCGGGCCGGTTGGTGATGCTGAAGCTGCCGCAGGCGTTCTCCGCCCGCGTGGCCAAGTTCGCCAGGCCGCTGCGGCGGGAGATGTCGTCCGGGATGCCCGCGCCGTCATCGGTCACCTCGATGGTGACGTCATCCTTGACGTGCAATTCGACCGCCACAGTACTCGCGGCCGCATGCCGCACCACATTGCTCAGCGCCTCTCGCAGAACTGCTTCGACGTCGTCGGACAGTGGTGGTGCCAGAACGGTGACCGGTCCGGCGAGCCGGACGGTGGTCCGCAACCCGGTTTCGGCGGTCATATCGACCACGATGCCATGCAGATGTTTCCGGTACTTCGACGAATCCGCCGTCGTGTTGCTCTGCAGGTCGAAAATCGAATGGCGAATGTCCTGAACGATGCTTTGCACGTCGTCGATGGTGTCCGTCAGCCGAGATTTGATTTCCGGCACACGTGCCCGCTGCGCCGTACCCTGCAGGGCCAGACCCACCGCGAACAGCCGCTGAATCACGTGGTCGTGCAGGCCGCGGGCGATGCGGTCACGGTCGGAGAGGATATCGAGCTCACGCATCCGACGCTGGGTGTCGGCCAACTGCAGGGCAAGGGCCGCCTGATCGGCGAAGGCCGCCATCATGGCCTGCGTGGCGGTATCGAGCGGCGGCGCTGCCGCTGGCCGCAGCGAGGCGAGTACACCGATGACCGAGCCCCGCGCACGCAGCGGGAGGATCAAAGCTGGGCCCGTCTCCGGAGCGGCGGCGGCGAATGTGTCAGCGAGCCGCTCGTCCACTGAGACCGGTCGTCCTTCCCGGAACGCTCTGCCCACATATGATCCGTCGACCGGTACGGGTCGATAGCGCATCGCTTCCGAATCCGGCCCGGCGGCGGCGACAACAAGAAGTTCGGTAACTTCGTTGTGCGGAATGTCGGGATCCTCGGGCAGAGCGAGGAAGGTGATCGCCGAGTCGGTCAGTTTCAGTGCGCGTTCGGCGACGAATTGCAGGACTTCCTCTGGCTCGCCGCCGGCCAGTAGTTCGGTGGCTACGTCCCGTATGGCTTCGAGCCATAGTTGCCGGATTCTGGATTGTTCATAGAGCCGGGCGTTTTCGATGGCGATACCTGCTGCGGCGGCCAATGCTTGGACCACGACCTCGTCGTCTTCGGTGAACTCCTGTCCGCCCGCCTTTTCGGTCAGGTAGAGGTTGCCGAATACTTCCTCGCGCACTTTGACCGGGACCCCGAGGAAGGTGTGCATGGGCGGGTGATGTGCCGGAAAACCGACCGAGGCGGGATGGTCGGCGATTCTGGTCAGTCGTAGCGGTTTGGGTTCTTCGATGAGAAGTCCGAGCACACCGTGCCCGCGTGGGAGGTCGCCGATCATGACGCGAGTGCGGTCATCGATGCCTTCGTAGACGAACTCGGCGAGTTGAGTGCTGGTTTCGTCGGTTTCTCGGACGCCGAGTGCGCCGTATTCGGCGTCGCGTCACCGCGCTCGACACCACCGGCGCGATCGTGCTCAAAGACGCCATCGCCAAACTCGAACACCACCACATCACGGTTCTCATGTCCGGCCTGCGCGACGACCATCGCCGTCGCCTCACCGCCATCGGAGCGCTGCCCTCCGGCGGAGCACGCCACATCTTCGAGCACACTCCCGACGCCATCGCTCACGCCCGGAATTGCCTGCCGAGGCCGGTGGGAGACGCTCGGCAATGAGCGACCGGACCATACCGATTGGTCATGATGGCGCTGTTGTATCTGCGAAGTACGCAGTGTCCTCGTCGGCCCGGATGCGGCGGCGCAGGTTGGCGAACTGCCGCGCTTGCATGATCAGATGAGCGGGCTGGCCGAACAGAAAGTCTGCCACCGCCATCACCGGACAGGGCGCATCGCGCCCGATGGTTCGTACTACCAGACGAGTGCGTCTACCGGGTAGTTCGGTGAGGTGGAAGCCCCACACACCTCGAGTGAACATGCGGGGAAGTGGTCCGCGCGGGTCGAAGGGGCGTCCGCTTGGCAACGCGAGATCGCTGCGCAACACCAACGTCGTCGGGGGATCGGCGATCGCCACAGTAAAATAGGTGCGGCCGCCGACCGTCGCATCGACTCGGTCCCCTTCCCGCAATTTCTGCCATTCCGGCACGATCCGCACCGAGCTCGGCCGACCGCCATTGTCGAGACGATCCCAGCTGTACCAGCCGGCGCGGTCAGCGCCCATCTGTACCAGCCAGCACCAGACAGCCTGCGGAGGTGCCTCGAGCGTTGTGGCCATGGTCGAACAGGCCGTGGGGTCAGGTATCAGCATGTCGCCGGGATACTCGGCCGCCGCCTCTGCCCGGGTGGCACCCCAGCGCAACATCCGGTGCCGCAGGACGAGCGCCGCGGCAGCTGTCACCACCACGGGAACGGTCCATCGCATATCGTGCATCCTTCCGTCACGGTCCCTGCGGGCGTGTACGTCGAAGGCTGTTATCGGTGTCCAACGACATCTCAGTCCCATAGGAGGGTCAATCGGCCCGCAATGGCGGGTGGAATGGCAACAGGTGCACCCGCCTGCAACGCCGTGCGGATGCTGACCCCGGTCCGAACTCGGCGTAGTCATAGGGCCCTCGACATACGTCGACCGGCTGCTCAGGCGGGGCTCTGCGGCTGCCTTTCGGTCCGGACCGGGGAGGGGCGTTGGGCAAGCCGGCGTAGGCGTTCGTGCTCGAGACGCAACAGCGTGACGCTGGCGAGGAAGCACAGTGTGGTGGCAGTGCCACCGAGGACGACCCAGCCGGTGAACCCGTTGCCAGCCGCGGTGATTGTGGAGGCCGGGATCACCACCCCGGCGAGGAACAGCACTATACCGGGGATGTTGTATGGGTCCGCGAGGCTTTCGCCGGGCTTGGCATGGTAGGGCTGGGCGGATGTCTTGTCTCTCATGGTGATTCCTCTTGTGTTGTCGAAGTGGGCCGCCGCTGGGTGGATGTCGCGGCCCGGTGGTCACCGTGCCTGCCGGAGTGCCCCCACGAGAACACGAGGGCGTGTTCGGCGGTTTCCAGCTCGGCGATCGGAATGTCGAGATAGCTCGTACCGGCGAATCGTCCCTCGGACAGATCGCTCCAGGCGTGGACCGCTACGAGTTCGGCATCACGCTCACACGCTTCGTGAAACGCTGCTTCGATCGCGGACTCCCCGACGGGGCTCGCGTCCACGCCGACCACCACCGGGCCGCTGCGAAAGACCTGTTCATGCCCAGGCCACGGCTCGGGCGCTGGCCGTTGAGCCGTCGGTCCCCACTATCACCGCCGCCGAAGCCGAGCCGTGAAGATCGAGACGGTGTTGGACGGTCATCTCAGCGGCCTTTCGGTCAATTCGCGGGTGGGCGCGGCTTGCTGTTGTTCCGCGCGGCTCACGGCTCGGCATTCAGTATCTGGTCCAGCCGAGGCGCGACCCAGGGCCAATGGGCCTCGACCGAGAGGCGCAACGACCCGCAGCTCCGCCGCGGGTGTTGCGCTACGGCCGCGAGATGCGCCGGCCGAATGCCCGGCGCGGCAATTGCGGTGAGCCTCATGTGCGCGACCTGGGCATGGTGTCCCGACCAGGTTATCCCGCTCACATAATTGGTATCGCGAATGCGAATTATCGTATCTTCTGGACATGCAGCTCACCCGCTTCACCGACCTCGGGCTACGGGTCGTCATGCGACTGGCGGTGGTAGGCAGCGGTGAACGTCCAGGAAGCCGGGAGATCGCCGAGGAGTTGTCGGTGTCCTACGCGCACGCGGCGAAAGTGATCACCCGGCTCGGCGAACTGGGCATCGTGGACGCGCGCCGCGGACGCGGCGGCGGTCTGGTCATCACCGAACTCGGGCGTACCGCCTCGGTCGGATGGCTGGCACGCCGACTCGAGGGCGAGGCGGAAGTAGTCGAATGCGACGGCGCCAATCCGTGCCCGCTGCGGTCAGGGTGTCTGTTGCGCTCGGCGCTACGCCGCGCCCAGGAAGCATTCTTCGAGTCCCTCGACACCGTCACCATCGACGACCTCACTCGAAGTCCCGCCCGCTCCGTCCTTCTCGCCCTGCCCCGGGTAGGCGGCACCGACCCTCAGATTTCTGCAACGATCGGAGAATGACATGCTCTCGGCCACCACGAAAGAAACGATCCGGGCCACCCTGCCCGCGGTAGGCGCCGCCATCGACGACATCACGACGCTGTTCTACCGCAAGATGTTCGCCGCCCACCCCGAACTCGAACGCGATCTGTTCAATCGTGGCAACCAGAAGCAGGGCGGACAGCAGAAAGCCCTCGCCGGTGCTATCGCCGCCTTCGCGGCGCTGCAACTCGAACCCGATCAGGCCCGTGTCGACCTCATTCTGTCGCGGATCGCGAACAAGCATGCCTCCCTGGGCATCGAGCCCGCCCAGTACCAGATCGTGCACAAGTACTTGTTCGAAGCCATCGCCGAGGTGCTCGGTGACGCCGTCACCGCCGAGGTCGCCGCTGCGTGGGACGAGTTGTACTGGCTGATGGCCGAGACGCTGATCTCCATGGAGGCCGGCCTCTACCGGTCCGCGGGTGTCGCGGTGGGTGACGTCTGGCGGCAGGTGCGCGTGCGCGAACGGCGCCACGAGTCCGCCGACACGGTCTCCTTCGTGCTCACCTCGGTAGACGGCACACCACTGCCGCCCTTCTCTCCGGGCCAATACCTCTCGGTGGCTGCGCGTCTCGAGGACGGTGCGCGCCAAATTCGCCAGTACAGTCTGTCGTCGGCGCCGTCGAGCGAGGACTGGCGCATCACTGTCAAACGGGTCGACGCTCACACCCTGCCGGATGGCTCGATCGCACCAGCGGGGGAGGTGTCGAATTTCCTGTATCGCAACGTATTCGAAGGTGACATGCTGGAGGTGACCACGCCGTTCGGTGATCTGGTCCTCCAGGACGACGACGCGCCGCTGCTGCTGATCTCCGCGGGTATCGGATGCACGCCGATGATGGGAATGCTCAGTCACCTCGCCGGCACGGCCGACAGCCGCCCGATCTCGGTGCTGCATGCCGATCGCTCGCCCAGCAGCCATGCCCATCGCGCGGAACTGGCCGAACTCGTCGAACGCCTGCCGTACGCGGTGATGTATCGCTGGTATGAGGATCTCGGCGCCCGCCGCCCCGAACACAGGTTGTGGGAAGGCCGCGCCGACCTCGGCGAAATCACTATCGCGGCCGGTACCCGGGCATACCTCTGCGGGCCACTGCCTTTCATGCTCGGCATGCGCGAGGCACTCTTGGGCAACGGCGTAGCGGCCGAGAATATCCACTACGAGGTCTTCGGCCCGGACAGCTGGGCCGCCGCCCCGGCATAGGCCGCGGCGTGCATGAACGAGTCCGGTCCTGCCCGCAACTCCTGGCGTAGCGCCGAAACCGTTGTCGTCAGCCGGGATCGCGGCGGCGAACTATTCGGTGTGAGGACCGGGGCGCTGCCGCCGTGCAGGGGGATTTGTGTACTTGGTTCGGCGGCAGCGCTCGTCTCCGAGTCGGGCACTGGCCAGTTGTGACCAAAACGGCTGCACCCATCAGGTATTCGGTGATGCCGGGCAATCTGTTACAGCCGACACGCGGAAAGACATGTGTTATCTGGAGTTTCAGGCAACCTGCGGCGCGGGATCTACGGTATGGACCATCACGGGCTTCCTCCTCGCTCGTGACGCGCATGAGGACGGCAGCGGCCGACAGCGTTGCGGGGCAACCTCAACCTTCGGTGGCGGCGCCGGCGTGTGCCGCCTCACCTCCTTGTGATGAGGAGGCGGGGGTGTGGCATGCTTGCTGGTGAGCACGGGCTGTTGAAGTGATCGCTCGGCTTACTACAGAAAGCAACAAAAAGTACATGACGCAAGGCAGTGTGAAGTGGTTCAACGGCGAAAAGGGCTTCGGGTTCATCGCGCAAGACGGTGGCGGTCCTGACGTTTTCGTTCACTACTCCGAGATTTCCGGCTCCGGGTTCAAGTCCCTCGACGAGGGGCAGCGTGTCGAGTTCGAGATCGGCCAGGGCCAGAAGGGTCCGCAGGCCCAGAGCGTGCGCGCCATCTAGGAGCTGACAAACCGGAAACCCGCGCTACGGCGCGGGTTTCTCGCTTTTCCGGGCCAGGCTGGCGCCCCTGTATCCAGCTGCGCCCTGACCGGCGTGCCGAGTTGTCCCCGGTAGGGCGAGGGTGGTCGACCCAGCTGTCTGTCCGCTGCTCGCACTCAACCTGGAGGGTGCGCCGTGTCCATCGGCGCATCGACCGGAGCGGAACGCTGGTTGCAATTTCACGACATACTGAAATATGTTGTGACCAGGTGCTGAATCAGCATCAGCAGGCAATCACGCGAGCTCATCGAATAGGCAAAAGGGGACAGCGGGAAATGGCGGCACGAGCAGGAAGGGGTCCGCGTGGGGAACGCGGCGCGCAGGCGGACCGCATCCTGGCGGCGGCCCGCAAGTCCTTCGCCGAGCGGGGCTACAACGGCACCTCATTGCGGTCGGTGGCTCAGGCCGCCGATGTGGATCCCACGCTGGTGAACTACTACTTCTCGAACAAGTCGGGACTGCTGAAGGCTGCACTGGAGCCGCCGGCTGCCTTCGGCGAGCGCATTGCCGAGGCCGCCCTGGTGCCGCTGGAGCAGCGCGGGCGAGCCTTCGTGGACGCGGCGCTGCGCATGTGGGACGACCCGGCCACCGCGGAGGTTCTGCGCTCGATCATCCTCGCGGCAAGTCACGAGCCCTTCGCCATGGAGCGCCTCCGCTCCGTCTTCTCCGCGCTCGTCCTGCAGATCGTGTCGGCGAGCCTTCCCCATGACGAGGCCGAAATTCGCGCAAATCTGGTCTCTACGCAGATCGTGGGCCTTGCGATGACACGTTATGTCTGGGCGATCGACCGCATCGCCGACATCCCCTCGGAGCAGATCATCCGCCTGGTCGCGCCGACGGTGCAGCACTATCTCACGGGCGCCCTGGGCGCGGACATCCCGGGGAACGCCTGACCGCCACGCACCTCCCCGCCCGCAGCCTCGCCACCGGGCCAACGCTGCCGAGCTACAGGTGTCCGAGCTGGTCGGCAACGCCACATGACGCTGTCCCGTACCCTGCTCCTGTCCCTTCACCCGCTGAGCGCGGCGCCCGGGTCGCCGCCACCGCCGATTCGCGCAGTCCGACTGCCCTATTGAGCGTCAGGGACGAGGACGAGGTCGGGTGCGGCTTGCCCTTGGTCGACGCCTTTGCCCGCCGCTTGGGTGCCGTCCTGCTCCCACCTGGCAAACGCGTCTGGTTCGAGTTGTAGACCCCTCGCGGCGAACGCCTGCCGCTGAACGCGGCTCGCATAGCGCCGCGCTCAACGTGTGCACTTGTGGCGGCGACCTCCCGGCGAACCTCTGGTAGGCAGCGACCGGCCGGGCGGCGCCCCAGGCACCCCATATTTTCACGGAATGTGGAAATTACCCTTGCCCGCAGCTGACCCACGCGCGTACGGTGAGGACAAGTTAATTTCAGTACATGTGGAAATGAAGGTGTCATGGCGAGATTCAAGGCTGCTGGAGTGGAGCCCGGTCAACGTCAGCTCAACGGACCGCAGACGACCGGTCGTCAGTACCGCAACCTGTCCACGGCCCTGCACGGGACGACCCGCGAGGACAATGTGCCCATCCCGGTCCGTGACGGAACCCAGCTCATGGCCGACATTCACCGGCCCGACGAGGAGGGCAGGTTCCCCGCGCTCCTCGCGGCGGCGCCTTACCCCCGCCAGCTCCAGGACCTCGGCGCCCCCGCGGCGATTATCGAGGCCGGCGCCAGCGACTACTGGGTGCCGCGCGGCTACGCCCATGTCATCGCCAACCTCCGCGGCACGGTCGGCTCCGGGGGTGTCTACACCTTTTTCGACGAGCAGGAGCGCAAGGACCTGTTCGACCTGGTCGAGTGGATCGCCGAGCAGCCCTGGTGCGACGGGAACGTAGGCATGATCGGCATCAGCTACTACGCCATGAGCCAGTTGGAGGCAGCCACCCAGCGCCCACCACACCTCGGGGCCCTGTTCCCCTTCAACGTCACTGTCCAGGTCCGGGAAGCCGTGTACCACAACGGCCTGTTGAACGAGGCCTTCGTCAACCCCTGGATCCATGCGCTGGGCGTCCTGTCCGCCCATGGCGACCGCCTCTACCGCAAGGGCTTGTCCCGTCTATTGCGCCGGTTCTTCGCCATCCCCGCCATCCATCGGCGGTTCCGCCAGGCCGATGCCGTCCAGGTACACCGCCGCCTGCGGCTGATCAGCCGCTTCGGGCACGACGCCCACCCATGGAACGGCCTGCTCGCGGCAGTGGCCACCGATCACCCGACCCGGGATGCGTGGTGGGACGAGCGTGACCTGACCGGACTGCTCGCCGATGTGGACATACCCGTCTGCCTCGGCGGCGAGTGGTCCAGCGTCCCCCTCCACTTGACCGGCCTCTTCGAAGCCTGGGACGCTCTCGCGCACAACCCGAACGTGCGCATGGCCATGCTCGGGGAGCACAGTCTGCCCTGGCCATGGGAAAGCATGCATATCGAGGCCCTTGCCTGGTTCGACTACTGGCTCAAGGGCCGGGACACCGGCATCCTCGAAGGCCCCACCATCCGCTACTGGTTGCCGGGGCCGAACAGTGGCGCACCGCCGACTCCTGGCCCCCGCCTGCCACCCACACCGCCCTGGCACTCAGCGCCGACGGCTCCCTTACGGCCGACGAGCGGCCGGGCGAGCGTAGTTACGCCACCGACGGCGCGGACCCCATGCCAGGACAGCTGAGTTGGACCAGCGACCCCCTTCCCGACGACATCGACATGGTCGGCCACCCCGAACTACGGCTCACCGCCACCAGCAGCGCGACCGACACGGCATGGATCCTGCTCCTGCAAGACGTCGGCCCGGACGGCAAGGCTACCGACATCACCCAGGGCTGGCTGCGCGCCAGCATGCGCCACGTCGACGAGGACGCGAGTAGGACCGGCCGACCCGTCCTCCCGATGCAGGCGCGGGTTCCCGTCCCTCCAGGGGAGCCGGTCGACTACCGCATCCCGCTGGTCGCCAACGCCCGCCGGTTCCAGCGCGGGCACCGCATCCGATTGGTCCTCACCAGCGACGACAATCGCGAGGACTTCCAGCCCATGTTGCTGTTCAGTCACGCCCCCGTCGGCACGGCGGGCGTCAACACGGTGCACTCCAGCTCACGTCTGCTCCTGCCGATCCTGGACGGCGAATGAACGGGATGCCCTCCGCCCGCACCGCCCCGGCCGCAGCCCTGCTGCTGGACCGCAGCCCACAGCCTCGGCGTCGAACTGCGCGTCGATACTCGCAACGGACGGCCGGCCCAGGTCGTCGGTCTTCCTCTCGTCGTCGGCAGCACGCTGGTCGTATCCCTGCTCGCCTCAGCGACGCGGAAGTGGCTGGGCCGGTTGACCAACCGAGCTCCGATCGTCTGGACCCGATCGGCCATCACCGTGTTGCTGGTGTCGCATGACCGCGCCGTACGACGAAAGCAATGCCATGCAATGCCATGTCACAGTCCGATTTCCGGGTTGGCCGCCGATGCACTACCAGGCCGGCCCCCTAGCAGCGCACACTTTTGCGAAGGCAGCGTATGAAATGGGAGTGGCAACAATTCAAATCGATCAGGATATGCGCGAAGCCTTGCAGCCCATGCCTTGTCAGCGGCTCTGGCGATGAACGAACACGACTGATGCCGCCCGCTGCGACATCTGATGGGTTCGGTCGGTTCGCGTGACCGCGAGACCTTCTCGCTCGGCTTTGCCGGCCCGTCTACTCGAGTTTTCTGCGCCACGCGGAACCCGCCGCCTTCGAGCGATACAGCATCGACGTGCGTGGCATACGGAAGATCTGATCATCGACATCGCCCTGGAAGTGACGGCCGCCGGGACCTCAACGACGGCTGCATCTCAATCGCTCAGTGCCATTCGTAGTTACGCGACCCATTGACAGGCGCATCGAGACGCTGCCGTTGTTGAGGCGCCATCGATGAAAAACGAAGGTTCGCAGACCCGCCGCCACGAAGAGATCCGCTGACGCTGACTGCCGCGGGCACCCGCCCGTCGGCGTCGAGCACCGGCGCGGCGACATTCACACAGACGAGCGCTCGCCGACGCCTCCCTGCGACCCGCCAACGCGTTCGACCTGTGAGAACCGCCGATGGGCACAGGACTCACTAGTTATAGAGCAGGTGCTCTGTTACTCTCCAGCATATGCCCCGCCCTCGAATGCACGACCTCGATCACCTGATGGATGCCGCCGAGCAAATGGCCGTGGACTCCGGACCGGCCGCGGTGACCGTCCGTGCGCTTTCGGAAGCCACCTCGGTGTCCAACGGGGCGATCTATCACGCGTTCGGCTCCCGCGCCGGGCTGCTGGGCCGGGTCTGGCTGCGCGCCGCGCAGCGGTTTCTCGCCCTACAGCGCGAGGCGGTCGACCGCGCATGGGCCGCGGGGACCTCCCCTGAAGACGCGGTGGAGGCAGTCGTCGCCGCAGCCGACACGCCCGCCGAATTCCTGCTACAGCAACCGGCATCGGGTCGCTTCCTGCTGACTGTGTCCCGGCAGGAACTGCTCGGTTCCAGCGAGATTCCCGACGACATCGCCGGGGAACTGCGCCAACTCGATCAGTTCCTGGTCGAGCTGTTCCTCGGTTTGTCGCGCGGCGTGTTCGATCGGGGCGATCGCGAGGCCGTCGCGGTCATCCGCGATTGCGTGGTGGAACTGCCCACCGCACTGCTGCTGCGAGGCCGACGAAACCCCGATCCCGCAGTGCGGCAACGCCTCGCGGCCGCCGTCCGTGCGGTACTGGCCCTACCCCTACCGCCACCGCAGCTCAGCAGTGGCACCACCCCAACCACTACGAAGTGAAAGGAAACCCCATGACCGCGAACCTGCACTATCAGGACAAGATCGCCGTGCTGACCCTCGGAGACGGCGAGAACCGGTTCTCGCCGGACTGGCTCGACACTGTCAATGCCCACCTCGACGCCATCGAGCGAGACGCTCAAGGCCTGGTCACTACCGGCAGCGGGAAGTTCTACTCCAACGGCCTGGACCTGGACTGGCTGATGGCCAACGGCGACCGCGCCGAGTGGTACGTCTCCCGCGTCCAGGAACTGTTCGCCCGAATCCTCACCTTCCCGCTGCCCACCATCGCCGCGGTCAACGGCCACACCTTCGGCGCAGGCGCCATGCTGGCCATCGCCCACGATTACCGCGTCATGCGCGAGGACCGTGGCTACTACTGTTTCCCCGAGGTCGACATCAACATCCCCTTCACCCCTGGCATGGCCGCCCTCATCCAGGCCAAGCTCAACTCCCAGGCCGCGGTGACCGCCATGACCACCGGCCACCGTTTCGGCGGCCCGGACGCCCTGGCCGCCGGACTCGTCGACGCCACCGCTTCCGAAGCCGAGCTTCTCACTACTGCCGTCGACCGGCTCACCCCCATCATCGGCAAGAACCCCGCAACGCTCGCCGCCATAAAAACCACCATGTACAGCACCGTCACCGCGGCACTGCGCTGACCCACCCGGACCGATCACATTCGAAGGACGACGGTCGATGACCACCACCAGTACCACAACGACCCGGCCG
Organism: Nocardia abscessus NBRC 100374; assembly: GCF_000308455.1. Taxonomy (GTDB): domain Bacteria; phylum Actinomycetota; class Actinomycetes; order Mycobacteriales; family Mycobacteriaceae; genus Nocardia; species Nocardia abscessus. The sequence continues at coordinate 8,791 of NZ_BAFP01000267.1, read as the reverse complement.
GGCAGCACCAACCTCGCCCTCTGGAACACGCTGCAACACTTGCCCTTCGGCAACTGGCTGTTCACCCAGGCGCTGTGCTGGAAAGCCCCCTACTTCCGCAGCGTGCACCCCCTTCTGCTCGAGCTGCGGCCCGGACTGTGCCGGGTCAGTGCCCCCAACCGTCGCAGCGTCCGCAACCACCTCGGCACCTTTCATGCCATCGCCTCGTGCAACATGGCCGAACTCGCCGGCGGCATGATGACAGACGCCACGATCCCCGCGACCCACCGGTGGATCCCGGTCGGCATGAGCGTGGAATACAAATCCAAGGCGACCACCGCCGTGACCGCCGTCGCCCGCCTCGACCCCATTCCCGAGTTCAGCGACGAACCCACCGAACTCGTAGTCCCGGTCGACGTCCTCGACGCCGACGGCAACGCCTTCGTCACTGCGCGGATCACCATGCACGTGTCCAAAAAGCGGTAGACCGGCGTCATCAGGCACTGAGTTCGTTCGGGCGCGAAATTCTCCCGTCGCTGCTTCAAGCCGGTACTGCGATATCAGTCCGGTCTGCTTTGCTCGGCACGGCAAACCTCCGGTCCGTAATCGTTATGTCGAGCGCTGCCGCATCACCGAAGATCGGCAGTGCACGCGCAGCATCCGGTAGTGCTACCTGACATTTCCATTGCCCGCCATCGATCGAGGTGGGCTGGATCGGGAATTTTGTAATGGGGTCGAACTCGTCGATCGCCCCGTTGATTTCAGTGTTCCATCCCATCCATGCCTGCAACCCTTCTCCGGAATCTTGGCCGACGTCTACGATCAATGAGTCAGCCCAATCGAAAACCTGCTCCATGTGGTCCGCGAAATCGAAACCGCGTTCACGCTCGACCAACTTTCCTACGCGCAGAGTGATGCTGTATCTCGCTCTACCACTGTGCTGTTCTGCGGCTTTCTTGTCGCGGGGTGAATGTAGGTCGGCGGGGTCGAACAGAAAGGTGGTCAGAAGCGGCACCGGGCGGTCGGGCGTGTCGAGGTTGTCGGCTCGATTCCGCCTCAACTCTTCATTGAGTTGAATGGGGCAGTATTGGTCTATTCGTTGCTCGCTGATGACTACGGGAAGACCGCGGACGGACAGCCGTACGTCGGCCTGCCAGATGGGCCATTGTTCCTCCGCCGGTAGTTCGTCCATATGGACCGGGTATGTCGACAACCCCGTGAAGTCGACTCGGACCTTCCATCTTGCGAAGAGGAACCGTCGCAAATTTTGGTAGCCCTCCTCGGAGTTCACCTCGCCGTACCGGCCAGAGTGCGACTTGTGCACAAACGCCCGGTGCGCCCCGCGAACGTAGGCATTTTCGATGCATACCAGACCGTCACTCTTGGGTCCGACAACAATTTTCGAGGGGCCATAATCTTGGGGGTCTGTACCGACGAGGCAGAAGACATCATCCACGTCGAGGATACTTTCTGGAAGTGCCCGTGGATCCCATTCCTCGTCCTCCGGCGGCGTATCACCGAAGCTGGCTTCAGGAGTTAGGTATCCGTACATCTTCTCCGGAGCGAAGATGTCCGAGCCTGCTGGACCGACCACTTCCTCGAACCAGTTCAACACGTTGCTCTGAAAGACGATGCCGCCGTGTGGGGTCCCGTACGTGAAGAACTTGTCGACTATCTCCTTTGCTTTCCGTCGCGACTTCTGGCGGTCAGGGCCGTTCCTCGTATCGGGCGTCCGGCAGATTTTTTGCATCATGCAGCGAGCGACCAATCCCCCCATGGAGTGCGCAACCAAAATCACCTTCTTGGACTTCGCCGCCCCTGCGGGCGATCGAGTCTTACGTAAGACGAGTTCAATCAGATCATAAAGTCCTTCGGCAGCCTCTTCGAGATCGAAGCCATCGGCGCGGAAACGCCGCTGAAGTCGCTGCCAGGTATTTTGCCGCCGCGGGGCCGCGAAGGTCGTCGCAGCCTGGTCGTAAAATCGGTACACCCAGATCGATGCCGCGTCGAGCTCGTCGTCCTCCGCGTTCTCCAGGTAGGCGTGTTGGTCACCTTGGACGAGTAATTTGTATCCCTCGTCGATCATCAGCCGAAGCATCGGACCCTCGAACTGATAGAACATCGGGTCGCCATCGCCTCCGACCCGAATATGAGTAGCGCCTTCGTTGAACCCGTAGAAAGGATCGTCGACTTGGCTGTCGATTCCACTCGTGGCACCGGCATACCCGCGGATATAGATAATGGGAAGATGCTTCATTTTGTCTCACCTACCTGGATGCGCGACGCATGTGCGCGGCGGCATATAGAAGAAGCAATCACTTGATAGAACTGCACACGTTGGACGACGGCCTGGAGAGGTCGGCGATGTCAGCAGTAGTTCGCGCGCGGTTGCCAAGCCCTGGCTGATCGATCAGCACCTTGCTGCGTACGGACTGTTCGATCGATTTGTGGGCACGACTCGAATACTGCGCCCTTCACCGCGCTTCAGCATGAGTAGTCGGCTACTCGAAACGCGTGGGTGTACCACGGCCACATGGATGTCAACTTATAGGCGGGCACGCGGGTGCTCCCGCACGCGCGGGGATGATCGATCGACGCCGCGATGCCATGTGCTCAGTTGTTGGGGTCGAGCCGCCCGTCATCGCCGTGCAGGCGGCACCAGTGCGGCACCTGGACCGGCTCGAGCCAGCTGACTGCCGGATGGCGCCTCACGGCCGTTGCGCAGCGATCGAGCACGAGTCCTTCAGCATCGTGGCGAGTTTGTCGATGGACTTCTGCAACGGCAGACATCGCTATCGGGTCGGCTGTCCGAAATCCGTATCAGGAACCGTCTCCGGAGACTGAAGCTTGGCGATGAGGTGGAAAAACCGGGCCATATGGATATAGGGGGAGCGGTCGGCCAGCGCGAGTTCGAGGCGTTCGAGCTTGTGGTAGAAGTCGGGGTCGGACTTGCGTTCGTCATCGACGATGTAGTCGCAGACATTGCGTATGCCGCGATGAGCGATGACTTCGAATCCGGCGGCCCCCAAGTCGGCTTTGACGCGGTCGGGATAGCAGGCGCGGGTTTCTGCTTCGTAGGCGACGCTGTAGCGGGTGGGAGCGTCCAGCATCCGCAACGCCCCGTCCAGGTCCAGGCTTCGCACCGCGGTGAGCAGCGGATCGGCGTCGGCGTTCGGCGCGATCACCGACATCAGTCCGCTCACCCGCAGTGGCACCGCGAGTGCTGCGATCACCCCACCCGCAGCGGGCAGGTACTGGATCACGTTGTGGCACAGTAGAACGTCGAAGCGGTGCGGACCGAACTCGTCACCGATGGTGTCCAAGCCGGCATGCCGGGTGGTGACACGATCAGCGAGGCCGCGTTGCGCGGCCGCGGTGCGCGCCTCGGCAAGGGACTGCTCGGAAATGTCGGCGATCGTGACGTGGTGGCCCTTTGCGGCAAGTTCGAGCGCGTCGAGTCCGTTGCCGCCGCCCACGTCCAGGATCTCCAACGGACCGGCCGGCAGATGAGCGGTCAGGTTCGCTGCCGCGGTGGTGTACCGTAGCCGCCCCCATGGACTCGCTTGCCACCGCTGGAACTCGCCGAACTTATCGTCGAACAGCTCTGCCCGCGACTCACTCACCACGCCCCACCCGGCCTTTCGGATCAGGATTCGATTCGACTGTTCGATCGTATGGTTCTCTGATGCGCGAGGGTCACTGTCCGCCCGCCTGGTGCTGGTCTCCGAGTGGGGGTGACGTCGTGACCACGAGCGATCGCAGCGCCGAGCTACCCGAGGCACGCACCGCGTCCCGGCGCGCGACACCGAGTATGTCGACAGACGGTGTACAGGAGGCGACGCAGTCGAGAGCGCTGCGCTCCGCTCTATGGCGACCGATACGGCGATATACGCTGAGCAGTGGCGAAAGGTCAGCGCATGTTGCCTGGTAACCGCAGACAGACTGGTTGGATTGTTGTCGGCCGATGACCGACGACGATCCGCTGCGCACTCGCCGTGAGGTGTTGACGCCGCTCACGGCGGAGCTGGCCGTGGCCGGTTTCGAGGACGCGGTGGAGATCGGGCGCGGTGGTTTCAGTGTGGTGTATCGCTGCTGGCAGCCGGGGTTGGACCGGACGGTGGCGGTGAAGGTGCTGACCGCGGAGTTGGATGCCGGTAATCAGGAGCGGTTTCTTCGAGAGCAGCGTGCGATGGGGCGGTTGACCGGATACCCGAACGTCGTCACGGTGCTGGAGGCGGGTGCTACCGAAAGCGGGTGGCCCTATCTGGTGATGCCCTATTACCCGCTGGGTTCCCTCGACGCGTGGATCCGAAAGAATGGTCCGCTCGCGGCGGAGAACGTTGTGGGGCTCGGGGTGAAGATCGCCGGTGCGCTCGCCGGCGCGCACCGGCTGGGTATCGTGCATCGGGACGTGAAACCGGGCAACGTCCTACTCACCGAGTACGGCGAGCCGGCGTTGACCGATTTCGGTATCGCGCACATCGCCGGTGGATTTCAGACCGCGGCGGGGACGTTGACCGGGTCGCCGGCGTTCACCGCCCCGGAGGTGCTCGAAGGAGAGGCGCCGACTCCGGCCGCGGATGTGTACGGGCTCGGCGCCACACTGTTCTGCGCGCTCACCGGGCATGCCGCATTCGAACGTCGAAGCGGGGAGAACGTGGTGACGCAGTTTTTGCGGATCACCACCCGTCCGATGCCGGACCTGCGCGAGAACGGCGTCGCGGACGATGTGTCGGCTGCGGTGGAAGCCGCGATGAGCCGCGATCGCCATGAGCGACCCTCGGCTGCGGCTCTGGGTGAGAGTCTTCGGCAGGTCCGGCGCCGCCTCGGGTTTCCGGTGGGTGAGATGGCGTTGCTGGGTGAACCGATTCACCACCGTCCAGACCAGGAGCCACCCTCGCGGAAACCGCGCTCGCCAGTGGTGAGTAGTGCTGACAGTGCAGGTAATCTGCCGCTCGAGCTGACCAGTTTTGTGGGTCGGCGCACCGAGTTGTCCGAAGTGAAGAGTTCGCTGGTTGCGTCGCGGCTGGTCACTCTGACCGGGATCGGGGGTGTGGGAAAGACGCGCCTGGCGCTGCGGGCAGCTTCGCATGCGCGGCGCGATTTCCCCGACGGCGTGTGGTTGGTCGAGCTGGCGGATGTGTTCGACCCGGCGTTGCTGGTCGATGTCGTAGCGGCCACCCTCGGTATGCGGGACGTGGCCGCCAGTCCGTTGATTCTGGCCCAATTTCTGCGCTCGCGAAGAACACTGCTCGTGCTCGACAATTGCGAGCAGGTGGTGGAGTCCGTGGCGAAGCTGGTCGAGACGCTGCTGCGGACCTGCCCGCAGGTGCGTGTGCTGACCACCAGTCGTGAACCGTTGGACATCGCGGGGGAAGCGGTGCTGCGAGTGTCGCCGCTGACGGTCCCCGACCCCGAGCGGGAGCTGACGCTGGGTGGGATTCCCCGCTACGACGCGGTGACCTTGTTCGCCGACCGCGCCGCAGCGGCGGTGCCGGGCTTCGAACTCGACGAGGACAACAAGGCCGCTGTGACCCGGATCTGTGCCGAGCTGGATGGTTTGCCGCTGGCGATCGAGTTGGCCGCAGCTCGGATGCGCACGATGTCACCGGAGCAGATCCTGGCGCGGCTCACCGATCGGTACACGCTGCTCACCCGTGGTAGTCGAACAGCGCCGACACGTCAACAGACGCTGCGGTGGTGTATCGACTGGAGCTACGGATTGTGTACCCCGGCCGAACAGCGGCTATGGGCCCGGCTGTCGGTGTTCGCAGGCAGCTTCGAACTCGACGCCGCCGAACAGATATGCGGCACCGACCGCTCCGGCGGCTCGGAACTCGACGCTGTCGAGCACAGTCTGCTCGACGTGCTGTCCTCTCTGGTCGACAAGTCGATCGTGATGCGGGAGGTATCGCATACCGTCGTGCGTTTCTGGATGCTCGAGACAGTCCACGATTACGGTCGGGAAAAGCTGCGTGAGTCGGGCGAGGACACCGACCTGCGCCGACGTCACCGCGCCTGGTACCAGCAGTTGGCGCTGGATGCCGAAGCCGGGTGGATCAGCCCTCGGCAGCCCGACTGGATCGTCCGGCTCGAACGGGAGCAACCCAACCTGCGCGAAGCGCTCGAGTCCTACTTGTCCGAGAACACTCGGGCGGCGGCAGAAGCAGGGTTGCGCATTGCCGCCGCATTGCACGAGTTCTGGAGCTTTCGCGGCCTGTACGGGGAAGGCCGGTTATGGCTCGATCGTGTTCTCGCCCACCCATGCGCGCAATCGATACCCGAGCGCATCAGCGCGCTGCGCGCCGCTTGTGAGGTTGCCGCGCCTCAGGGGAATTTCCAGGCTGCCGCCGCCTTCCTGGAGGAGGGACGAGTGCTCGCCGCGCACACTTCCGATCCCGCCATCCAGGGGACAGCTCGCCTACGCCGCCGGCGTAGTCGCCCTCGCTCGCGGCGAGGCTGCCGAAGCATCCACCTCCCTCGAACGAGCCGTCGAGATGCTCGGTTCGAACCAGGCGGGAGAGCTCTACGTCAGCGCTCTGGCCATCCTCGTTTGTCATACGAACTGCGCGGCGACGTGGCACGAGCGAGCGAGCACTACCGCCGGGTACTCGCCATCACCGAAGCGCAGGGCGAATTGCTCTATCGTTCGACGGCGCTGCGCGGCTTGGGCGTTGCCGCCTGGCAGCGAGGCGAGCGGGACCGTGCCCAACAGTTGCTCGAGGAGGCATTGCGCGTCAACCGGCGACCGAACAGCCCGGTGCTCGCCGCGTTCGGCCTTGAGGCTCTGGCGTGGACTGTCGCCGAGCGCGGCGACGCCGAGCGCGCGGCTGTTCTGATGGGAACCGTGCAGGGCAACTGGCTGGCCGGCAGCAGCGTCCGGGCCGTTTTGCGGAGTATGTCGCGTTTTCACGAAGAAAGTGAGCGAAGGACGCGCCGTGCCCTCGGCGCTCGCGGATTCGGCGCTGCCTTCCGGCAAGGCCAGGGGATGGGCATGGACGCTGCTGTAGCGTACGCGCTCGGGGAACGGCTCCCCGGCAAGGCGCCCGCGTCGGGCAAGTCCGCGAAGTTGACCAAGCGGGAGCGGCAGGTCGCCGAGCTTGTCGCGCGAGGACTCAGCAACAAGCAGATCGCCGCCGAACTGGTGATCTCGCAACGCACCGCGCAAGGCCACGTCGAACACATCTTGACCAAACTCGGATTCACCTCACGCGCACAAATCGCCGCTTGGATCGTGAAGGAAACCGAACAGGAGAGTTCCCGAGTCCGATCTGGACGATAGTGCTTTCGGTTCAAGGGCAGGCGATCCGACCGGCAGAGGCCCCGGGTTCCGAGCGGAGCCCGTGCTTCAGTCGACGATGATCGGCAGCAGATACTTTCGTGCGAATTCGGCCATTTCCGAATCGGATTCGAACTGCGTCCCGCCGTCTGGGGCGAGGATGAGCGAGTGGACGATGCGGCAGACGACTTCCGCGCGCACCATCAGGTCCGAGGTCTCCGGTAACAGTCCATGTTGGGCGGCGCGCGCGAGGGCAGCGGTCGTGGTCGCCACAGACATCGCGAATGTCGTTGCGCCGTCGGTGGTGAGCTTGGTGATGACGCGCTCGGGTTCGAGCGTCAACATTCGGTGGACCAGGGGGTGGTTGCGCCATCGCGTGAGAACGGTGACGAAGATGTCGGCGACCAGATCGGCAATGTTGTCGTGTCGGTCGGGGAGCTGCGTTACCTCGGCGAGTACCGCGCCGACCTCTCGGCTCACCACAGCCTGCACCACGTCGTCGCGTGAGCCGACCCGCCGGTAAACGGTGACGCGGTCGACGCCCGCCTGGCGCGCGATGTCCTCGATGGTCGTCTTCTTGACACCGAGTCGCTCGAACTGGACCAAAGCCGCGTCCAAGATGCGCGATTCGATGCTGTCACCGGAGTCTTGTGGACTGGTGGGTGCGGTGGACGCGGCTTTCACGCTTCAACGTTAGCAGTTTCGCCAGCTTCTGCAACAGATACGCATGAGGTGTTGCTGCAACATTGCAATGCAATTTGTGGTTGTGTACGGTCGTTCCATGGCTGACACAGCGCAGAAGGCCGGTGCGACGGGGCACCCCTACCGCGACGAAGCGCACGCGATCAATGCTCGGGATGTTCACTTCGACTTCGACTCGGTGCCGATGCATTACATCCCCGGCGAAGCCCTCGCGACCCACATCGTCAACGTGATGCATCTGGTGCTGCCCGAGGGGGAGCGAGCTATGGCCCAGTGCTTGGCAGAGGCCCTTCCCTTTATCGATGACGAGCGCCTGCGGGAGGAGGTGCAAGGCTTCATCGGTCAGGAATCCATGCATGCCGGCAGTCACGAGCGCGCTCGGCAGCATCTGCAGTCGATCGGGCTGGATGTCGAGTCCTACGTCTCGAAGATCGCATGGCTGGTCGATCGCATCCTCGGTGACCACGGGCTCACCGGCCGGCCCCGAGAGGAGTGGGTAAAGGAACGGCTCGGGCTCTTCGCAGGCATGGAGCATTTCACCGCGGTGATCGGCGAATGGCTGCTGAACGCGGACATCCTGGAAGAACAGGGCATGCACCCCACCATGCTGGATCTGGTCCGCTGGCACGGTGCGGAAGAAGTCGAGCATCGCAGCGTCGTCTACGACGCGTTCCAGCACATCGACGGCAGCTACGCACGCAGGGCTCGCACGGCAATCCTCGCGACCGCCACGCTGCTACCTCTGTTCATCGTGTCGACGGCCTACCTGTACAAGAAGGACCCGTCGGAGGACAAGGGCCGGTCGTGGACAATGCAGTTCGTCAGCGCGAC
>NZ_BAFP01000268.1 GCF_000308455.1 Nocardia abscessus NBRC 100374 | reverse complement strand
AGAGATATCCGACGATAGCCGGGTACATGACTCCCCTCTAATCGGAGCCCTTCATGCGAATCCGCATCACCACTATCGCCCTCGCCGCTGCCGCCCTGTCCCTCACCCCCTGGCCTTCCCACGCCGCCCCGTGGCCGGGCTGGACCGACGGCCAGCAGATGGAATTTCGCCTCCTGCTCGGTGGAGTCAATCGCCAGTTCCAGCCGGAGATCATCGCCACCGCCCACGAGGTGTGCGGCATCCTGCGTGCCGACCCCACCCCCGCCGGGAAGCGCGGGGCGCTCGAGCACCTGGCCGTGGACCACTACCCGCACCAGCTGGGCTACGCCCTCGGAACGATGGTGGATGTGGTCTGCCCGGAGCTGCTGGGCGTGATCCGGTGACCGCCACCGTCCGCCCCACCGCCGAGACCGTCCGCGATCCCGACTGGATAGCCACCCAGCTCCGGGCCGCCGCCGCCTCCGCCCATCCCCCGACTGCCTACCGCCACCTCCTCGCCGAAGTCGATATGTGGACCAGCGAAGCTGACGCCACCGTCTCCCGTATCACCACCCGGCCCTTACCTGAGCTGGGCTGGGAGCGGCGCATCTTCAACGAGGTGCGCGACGGAGAGATTCGGACCGTGCCGACCCTGCTCGCCCATGTGAGCGACCTCGACTATCCCGACGCCATCGCCATCATCACCGCCTGGTCGACCGCGCTCGGCCTCACCGAGGACCCCGAGCATGGAGACGGCGTCCGGGAATGGCGCGGGACTGTCGACGGCTGGCGGGTGGAACTGTGGACCATCGTTGACCGGGATGCGTTCGAAGCATGACCACGACGACGCTCACGTTCACCGTGCCCGAGCAGTGCCGCGAGAACTTCCCCCACGAACTGGAACTGCTGACGGACTTCATGGGGCCGCTGATCGGCTGGCTGGAACGCCATGGCGGAGGGATGCGCGTGGAGGTACCAGTGTCATGACAGCAAGAAAGCCGCCCCGGACGGGGGTCCGAGGCGGCTCATCTGCCGAGTCTGAGTGTGGTGACCGCGGCGAACGACAGTCTACCCGCGTGGATCATCGCCCCCGCAGGAGAATTCGTCGTAGCCTCGGATATATGAGTGTGGAAATAGGCGACCGCCTGAAATCGGTACGGAAACGACGCGGACTCACGCAACAGGAACTCGCCGACCAGTCCGGCGTGTCCATCTCCCTGATTCGGAAGATCGAACAGGGCGAGAAGTCTGATGTTCGCCTGGAAACGCTGCGGAAGCTCGCCGTGGGGTTGAGGGTGCGAACCTCGGACCTACAAACTCGCCGGGACGCCGAGTACGCCGACGCCGCCACAGACGACCTGTGGGAGCCAGTGCGGCGAGCCTTGGTCGGCCAGTTCGAACAGCTCGCCGACGAACCGGTCACTCTCGACGGAGTCCGGGCAGCGTTCGAGGAACTGCGCCCACTGATGGGCACCCACCAGTATCGGACGATCGCGTCCAGCCTGCCCGCCCTGCTGCGAGACGCCGACCAGCTCGACGAGCAAGACGGGCGCATCATTCGAGCCAGAATCCTCGGCATGGCGGGCTGGCTGCTCGTGCAGAACCGGCAGTTCGACACCGCCGAGGACACTCTGGCGCGCGCGATCGACTCGGCTGGTGACCACCTCGACGCCGCTGCGGCGGCCAACACTCTCGTGTGGGCGTACCTGCGGCAGGGCCGGTTGACCGACGCCGAGCGGCTGGCGATCGAATGGGCCGACCGCATCGAGCCACGGTTCTCCCGTGCCACGACACACGAGCTGGCGCTGTGGGGTCGATTGTGGCTGTACGCGGCGAACGCCTCCATCCGCGACAACCAACCCGGCCGGGCCGAGGACGCTATGAGCCTGGCACGGTCAGCGGCCTACCGGATCGGGCGCGAGGTCCTGTCCGACCATCAGACGGTCCGCACGTACGGGCCCGTCACGGTAGGGCATATCGCGGCGGAGACAGCGATCATCGCCGAGCAGCCGGACCGGGCTCTCGCCATCGCCGAGCGCACGCCCCCGACGACGCTGCAACCGGTCAGCGCGGGGCGATTGCGGCACCGGCTCGACGTGGCTTGTGCGCACGCGCAGATGCGTAACCACTCCACCGCCGTCGAGAGACTGGCGGAGCTGCGGCAGTCGGCTCCGGAGTGGTTGGCGCAGCAGCGGTACGCCCGCGACATCCTCGGCGCGATCATCTACGACCGGCGCACGCTCACCGACGAAATGAGAGACCTCGCCGATTTCGTTCGACTCGATTACTGAAACACTCCCTCCTACATGGCACTTCCGGGCGACACAAACCGGAAGTGCCATTCTTTTTGCGTACCACCCGGTGTGACTCTGAGTGCAGCACCCGGCGCTGGGCGAGTCCCGACCCCCGAAGTGGCCTCCGCCGCGATGGTTCGTAGCCACACTACGACCACCGCCCCCGGCGCCGGGTGCACCTAGCCACAACACAACACGCGCCCAGGGGGTACACCCGATGCCCGAACTCATCGCCGCCATAGCCGTAGCCGTCGGCTTGCCGCTCCTCACCGCGGCCGTCTACCTCGCCGCATGGCGCCGTCCCGAGCCCGGCCCGAACCGCGACGAGGCAGTCCAGTGACCACGCTCGCCGACGCCGACCAGTGGAGGCACACCCACCGGCGATGCTCCGGAGAGGGACCGTTCCGCTCCCTGGACCAGGCCCGGTTCGTCTCCAACATCCACTCCGGCCACGGACCCGCCTGCCTGCAATACCTTGCCGCGCACGCCTACAGCCAAGGCTCAGGGGATGGAGGCGAGTATGCCGACTAGGCCCCGACCGGACGAATGCAACGACACCACCATCGACTGGCTGATGGACGCCGAATGGGCGGACGGGATCGTGAAGATCCACGCGGATTGCGTCCCGCCGTGCCCGCGTAAGCAGGTCGCCCTCCGCTTCAAGCAGCAGGTGAGTGGCCGCTGATGCCGTTGAGTGAACCGCAAGCCAAACTGCTCGGCGCGCTGATCGCCGAGGACGGCCGCCGCGTATCTGTCCGCGAACTCAGCCGTCAGACGGACCTGTCTGAGCATGTTGCCCGCAAGGAGATCGCCGAACTCGCCCACTGCGACCTCGTCGCAGGCACAGCACGAGGCTGGCTGCCCACCGGCCGTGGCCGCGCACTGTTCCGCAAGCCCGTCTACCGCGAGTTCAGCAGGCGCTGAAGTCTTCCCCCGGCACCCGTCGGGGGGATCCAAGGAGATACCCGAATCGAAGGAGTACGCGTGCAGGAGAAGATCCCCGGCCCGGATGGTCCCGCCAACGACAACTGGGGCACGGACCCTCGGGGCAAGGAAGCCCCCCGGAAGCGGATCATCACCGAGGATCCACGGATCATCAAGGCCGTGGACTGAGCGTTACCCCCTTGAGCTTCGCCGTGTAAACACCGCAGGCACGGCGAAGGCCCCCCGACCCTCGCAGGGTCGGGGGGTTCTTGTTTCGGTGTCCGATAGTCTCAGGTGGTGGCGTTTCAGGTCGGCGATCTGATTCCCGCCCAGACATGACGAAACGCCCCGCAGGATTCCTGCGGGGCGTTGTCGTGTGAGTAGTCGACTACTCAGAAGGTGGTGACCTCCGGCCAGTTCGGGTCGGTGCCGTCCAGCAGTGTTGTGGGGATGCCCTTGATGTACTGGTCGAGGAACGCCCGGGTGAACAGGGTGTGCAGCGTCATCGCCCGCGCCGGGTTGATGCTGCCGTTCAGCTCCGCCGTCTTGACGGTCAGCAAACCAATGTCCGTGAACGCGAAGTGCTTGGTTCCCGCGACCTCGAGCATGTGCAGGGGACCGTGGGTGGTGTTGCGGTAGGTCGCCCACGAGCCATGCTCACCGCCGACGAGGTAGTTGTCGCCGAGGTCGATATCGCCACTCAGCAGCATCACCGGCACCTGCACGCCGTTGTTCTGGGCATGATTCTCGGTGCCGTCATACCCGGCGGTGCCGTCGAGCACCGCGACCGCCTTCACGCGGGTGTCGTGGTAGGCCATCTCGAGCGCGGTGTACCCGCCGTAGGAGTGGCCGGCGCACGCAACCTTGCTCAGGTCCGCCTGATTCCCGATGCCGTTGGGGAGGGTGGGCAGTTGGTCGAGGATGAAGTCCACGTCACCCATGCGAGCGGTCAACACCTTCTGCCACTGATTGCTGACGGCCCCGCCGTTCTGGGCCACCACTCCGGTCGACAGCTCGGTGACGATCGACTCGTACGTGTGCGACAGCGTGAGCACGAGGTAGCCGTGAGACGCCAACTCCTGCGCCAGGATAGACGCATGGTTGCCGGGGATGCCGAAGCCGGGCGAGAACACCACCACAGGCAGGGCGCCGAGATCCGTTGACACCACGGCGTCTTTCACCGCACGGGTGTCCCTCGCCCGGATGTTGCCGAACATGATGGCGTTCGGGTCGACGTTGCCGAAGAACCCGCCGCACTTGATCGCTCCGGTCCACCATTGCTTCGAGCAGCCAGCGTTCTCCAGGCCGTTCACCAACGCCAGCGCCATGGTCTCGTCGTAGCTGTCGACGTTCGACAGGTACTTCGCGACGGCGCCGGTGGAGGGTGTGGGGTACCAAGCGGTGACGGACACCTTCCGCTGGCCTGAGCCCGTGATCGGGTCCGTCCTCGAGGTGTCCGTGAGGAAAAGCCTTCGGTTGCCGACGCCGTGCGGGCCGGTCATCGCGGGCAAAAGGGTGGGAGCCACGTTGGCACCTCGTTTCGGTTGGCAGATTTTGAGCACTGGTTTCCGCGTTTCTCTGACGCGCCGGCCATCGGGGGTGCAAGATGTTCGCGCGCGGGCTACGTCGGGGGACGCAGCCGGAGGGGTTGACGCCGGGCCGCGCGTTCACATCGAGGGATGAGGAATTCATGAAGAGGCTTGCGCGCACAGCATTTGCCGTCGGGATCGCCGCGGTCGGGGTCCTGCTCGCGCCAGGAACCGCCAGCGCCTACGAGACGGGTGTGATCATCGGCCGGGATAACTGCCAGGAAGTCGCCCGGCACTACCGGTCGCTCGGGTATTCGGCCCGCTGCAACCACATTCACGGCGAGCGCTACTACGTGTTCTACGAGAAGTCGAACCGGCCGTCGACCGGCAGCTTCGGCAGCTAGGTGATGCGCACGAACGTGCCCGCACCCGCAGAGATGGACGTGAAACTCCCCTGAGTCGACACCGCCTGTAACGTGATGGTGTCGCCCGGCGCCACAGTGACACCGGTCGCGGTCGCTATGGCTGTTCCCGATGTGCCGCTGCTGCCGGAGCCCTGAACGATCTGCACGCCGTTCTTGAACAGCCTCAACGTCACCGTGCAGGACAGGCTCGAGGTCCACGGGCACGTCGCCGTCACGGTGGCGTTGCCCTTGGAACCCTGCGCCAGCAGTGCGTTGCTGGACACGGTCGAACCGGGATAGTTGGTGGTGTCGGCGACCCACCCGTTGACCTGGGCGTAGCTGTTGGACAGTGTGGCGCTGCCGCTCTTGTTCATCCCCGACGGCGCGAAGCCGCTCACCGCGCCGACCACGATGCAGGGCATCAGGCTAGGCCTGTCACATCAGCGATCAGGCCGGTGCCGGGTGTGGTTCCGACACCGGTGACCTGCACGGTGAGGATGTCGCCTGCCGCGTAGCTGTAGGTTCCGGTCGCTGTTCCTCCGGCTACTTGGTTGGCGGCGGCGATGGTGGCCGAGGAGCCCGATACTGCTACGCCGTTCTTGCGGAGCTCGACCACGAGGTTGCCGCTGCCGTCCGCGGTGTTGCCGCGATAGGTGACGGATGTGAATGTAGCGGCCCGTTGCAGTTTCACACCGAACGGGAAGTCTCCAGTGCCAGGCGACGCGTTGCGCGTGGTGTCCTTCCCGAACACGATGATGCTGAGGTCATAGGGCACAGTGCCTGTCGTGGGCGTTCGGGTGTCCGACAGGCGAGAGTCGTTGCCCTCAGCTGCGGTTCCTGCCGTCGTGCCTAGGACGAGGCTGGATGTGCCGGCACCAATCGCCGTCCGTGCGGCTGCGGCGTTGGCTGCGGTGAGCACCGATCTGCCTGTCGCAGTCGAATCGGAGACATCGGTCGCGACGTGAGTGTGGCTGGTGTTCGCCTTGCCCGCGAGGCCGGGGACGGTGGGGCTCGCCGCGGTGCCGCCGAGGTCTCCGGCGAGTTGGATGATGCCCTTCACGCTGGACGTGGCGTCCGGCGCCGGAGGTCCCGGGTCGCCGGTATCGCCTTTCGGCAGCGTGGCATTCAGCACGAACACAGGACTGCCGGTGTCGTCGATGGTGATCGACGCCGGATCGCCAGGATTGCCGGTGGTGACCGTGCCGACGTTGAGGTCGAACGAATCGACGATGTTCTGGGCGGCGGTGGCAGAGTTCGCCGCGGCCGTTTCGCTCGCGGCTGCCGCATCCGCTGCGTCCAGCGCGTCCTGGATCGCGGGAACCACGACACCGGGCAGGGTGGAGCCGTCGTCCAACCCGAACACCAATGCGTTGCCGACAAGGGTTACCGAGTCCAGAGACACACCCCGGACCACCGCGTTGCCTTCGCTGGAGGGGACCGGGGACACCAGGGTCAGATCCACCAACCCGGTCGAACCGGTGTCCGGGTCCTCCTCGTCCGGGCCGGGGATGTACTCCGGCACGTTGATCCGGAACGGCTCCATCGGCACCGGTGTGCCCAGATAGCTGAGGTCGAAGTCGACCCGCCACGTCCAACTGTCCGGGTTCATCGTGCCCGGAATCGGCGCGGCCAGATACACGCCACGCGTCCCACGCCAGGTCAGGAACCCCTCGTCATCGAGGACACACGTGTACAGGCCACCGGACAAGGGCGCGACCGTAGCGGGCGGGACAGCGTCGGGCACCAGGAATTTCGGCACCTCCGCGGTGAACGTCACCCGGCCTTCGAGCGGTGGGAAGTCGGGCATGACACCGACATCCGGGGAGTCGATGATGCCCGCGAGGAGACGGCCGACAACCTTGCCGTACTTCACCGGGGATAAGGGATTTGTCATGCGCACCCCAGCTTGTCGTATCCGGCAAGAATTGTGTCCGCCGCCTCCTGCCGGAATTTCGTCTGTTCCGGCGTCAAATTCGGCGATGGAGGATTGACCTTGATGCTCACCGCGAACACCTGATACAGCGGGCAGAGGATCTCCGTCGACGTGCGGCTCTGAACATCCCGCACCTCGCGTGTGGTGTGCTCCACGCGCACGAACAGCCATCCCACGATGCCGGTCAGCGCCAGGTTGAACGCGACGCCGACCGTCGCCACCTTCAAACCGATCCGGTTCATGCGGGTATCCGTCGAGACCCTGTCGAGACGGTCGAGTACTCTCTGCTGGGTTTCCGCTCTCTCCGACAGTTCGGTGACCACTTGTCGTAGCCTGTCCACCGCGGTCACCAATTCGGCGAGATCCATCACGGGTCCCCTTTCCGGCGAGGCCGTATCTCGGTCTCGAGATCGTTTATCTGGCTCGCCAGGTCGTCGAGCAGCGCCCGCAACCTCCCCACCGTCTCGTGTGTTTGACGGAGGGTTTGGTCGAGGTTGTCGTGGTCGCGCTCGTACTTTTCCGGCATCACAGCCGCCTGCGCTGCTCGTGCATGGTTTCGAACGCCTCCCGAATGGCGTCAGTGGCCCGCACAAGCTCCCCGGCGAGCTTGTCGTTGATGAGCCGATTGAGTTCGCGCAGCTCATTTTCGAGCCGATCGCCGCGCGAAACTTCTTTGTCGTATGCGGAATCGGCACGCTGAATCGCATCCTTGTGCGACAGCTCGATCCGCTCTATTTCAGACTTGTGCGCTTCGACAAGGTTGGTGAACAGCTTGTAGACGGCGTAGATGCATATGAGTGCGATTACGCCGATAGCGCCGTACTGCGGAAGGGTGGAGGTGAGTGGATCAGCCTGCTGCGCGAGCAGGTAGATCAGCACTACCCACGCTCACTGGACATCCCCGCGCGAAGCTTCGCGTCCGGAGTGACCTTCGTGCGCGCGACTTCCGCGGCGGGGATGCCGAGTATGGCGGCGACGATTGCGACGATCATGTCCGCCGAGAACTGGTCCACAACGCCACGGACAACGAGGTACCCGGCGATACCAACCAGCACCGGCCACAGGAGAGCGCGGATCGGCTCGGTGCGCAGAGCAGAGAGCAGCTTGGTCATGGTCTTTCCCTTCATCAGTCGTGGTCCGGAACGGGGATGTCCGGACCGTCAGCGTCGAGCAGGGCGACGGTGTCGCGGCGGCCGGGCCAGATGATCTGCCCGTATTGGAAACGCTGCCGCTGCTCACCGCCGTCCAATGCCTCCTCGTCGGCGAGCGGCCAGCCGAACGGGCCAGTCTCCGACCCGGCGCGGTGCCAGCGGGCGCGGATCGCGCCGTGCACCCACACCGGGGCGCAGTCACCGTGGCGGTACAGCGCACCGCCCTGGAAGCCCTGCACCTCGCCGTCAGGCAGCTCGGTGAGGTCGGTGACGGGGTATCCGAGCGGGCCCGCCTCCCAACCCAGTTCGCTGTACTTGCCGAACAGTGAGGCGGGGATGGCGCGGGCGCCGGCCGCGGGATGCCAGTAGATGTGACCGTTCTCGAACTCCGCGTAGCGGCCGATCCCGTCCGGTGTCGCGTTCTCGCCCACCGTGCGCCGCGCGCCCAGCCACGGCGTCACGGATGCGACGTCATCAATCGCGTTCGGTGGCGGCGCGGCCGGCGCCCCGGTGGCGAACTCGCACACGTCGGCCTCGAAGACATCCCAGGGGAAATGGGGGCCGACGTCGGTGTGGTTGCCGATGCCGAGGCAGCGGGTGACGTAGTTGTGGTCAGAGATGCCGGAGCGGCGCTCGTACGGCGGGGCGATGACGTGAGGATCGAAGCCGTACTTCCGCGCGTCCTGCACAGCGAGCCAGGCCGCGATACGGATATCGTCGCGCCTGGCCATCCATTCGTCACGCGACCATCCGGCCCGCGATCCCGCGAAGCAGAGGTTGATCGTGTACGGATTCGCGTCCAGCACAGACCAACTCGCAAGGTCGGTGTCGACCACGTCGACGACCACGCCATCGCGGACGGTGTAGTGGTAGCTGACACCGTTCGCCGGGTTGTCGAGGTAGTTCGCGAGGGACTCGGCGGTGCCGTTGCCTTCCTGGGTGTGCAGCAGGAAGTTCTCGACACGGGCGCCGTGGCGGCTGGATGCCGAGTTGCCCATCTGCTCGAGTTCGGTGTACTGCGGTTTCGTCACCGTGATGATCTCCGTAGGTGTTGAGTTCGGCGCCTTCGACCATTGGCCGTAGTCGTTCTTGAGCGTGATGTTGACGTCGACGGTGACCCCGCCGACTTGACGTTTGTCGATCTCGATCTGGTGCAGGTGTGCGGCGTAGTGGTCGAAGTTGATCGAGGAATCGCCGCTCCAGTTGTGTTGCCAGAACCAGGTGGCGACGCCGTCCTCGAGCGCCCAGTCGATGCAGCGCGAGTTGCCGTACATGCCAGTCCATTCCAGACCGATCACCGATGCCCAGCCGCGCAGGAATGGGGCAATGAAGGTGTTCCATTGCTCCAGGCTCGGATTGGCGTCGACAGGCGCGTAGATCGGCCGGTTTTCCGGGCCGCCCGCCTCACGATGCAGCCGCAGCGCGGTCTCGGCGTGCCGAGCGCCTCCGTCGTACCCGCCGTACCAGTCGGAGGTGTCGCCTTTGCCGTACTGGTAGTTGCTGACTATCTCCAGCCCCGCCGCGCGGAGCCGGTCGCAGTAGTCTCGCCGCAGCGGTTTCGCGCCGAAGTTCGTACCCGGCCGGGAATCTGCGAAATACCCGATCACCCCTGCATACCCGGCGTCCATGATGACTTGCGGATCGATGAGTGCTGCGGAGAAGTCCAGCAGCTTCACCGCGGCCACCGCGCGAGCTGCAACGCCAGCGAGACGATTACCGCGATCATGATGATCAACAGGATGGTGTGATCTGTCATTGCGACTCCTACTGGAATAACGGCATGGCGTACACGGTGAGGAACGCGATGTCGGAGACCGTCGAGTAGTTGGCGGTGCCGAACGCCCTGATAGCGCGCACGTAGAAGGTCTGGGTCTGCCCGGCCGCGACAGTGGCGACGCTGGTCGTCGCCGGGGAAAGGGTCGACTCGAATTTCGGGATGAGTCTCGTCCAGATGTAGTTCGCGGAGGAGAACCCTCTGCCGTAGGCGACGATCGGGCCGTCCTCAGCGCCGGACCGGACCTCGATGTCGATTCGGCTGTCCCCCACCGCCTGAACGTGGATCTGCATGGGCACACGCCCGATGACGTAGGGCCGCCACGCGAACGGCTGCGCGGGCACCGTCATCGACGCGATGGTGCGGGGTGCGTCCGCGGAGTTGGATGCCGCGGCGAACCTGCTGCCACCGATGGTCCACGGGCCCCGCCATGTCGGAGACGGTGCGGGCACGAACTTCGACAGGGTCGCATCCCACTGCAACACCATGTGATCCGACAGCGCCACCGTAGAGGTATCCACATCGGACGCGTCTTGGATTCGGCCGGCCACACCCGGGTCGCCGTCCGGGCCGGTCGCACCCTTCGGCACCGTGATTGTCAGGACCTGATTCGGGGAGTCACCGGTCAGCGTGGCGAGCGCCGAGGAGCCCGTGGCGCCGACCTCGGCCACACCGGTCAGGACATTCGGCGGGCCCTGATGCCCAGTGCCCTGGAAGGCATCGGTGAACGGAATCCAGATCCGCCCGTCCCACAGCCGGAGTTCGTTGATGTCGGCAACCCACCACGCCTTGCCTTTGTCGGCATGGGTGACGGTGATCGCGTTCAGTTCCGTGAGGTCTTCGACGCGGCCCATAAAGATGAAGCCGTAGGACGGGTCACCTTGTGGGCCTTGTGGCCCTTTCGGTCCGGAGCGGATCTCCAAACGACCTTCGTCGTCGTAGATCTCGAGCGAGTTGACGGTGCACGGGAGTTCTTCGCTCTCCACAATGCCCGCCATGGTGATCTGGACGTCGCGGTCGTAGACGATGCCCATATGGCTCCTTAGGGTGCCTCGACCGGATGGGCCCAGACAGTGATGTTCGCGCCCGCTCGCCGGTAGCTGTAGTTACCTGCGCCGAGGTTGCGACGGATGACGACATACAGGGTCGTGGCCGTGCTGGGGGCGATCGTGCCGGTCGTCGAACCGGCGGTGAACGTGGAAGCGAAGAACGGCCGCATCCTCGCGAACCACTCGATGTACACGGCACTACCCACCCCGCGGGCGACGATGTCGCCGGAGGCGGAGCCGATGCGCACCTCGAGGTCCACCCTCGTGGACCAGTCGGTCGGGACGGAGTAGATCGTCGCGCCGCCAGTGATGTAGGGCCGCCACCGAATCGGCAGGGCCGGGATGTTGATCGTGGCGATCGTGTTCGGGTTCGTGCCGACGTTGGTGATGTCCGCGGCGAACCCACTGGAGGGGTTGTCCCAGGACTGCGCCTCGAGCACACTCCACGGGCCCCTGTACCCCGGCCATTCGGTCGGCGTCCACTTCGATGTGGAGGTGTCCCACAGCGGGATCATGCCGTTGGTGTGGGTGATCGTGTTGTCGTAGTCCGTGCTGTTGCGCAGCGGTCCGGGCGGGCCGGTGAGCCCCTTCTGTCCGGTGCCGCCGCGGGGAACGGTGAGATTGAGCGTCTGCGACGGTGGGGTGCCGGTGATGGACACGATCAGCGGGGAACCGACAGCGCCGGTAGTGACGGTGCCGATCGTCAAGGTGTTGACCTCGCCCGTCTGCCCGAGACCGCCGAAAGCGTCGGTGAATTGCACGAAACGGGTTCCGGTCCAGAACATCACGCTGTTGTCCGACAACACCCGGAAGCTGAATCCGAACATCGCCGAGTTCAACAGTGGAATCAGCGCATCCAACGCCGCGCGGTCGGCGACGTCGCCTTGCCAGCGGAACGGGGTACCCGGATCGCCCTGCGGGCCATCAGGACCCACCGCGCCGTGCAGGTTCTCGTAGCTGCCGTCCGCGGGCGTCCCCTCCAGCGAGGTGACGATCCCCGGATTGCCGACGCCCTCGTTTATCCCCTGGAACAGCGTGGAGTCGAAGTAGTCCCCTACCGTCGTCATCAGAGGCTCACCGGCATCGCGTACACGGTCAAAGCGGCTCCTGCCTGCCTGTATCCGATCGTTCCGGTGGTGGACCCCTGGCGTTCCACCATCACCACGATCTGGCTGGCGCTATTCGCCGGGACCACCGCATAGTCGGAACTTGGGCTCATCCCCACACTGTTGGGGTTGCCGTAGTGCTCAGTGATCTCGACCATGTCCCAGAACGTCTGCCAGGGGTTGGCGCCGATACCCAGCGCTACTCCGGTTTCGTTCCACAACCGCGGGAACACGAACGCATGGCACTGGCCGCTGTTGTCGTTGTACAGCTGGATCGCGCCGAACACCTGCGGGCGCCACGCGAACGGCAGCGCAGGCATCGACGCGGTGAGTACCTTGTACGCGGACACCGCGCCGGAAGCATCCGCGGCGAAAGCGGTATCTGCCCAATGCCACGGCCCGTACCCGCATGGGGGCGGGGTCGGGGCGAATCGGCCAGTGGTCCGCTTGTAGGCGAACATGCTGCGCTTCACCGGACCCTGGGTGGAGTCGTAGTCCGGTGAGGTGGTGATCGTTCCGCTGGAGCCCGGTGCGCCGGTCGCGCCGCGGTCCCCCGCCGGAACGGTGAGCTGGATCGTCTGCGTCGAGGAGTTGACCGGCTTGATCTCGACCGCCGGGATGGTGATCGTCTCGTCCGCGACCACATCCAGCGCGGTCAGGGTATTCGCTGGAGCAACGGGACCTTGCGGGCCCACCGAGCCCGCGCCAGGGTTCACCCAGGAGTCGCCGTCCCAGAAGTCCATCGAATCGTCATCCAGGCGGTGCCACCATTTGCCGCGATCGGTAGCCGTCAGCCCGCCGGGCCGCGCGCCGACGTTGGCGATCTCGCCGACCTTGATGAACGGGGATTGCGGCTCACCAGGGATACCCTGGTCGCCTTCGGGGCCTTCCGGCAGCAGCAACGCCGCAGCGGTCGGTGTGAGCGTGACGTCCGCCGTGATAACGGGCAGCCCGTCGAGGTCTTCCTCTTCGGTGATGGTCACTCGGGCCGGGAAGCTGACGTCGGTCAACGGCTACACCTCCTCCGAAAGTCGTTAGCGAATCAAAAGATCAGAAGATCAAGATCGGCGCCCACATCCATGAAGATCTGCTTGATCGCGCCAGCGGTCTGGCTCAGCCGCGACCACGCCTTCGTGACGGAGTCCTCTTCGTCGGCGCCGTCGCCGATGGTGATCTCCCACCGGCCGGGTGTAGTCCGGTCGTCGGTGTAGCTGGCTTCGGTGACGTAGTCGACGAAGATCAAATCGCCCAGCTTGAAACCGATCTGATCGCCGATCCAGAAGTCCGCGTTCGGCCCGAGGATGTACGGGGCGTTGTCGTGGACGGTGACCTTGTGGCTGGTGTAGCCGCGGGTCTGATGCAGGCCATGCTTGCCAGCCATCAGGCCGTCGATGGTGAAAGCCTTGTCACTACCCGTGACGAAGTGCTCCTGGAAGGCGAACGGACCCGCGCGCTGAATACGGCCCTGGTCTGCGTATTCCGCGAACGCGAGGAACACGTCGTCCAACTGCCCCATGTACAGGGCGTCGAGACCGGGCAGGCCGATCAGTAGACCCAGCCAGGCCAGCGCGTTCTTGATGGCAAAGCTGATGCTCGCGTTCACCCAGCCGGGCGAGCGACCACCGACGAGCACGTGGGTGGCGAGGGGCTTGTGGACGCTGATGTCACTGGCACCGAGCCCGCTGTATTCGCCTTCGTAGTACCAGATCCAGGGGAAGTAGCGACGATTGCCGAGCGGGGTGTTGGCGTACGCCTGCTCGTAATCCCCGCCGGTGGAATAGTCCGGGTACCGGATGGGGGTTACGCCGTCGTCGAAGAAGTCCTCGAAGAACCTGGTGATGCCGTCCAACAGGGTTCCGGTGGCGCCGACGACGTTGGACTTGTCGACCGTGGTGACGTAGACGGTGGGCCGGTCCAGGTAGAACCACTCCGGGTCCGGCTGCTCATCGTCCATGTCCGGCAGGAAGAATTGCGCAGTGAGGCAGACGCCGTTGTCTTGCAGCAGCGGCAGGAACACCTGGTCGGCGTGCTCGAATCTGACCGATACCGCGGCGAACGGGGAGGTGTCGGTGAGGACATTGATGCCGCCCACCGCGATCGGCCACGCGATGGACCCGACCTCCGCCCAGTCCGGTGCGCCGTTCCACTGATCCGCGGACCAGAACGCCTGACGGCGAAGGTAGTTCGCGATCAGCGTGAGATGGATGATGGTGCGAACGCCACCGAACATGAACCAGTGCCGCGGCCACTGCGCCAGCAGGGGGGCGAATGGGGATGCCCAGCAGACGGTGGTGGCGATGTGGTTCCAGCAGTGGATGGCTTCGATCTCGATGGTCTTGTTGCCGCGGTCGTCCACCACTTCCGCTGCCCGGGTGACGAACCCGTCCCACCTCTGCCCGGCCGTCTCGACCGTGATCGGGATGGTCGCGTCCTCGCCGTCGGGGTTGCGGAAGAAGTGATCCCAATGCACCATGTCCGGCGGGCAGGTCATCCGCAGCCCGCCCGCACCGTTCTTGATGTGGGAGAACGTCAGATTGAGGTAGCGGCCTTCCTCGCCTACCTCCGACATCCATTTGTCGTAGTAGCGGACCACCGCCCGCTGATCCCGCCACGCGTCCTGCTCCGCTTTCCTCAGAGCATCCATGCGCCGGACCTCGGTGTGCCCATCCCATGGAGGCGCGGTCACAGTGGCCTCGCGTTCTTCGGCACCAGCGTGCCGACGACTTCGCTCGCGAGGTCGCCGTCCTCGACAGTCACCGCGATCTCCGTGCTCCCCCACGCGGGGATCGGGTTGAGGATGCGGCGGCCCGCCATCTGCGCCCAGACGTTGCGCAGGTACACACCGGAGGTGTTGTATACCCGCGCGGTCCTGTTGCGGGGATGGAGGTCGATCTGTAATGTCTCGCCCTCTGCGAGCAGGGGGCAGCGCAGCATCCGCACCTCCCCCTCTGGGTCCGCATCGGGGTCGTAGTCCTGGATCGAGTACCGGCCGGGGCCCTTGCAGGTGTAGCGCGCCCATGCCGGCTCGGACGCGTCGTTGCGCTGCTTCAGTACGCCCTGGTTGCTCCCGGAGCTGTTGATCCAGGACACTTCTCGCTCCAGCGAGGACCAGAAGGGGTCGAACCCCACCGCGGAGGTGGTGTAGACCTCGTTGCGATTCAGCGCCGCGTCGAGCCCGTTCGTGGGCTCGGGGGCGTCACCCAGATACAGGGGCGTCTTGCGCCAGCCCTTGCCTTTGGTCCACACGCACCAATGACCGGGCTGGTTGCGAGACCAGCCACGCCACCACAGATCGTGGACCTGCTGCCAGTGCCGCATGTCGACGATCCGCAGCCCGACGTGATTGCCGATAGAGACGTTGAAGTCCATCTCCCGCTTCGACACCACCGCGCGGCGGAATGTCGCCCCGTCCTGCCTGGCGCCCTCATCGAACAGCAGAGTGTGCGGCGGGAACGTCCACCCCTTCGGGTCGCCCATCATGATGACGCCCTCAGCGCCCCGGCCCGGCCCGGCGAGATGCCAGGCGCGGCCGTTGACGTCGACCCACACGATCTTCGTGCGGGTGTCGGTCAGCGGGGTCACCGGCGGCGCTCCCTCGCCAGGGCTTGCACGGCGTCGTACACGATCTCTTCGGTGAGATCGAGCCGGCGCAGTCCCTCGGCGAGATCGGCGCACCGAGCGGCGAGCGTCTTCCGCGGTGTGCGCAGCTCGTCACGGAACACCTCGTAGGCGTCCGCGGCGAGCTGCCCGTCCAGCCCGAGCGTGGCGGCGAATTCTTCACGAGTCACCGGCCGAAACCTCCTCCACGCTGGTTGGCGAGAGTCCGCCGCCGATGGACCCGCTCGACCGCAGCTGCGGCGCTGATGGGGTCCATGCCGTAGTTGTTCACCGTCATCGGCGCACCGCCCCCACCCGCGCCCATGCCCGCAACCGCCAGGCCGGTGTCGAGCATCTCCCGCCAGTTGTTCTGCAGCAGGCCCACGAAGTCGGAGCCGGTCTTCGTTGCGAGGCCCGCCGCTTGACTGCCGAGGTTGGCGAGCGCCTGCTCCGGAGTAGCCGCGAGATACCAGGGAGCCGGACCGTTGAACAGGTCGGCCGCCCCTGGGATCGGCAGGTTCGACAGCGGGTGCGTGCTGTCGGCCCCCGCGTTGGGAGTCACCGCCGGGGATGTGGACGTGGGGGCGCCCGGCCCGAAGGCGGTTTGCGACAGCGTCCCGTCCGGAAGCGGCTCGCCGGCGACTCCAGGGAGTCCCGTGGTCGCGGGGCCGCCGAGCAGCTGTGGTGGCCAGTTCACGACGTTGACATCAGTAGCGCCCGCAGTGCCATCGGTGCCGCTTGGTGCGCCCGCGCCCGAACCCGCTCCACCGGAGCCGCCGGTCCCGCCGCTACCGCCAGTGCCGCCGCCGAGCTTGCCGGGCCTGCCACCCTTCGTGGCACCCCCGCCCGTGGCGGGTCCGCCGAGGTCGCCGCCGCGCAGCAGTTCCGCGGGGATGTGCATGTGCTTGTCGAACATCCGGTGCTTGGCACCCGCAGCGTCCGCGCCGACAACGACGCCGTCACCGCCGCGGGACTCGACGTTCGTTCCGTCGCCGAGGGTGAGCGCGGTGTGGCCGTTCGCCCCGCCTCCGCGGTCGAACCAGCCGATGTTGATGCTCCCGGCCGGGCCGAGGCCGGGTTTCGCTCCCTTGGCCGCCAGCCAAGCGCCCTCGTTGACCGTGGACATGCGACCGGAGAAGGGGTCGAGACCGAGCGCTTCGTTGACCACGGCCGCGACGAGACCGGAGCAGTCGATCGCCGTCCGGGAGAAACCGCCCATGAGGTACTTGGCCGGGTCCATGGACTGTGCGAACTTCTTGCCCGGAACCATTCCGCCCTCGGCGAATCCCGGCACAAGGTTGTGCAGGAACTGCGCCGGCGGCACCCATCCGGCGTTGATGGCCTCCAGCAGCGGCAGATTCGCCGCCGTGGACTTCGCGTTGACGATGTACTCACCGGTCGATGCGGCGATCAGCATCGAATCGCTGGTGCCACTTCCCGGGCCACGCAGCAGGCCACCTGTGGCCATATGGGCGTTGGCCCAGCCGATCAGCGACTCACCGTACTCGCGCGCCTTGTCGCGGCCAGGGAACGGGACCGGAGAGTTCCCCGCCAGCTGCAGTATCTGTCCGACCGACTTCACGCCTTCGGCGATCTCGCGGACGATCCCGTCCCACACGGTCTTTACGGTTTTGCCGAGATCAGTGAAGTAGGCGGACATGCCTTGGATGGCGAGTCCTATGACGTCCCTGGCGGTGCGCACGACATCACTGGCCGCGTTGAACTGGTCGGTGAGGTACTGCGACAGCCCCTTGATCGCGGGGATCAGGATCGGCACGATGACGTTGTTCGCTAGCCAGGTGAACGCGTCGATCAGGTCGAGCACTTGCGGCAGGATCGCCACAATTACGTCCATGATCGGCGGGAGCAGCTTCACGCCGAGGTCCACCAACTGCGGAAGCAGCGGCACCAGCGCGGTAAACAGGTCGGTGAAGCTGCGTGCGATGTCCGGGATGTACGGCGCGATGTCGTTGAGCGCGTCGGCGATCGCGGTTCCGATCGCCAGCGCCACATCCGCGAGGACCGGTTGCAGGTCCTTGAACACCGGCAGCATCAAGTCCGCCCACTGGTCGATGACTGGGCCGAGGGCATCGAAAATCGTCGTCAGCGCGGGCGCGAGTGCCTGAATCAGGCCGGACACGACCTCCGCGATCGTGGGAAGAATCGGCGCCACCGCTTCCACCAGAGACGCGAACGCCTCACCGAGTGGCCCGATCGACGGAGCAAGCGCCGTAATCGCTTGGGACAGTACATCCCCGACGATCTGCGCGACCTCGCTCAATGGCTCGACGAGCGGCAGCATGGCCGTGGACAGCGACCGCAGTAGGTCCCCGATCACCGGTAGAACCGGCTCGAGGCCTGCGGCGAAGACGTCGACAAGCTTCGTGATATCCGGCAACAGTGCCGTCAGTGTCTCGGCGAACGTCGCACCGAGACCACCGAGCGACGGTGCAATAGCGCCGATCGATTCCCCGAGAGTCTTGAACAGCGGTCCCAGCGTCGGGCCAACAATATTGCCCATCTCGATGAGCCCGTCGATCAGCGGGTTCAAGCCCTCACCGAGGCCCTGCAGGATGTTGCCGAAGTTGCCGATCAGTTCGGTCAGCGCACCGGAGTTGAAAGCGTCGGTGAAGCTTTCCCCGATCTGGCCGAGCATGTTCGCGAACTGAGCGCCAACCTGATTGGCGACCGGCTCCATAGCCTGCCCCAGGGACAGGAAGCCCTGCGTGGCCTGCTGCAACCCCGGGCCCATGCCGTCGATGAAGTCGGCGGTGCCCGCGAACACTGCTCGAACCCCTTCGAGGTTCTGTGGAGCGGCCCAGAATTCGGCGAACTGCTTCGTCAACCCGTTCATCGAGGCTGCGACGTCGACCATGCCCGCTTTCAGGGTGGGCAGGGCGGCGGTCGCCAGGCGGGTGATGCCCTCGGCTGCATCGTCGAACAGTGCGTCCTGGGTGGCGTTCTTCAGGTCACGCCACATCGGGATGAGGTCGCGTGTCGCGAGCACGAACTCCCGCGCGTTCGGGGAGAGCTTCGCTAACGCTTCGGCGGCCTTGTTCTGCGCCGCGGTCGTCTTGTTCGTAGCGTCAGTTACTGCCTGCTGCGCCTTGGCTACCTGGTCGTTGGCCTTCTCGACAGCCTTCAGTGCGTCCGCTACCCGCTGCTCCGCTTGTGCGGCGCGATCTTTCGCGGCGACTACCTTGTCGCTGCCGTCGACACCCTTCGCGAAGGCGTCGTTGGCTTCCTCTTGGGTGTCGCGGTTCTTCTCCTGCGCCTGCCGATACCTGAACTCCGCGCGCTGCAGGCGCAGGAGGGCCTTCTCGCGGTCCTTCGGAAGCGCCTTGGCGAACTCGTCGCGCGCCTCCCTGAGTGCGAGAGCGGCCTCGGCCTCCGACAGCGACGCATCTTCGAGCTTGAGCTGATAGTCCTCGAGCTCGTTGGCGGCGTCCTTGTACGCCTGAGCGATGTCTCTGGTGGCGTCGCGGGAGTCCTTCTGCGCGTCGGCGAGGTTGCGCTGCGCGTTTTCCACACCGTCGAGCGCGGACTCGAGCTGTTCGTTCGCCGCGGCGATGGCTTTCGCCTGCGCCTGAGCATCCGCACCCGCGGAACTGCCTTCCGCGGACAACGCCTTGAACGCCTCGCCCACGCCCTGCAGTCCGACCGCCGCAGTGGAGATTCCCGCGGCGGCCGCCGGTCCGAGCGCGGCAAGTCCAGCGCCGAGCGCCCCGACCGCGCCCAGCGCCGCACCAGCCGCGCCGCCGATCGCCGCGATGCCTGCTGCGACAGCCGACGCGCCACCGGCGACGGTGGCGAGCCCGCCCAGGGATGTGCCGAGCGACGCCACCCGCGAGATCCCATCTCGGTCGACGTCCACATCGACGTTCTGGGTAATCGGGGTGGCCATCGCCTGCAGTTGGGCGTGTAGCGCAGCCATGTGGGCGATCGCTGCGGCGCTGTCGACATCGACCCCGACGGTGACCTGCCAGTTGTTGCCGGCCTGCGCCAGCGCCAGCCCCACCGACATGCGGTCGCCGAAGTCGCTGAAGTCAGGGATGACATCCACGCTGACGTTGCTGACATGGGCTACGTCGATGTTCGCGCGGATGCTGATCGGGTTGCGCTGGGCGTATCGCTGCGCGTCCCGGACCGCGTCCCGCACTTCGCCGTCGAACGGTCCGGTATCGGCGATGACGGGGATGCGGATGGCCCCGATATGGGAGACGTCGACGTCGGCCTTGATCTTGAGCGGATGCGCGTCCACATACCGTTGGGCGTCGCGCATCGCCCCATACACCGAGCGTGCCAGCTTCTGGGTTTCGCCCAGGATCGACAGGTAGCCGACGCCGAGTTCGAAGGCCTCGCCGGGAGCGGTCACGCAGACACCTCCCATCTGAGGAAATCGTTCATGTCATCGATGGACATCGCCGTGCCGATGCGTTCGGGCTTCGCGATGCCGGGCCGCTGGATCTGCTTCGGCTGGCCGCGGTTGTGCTGCGCAGCCTTGGTTTTCGACCAGAACAGCAAGGCCAAGTAGTCGACCGCGGAGGCGAGCAGCATCTCCTGCAGCCCCCACGGCCAGTCATCACCGCGGAACGCCCTCGATAGGGCCGCGTCGGGTTTCAGCCAAGCGAGGATCGACCGCAGCTCACCCCAGGACAGCCGTTTGGTGCCGAGGTCACGCAGGTGCAGCCCGCGGTCGATCAGATCGGATTCGATCGCTGTCGGGTATGCCTCGATCAGAATTACGAGGCTTTGGATTCCCCCAGCGAGACCCCCGAGTGTGCGCGCCAGGCCAGGATCATGTCGTCGACCACATCGGGGTCGGCGTCCATCACCGCCTCATAGGCTTCCTCGCTGAGGTGCCGCCGCCACAGTTCGTTCATGTACTCCGCCTCGCTGAGGCCGGCCAGCTCGAACGTTTCGCGGTAGGTCAGGAAGGTGAGCGACGGCAGCTCCACCTTGACGCCGTTGATCTCGGTGACGTAGGGGTCTTTGACCCGCTTGGGCTTCTGATCCTTGCCGTTGGTGAGCGCCTTACTGCGTGCAGTGGGCATGTGCGCAGACCTCTTTCATGTCGGAGCGCAGGCACGTTGGGGTGAGGCCCCAGCGATGGCGGGCGGGCCTGCGCATAGGTGGACCCGCCATCACTGGGGGTCTGGTTAGGCGCTGAACACGCCGTCGTCGTAGTAGCGGTAGGCCTTGACGCCGGTGGAGTCCTTGAACGCCTCGACGGTGATCGCGAAACCGGCAAGTTCACCGGCCACGTACGGACGCTCGGTGACCTCGGTGATCTTCGCGTTGGGCAGCACGATGCGCAGCTTGCGAAGGTCGTGGGCCATGTCGAAGATCCACGCCCGGTGCGGCAGCACCGATCCGGTCTCCTCGACCGTGATCAGCGTGCCGGTCGACGCCGTCGCCGCGGTGACGGTGACGTTGTCCGCGCCGAACACCTGAGTAAGGACGTCGGAGTCCCACGCTGCGTAGAGGGTCAGCGAGAACCGCACGGAGTGCTCAGTCTGCAGCTGGGCGATGATGTCGGCGTTCCAGTCGCGGATCGCGTTGACAGTCCGCTCACCCTGCGGTTCGAGGCCGTCTTCGGAGACATATCCGAGAGGCTTGAACGCCACGTTGGGAGTCGCGGCAGCGGTGGTAGGCACGGTGGTGCCGATCGGGGCGACGAGGATTCCGCCAGTGACGGTGTCGTAGGTGCCCGCGCCGATTTTGGTAGTGGTTGGCAGAGCCATTGTGGATGTCTCCCTTGGGATTTGCGCAGGCCCGAGGGGAGTTATTCAGTTGTCCACCTAGCGCGGGGCTAGGACAGCGGGGCGCCGTTCATGACGAGTTCGGCGGTGATGAGGTAGCGCGGGGTGCCCGTGTCGGGATCCGGCGAGTAGGACACGCCGCGGTCGATGGCCTTCCCGACCCACGCAGACCCGAGATAGCCGGGCGCGGCCGCGACGATCAACGCCCGAGTGACGGAAGCCAGCTCCGCCGCACCGGCACCTGAGGTGTCCCAGCATTCGGCGACGATTCGGGGGGTGTCGGTGATCAGGTTGGTCCGAGGGCCACCGATCCTGACGACGCGAACGAACCGGTCCGGCCGCGGGTCCGGCACTTCGGCGACCACGGGATCGGTCACCCCGCGCGCTGCCAGAGCAGACGCCAGGTAATCCGCCAAGGTGATCACAATGTCGGGGAAGGTGACCGGGATCATCGCTGTTGCATCGCGTCGACGACACGCCCCAGAAGGGTGTGGTTGCGGGCGTTGTCGCGGATCGCGGCTGCGGTTGCGGTGATCACCGCCGCGCGGGCACGGGTCGGGCCCTCACCACTTCGGGCGATGTACCCGCCGCCACTTGCCTCGTTGGCGGCTCGGGCGCCGATGACCGCGATGTCGTACAGGGCGGATTCGACCTGCTCGGAGCGACGGATCTTGGTGAAGACTTCTCGCTTCCAGCGGACCTTCGGTGCTGCCATCAGCCGCTCACCCTCCTCAGGTTCACTACCGAGCCGGGCTGCCACCCGAACGGGCCGTGGTTGCAGTCCTGCACATCTCCGATGACCTCGAACCGTCCCGCTGGACCCGCCGGAAGGTCGATGCGACTCTTCGGCGTTGGCACGAATCCCGCCGGAACCAGTAGCTCGACGTCGACGATCACCCTGTCGGGATGGCCGGCGAGTTTCGGATCCGAAGTGGAGGGGACATGCCACCCGTAGACCAGCACTTCGGTGCCGGGCTGATCCAGCGGCGGCGCGAATGTCGCTGGGTTCCGGTACGGGTCAGGCCCGCCGGGGGTGTATTCGTGGTACTCCACCGTCTGCGAGGCTTGCATCACGCCTCACCGGCCGAAGACATCCACCCTCCAGGGCGTGGTGCGGATGGTGCCGTACTTGGCTCGCTTGCCGATGCCGCGCAGGGCGTCGAGTTCGTCTTCCGGGAAATACAGCAGCCCGGAGTCCGGTCCCTTCGCACGGGACACGCTGAACACCGACGCTGTCTCCTGTGAAGCCCCTGACGGGTTACGGAACACGCGAAGGATCGCGTCGGAGACCATCGCCTTCGCCCTGGCTAGCCTGGCGGCGTCGCTGGTGGTAGCCATCGACGGCACCAGGCTGATCAGGAGGTTCTCAGCGTCCTCGATCTTCGCCGCAAGCCATGCGTCACGCGACTCGGGAATGACTCCCTCGTATCGTGCGCGCACGTCGTCCGCGGTGGCGAACATCAGACCGGCACTCCGGCCTTCTCGCACGCGGCGATGATGTCCTCACGCTTCCAGTCAGCTTCGACCTCGACACCGTGAGCGGACGCATAGTCCGCCCACTTCTGCCGGGATGCGCCGGGGCCGCCCTGCGGCGGCGGGCCGTCCGGGTTCTCGGTGGCCGGCTCGTCGGCAGAGTCGATGGCCGCGGACTCGTCGGCGGCCTTCTCTGCGTCAGCCCACACGTTCGGGTTCGTGATCTTGTTGCGCGCCCAGTCGGGTACCACATGATCCGGCCCGAACGCATGAACGGTGCCCATGTCGTCGGTGACGTAGACGTAGACGTTCAGGCGACTCATGCGATCACCGTCGCAACCAGCAGCTTCTTCGGCTGCGCCAGGATGGGCAGAGCGACCGCGTCCACGTAGGTGAACTTGCGGAACGGGATGCCGTCCTCGCGCACGATCACGCCGACAACACCGGAGGCGGTCTCGAGCTGAACGTTGCGGGACTGCAGTTCCATCGCCGTGGTGGGGGTGCCCCACGCGGTGAACCCGAGGTCGCCGAGGTTGTCCGGCAGGAACAGCAGCTTATTCGCCGCCAGCACCCGAGTGGAGGTGCCATCGACATCGAAGTTGCTGTTGTAGTCGGTGCCGAACGTCGGCAGCCCTTCACTCTCGAGCAGGCCATTCAATTCCGCGGTGGTGACCCGGGTCTTGCCCTGAGTGGCACCGTAGACGGCGTCGATGATCTGCTTGTTCTGCTCCACCAGGCGGCGCACCTGCTGGGAGGTCGCGATCCGGCCCGGCGTGGTGCCGTTGGTGGCCTCGTACACGTCCGACCAGGCGATGAGGTCGGTGAGCGGGGTGGAGTTCGTCATATCGGACCACAACGTGCCCGGCGCGACGACCTGATCGCCAGGGATGCCGAAGTCGACCTCCTGCTGGACGCCGTTCTCGTTGATGTTGATGACGCCATCGGTGAGGACATCGCCCCAGGCCAGTTCGACCCGGTTGAAGACCTGCATGGTCAGGTTGTCGAGGTCGTTGTAGACCGCGTTGACCAGCTTCGCCTGGATCGTGCCGCCGATGTTGGCGAACTCGATCTGACGCCGCTCGTACTCACCCTGGGACAGCTGACCGCCCAGCGGGAGCATCTTGACACGCTTCTCCGAACCGGTGTCACGCGCCGACACCCACGGCGAACCGTCCCAGTGGCGGTACTTCGCGGCCCGGTTGGTCTTCACGATCTCCACGAAGTCCACCGTGTCGGTGTCGAAGTCCCTGCGAGGGAACAGGTTCGAAAACGCCAGGTTCGAGGGCGTCGGGATGTTCTGTGTATAGGTTGCGGTCGCGTCCAACGGGACGGGGCCGTCGAGGAAAAGACCCATTGTTCAGCTCTCCCTTACGCCTCGAACCGGATGTTCTTCAGGTCTGCTTTGCCGTTGGTGTCGATCGACCCGGGGCCGGTCTGGAACGGCAGCTTGCTGGCCGAGACGATGCCGTGCACGAGCGCGCCGGTACCGGCCTTATCGACAACCGAACCGTTCTGGCGGACCGCCTGAACCGGGGCGAAGGTGATGCCGTAGGCGACCTCGCGGCCGTCGCTGGCAGTATCGTCGTACGGGCCGAACAGGCCGGTAGCGGTGACCTGACCAATCACGCAACCCGACGGGATGTAGCCGTTCGGGTAGTGACCGGTGACGCCCGCCGTAGCTGTCGTGACGGAAACCGACGGCGAGGAGCCACCGGTCAGACCGGCGCCGCTGGCGGTCATCTGCGCGACGTTCCGGTCGGCCAGAGCGCCACCGAAGGTCACGGTGTACGGCCCACCCGCCGAGCCGGTGACCGTGACGTCACCAGCGCCGACGTTGGACAGCGCCACCAAAGCAGACTGCACCGCCGACGCGGCCGCATTGTGGGCAATGCCAGCAGTGGTCTGCCCGGAAAGGGTGAGAGTCCAGGTGCCGCCGGTCGGCGATCCGGTGATGGTGACCGTCTGGACCTCGTCCACGTTGTTCTGCGAGAACAGGCTGATGTCGAGGGTCACGTTGGGGCTGTGATCGGTGCCGTGGCGCGCGAGCAACCACTGCTTGTTGTCCACCTGGTAGGTGGTGGTGACGAGCGCAATGTCCGTGGACATGCGTTCCTCCTTCGGTTAAGTGGTCTTGGTGCCGTGCCGGCGTGCGGCCGCGGCCTTTCCTTGCTCGATGCCGGAGGCGCCCGGCGGCCTGGTGGAGTGCTGGCCCCAATCGCGGTGCTGCGGCAGGCCCGAGCCGAACTGGCGGGGCTGGCCGTAGATGGTGGTGAGATGCCTCGTCACCGCTTCCGCGTCGATCTCGCCGTCCTCGCCGACGAACTTCGCCGTGTCGACGATGTCCATGAACGACTTCAGCTGCTCCTCATCGGTGAGGATCCGACCGGCGATCGCTTCCAGGCGTGCGGTCCGGTATTTGCCCTGCCATTCCTGCGCGACCTCTGCGCGCGTCGCCTCCTGTGCCTGAGAGACGGCGTCTGCGACGGCCCTCTCTTCGGCGCTCATCCGCTCCGACTGGAGCGTTTGAAGCTGGGTTTCCAGTTCCGCGATCTGCTGCGGGGTCTTACCCCCGTACGCCTTGACGGCGCCTTCATGCTTGCGGGCGTGGTACTTCCAGTAGGCGGCTTGCTGCTCGGGTGCCATGTCCTCGACCGGCGTCTTCTTCGGGAAGCCGTGCGGGGTCATCTCCGGCGCATCCGGAGTCTCCGGGGCGTCGGGTGCATCCTCGGAACCGCCGAGGACGGGCCAGATCGGGCCCCGCTTGCTCATGCCGAGCGCACGCAGGCCGGTAACAGGATGGATGGGCAGGTGGGGCATCGAGTCTCCCTGTCGGAGAGTGAATGGATTGCCCCTGTCGGGGCCGGCCGCCGTCAGGCGGAACGTCTAGACCGCCGGATCGGCGGGGACCGGGAAGTACGGCACCGGAGATCCCTTTTCGGGGACCAGCATCGGGCCGAGCTCGGCGTGGTCGACGACCTTGTACCGGGTGCGCTTCAGCCGTCGGTTGGTGTTTCCGCCCGCGGCGGCGTACAAGGCGTCCAAGTCTTGGCGGTTGAGGAACCGGCCGGGGTCGTAGTCCTCGAAGACCGGCAGCACCGTGCATTTGCACAGGAAGTGGATCGCCTTCAGGGTCTCGACGGTGTACATGCGGTCCGCGGCGACCACGCACATGCCGCACACGCCACCCATGGACATTTCTGGGTGGATGATGCGGCGATACCCGACAACAGTCCGGTCAAGGTCGACGGTTTGCGTCTGGGTCATCGCCTGGTACTCGACGCGGGCGCGGACGGCTTGCAAGTTGCCGTCGACGATCGTCGCGACCCGGTTCTCCGCCGCGTGAGTCGCTTGCGCGTGCGTCCGGCCGCGGGATCGGCTGTAGCGGTAGGTTTCCGCGACGCGCTCGAACACCCGGGCGTTGGTCGCTTCCTCCCGCGCCACGGTGCGCTCGCTACCGTCGTCATAGGTGACATGAACACGGGTGCGGTGCCGAGGCTCCTCGACCGCTTCCGGTGTTGGAGCGGCAAGAGTCCGGACATCGTCAGGGACACGCTGTGCGACCACGATCCGCGCGCCCGCGGCCTGAAACGCCGCGGTCTGGCTGGCCGCGGTCACCCTGGCAACCACCTGCTGCGTAGATGTCATCACCCGGCCCGCGTCGACCGCGAAGTTCGCCACCTCACGGTCGTCGTACGGGTTGGTGTTGCGCCACCGCTGCGTGATCCGCTCGGCCGCCGAGGTCTGCGCTCGACCGATGGCCGCCGTGGCGGCCCGGATCATCGCCGCCAGTGAGGCGAACCCGTCCTCTTCGGAATTCGACGACTGTGCCGCCTGCGCGGCCACATACAGGGCCGCGGCCGTTGCGTACGCGTCCGCGTAGCTGGTCTGCTGCGGCTGCGTCGGCTGCGTCACGCCGGGACCTGTTCAGGCCGCTCAGGCTGCTGCTGGTTCTGGTTCTGTTGCGCAGGAGTGGTCGGCGCCGTCGCCATGCTCAGGAGCTGTTCGGCGGCGAGCTCGGTGATGTTCTCTTCCGCCTCCTGGGGCGTCATGCCCCAGATGTCCACCAGGATCCGCTTCGTGGACAGCACGCCCTTCGCTTGCGCGGTCGCCGAACCCTTGTCAGCGAGGCTGTTGCTCTCCAGCGCACCCCAATCCAGCTTGACCTTCGCGCCCCGCTCGGCCTGGCCCGCGAACGCGAACGCCATCCGGAACAGCAACTTGATCTTCGGCGCTACCCGGGCGCGGCGGTCCTTCACCTTATGGTTGATGCCCTCCCGCACCAGGCTCGCGCCCTCGGCGGACTGGTTCGCCGAGTCGGGGCTGATCAGGTGCATGGGGGTCGTCGTCACCGCGGCGAACTCGCGCACGTCGTCACGCTTGGCGTTGATGATCGGCGTCAGGTCAGCCTGGGTGGACTCCCAGAACTTCACGCCCGCCGGAACCCGCCACAACGCGCCCGGATCCGCGGAGAAGATCTCCTTGAACTCCTCCAGCGTCAACGGCTCGTCGTCGTCGCCTTCGAGGTCGCCCTCCACCGCGCGCTGCTTGAACGACTGGTACCAGGCGATGACGATCCGTTGCAACGTGGTGTCGTTGATCCGGTCCAGCAGATCCAGGTGGGGCTCGAACTCGCCCTGTCCATCCTTGTTGTCGATCCGGATGCCCGGGATACCACCGAGTTCGTCGATTCCCACGACGTCTTCGGGTTCGCCGTCCCATTCCCACTTCGAGAAGCTGACACCGAACTGGTTGGCCGGCTTCCTCGCCCGGAACATCTTCCCGGGAAGGAACAGGGTCGCCTTGTCCTCGTCGAACATCGCGTCATAACTGCGCACCAGCAACGCGCGAAGTACTTGCGGGTTGTCCGGGTGCGGGTCGCCGATGCAATTGCGCGGATCCAGCGCCTTGATCAACGGCGCCGCCGTGCTCCCCCGCTTCGGAGCGACCACCATCGCATACGCTTCGCTCATCACGAACAGGTAGGCGAACAGATCCTGAATCTCCGCCTCGAGGTTGGACACCTCGGCGATCTGATTCGCCAGATCATCCCCACCCACGTTGTCGACACCAGTGGAAACACTGTTCAGCGCCATCCGATTCAGCATCGCCGCGATACACATGCCGGCATAGTTCGAGCGGGCCTTGCGCATCACCGCCCGGAACACCTCGGTGTACTCCGAGGCGACCTGCGGCAGCGGCGCACGCCCGATGTAGTACGCCCACAACCGCTCCAGGCGATCCCGGCGGCTGTCAGCGTCCCGAGGGTCGGCGTAGTACCCGATATCGGGATTCCAACGCTGCGGCACGCGCGCGTCGAACCCTCGCATCAGCTTCTCGAACCACCAGGCGGGCGAGCCGACCTCATCAGCGCCTTCCACCGCTCACCGCCTCACCGGATCCGGGCGGCCCTGCGGCCGCGGGTCTTCTTCTCGGGTGGTTTCGCCACGACATCCATCCGTGCCCGCCACGACAGAATCGCGGCCATGCACGCGTCGAACTTCCTCGTCGGATGCAGCTTTCCGAGGATCCACATCCGCTCCCCACGCTCGTCCAGCAAGTTCGTCACGCGCTTGCCCGCGTTGCCGATATGCCGGGCCAGGTCCGGGTCGCCGTTGTGGGAGATCCGGCCGGTGTCTATCGCCTCGGTGAAGTCACCGATCGCGTTCACCATCGGCCGGGTGCGGTTGGTCCACCACTCCTGCACGATCTCGTCGCCGTAGCGCACCGACCATTCACCGACGGTGTTGTTCCAGTGCGGCGGATCGCAATACAGCCGCTCGACACGGAACCGCTTCATCAGCTCGTCGAGCTTCGCGGTTACCTCCGCTTCGGGGACTTCCCAGTCCTCCTCGGCGTCGTCCGGCCGCTCCCACAAGCCAGCGAGTTCCTGGAAGCCGGTAGCGATGTCGGTGACTACGAACGCTGTGGCGTCGCGCATCCGGGCGCCGTCGAAGCCGATCGTCACTCTTGAGCGGACCGGGATCACCTCGCCGGTCAGCTGCAGCGTGTTCCATTTCCGGACGTCGAACGCTTGCGCAGCCATCTGCGTCCACCGGTTGGTCCAGACTCGCTCGAGGTAGGTCTTGTCTGCCTTCGGCCGGTCCCACTGCCCTGCGATGCCCTCGATATCCGACCACTCCGCAACATCCGGGCCGGAGGCTTCGGTGATCGCTTGGATTCGGTCTTCGTACCGGTCCAGGTCATAGCCGTCGGAGGCTTGGCGGTGGAAGAAGAAGAACGACGGGCGCTCTACCTCATTCCGGGCGATCTTCTCGGCCTCGAAGAACTCGTCCTCCGCGACCGAATCCTGTCCCGGCTGACCCGCAGTGGTGAATGAGGCCATCCACGGATCCTCGAGCGGCCGTTTCGGCAAGTTGGCGATCATCGTCTCTACCGCCGCTTTGTGATTCGGCAGGTAGAGGCGGTGGGTCTCATCCAGGATCTGGCAGGTGGTGCGCGCACCGTCTCGGGCGTTCGGCGCGCCGGCCAACGGAACCGCTTTTCCGTCTGCCCGGCTGTCGTGCCCGATGCGGATGATGCGATCCAGGCCGATGTCGAAGCACTCGGGGTCGGCGCCTTCCTCGCACACCACCATCAGCGCGCCGTACGCCAGCTCGGCGACCTGCTCCTGAGTGTTGGCGAGCATCGGAATGTACGGATCGGCCACCGGTCGGCCCAGACGTGGGGTTCCGTCCTTCTCGAACCCGTTGAATCTCACCGGCGCGTCCGGGTGCAGCTCAGCGAACGCGATCCATGCCGCCAGCTCCGTCTTCGCCGAACCCTTCCGGACACTGAGCCCGCAACGCTGGAACCGTCGCCGACCAGCGCGGGGATGGCCTTGCGGGAACACCTCATAGGCGCGGTAGATCCACAGCTTCTGGTCGGAGTTCAGCCGCGCAGGCTGCCCCTTGAGACTGCCGGGCCCGAAGACCGCCTTCTCCTCGATGAACTCGACAACCTGATCGCCGAGGGTTGGGAAGGACTCGTCCTCGAGCGGGGGGACGATGCGGAGCATTTACGCGCCGCGCGCGGCCTGCCGCGGATCCGGCGCGGCCGACGGCTTCCGGGCGGCGCGGCGCTGCTTGGTCCGCTCCTCCGCCTCTTCACCGCGGAAAATCTCCCACTGCAGCGAACGCCGGGCCATGGGGGTGAGGCCACACTCGCGCAGATGGTGCCGAGCCTCCGCCGCCGAGGTCACACGCGACGCCGCCGAGGTGTCGTCATCCCACACCTGCTGAATCAGGCGAGCAGCCAGGAACAGCGTGTGCCGATCCGACTCGGTCCACTCCGGCGCCATCGGCGAAGACCAGCAGTCCTCCCACCACGCCAGCACCGCAGGGTGCCAGTCCACATGATCGGGAAGCGCTGGGATGTCCGGGTTCTCCACCGCGCGAAGTGTCGCCCGAGTGGAGGTCTTGTTGCGGCGGGCCCGCAGGCCCGACGGCTTCGAAGCAGCCATGACGGCACCTCCTTCGCGGGGCCAGCCCGTGGCGGGCGCGACCCCCTCGGTCGTACGGAGGGAAATGTGCAGAACGCCCCTGTATGGCCGCCGGCCCGGGGAGGGGGGTCCCGGGCCTAGGCGGTGGGGTCAGAGCTTGCCGGCGCGCTCACGGTTGGTCTTGGCGCGGTGGCAGTGCGGTGGCGTGCGGTC
Source organism: Nocardia abscessus NBRC 100374 (assembly GCF_000308455.1). Lineage (GTDB taxonomy): Bacteria > Actinomycetota > Actinomycetes > Mycobacteriales > Mycobacteriaceae > Nocardia > Nocardia abscessus. The sequence goes on along the minus strand of NZ_BAFP01000268.1, from coordinate 29,805 downwards.
ATGCACAGCAGCGAGGTTGCTGGGTGCATTGGTGCCGCCTCTCGCGAGTGAGGTGAGGTGATCCACTGTGTCGGCGCCGGGGTTGCCGCAGATGTAGCACACCCAGTTGTCGCGCTCGAGGATGGATTCCCTGAGTTTATCCCAGCCCGGTGGGCGCTGCCATCGGTTGGTAACTACCCATGACGTGGTGTGGTCGGGGCAGTAGGTGGTGTGCTTGATCAGGTTGGCGCAGCCCGGTGATGGGCAACGGCGCGACGCCTTGGGCATTGCCTACCCGGCGGCGGTCAGCTACCGGCCGAGCCAGTGACGGCACCGATGATGGCGTGAGGGATACGGAAGTTGTCCCACGTGATGGCTTCCCAGAGCAGTCCGAACAAGAACCCGGCCATTATTCACTCCTGTCACAAAACATACCGATGAATTCGATGCGACCAGCGGAAACGTCGCGCTTACCAGTGGACAGACTCTTCGACGCTGCGTGCCGCGCGAGCGGTTACGAGCACCTTGCTCCCTGCGGGCTGCCACCGCTCCACCACCCCGTACCAGACGTCCGGCTCCACACCTTCTTCCACATCGGGGTCACCGATCGCCACCAGGAACCGGTCGCCGGCCACCGTGCCCTGAAGGCGGGCGGCGAACTCTCCCTGCTCGACGCTGAACACCCGAGAACGGGGATCGCTGGTGTCGACCAGCTGGGCGCCGGAGATCACCTGAGAGCCCTGCTGGGGGTCCTGGCGGTCGTTGATGCGGATCACTGCGGCTTCCATTCGCTCTGGTAGTCGGGGTGGTCGGACCAGATCGCGGCGATCGGCGCGAACATCGCGTCCATCTCCGAACTGGGCGTGCCGATGTTTACGGCGAGACTTCCCGCATCACGCATCAGCAACCGAATCGCGGTGCACTGGCGAAGCACATGAGCGGGATCGTGGCGGGCGATGTGGTCGGACAGCCGTCCGAGTTCAGGCGCGAGGAAGACGCCCGAGGAGTCTGCGACAGTGGTCGCGTGCGTGCCGTCCTGCTCGTATCGCATCACGTCCCAATTGGGTTCGATGCGAGCGGGGCCCTCTACCGCCCAGCGTGCTTGCTGTTCGTCCTCGGCGAGGCGCGCGGCGATGAAGTCCTCTATGTCGATCACTTCTCGCCCTTCAGTTCTGCGACCTTCGCGCGGACACGCTCTACACACATGGCGAAGGCTTCGGTCTTGGACGGGTCGGTGCATTCGATGCCGCGGGGGTGGAACGCGCACCAGCGACCGTCGTTGAGCTGCTTGACCTCGATATCGTCGATGTCCCAGAACTCTTCGGCGTCCGGGATCTCCGGCCAAGACCCGTCTTCGTTGCGGTACAGGTGCTTGCCCTGGTCAGAGGCTCCCGAGGGGACGCCTGGTGTGGCTATCCAGCGGATGGTGGCGTTCTCGGGATGGAACTCGACGCCGCGCTGGATCAGGTACTCCGCTACGCGGATAGCGCCGCCGATCTGCATCGACGTCGGTCCGGCGAGTTTCCTGCCGTTGGGAGCGTGCCACTCCGGGAGATGAATGACCATCAGCTCTTGAGCGAGGGCCACCACTCTCGGGTCCTGCTCCGGCACGTTCGCCGGCGTCGGAAGCTTGCCCTCCATCGCGGCCTGGATGAACGCCTTGAACTCGGGCGAGACGAACTCGCCGCCCATCTTCTCGTACCCGGGCGGGGGTGTGCGTTGGTCGCGTCCTTCGTGGCCGCGGAACCTGGCCTCTCGGACGACCTTCTCTTCGCTCACACCCTGCCCTTCAGTCATCGGATCGCTTCTTCGCGTTGTGCGCCGCGAATGAAGCTTCAGCGTTGGCGTACAGCGACAGCAGGATCACGAACAGCACGCTGTCCTTCCACCACAGAAGGGCGGGGGCAGCGAGGACGATCCACAACCACCCAAGGATCAGGTGGCGGCGCTCAAGCCAGCGCTTAGCGGTAGATGTCGACATGGAAACGGCGGATCAGGAAGCGGGTGAAACGAAGCACGAGGGCGTCCCAGATGTCGGCTAGGTTGCTCACCGACGGCCGCGTCCGAGATCCCGACGCCGCCATTGGCGCTCTACCGCTGCCGATGCGGCAGCCGGGTCCATGCCGTAGTTGTTGACTGTCATGGCGGGCTTCAGCGGGCAGCTGGACCCGTCGGCGAACACGATCTGCTTGACCTCGGCGGCCATCTCCTCGACCGTCGGCCGGTAGATGCGCTGCCCGGTACGGATGAACCAGCCTGCGATCCTCTTGCGCATCAGTTGGCCTCTTCTCGGTGCTCAGATGGCGCTGTACCGCAACAACCAGTGATCTCCCCGGTTCGCTTGTCCCGGAACACGGTGGTGCGGCTGTTGGGCAAGTGGATGGCCTCGAACTCCACCTGAGGAGGTGGGAGTGGGTAGAGACGGTCGGCCCAGCGGCGGAGATAGCGGGCCAGCCAGTACTTCACAGCGGCAGGAACCCGATCGGTGCCACGTACTCCAGCGTCCGCAGGGGGGCGGGATGGAGCAGGAGACGGATAAGGGAGTACAGGTCCACAGAGGGGCTCCTCACGGCTGAAAAAGATGCCCGCAGGTCAGACGCCTGACGGGGCGAATTGCCGAATGGATCTGAAAAAGGATTGTGGGAAGCGCGGACACAACACGCGCGAACGCGCTCAGCGTAGCATCCGGCGGGGGTGCTAAGAAGTCGGGCCGGTCAGCTCGCCTCAGCGTGTCGCTGCCGGATCGGCACCGACAGATGGGCGTCCAACACCTCTCCGACCACGTACAACTTCGGCCAGCCTGGATGCCACGGGCCCGGTACGGGCTTGATCTTCTCGGACCGCTTCAGCACCTTTATGCGGCCGGGCGTGAGGTGACGGTATTCCTCGCCGAGTTCCTTGGCCAGTGCGACGATCCCCATGGCGTTGAGCCGCAGTTCGCGGGCGCGAGCGACCTTCTCATGGTCCACGTCCATTACGGGACGCTGCGGAGGGCAGACGATCCATTCAGCGGCCTGCACAACGTCCCTGAGGCCGGGGTAGGCGGCTTCCGCGCCTTCGGTCATGCCCAGCGCGATGATGTTGCGCTCCAGCCATCGTGCGAGCCCTGGCGTGGACGTTGGGCCGGTGTAGTCGATGGCGCGCTGCTCGCATGTCAACCGCACCCAGCCCGACAGTTCATTGTGCAGAGCATCAGCCGCTTCAGCAGCGCCGACGTGGTACGGCAAAGGCTGCTCGGATGGCCGGCGCGGTTTGCGGGAGCGGCCTACCTCGCCGAGCCGTGCCTGCTTCGTGACGGCGATGCCGAGTTCGAGCGCGAGCGCTGGAATCCCATGCAGCAGTTCACGTAGCTGCTTGACCTCTTGACGGTCGATGAACATGTGGTTCGGATTATCCAACGACCGCACGTTGCCCATGGATAGCAGTCTATCGATCTTCGCCGCGGAACTCGAGTCGCCACACATCCAGGTCAAACCCCGGAAAGCACCAAGGCCACCCCGCTAGAAGGAGTGGCCTTGCCAGTGCGGCAGCGATGCGAACTGGTTGTCAGGGATACACGGTAGCGGATCAGTCCGACGAACCCCAGTCCTTGATGATGCGTTCGTTCTCCGGGTGATACACGCCCGCCGTTGAGCGGCGCCACTCGACGACCTTGATCTGCACGCGCTCGGGCGGTCCAGCCAGGGCCGCACCCTCGCGCGCCTCCTCCTCGGTCTTGTAGCTCTCCCACTCGGCGGATCGACGCCCGTCCGGGTGGCGCAGTCTCACCTGGTACGCCACCGTGCCCTCGTCGGCCGCTGCGGCAGCCTTAAGGGCCCCAGCGGCGGCGCGGACTCTGGCCCTGATCCAGGCTTGAACGCCGAGGTCCGGAACGACACCGGCCGGGCCTTCGATGCAGTCGAAGGAGTCGTACTCGCTACGGTCGGCTTCCCATGCCATCTCAAGGGCTTCCTGCAAAGACTCGCACGGGTTCGCTTCCAGCTTGTCCCAGCCGGTACTCCAGACGAGATACCGACCAGCGGGACCAGTGGACTCGCCATCTGTCCGGATGACGTACTCACTCGCGATGTCGCTCACGGCTTCTCCTCCCCAATCGTGATCGTCCATACGCCGTTCTCGACGATGACGGGGTCCTGGATGACGCCGGTGAACGTCGTGCCGTCGAGGTCGACCCAGCGCACGCGTTCACCTCCGCCCAGGAGTCGCATGTAGTCGCCGCTGTAGGGCTTGTCGCTCATGGCTTCTCCTCGTCGCGCTTGGCCTCGGCCTTGAGCACCGCGTCGGCAACAGCGGCTCGGACGCTCGTCGTCCAGGCTTGGCCGAGGGCGTTCATCTTGGCGGCGAACTCCTCTCCCCATGCGTTCAGGTTGCGGCTCAGCCTCACCAAGGCTTCGGTTTGTTCCTTGCTCAGGATGTCGCTCACGGCTTCTCCGTCTCGTCGGCATACGGTGCCTCATCCTGGATGAAGCCCTCTGCGAGTTCGACCAGGCAGCGCAGAATCGGCCCCCGCTTCCAATCCTTCTGGCCACGCGGCCAATCACTCGACCCATACGCGGGATACGACCAGTCTCGCGCGATCACCCGATAGGTTTCACCAGCTATGTCGTGGGCGACAAGCCAAACAGTGTCGCCGACTGTGGGCGGATGGGCGGTGTGGATCGACCCGTCCTGGTGGTAGCTGTCTATCCACAGGCGTGTGTAGTTGAACATGCCGGGGTGATCGGGTGCGGGGCTGCGCAGTTCGAAGCTGCATCGAACCTCGTCGGTCACGGGGTCTCCGTCTCGTCGGTGGGCTCGGGATAGATGGAGGCCAGGGCGCGCAGGAACAGCTCGCCAGCGATCCGATACCCCATCCATGATGCGCGGAACTCTGGATCCTCCAATGCGGGATCATCGTCGGACGGCAGCCTGCGCTGATAGTCGGCGATCACCTCCCGTATCGCCTCCACCCGGTCCAGTGTGGCCTGGGGGCATTGGCGGGCGATGTGATGCGCTTCGGACGCCAGCGGCCAGCCCTCGTCGTAGACGATGGTGTGCGTACCGGACTCCTCCATCCCCCACTCGGGATCGGCGGGGGTGAACGGTCCACCAGCCACGCCTTTGCCGTCTGAGCGCCATTCTGCCGCGCGTTCGGCCGCTGCCCGTGCGAGTTGTTCGTCTCGGTCGAGCCCGGCACGCAGGCGGGACAACGGGGTATCAGAGGTCATGGCGCCACCTTCTCCGGCATGAAGATCAGCGTCGGGCGCTCCTGATCCGGGCCTTTGTCGTACCAGCCATCCGGGCGCGAGTCCTCATACAGGGAGTAGCCGAGGAAGTCGCCCGGCGAGTGGTCCAGCCACGGCGAGATCCACTCCAAGAACTCATCGACCGGCACATACTTCGCGGAAGCGTGGCAGATCAGCTCATGCCGCTCATACGATGCCTGGGCTCGCTTGAACTGAACACGTCGGCTGATCTGATACACCGCGCCGCCCGAGCAGAACATTCGCTCCCAGCCGCGCGCCTCATCGAAGAACGGATGATTGTCATACGGCTGCCACGGGTCGGGCTCGCCGTTCTTGACGGTGTCATCGCCGTTCGCGATGTGGTCGAGCCAGTCCAGCAGTTCGGCAGGGGCGTCGCGCTTCACGTGGGCGCGGACGAAAACCTCGGTGTACGTACCCACTACAGGTCACCGCCGATCGGGTGGCGGTCGGTAGGATTTGTCATTGGCTGAATCTCTCTCGTCGTCATCCCGAAACCCGCCATGAGCAGGGCCATTCGGGAACCCGGTCCCTCATCTCCTTCAGCCTTTCGAGGAAGGCGTCGTAGCTGCCCCAACCGTTCGCGGGATTCATGGCCCGGAACCGATCAGGCTCAGCCTCCAACCCGGCGATGATCTTCGTGAGGAACTCGGCCCCTTCCTTGCCCTCCATCCCGTCCAGGATTTCCCACCAGGACTGCCACTCGCGACCGTCCGCCTTGGGAAACAGGACTTCCTTGCCGACGGGCAGGTCGGTGGCCTCATCGGGGTGGACGATCGCGTTCGCCATCCGGTTGCAGTTATGCGTAAAATTCCAGTCGCCTTCGACGTGACCGCGGTCATCGATCAGGGTGGCGTCCCAGCTCATGGGTGCGTTCCTTCCTCGGCGGGCGGGATATCATCGCCGTAATCCAAGACCGTGGTCTGGTCGTCCTTGCTGAAGCTTTTGAAGTCGCCCACGATCGTCGAATACACCCGCACCCGACCGGGCAGGTTCAACTCCCGGGCATACGAGAGAGCGGCAACTTCGCTGAAGGTGGTTTCATAGACACCCTCATGCTCGCCGTCCAGGCTGCGTACAACGACGCGGTAGCGGACCCTTCCGCGGTCGGATTCCCGCCGCGCCAGCCACCGGTTGCTCTCCTCGCGGCTCAGCTTGTCCAGCCAGCGCTGCACATCGCGCGCGGGGACATCTCCCGCTGGGCCTTCGATGTGTTCGAAGATCGAGTACTCACTCGACTCGTGCCGCTGCGCGTCCTCGAGCGCTTCCTGTAACGACTCGGCGGTCTCGACTTCGAGGCGGCTTCCGCTGTGCCAGACCAGATACTGGCCTTCAGGGCCGGTCGACTCCCCGTAGAGGTTCACTCGATATGGACCGGGATCAGCAGCATCGGTCATGGTCGAGCTCCTTCCCCTGCGGACATCCACTCGGGACGGAAGTCGGGATGGTCAGACCAGATCGCGGCGAGCGCCACCTGACCCCGGTCCCAGAGGTCATACACGCGGCGTGGGAACGCGAGCAGCTTGGTCGCTGTCTCCTCAGGCGCGACATGACGCTGCCGAAGCTGGCGGAGCCGGGACCGGTGCCGCGCCGATCCATCTCGGCATTGAACAGGGCTCGCCTGATGGTCTCGAGGTCGGCGGCGCGCTCGGTCAGTCTCGCCTCGATGAATTCCTCGAGGATGGGCGGCTCGGTAGGATTTGTCATTGGCTGAATCTCTCTTCTCGTCGTGCAGATTCGGTCCGTGGCCGGGTGGTGTACAGACCCCCGGCCACGCTCAATTTTACCAGGTCACACGGCATTTCACGCCGCCTCGGCGGTCAGGTCTGCGACGGTGATCCACACTCCCGGTTGACACCCCGGATCGGCAAGCCTCTTGCTCGCGTGCAACTCCACCACCTGCGCGTCGGAATCGAACGCGATACCCGTCAAGGCATCGAAAATCGCGCGCACAAGCTTGTCCAGATCGGGCTTCTTGATCGCCGGTGGGGTGCGGGTCTTCGGGGCGGACTTCGGGCGTGGCATCACGAACGTCAGATCCACCACGACCGGACCGGACAGCAGCGGCCAATGCTCGTTGTGCACAGCGAGGGCCACGCGTTCACGCCATGGGCCGACCGCGGCGGACGACTCGATCATGCGGCCGTGACCGACGTGCCTCTTGCTGCCCTGCGGTGCTGGCACGCCAGGGATGAACAGGCGGCCCATCACTTGGACCCCTTCCGGATTGTCAGCCGCCCCACCCCGGTGATGGTCCACACCTGCACGTCGACAGTCGGCGGCCCGGCGTGAATCGAGACAAGGGCGGGATGCCGGAACTCCTGCCCCCGCATGACTGACAGAGCCGAGTACACCGAACTCTTGTTGAGGTGCAGGGCGGTGATGATCTGGCGAGCGGAGCGTGGTTTGCCGTCAGCGAGTAGGCGCAGGATCGCCTGCTCGACGGGACCAGCGCCGTGGGTGTATCTCACGGCTGCACCTCCCGCAGCTCGGCGGCCGTGCTGGGCCGATCCAGCGCGCGGATGGTCGGGCACGGGTACATCTGCCAGTTGCCGGCGTCGGTGCCACACCCAGAGCACACCTGAGTGAGACGCCCGCCGGGGTAGCGGACGTTGAGGGCTTCGATCGGCTCGTGCACCTTCCTCACGCGGTCGAACTGCGCCTCCAGCTCGGCGATGCGAGCTTGCGCAATCACCAGGTCGTCCTTGCGGTCGCGCGCCAACTCCAGCATCGCATCGAGCTTTTCCAGCGCTGCGTCGAAGAGGTTCATGTGGTGGCCGCACTCCAGCCGCCACCACGCATTGTTGTCGGCTTCGTACACCCGGCGGAACTCGTCGAGGGATGGAGTCTGGTCAGTCATCGGGTCTCTCCGTCCAGCCGGTAGGTGTGCGCGGCGAACTCGATGAAGTCATCCCGGACACGGCGGGTCTCTTCGATCTCCGCCTCCAGAACCTCGCGGTCACCGGGGTAGTTCTCCTCGCCGCGCCATGTCTCGAGCATGTTCAGGCGCGCGGTCTGCTCAGCGATCCACTCGGCGGGGGTCACGGCCGCTCTCCGTCCTCATCGAACACCTCGGCGCCGCACTCCTGGCAGACGCTCTCGCCCACCCGGACGGTGTGGTCCCATTCGTAGCCACAGCCGCCGAGTTCGGCGGCCTCGTCGGTGGTCTTCACGGCTGCTCTCCGTTCTCGGGCAGCGGGGACCACGCCAGCGTCGAGCGGAACACCGGCTGCACCAAGCCCTCCCCGAGCACGAAACGACGTGCGCGGGCGGCAAGTCGGGCGACCTCCGCGTCGGCGGCGCCCCACCTGTTCACCCCAGACGGTCCACGATGCTCCCAGGCGTACTCCAGGCCGACGACCTCACCCTGGGGGACGACCAGGAACTGTTCGGCGATCATGTCCGCCACATGCTCGGCGTGCTCGACGCTGGTCATGAACTCCAGGCCGGGGCAGGCAGTGCAGCCGATGCTGATACGGCCGGTGAGCTGATGGTCGGAGATGACGCGGGCGAGGACTTCTCGGGTGCTCATTCGGTGGCCTTCGCTTTCTCGGCGTCGATTTCCCGCTGCCGGGCACGCGTGTCCCGCATCTGCTCCTGCACCATTCCGTCCTTGACGCCCTGCTCGTAGATGTCACGCGCGAGCTGGTGAAGCGAGCACACACCGGAGTTGTCCAGTGGGGTCCGGTTCTCGTAGTCCTTGGCGGCGCGAAGCTCCGCGCTGACGTACCGCTCGACAAGATCGATGACCTCGCGGGGTTCGATCCAGTTGTCGCTCACGCGTCGACCTCCGCCTTCTTCCGCGCCCGGAACGGTTCGCCCTTCGGCTGCACACCCTTCGCCAGGCAGGCCGGGCAGATGTCGCCGAACAGCTTCGCGGTGAACCATCCCCGCTTCTGGAACAACTCCAGCGGCGGGGAGGTCGGGAACGGTTCGGAGGTGGTGGGGCAACCGGGCTGGTCGCACACCATCACCCAGTCGTGGTTCTTCTCGCTGATCCACTGGCGGGTCATCGACGTGCCTCCTCATCGCATCCGCACGTCGGGGTGTGAAGATCGCCGTGCTTGCCGTTCGAGGCGAGTGGCCGGTGCTCGTCCAGCACGTCGATGAGGTGCTGGATGACATCCCGCGTCCGGGAATCCGGCGCATGGAACTGCTGGCTACACAGGCATTCGCGCAGCCACTTCGGGGACCAGACCTTCGGGTAGCTCATTCGGTGTCTCCGTCCTGGAACTGCGCCGCGAGCTTCCGCAGGGTTGAGGACGCACGGGCATGGATCGCCCGCAAGTCGCCCTGCGAAGCATCCGCACAGTCGTCGTGCTCGTACACGTCGCTGAACTCGAGCCCGTAGGTGAGGACGGTCCGAACGACATCGTTTGCGATGCGGTCGATTTCAGTGCTGTCCATCGGTGTCTCCGTTCTCGGGGGTCCACAGGACGGTCACGGGCCCGTGGCCCAGCAGTTGGGCGCTGCTCTCACCGGCCGTGCCCGCTTCCCAGATGGCCCCGCCGTCGTAGTCGCGATCCGTCATCTGCCAGCCGATGGTGTTGTGAGTGAGCACGATCGACAGTTCGGGCAGCGCGTCCAACTCGGCCGGGTCGGTGATCACCCGGCGTCCGTTGACGGCTGCCACGATGCGTTCCGCCCACTCATCCGCCCAGATCGGCAGTTCGGGGGTGAGGGCGTCCAGGCTGCCGGTGCCGTGGTCGACCCACAGTGCGCGGTCGATGATGCGGAGGGTTTCGCGGTCACTCGATCTGTTGTTGGTCATGCCCGCTCCGGGGGTTTGGTCAGGTCGTACACGTGCACCATGTCGAGCCACCACTCTTCGTCGGTGAGGATTCGGTTGAGGTGGGTACCGCAGGCGAACCATCGGGTGATGAACTCAAGGTCGCCGCGTATGTCGAAGGTTCCTTCTGCCTGGGCTATCGACCATCGGGCGAACGCTTCGCATCGGTCGCATTTCGAGTAGTGCGGGTCCGGATCATCGACAGACGACCAAGCCCAGGCAGGCTTGTTCGCGCGCTCGGCCTGCGGGGTGTCGCGGTCACTCGCCATCGTCAAAGCCTCCGAACGGATCCCAGCCGTCGCTATCGGCCATCACGGTCTCCTCGTCGTCGCACTCGGCTAGCGCCGGGGCGATGACGCCGAACTCTTCGGGGTCGTAGGTGTCGCTCATTCGGCGGGCCTTTCGGTGATGTCGAACAGTGAAGGCCCTTGGATAATCCGGCGTCCTTCACGATCGATCGCGGAAACTTTCAGCCCTTCGGCCTCAGGTTTGAAAACCACCACAACCGAGGGGAAAGGCGCGTTGTGTGCTGTCGCCTCGCCGTTTTCACGACGCTCGTCGTGCCGAGCGCACGAGAAGTGGAGCCGACGCTTGATGAACCGCAGCTCAGCGGCGTGCATGACATGGTCGTGCCAGTACCCAGTGTCAGTGCGGGCAGGTATCAAGCAGACAACCGTTGCTCCGACAAGGGACTCCATGTGCGCCTTGGCAATCCAATGCTTCATTTCGCGGCCATAGGGCGGGTTCATAAACACCGTGTGCGGCGCCCATGATTGCGCCAGGCCATCATCTCGGCGCGTGAAAAAGGCCGCGCACTTCGCATTTTCACGACTAGCGCAGGGGTCCAGCGAAAATCGGAACTCTGCATTCAGCGCATCGAACAGTGGTTGAGGAGTCGGCCATTCGTCGGTGGTTGAAGTGAACAGACCGGCATTAACTGTTCCCATCGCCGGGCCCTTCGGGGATGTCGGGGGCGTGGAGGACGGTCCAGGGGAACGACTCCGGCAGATCCTTGGCGACCTCCGCGACGGTCATTCTGAACGTGGCCGCGAAATCCAGGACGGTGTGCATCCCACGCCACTCGCCTGCCCCACCGTGGTCGATCGAACAGATGGTGCCGTTGCAGGAACGGATCACCGAGCCGGTGGGCAGGATGGCCAGACCTTCGGGGGTCTCGATCCGCTCGGCGGGTGGACGCCAGCCAGCCGCGAGGATGGCTTCGGCGACCTCGTGCTCATTGGAGACGATGCCGCTGCCGGGTCGGGACAAGGCGGAGTGCAGGACGAGCGAGGCGAGGGCGTCACGGTGCCCTGCTTTGCCGCCTCCTGGCTCCGTGGCGGGCCGAACAGTCGGGGTCTGGTGTCTCCGGGTGGTCTGAGGGCTCACAGAGCCTCACCGCCCTCGGACACGAGCCGGTAACCGGTGGACGTCGGCCACATCCGGTCCACCTTGATGCGGACGGTGCGTCCGGGCTTCGCCGGTTTCCCCCCGATCTCGGTCACGGGCTCGCACACCGCGCGTCGGACAAAGCCCATCTCGATCGCGACGACCTTCAGGGTGCGTCCCTCGCTGCGTGGGTCGTTGTCGGCCCACACCTGTCCGACACGGATCTCCGTGCCGTGCTTGTTGGTGATCGAGTCGGTCATTTGGTGTCTCCGATCTGGGATTCCCCATCAGTGGGGGTAGTTTCTTCAGCCGTGGGAATGCCTTCCCGGGTCAGAAGAAGGCGCATCGTGTCGTTCAAAACGGCGTTCACCCGCTTCACCCACTCGTCGGCGCGGTCGTGATGCGCCGCATGAAGATCCGCGTCGGCGACATAGGCGCCACACCTCGGGCAGGAGGACGGACCAGGATGCGGATTACTGGGGGCCGGATCGGCCGCTGACGGCCCGGCGGGGGCTTGCGGTACCCGGATGATCCGCAAGGGCTTCGTGCTCATTCACTTTCTCCGAACTCGAAACGCGCAGACCGAGCCGCGCGGAATGCAGCGACCAGAAGGGGATGGTTGGTCCCGGTCTGATCGAAAGTGCCGATGTGAGGGATGAACCCGATGACGCCTGGACGGATGAACCAGCGGACAGGCGTCCCGCCAGCGTGCTCGATCCGCGGCGGGTCCAGAGCATCCCGAGGAATCCCGCCGTGCACGAGGTACACCTGCCGCGCGGTTGCCTGAAGCAGCTCCCAGCACAGGTCGCGCTCGGCAGGCGTGGGCGCGGCGCCCTTCACCTCCCACCACACCCCGTCGCCGAGGTCGAGCAGGAAGTCCGGCAGGTACGGGCCTGAAGGCAGGTCGAAGCCCTGCGGCTCGTACTCCCAGCCGATGCCGAGGTAGTCGAAGAACCGAGCCCACCTCGCTTCGATGCGGGAGCGGAAGCGGCAACCGCCGTAGCGGGTTTCGATCGGCTTGATGGTTTCGGTCATGCGGTCCTCGGCAATGTCGCGTAGTAGTCCGGGTCCGCGGGCATCCACGGCAGGATGTGGGAGTGCTGGAGTTTCGACGGCCACGACCGCTCCTCACGAGAACCGCGCCAGGACACGACGTCCACCACCGACGCGCGTGACCCGCCGGGATCGGTCTTGGATCGCAGCAGACCGAACCCGAACTCCGGCCACCGCCGGAAAAGGCTCGACCCGAGGGGGCGCATCATCCGGTCCCCGTTGGGGTCGGTCGCGTTACCGGCGTGCGCTTCGGTCAGCAACGCGAAACCGTGCCGCTCCCGGAGACCGTCGAGCACCCACACGAGTTCACGCGCTGCGGTCTCGTCGCTCGGGTTGGCGTGGTGCAGCTTGTACAGCGGGCCCAGCACCAGAAGATCCGGCGCCGTCTCCACGATCGCCCGCTCCAACCATGCGGCGTCCGCACCCGACAGCAGGTCGATACCGGCCGGGCGCATGTCGATGAACATCCGCTCCGACCAGTTCACCGGCGACAGGCCATGCTTGTGACGGGCGGCGTCGACCTGGCCGATCATCCACTTGAACCGGCGCCGCGACTGCGCCGGCGAGTTCTCGCAATCCACCACCAGCACACGGATGTGCCTATCCCCCGAGCCCAGCGGTTCGCCGGTGAACGGATGGGTGCCGCCCGCCATGCAGGTAGCGAGCTGGGTGCACAGCACCGTCTTGCCGCCACCCTCCGCGCCGGTGAGCACGATGCGTTCCATCCGCTCCAGCAGGCCGGGGATCAGCCAGCTGCGTTCGTCCTGCACCGCGAGAAACTCCCCCATCGGGGTCGGCGGCGCGATCGTGAGGTCGGCGGCGATCTGCTCCGCCTCGTCGCACGCCCGCCGCGCCTCCGACACAGCGCTGGCTATGTCAGCTCGGTCCACACCAGACGACCACGCCGCCTCCATCCGCTGCGCCAGCCTGGTGGCCGCCTCCGACAGCTTCCGAGCCGCCGACAGATCCCGGATGCGTTGCGCCAGCAGCGGCGCCGACTCCGGCATCCACGCCGCCTGCACCGCGTCGAACACCGCCGCCGGGTTGATCCGCGCCGGAACCAGGCCACGAGACTGCGCCTCGACCAGGACGGTGTTCGGGTCGACCGGGCGGTTGGCGGCCAGCATCTCCGCGATCACGATCGCGATGTGCCGGGACGACGGGACGTACCAGTCATCCGGCCGGATCGCGAGGAAGTGCTGGCGGCACAGCTCCGGCGACATCAGCGTCACGCCGATGAGCGCCTTCTCCGCGGTCGGGTCGTAGGGGTTCTCCAGCCCTTCGTCTAGTCCTGCCACAGCCGCCCCGTCTCACTCGTGCCAGTGGCGGTGCGGGTCGGGCGGGCATTCATCAGCCAGCGGGCGAACGCGGCGTTCCACACCACAGCGCGACGGTCGTTCTCCTCGGCATGGAGGCGGAAGTTGTGCGCCTCGTGCTCCAGATTGATCCCACGCTCCCCGCAGTACCGCCGGTGCGTGTCAGTCGGTGCCCAGTCATCGGGCAGGCGAGTGGCGCGACGCTTTCGTTGCTTCGAGTGGGACTCGGAAGTGTGTGAAGCCGAAGGCGCCCCAAGATCTTTTACCTCTGTTTCGAAGGACTCTCTTTCGTGCGTCACCGGTGTCCCTACCCCTACCCCCACCGGTGTCCCTACGGGTGGCGTCACCGGTGTCCCTACCGTCTGGTCACCGGTGTCCCTAGGGGTAGCGTCACCAGTGACGCCACCCCCCTCCCGATTCGGTACAGATGGCACGTTGTGAATCACGTACCCGGACGGCGCCGGGATGGGGTGATCGAGGTCCCTGGCGAACACGTATTCCTTGCCCTGTGGGTCGCTCCACCGGTGACGGATCGTCACCGCGCCGACGTCCTCCAACTCACGCAGCGCACGGTCGATCGACTTCACGGACGTCCGCAGCTTCACGGCCAGCTTCGCCCGCGACGGCCGAGCCGCGGTCAACGAAGGTCCCGCGTGCCGACGCAGCCGCGCATACAGCCGCACAGCCCGGTCGGAGATTTCGGCGTCGATCACCCACTCCGGGACGATCGCGAAGTAGCCGTCGATGGCGACATCGAACTCGTCGTTCTCGGTCACTGGCTCACCCCGTCCTCTTCGCCGGGGCTGGACTTGGCGCGAGCGATGGCGGAGCGGACACCGGACTCGGACATGCCGACGGCCTCGGCCATCTCGGCGGCCGTCATTCCGTAGCGGTCGCCGAGCAGCAGGTACCGGACCTTGCTCAGCGCGACAGCCTGCTCTTGGCGGCGGATGGAATCGAGCATGTCGACCAGATAGGTGCGAGGCTCAGAAACGCCGATTGGCGGATCGGCAGGCGAGGAGTCAGAGGGTATGGGTATCCTCATGAGCACCCCCTTTCCGGTAGAGCGGTGAGGGGTAGGCCCTGGGCTCGCGGTTCCGATCGGTGCTTCCAACACCTTTCGGTCCCACCCGGGGCCGTCTTCATTTTACCGGGCAAACGGTCTGCACTCGAGCCGCCACGGCGTGTTGTTTCGAACGAATGTGCGGTCATTGCAACGGAAGTCATCACCGCACCTCCCCGATCTCGAACAGTCCCGGCTCATCCCAGGCCACCCGAGGCGCATCCGTCGGTGCCACGACCTCCACCCGCAAACCTGCGTTCCTCGCCCGGTCCACGCAATCCCACGTGCCCCGAGACAGAGACCGTGCACCCGGCAGCGGGGCCGCCAGGACGAGGTCGGCGCCGCGGTCGACCATCTCCTGGTTGCGGATCGGGCCCGCGGCTTTGCCGTACCGCTCCCAGTCCGCGGGGTGCACCTCCTCCACCACGCGGTAGTCGGGGTCGCAGATCGGATGCTGGCACCACAAGTGCGTGTGATGGTCGCCGCCGGTACGGCAGCCGCCGTGCACGACCGTGATCACGCCTCCGTTGGGCAGACGGGTTGCGATCGCCGACCCGATCGCACCCCATAAGGCGTGGGGGTCGGGCCAGCTGCGGGAGCTGGTGGTCAGGAGACGGAAGGTGTCGGTCACGCCGCCCCTCCTTCGATCGGGGAGACGGAACCGAACAGCGCGTACTGATCGTCGGATCGGGCAGGCGCGGCTCCATCGAGATGGGCGGCGATCCGGCGGGCCAGGAACTCAGCGACCGGGACAGCCACGGCGTTGCCGATCATCTGTCGAACCTGCGTCTGATTCCCCACCCACTGGTAGGAGTCGGGGAACCCCTGAGCCCGTGCGCGTTCACGGTTGGTGAGCATCCGGTGGAACACGCCGTCGGTGGTGACGGTGGCGACGGCATGGTGGTTACCGCCCGCGGTCACGGTCGCCAACGGGAACCGGTCGGCCCGCCGCGGGTTCGCGTTGCGCCGGTAGGTCACCAGATGCGGCACATCACGTTCGGTGATCCGCTCGATCTGCGGGGACACGTACAGCTTTCGCGTGACCGGCCGGCCGGGATCAGGATCAAGGATCGACACGGCAGCCGGGGTCTGCACCGGAGGCAGAGACAGGTCGACTTCACCGTTGCGGGTGAACACCCCGAACCAGCGGCGCCGCACCTGGGCCACGGCGCCCGGGACCGCCGCGGCATCCAACACCGCGGACTGGTGCCGGTACCCGAGAGCGGCGAGACCGTCCAGCCACCAACGGAACAGGCTCCAGCGAGTGAACTCCTCGACGTTCTCCACCACGATCGCCTCGTACCGGTGGACCTCCGCCGCGGCGATCACCGCAAACGCTGTAGCCCGGTCGATCGCACCCGCGTCCTGCCGCAACCGCTCCACCTCCGCTGGAGGTTGCTTGCGCCCACCGGAGCGGGCATGCCACACACACGACGGAGACGCCCACAACGCTGTGGTACGGGGGAAGGTACGGAAGTCGGTCTCGGACAGGTTCGCGGTGACATGCTCGGTGTCCGGGTGGTTCTTCTGATGGGTCGCCACCGCGATGGGCCAGTGGTTGGCGCAGATACCCACGCGTTGGCCGGCGCGGCGGATTCCTTCGCTCGACCCACCGCCACCGCCGAACAAATCGGTCCAGTCGATCACTGCTCACCCCCGATCGGCTCGACACGGCCGTCATCGGACAGCAGCACCCACCGGCCGCGGCGGAAGACCTTCGTCTCAGCGGGGACTTCACCGTTGTCGAGACGCAGCCCGAGCCCACGCGCCCAGTCCGGGTTCTGCTCGGCATGGTCGTGACACTCACGGCAGAGCGTGATCAGGTTGTCCATCCCGAACGAGATCGCCGGGTCCGACGTGCCACCGGACTTGCGGGCGCGGCGATGCTGCGCGTCGAGCCGGTTTACCGCGCCACACAGCGCGCATCCGAGGTCTCGGGCGAACACGTCGCGCTTCGTTTCTTTCCACACGCGGCGGCCCAGCGAGTCCGGGTCGCAGCCGAGTACACGGGCGCCCTGGGCGACCGTGGTCTCCGCGCGGCGGATCTCCGCGATCACCGAATCGACCAATGCCTTGGCGGGCCGCTTGGTGCGGGGTTGGCGCTTCGGCAGCATCTGGCGGACCAGGTTGCGGGGATTGGGGTGGACGGTCATCAGTACTCCCCCCGACCGGCGGCACCGAACATGCTGACCACCGACTTGTTCACCGACTGCCAGGCGCGCAGCTCAGCCTCCAGTGCCCGCGCTGTGCGGTCAGCGAAGCGGTACGCAGCGTCGGCCACGTCTCGCCGCTCCCGCTCCGCCTGCGTCTTGATCTCGGCGCGGTACTTGCGCTCGTGCGCGGCACCGATGGCGTTCAGGTACGCGTGGGCGAACGCCCTGTCGTAGGCTCGATCAGCTTCGAGGAATGCCGTGTATGCCTTGTCGCAGGTGGCCACGCCCGCCGCAATACGATTGGCGCAGTCGCGGATCGCGTTCTCGATGGCAACCGGGTTGTGTTCGATCACGCCACGCCCTCCGGGTTGCGCATCTTCACCTGCGAGGCACGCTTGCGGATGAAGTCACCCAGCACCGTGGGGAACCCGCCGTCGTCCAGCATCGGGGCGCCGTCGAGCTGATGGCCCGAGACTTCCTCGAACAACTTCCTCAGATCGTCGACCGAATCGAGTTCCAGTGCCCGGCTGCGGTACTCCGACACCGACGGGATCTGCTTGCCATCGGCCAGGAATGTGGCGACTGTGGCCGCCAGTTCCATGTTCGGCTTCTCGAAGGCGGTGCCCGTTTCCACGCCTTCGATGCGCGACTTGGACACCGTGAGCGTGTTCGTCAGATCCATGTCGCCGATCAGGTCGAACTCGTACTCGATGCCGTCGCGCTGCACTGGTTTCAACCCGACACGCTTCGGCTCCTGCTTGCCGCGGTCGTTGGTTTCCAGCACGTACTCCTGCTTGGAACGGAGGGTGATGATCACGTGCCCCGGGTAGGCGAGGATGGCGTCGATCATGCGCCGCTCCTCCGGGCGCACCACCTTCCAGCCGGAAGTGAACTTGTTGACCCCGCTGCGCTTGTCGACCTGCTCCAACATGCCGTCGATGCCCTCCCAGTAGTGCGAGAGGGAGTCGATGATGACGACGTCGAACCCGGCGCCTTCCGCTTTGCCGAGGTGCTCGACCAGAGACAGCGGGGAGTAGGAGGTGGGCTTGATGGTCTTGAACCGCCACCCGTTGCGGCCGACGTACAGCGACGCCTTGCCGCGCTCGGTGTCGATCACGGCGATGTTCTCGCCCAGGCCATGAGCCAGCATTAGGGCGGTGAAGGTCTTTCCGCTGCCCGCCGGACCGGTGAGAGCGATACGGGCCTTCTGCGCTTCCTTCGTTGCTTCCTCGAATTCCAGGCTCATACCAGCACCTCCAAAGGGCGCGGCTCGGCGCCCTTGCGCTTGAACGCGTTCCTCAAGTCCTCGATGTCACGGGCGATCCGGGCGGCCCGCACGCCCAGCTCCAGGTCCAGTTCGTAGAACCGGACCCGCGGATCAGGCAGCATGATCGGGAAATGCACCAACAGCCCGGTGGTCGTGTCCAGGTCGGGATGGATCGGCCGCCGCTCCCCCGTCTCCTGGTCGTAGACCACGGCGGTGGCCAGGCCGGCGATCTGCGTCGTCACCGACATCGGGTAGCGCACATCCCACTTGCCGGTCTTCAAATCCGACACCAGCACACGGCCGTCCGGCAGCTGCAACAGGTAGTCCAGCGATCCCGCGCGGCGCAGCTCGTCGTTGACGACGAACAGTTCCTGCCGCAGGAACCGGATCGGCGCCACCGCGGCCTTGTACTCGGCCAGCAGCGGCTTCAGGTGGTCTTGGACCAGCCGCGGTTCCTGCCCGCGGTTCACCAGCTCGCCGAGCTTGTGGAACTCCGACCCAGCGGACGCGGCGACATGCTGCCCGGCCGTGGTGCGAGCCTGCTCGACAGCAGCCTTGAGTCGGTCCTTCCCGGAGTGCGCGACCCCGCCTTCGTCGGCGTTCCAGGGGTCACCGTCGTACTCGTTGATCAGCGTGACGATCTCCGAGCGCGCCGCCGGATCGAGCATCACCCCGACAGCTGCCTGCGCCGCAGCCCAATCGACAAGCCCCTCTTTGGTGTCCAGGCTTTTCGCGATCGCCGACATGCGGGCATAGGGCACCGCATCGGGAGAGTGCCACCAGCGCTTCGGCTTCCCCCGGCGGTCCTTGCCATCCCGCCATTCCCCGGTCAGTGGGCCCCTGCCCGGCGGCATCACCCACGGCTGATCCAGGTAGTTGCGCTTGATCTTGTAGTCGGTCAAAGGGTTCCCCTCGATCGGGCCGCCATCGCCTTGAGGCGGTCGGCCAAGATGTCGATGTCGTCGGCGGAGTAGTCGGCGCCGAACACGCCGTAGCGGTCTCTGGTCTGGTGGTCGATCTCGTTGCCGATCAGGCGGATCCGTCCACCCGGGTCGAGTTCGAACACGGCTTCCGAGAATCCGTTGTCCGGCAGCGCGTAACGCCACTCCGCGAAGTCGTGGATGTAGGTCATGGCGCCACTCGCTGCGGGATCGGCGCGGCCATGATCCGTTCGGCCGCGTCCTTGGCGATGTGCGCGACCGCCTTGCCGTCGACCTTGCCGTAGAGCAGGCCGTTCAGTGACCCGTGCTTCACCCCCGTGAGCTCGGCGATCTCCGGGTTCGTCAGACCAGCCCGCTGCATCGCACGCACCTTCTCGCGCGGCCCCTCGGCAGGGACGAGCCCGCAGCACGAGGGGCAGAGCAGACGCCGGGAACGCGTCTCGAACGCAACCCCACAACTGCGGCACGCCCGGCCCCGCTTGAGCCGAGGCGGCCGTCCTAGGTACTCCCGCAGCTTGTCGCGGTCGCTTTCCAGCCACATCCGGAACCCGGCACGAATGCCGTACCGGTCCCCCATGTCGTCGGCTTCTCTGCCGCACATCTCCCGGACCGGGCAGCGCACGCACACCCTGATCGCCTCAGCGGCTTGACTGTCGGTGGCCGGGAAGAACTGCTCGGTGCCCATGTCCCGGCAGGCGGCTTTGCGCCGCAATTCGCCGCTCACTTCGCTGCCTTCTTCTTCGCGGCACGACGGAAGGCCGCATAGCAGCGCGCGCAAAGCCCACGAGACCCGTAATGGACATCTCCAGGCTTGGCGGAGGTCTTCGGCACCATGCTCACCCCGCATTTCCGGCAGTTGCCGGGGTTGCGGATCAGATTGCCGGGCACATGCTTCGGGCGCTTCTGCTTCTTCACCGGATACTCACGCAGACCGAGCATGTCCAGGAACGTCCCCAGCTCCTCGGCGTTCTCGGCGTAGTGCGCCGCGGTGAGCCGCGCTTTCGCCTGCTCCTCCGGGTTGTCGGGCTTCAGCTCCCCCACGCCGCCGCGGAAGTTGACGATCAGCTGATTGGTGTCGGTCACGACTTCCTCCCATCACGTGCGCGCCGGGCATCGCGATAGCGACACGTGCGCTCCATCTCCTGCCACGACATGAACCCGAAAGCCCTGGCGATGGCGTCGAGTTCTTCCTCCGTCGCGACGCGGCCGTTCTTGAACTTCACGCTCACCACGACACCCCCGTTTGCTCGTCGACCCACTGGTCGTGTCCGCGGTCCCATGCAGCGGTGTCGTCGAACTCCTCGGGCTCGTCCTCGGGTTCGGCCGGGGCTCCGGAGAATTCGCTCGGGAGGCCGGCGACTGCGCAGATGCCGACACCGAGCAGGACTCCGATGGTGACCAGCTCCCAGGCGCGGGCGAGCAGTTCGTTCAGCAAGGTCACAGCGCACCCCCGATCACCTTCGGCGCCTGCGGTTCACTGCGGTCGATCGCGGTCCGGCGACGCAGCTCCGGGTCGGTGTGGCAGTCCAGGCAGGTGCAGTAGGCGTACAGGCACACGTGCATCCGGAACCCGGTGCGCCGCTGGACGGCTTCGATGCGCCCGTACCAGTAGTCACGCATCGTCGTCTCCCATCGCCTCGGCGACGGTGTCGAGCAGGGAGAACGGAGTCATGGCCTCGAACCAGTGCTCGGCAGCGGAGGCCAGGGCCAGTTCGTGCACCGGCAGCTCCTCGGCATGTCGCCGGTCGGCGCGCTCGGCGGCGGCCTCGTACGGGCGGAACCAGGGCTCACGCGCGGCCATCGGACACCGCCTTCAATTCGCCGTGGCCCTTCTTGAACACCCGAACGGAACGGCCGGTCGCGGACACGTAGACCGTGATCTCCTGGCCGGTGGCGGTGCGGATGCCGACGACCACGCGGCCGTCGATCTCTGTCAGCCGAGTTACTTCCGCCGGACCCCAGGCGAATCCGTACTGCGTCGAAGCGCAGGGCAGATGCTCAGCGGCCATCGGACACCTCCAGCCCGGTGCGGAACTTCCCGCAGTAGCAGCAGCCGTGCTTGTGCACCGCCGCCGCCAGCGCGCAGTAGACGCCGCTGGAGGTGTCCGGCTGCGGACTGAACGTGATCCGGCCGTAGTCGTCCTCGAACGCGACCTCCCCGGTCTCCGTCCACTCGTGCACATCGGCCGGGCAGGAGGTGGGGATCTTGTTGAGGTGGGCGGCGATAGCGCGGCGCCGATCCAGGGAGTCAGACACGGTCACTTCTCCCCCTCCCTCATGCGCTTGGCCGCCTCCAACAGGACGGCCTTCTCCTCGGCGATGCGCCGTTCGATCTCCTCCGGGTCCAGCAGCCGCCGCATACCGTCGGCGATGAGTTGCCGCGCCAACTGGGCGACGCTCACCTTTTGCAGCGCGGCGAGGCTGGTGAGCATTGCGTGCTCCTGCTCCGGAATCCGGACCGTGAAAGTCATGGACGCCACTACTTCTCCCCCTTCGAGGGCATCCGGACCGCGACGACTTTCCCTCGTTCGGTGTCGAAGGACGCGCCGCGCTCAGCGAGGAAGTCGAACAGGAGACCGAACTGGGCACGCGCGGAATCCCGCTCGGCCTCTAACTTGGCGATGCGGACAAGGTCCGACTCCAACTCGTCGATGCGGTGCTCGGCGCCGGAGTTCATGGCTTGGAGGTCCGCGATCCGCCGCTGAGCCGCCCGAAGCCGCTCGCCCAGGTCGGAGACGTTCTCCCACACCGCCTGCCAATCGCCGTTGCGGTTCTCATCGATGGCGTCGTGCATTCCGGTGGCGTCGAGGGCGATGTCGTTCAGCTCTGCGATGGCCTCGCCCAGGAACTTGCCGCCCTCGCGGGCCTGCTCGACCTGCCGCTCCAGCTCGGCGACCCGGGCGGCGAGACGACCCCGCTCGTGCAGAAGGTCACGCCCCACGTCGGATGCCAGCCCGACCACAGCCACCGAGATCTGCGGTGTGAGTCCGGCGTGGTGGACGGCCATCAGGTTGTCGATCAGCTCCGCACGGGTGAGCCTCCGCCACTCGTCGCGGGAGTCGAGGATGTGCTCGATCCCGGCCTGGATGGCTTGGAAGACGCCCCCGTAGTCGGCGCGCTGCGAGACGTCTTCAGCCAGGCGCTGGGCGTCTGCGATCAGTTCCTCGGTCATCGGGTCTCCCCCTCGTTCCGGCCGTGCTCGGCCATCCAGGTGTGTGTCGGTGTCCACTCCGCCCACCGGGCCACGGCAGCGGAGGTGGTGAGGTCGTCAGCGGACAAGCCGCGATGCCACAGCTGCGGCAGATGCGGGTGAGGAAGATGCGGGAGTCTCATGCCGCGATCACCGCCCCGTTGGTGCGGATGAGCCGCTGGAACTCCACCGCCACCTCGTGCTCCGCAGAACCCAGCGGATAGGTAGCGGCCGTCTCGGCGAGGAACCCCCGCCACTCCCGCTGCGACAGCAGCATCAGGTCGCGGGCGATGTCGAAGCCCGGGTGGCCGACGAGGGACATCGCGTAGGAGATGCAGGCGAGAGTTGCGCGGCCGGAGATCATCGGGTCACCGCCAATGCGCGGTACCTGCTGATGCCCCAGACGATGGCGTGGCAGGCGCGCAGGTAGTGGATGTCCCAGTCCCGGAGGTTCCACTCCCACGTATCGCGGAACTGGAAGGTCTTCCGGCCACTCACCGGCACGTACTCGAAGCGCTCCAAATTCGCGTGAGCGTCCTCGATGCAGTAGGAGCATTCCAGGACGTCTTCACGGATCGCCTTGAACAACTCCCGCCGTTCGCCGTCGTAGTCGTCGCGGCGCTCCCAGAAGTACTCGACAACCTGGCGACGGAACTCCTCATCCGAGAACACCATGGTCTTCCGGCCCGCGCGGATCTTCTCGTCCCAGTAGCCCGGGTTGATCGAGCCTTCGCTACTGCCGGAGAAGAACTCGAACATGTCGTCGAGGCGGGCGAAGACGTAGTTCCCGATATCGCCATTGATCGCGAGGTTGCCCGGCCAGGTGACGAGCTCGAACCAGCCGCAGGCACCGCGCGTACCGAACTGGAGGTGTCGGTACAGGCCCTCGTCGTGCAGGATCGTCATCTCGAGCTTTGCGGCGTAGGTGAGGAAGTTGCGGTAGGAATCCGCGTAGTCGTCGATCACTGGACCGCCGCCTCGGACTCGTCGTACACCCGGATCTTCGCCGCGTACCCGCGCGCGTCCTCGATGCTCTCGGCCACGAAACCGCCCAGCATCGACGCAGCGGCCCCCAACCCCCGCGCGGTCCAGTCGATGTTCAGTCCACCGAACTCGGGGTCGTCGTGCGGGTAGCGGTTCCACATCTCCGACCACGGCTCCAGCGCCCGGAACCGCGCCGCCAACGCTTCGGTCCGCTGCTTCAGCGCCACGTACTCACCGGCCAGCGAGTCCAGTTCGTCCCGCAACTCCTCCGGGGAGTGCAGGGGCTCGCGGAGCAGCAGCAGCGGCCACAGCTCCCGCGCGGCCACAGCCGCATCGGAGTCGGCCGGGTCCTCATCGAAGATCGTCAACAGCAGGTCGCGGATCTCGAGATCGGTGTGGTCGTAGGCGAAAGAGGCCAGTCGGCGTGGCATGGAGTCGTAGGGCTCTCGGAACCAGTCCGCCAGCTTCCGTTGGCAGGCAGGGGAATGGATGACCTTCATGGGGTAGACTTCTTTCTCGCGTGTTGTTTTCTGGTGGTCGTCGGAGTGGGGCTCCGGCGGCCATTTCCCTTGTCAGGGGAAGTTGGTGGCACGCCCCGGACCGCCGAGATCGCCATCACGTGACGGTTCGGGGCGTGCAGCCTCACTACGCAGCGGGTGAGGCTGTGGTGAGGAATCAGGGGAAGAAGGCTCGACGTAAGCTGCGGCCGACCACAGTGCGTTCGCGATCGTCCGAACCTGCTGGTTCGACAGCGCGTACCAGTCCGGCCAGTACTGGAACTGGAGCGTCGAGGAGACGTAGACCCCGCCGTCGCAGGTGAAGATCTTCAGGCCGTTGTCGTCGTGCCACCACTGCATCTCCGAGCGGTGACTGTCGGTGGTGTGCTCGATACGCAGCGGGGTACGGGAGATGTACGCCTGCGACGCGATGGACGCCAGGCGTTCGATCTCCGCGTGGAGTGTGCGGATAGCGAGATCCGAGCCGGGGAAGTGGCTCACGTTGTCGCTCACTGCTGCTCACCCCCGCCGGATTGGGACGCACCCTCGGTCTCGACAGCGGTTCTCTGCAGCTCGCCGGAGCCCTCCGGGTGCGTCCCGCCCTCGGCAGCGGCAGAGGGGGCTGCCGCGCAGAGGGAGACAGAAGCGGTCAGGTACTCGAACTTCCCGTACCACTCTGGGTTCGCGGCGGCGTGCTCCTGGCACTCCGCTTGAAGCTGTTCGGCCCCTGCGGCGCCGGTGAGATCCCGGACGATGCGCAGGTTCTTCCCCTGCTTCGCCAGCAACAGGAACCCGATGGACTCCGGAAGGTGACCGGCCTCGGCGAGGGCGTCGGCGTAGTACTCGCCCATCGCCCGGTAGTGGTCGCGAAGCCAAGCGTTGTCCAGCGTTTCCCACTCGGGGCCGGTGGTGCGGCCCTTCGTGTATGCCGCGCGGGCCAGCGTTTCGGCGATGTGTTCGCGGTCGCTCATCGCTGCACCCCCTCGTCGGGCACGCGGGGATTCAGGGCATCGGCAGCGATGCAGTAGCTGCACCACCGCTTCCGGTCGGCGCCGAACTCGTCCGGGCAGGCCACTGCCGGATCACCGTTCGAGCAGGGGTTACTCGCGATCAGGAACAGCGCGTCGTACCAGCGCCGCAGTGCGGCGGTCTGCTCGTCGGGCATGTCCCGGCGGGGCGCGGCGAGGGGTCCGCTGCCATCACCGCCGGGACGCCCACCCTCGGCGGCAGGGGGGACCGCGCCGAGGGAGCTTGACTTCTCGCACTTCTTGCACAGAGGCAGGGCGTTGATGTGGTACTGCTTCAGCGGCTGGCCCACGCAGTTATCCCCTGGCCGGACGGCCACGGTGTGGCACAGCGTGTACCCGGCATTCGGCTCGGCGAGGTGCCTCTTCCGTACCGACCAGCTCGTCACGTTGACGTGGCTCATCTCCGCCCCCTCTTGATCGCGTGAGCGACGAGAAGATGCACAGGGAAGGAGAGGATCAAGCCGACGGCGACAGGAGTCAGGAGGAGGATCACGACGCACCGCCGTTCGCCCACTGCTCCGCCTGGTTCACGCCATCGGTAACGGAGGCGTTGTACTGGTCGATCATCGCCCGATCGGCGGCGAGTGTCCGTTCGGCCGCGAGCGCGCGGCGATGATCCTCGGCAGCCTCCGCATTGATCACGGCGATCAGCTGCTGGATCTCCTGCGGCGTGCACTCACGGAACCGCTTGCCTAGCCGCCGCCAGACGATGGCATCGACTCGGCGTTCACGCTCGGGATCGATCGCCTCGGAAACCGACTCGCCCCACGGGTTCATGCCGCACCGCCCTTGATGCCGACGGTGATCCACAGGCCGTCGTTGGTCATGTCCTCTTCGACCTCGACCAGCGTCGCGGCGTCATGGTGGTCGGCGGGATGCACGTCGTGCGCCCACCAGCCGCCCGTTGGGCACTCGAACCAGTGAATGCCGGTGTCGCAGACCATGCAGGTAGCGGTGATCAACTGATCGCTCATGCCGCACCGCCATCGAGGCGCAGCTGCCCGGAGAGTCCGCACTTCTCGGCGACCTGCAACGCGAACTGCTGGCGGACATACAGCGTCTGGCGCACCTGCCCGTTGTGATGCCGCGGCGCTTCATGCTGGGGACGCAGGTCGAACCAGTCAAGATACTTGGCGTACGCGCGGTACTCGTGCTCGGCGATCTTCCGCTGTTCGGTCTCCGACCAGCGCTCACCGATCAACACCCGGTAGATCAGCTTCCTGTCCACCAGCAGCGCGAACGCCTGCGGCTGCGTCAGACCATGCTGCGCTCCCCACACCTTCACCGTCGCCGCATCGTCGTTCGCGACATACCGATCGTGGTAGGCGACAGCCGGGGCGGCCGACTCCAGAGCAGCGGCCATGACCGCCTTCTCCTCCTCGATCTCCAGCACCATGCGGGCCAGATCCGCCTTCGTGACAAGCTCGGCCTGCCGACGAGGCTCCAGCTCGGTCACTTCCGCCTCACGAGTGCGGATCGCGAAATACGCCTGCGCCGCGGCGATTGCGGGCTTGCGGGGGTCGCCATTCATCACCGTCAGGTAGGCACCGAAGCGGGACAGTTCGTAGTCCTCGCGCTCCTGCTTGCCCAGGTTGCCGACGTCGACAAGCTGACCGACCTGCACAAACTCCGAATCAGGGTTCGCTCCGGAGTTCTGCGCGGCGATCTTGGCGCGGTCGATCGCGGCGGCGAAGTTCCGCCACGTCTCGTACTCGACCACCTTGCAGAGGTCGCGAGCCGACCAGTACTCCGAGCCGTCCGGACGGGTGCGCTTGATCGCGTCGAACGGAGAGGCATCGCGAGCGGGGACAAGGGTGCTCATGCCGCCGCTCCCTTCTGTGCGGCGGCTCTGTCGCAGTCCGAGCGCTCGAACGCGAGCAGCATCTGTACGGCCGGAGCCATCGAGCCCTGGGGGAAGTGCTTCATCTGTTCGTCGATCCACGCCTGCATAGCGGGGTCGACGGCGGGACGTGGTTTGCTCACGACGCCTCCGCTTCCGCGTCGTCGGAAGGTATGAGATCCTTTGGGTCGCACTGAATGGCTTCAGCGACAGCCTCGATTTGCGCTGTGTCCCAGGGGGCGAAGCCCCGCACGCGCCTGTTGAGCGTCGAGAGAGGAATGCCGGTGATCTCAGAGAGAGAGCGGACCGATAGGCCGGACGCTGTGATTGCGCTTCGTAGGCCAGTCGCTACTCGTTGAGACCAGCCGGGCTGATGTGCCATATGAATCACGATACGCTCATTTGGCACATTCGCAAGGGTGCAGCGCGCAATCTTGCGACTTGTTGCTGCTAGGACACCCTTACCGCCTCTGGAAGTGACCTCTTTTCCATTTGGCACACCCTGTCCTACTCTCAACGGGTGGCTACGAACCCTCGCGGCGTCGGAGAACTGACTCTGATGGTCGCTACCGAAGTGCGCGTACAGCGCGCGGCGAAGAAGCTCGACCAGAAGGTACTCGCCGAGCTGGCCGGCATCCCTCGGCCGACTCTGAGCAGGATGGAGCGAGGACTCGTTGCGATTGACATGGAGCAGCTCGATAGGCTCGCTCAAGCGTTCGGAATGACCCCAGAGGAATTCATGGCGTCAGCTCGGCGCACCGCCGAGGCGCAGAAGAAGCGCGATCCGGTCTACTTGCCGGACGGGTCGATGGACCCTGCCATCGCCAATACCGTGCCGCCCTCCGAGGAGCACATGGAAGAACTTCGGCGGCGCAGGCGGTCTTCATAGTCGCGGTGCACTCTCACGTCGGTCGCCCACCCGACCCTCGAGTCGTACTTCCAGCCAGCTAGAGCGGCCCGCCCGGCGAAGCAGACTCGCTCCGCCATCACCAAAAGGAACTGCTTCTCGTCGTCGCGGATGCCCTCACGCGGGACGGCCTCCACGGGACTCCCGTGCACGTGCACGATCACCGTACCGATGATGAACCAATCGCCCCGCACGGCAACCGTTCCGCACGGTGGGGAGATTTCGATGCCGACCAGCCTGGCGAGATCGTCTGGCGTCGAACCTAACTCGGGTTCCATGCTGGTCATAGGGCTGCCCCTGCTAACGAGCCTGCCTCATCCGTGTTCACATCGTCACCCCTCAGCTACCAGACCCTGCCCTGATCGTTTACTTATCAACCGTGCATCAGATCATAATGAGCGCAGGTCGGGCAGCCTAGAGGATTCAGAGGGATTCGTGCATGTATTTCCGGCCGGTAACGGGGATGATCATGGGCAAATATGCAGCAAGCCATAGGGTTCGACTCGTGGTACGCACGGTAATGGCTACACCCCAGACCATGAATGCCCACGATATGGCACTGTTGAGTCAAGGGCGATTCATGCACCGGTCATGCGTAGTTCACGGACTACGCTGCCGTAGCTAATATTCCGAAAAGTCCGAATCGTTACCGTGTCGTGAGTAACGCCCCGCAGTTCAGGCTGCGGCGAACAGCGGGCGCACCTCCACGCCGATCTCGCTGTACGGTCCGCGACTACCAACCCGGACGATCCTCACTTCCACCGAGCGACGGATGATCTCGCGCTTCTGCATGAGGCCGCGTCTCGCCCACCGCCTCCGGGCATCGGGGGCGATGCTGTCGGCCACCAATGGATCCACAGCGGCGCTCATCGCGTTGATACGCCCCTGCGCCTCCTCGATCTGCCGCTCCAACTCCTCCACATACGTCGAAACCGCGATCGCCGACATCCGAGTCCGGGCCGCGTCTTTCACGTACTCCGTGATCTCGGTGCGCAGCTGGTCGATCGTCGCCAGCTCGTCATCGATCGAAACCTCATCGTGGGATGCATTCGCAGCGAACAACGCCAGCGTGTCCGGCCGCTCGAACAGCTGCATCAACAGCTCCTCCACATGCACGTTCACGCGAACGATCGCACGGCTCACATGCCACTTCGGGCAGCCGTAGTACGGTTTCGTCTTCGGCCCCCCAGGCGACGGAACCTTGGCCTCCATGTGCGCATTGCAGACGCCACAGCGGGCGATGTAGCTGAGCAGATGAGCGGGAGCTGATCCCCGCGCCGTGACCCGGCTAGGGTGCATCAGTTCGCTACGCAGCCGCTTGTGCTGCTCCGGCGTGATTATCCCCTCCCACGTACCCGGCCCGGACACCTTGCCCTTGTAGGTGCGCATCCCGGCGTAGGTCGGATTGATCAGCAGATCACGCAGAGAACGTGGGTCGAATCTCCCCTTCCCCCCTACGGCTTCCCACCGCGGCGCGAGGTCAGCGCTCACCGACCGCAACGACTCCCGGTTCAGAACCCGCTGCGCCGCCAGCCGAATGATCTCCGCCTGAGCGGGGATTGGCTCCCGGTTGAGCGACTTCCCGGTGTCTGGATCCCGAATGATCCGATACCCCTTCGGTAGCTTCCCGTGCGGCTTGCCGTCCTCGAGCGCCTCCTGCACACCGCGGTTGACGTTCTCGCTGATGTCGTCGGACTGCTCCTCGGCCCTCATCGCATCCGCGTTCGCGGCACGGCGATCGGCAGGCTTCGACAGGTCGTAGGTGCGGTTGCCGTACCGCCACAAGGTTCCGGTCTCGATACACAGCCGACGCAACGGAACGTAGTCGTCGAGGTCTCTGGCTGCCCGGTTGTTGGCGAAGGTCCACAGCAACTCGGCCTTGCCGGCGCCGATGAAGTTCTTCGTCTGAATGAACCCCGGCCGCTCCTGGACGCGGCGATACCGACTGGCGGACAGTTTGTCACTGAACACAGCCACGACCACCGCGCCGAGGTTGGCTAGGTCGCGGCGGCCGACCTTCTCCTGATCCTTGACCGACTTCTCACCAGGCTTCGACACCCGCGCGTAGATCACGGCTCGCAGCTGAGCGGCAACCTCGAGGCGCGCCCGCCTGGCTTCCCGTACTCGTTCTGTCACACAGCGAGAATACCCCCCTATTGACAGATATCT
>NZ_BAFP01000269.1 GCF_000308455.1 Nocardia abscessus NBRC 100374 | reverse complement strand
AAGCGTTGGCCACAAGTTCGTCGGTGATGGCCTCGAGAATGGTGACGGCCAGTTCCAGAACGGTTCTGCCGGCGGAATCGGACACGCTGCGAATGAGGTGCTGTTCGATATTTTCCAGCAGCCTGTCCAGCAGTTCGTCCACCATGACCGCACGGTCGGTGAAGTGTCGGTAGACGGTATTGACGCTCACCCCGGCCTCGGCAGCGATCCGGTTGGTCGAGGTATTGGCGATCCCGCGTTCCCCGAACAGGTGCGCGGCGGTATCGAGTATGTGCTCCCTGGTCGCCTTCGCACGTTCCTGGGTCGGACGACGAGTCGCCTTCTTCTGCGGGGTCACCTACCCGCTCCTGTCTGCCGGCCCAGGAGGCCCGGTGTTGTGCGTTCTGACGGTGGGCCAATTGTTCCGCGTTCGACCTGCGTCATGCCGAGTCCTGCGTGCGTTCGGATTCGATCCACGCCGCGACCGCACGCGCGGTGACGGTGAGGGCCCGTCTACGTTGCTGGTCATCGATCTCAAGCACCGACGCGCGGAGCGCTGCCGCGATCCCGGTGTTGATCAACACGATGCTCATGATGTCGTATTTGTGGTCGTCGCCTGGGCCGAGCAGCTGGATAACCAGCACCTTGGCGAAAAGACGTAGACGGAGTTCGAGTTCGGGGATGCCGGTGTCATAGAACGAGACCCCGACCGAGAGCGCACGTATCAACTGGGCGTTGGCCATCAACTCGTCGGTGATGACCTCCAGAATGGACGCCACCAGCTCTGCGGTGGTTTGCTCGGCGAGGCCGAACACACGCTGAGTGAAGCGTTGTTCGGCATTTTCCAGCAGCCGCTCGATCAGCTTGTCCACCATGACCGTGCGGTCGGTGAAGTAGCGGTAGACAGTCCCGACGCTCACTCCGGCGTCGGCGGCGATCCGGTTGGCCGAGGTGTTGGTGATCCCGTGTTCTCCGAACAGGCGTGCGGCACTGTCAAGGATGTGCTCACGGGTCACCTTCGCACGTTCCTGTGTCGGACGACGGGTGCCACTGTTCGACGGCATAAGCCGATACTCCTGCCTGCTGTCGCTGGGAGGGGTCACTGTCGCCAACCCTACGGTCTGCGGGAGTGTCGAATGAACGGCTCTGGTGCACTTCCGGTGGCGGCAGAGTCTCGGTGACGGCACGATGCGATACGGTACCCACCACCTCCTGAGAGTCGATATCGACGAAACAGCGCACCATCGCGCCGCGCCGGGCAGCAGGTCGCCGCCGTCGTGTGCTCACCGGCCTCCGGCACTTGCGGCGCCGCGCCTACGCGAGGGAAGGGGCGATTACTGCTTGCGGACGACCAATTCCAGCGCGATGTTGTCCGGGTCGCGGAATTCCAGAATGTACATGGGACCGAGGTCTTTCACTCCCGCGTGCGCGATGCCGAGTTCGTCGAGCAAGGCAGCGGCCGAATCGAGATCCGACCGAGTGGCGAGGGCGAAGGCGAGGTGGTCGAGTCCTACTCGATCTTCGTCGAACTCGTCGCTGGCGACGGGGCGAAGTCCGAGCAGTGCATCACCCATCTGGTAGATCACACCGCCGAAGAGGAACCCGAATCGCGCACGGGTGGCTTCGTCCGCGTCCGCGGGACATTCCCAAGCGATCGGCCATCCGAAGACGGCGTCATAGAAGGCTCGGGATCTGTCGATGTCGGTCACTGTCAAGCGGGCATGGTCGAACGAGCTGGTGGCGATCGGCATGATCGAGATTCTGTCATGATCACCCAGCTTCGTTCAGGGGGCCTGACCGCGAAGTCTTGTCACTCGGCCGCGGGGAATCTCGCGATCCGGCGGGGCTCGCTATGAGTGCCCCGCGATGTCTTCGACGCCGACGACCGGGTCGCCCCTGACTGGAGTTCAGCGTGGTGTGATCGTGACAGGGTGGGTGCAGCTGTCGGGGACGGTGACCAGCGAGCATTCGACAGGAGCGCGGGTAGGGCGGTAGGCGGCGGGGACGCCGTTGTGGGCGGTGATGTCGCGGTATGCCTGGACTGCTTCGGTGGGTCGGCGGGTGAGTGCGGGGTCGGTGACCGCGTCCACCGTGTAGAGCCCGAATCGCGGTGTGTAGTCGCCCCATTCGTAGTTGTCGGTGAGACTCCAGTAGTTGTATCCACGCCGTCCAACCCGGTGCCCAAGTCTCCTCGGTCGACTGCCCACCCGGGGTGGACCGCCTCGAAGACAAAGTGCAGTGGACTGACGACCAGGTCGGCACCGTGATCCAACGCCTCGGATTGGCGCGCCAGCGCGTTCCTGAACGCAGCACGCCGACTAGAACTGGACGGGTAGGACCGGAGCCGTCGAGGTGTTGGGGGCGCAATCGACGCAGTTCGACCCGCGTCCACGCGCCGACCGCTCGGTGAGGACTGCCATTGGCCGGGCTCCGGCGTCAATGCCTCGTCATCCGATCACACTTGCGAGAAGCGCTTCGCGATCGCTGCCGTGATCGCATCCGGTTCCTGTTCCTGGATGAAGTGACGAGCGTGCGGCAACTCGACCACCTCGAGATCTGCGAAGACGGCGCGCATTCGTGGGACACAGGCGTTCGGCCGGAAGGCCATGTCTCGCATTCCCCATACCAACAGGGTGGGCTTGTGGCCGAGCAGGGCAGGCACGTCTCGGGCGAGTCGCTCGAGCAGGGGACGCGCGGCACGAATCTGCCCGGGCGTGGCAGCGAGTCCGCGACGGGCTTCGGCGGTGGGTTGCACCGCGCGGTAGTGATCGGCCTCGACCGTGGTGAGCGTGTGCTTCAGCTCAGCGAGCAACACGCGCTCGATGAGAAAGTTTTGTTCGAGTATCCGCCGCTGCATCGGACGGCTGCTCATGATCATGCTGAATGCCCGGTTGGCGATTGCCTCGATCGGCCAGAACACGGTATTGCCCAGAACGATCCCGCTCACCCGGTCCGCCCGCGCGGTGACCGCGCCCAGACCGATGGGCCCGCCCCAATCGTGTCCCATCACGACGAAGCCATCGAGTTGCAGATGATCGATCAACTCGCCGAGGACCGAGGTGTGCTCGGCGATGGTGTAACCGAAACTCGTGGGCCG
Source organism: Nocardia abscessus NBRC 100374 (assembly GCF_000308455.1). Classification (GTDB taxonomy): domain Bacteria; phylum Actinomycetota; class Actinomycetes; order Mycobacteriales; family Mycobacteriaceae; genus Nocardia; species Nocardia abscessus. Next base: position 62,467 of record NZ_BAFP01000269.1, on the reverse strand, counting down.
TTCGGACAATCCGAAGCCCAAGTAGTCGACGGCGACACAACGGTACCGATCGCGCAGGGCCTTCACGATGTGGCGGTAGAGGAAACTCCACGCCGGAGCGCCGTGACAGAACAGGATCGTTGGTCCGGTGCCCTCGTCGATGTAGTGAACACGGCCGACGGAGGAGTCGAACCAGCGCGACGCGAATGGGTACAGGTTCCCGTCGGGAACAAAGTCGATCAGCATTGAGCCCCTCCCTCTGCGCGAGCCTACATGCGCTGTCCTGCTCAGCGCCGGCCCCTAGCCGATCGCGCCGAAGCCGCTCTCCCGTCGCTATCGCTGCCGGGCGGAGCGCCGTGCTGATCCGCGGTGGTGCAGGCGGCCTTCTGCGGGGCGTTCCTCCGGTCAGGGATGGTCGGTTCTGCCTGTCCACGTCCGGAGCTTCAGGTCATCGAGCTGATTCGTGCGCACCGGGTGGGCGCTATCGGGGACTGGCCAAATGGGAATGGCAGAGCGTAGAGATTCCGTCGCTCTGTGCGAGTTCGGTTGTGGGCTCGGTGGTTCGGCGTTCATAGTGGCATCGTGGCGAACCGTTTTGCGTTGATCGTGGGCTCGCAGTGCGCGGCGCTGCCACGCCTCGGCTTCGTCGAGGAACTTGCCTCTGGTCTCTACACCGCGTTGACGCGGGGCGGCGGATGGCAACCAGTAGCCGACAGCGGCCTGCTGTTGAATCCGACCGTCGCGGAATTGAAGAGGGAGATCAAGAAAGCGTTCGCGGTCGCGAACGCGTCGAGCGCGACGTTGCTGATCTCCTTTCTCGGTCATGGCTCGAGCGTGGGGTCCCAGGACTTCCGGCTGCTCGCGGTCGATTCGCCCGGGTCGAGCGCGGACTCGGACACTGCCGTGCACCTCACCCAGGCAATGCGGGAACGCCTCGGCGAATGCCAGTCGTTGGACGGTCTCGTGGTGCTGGTGGACGCGTGCGAAGCCAGTATCGAAATCAAGTCGAGGAACGACGAAGGCTACTCGGCCCGGATCACCCGAACACGCTGGCGCTCAGGAAAATCTGGCTGGCTGGCTCGGCGCCGGCGGCGACATGAACGGCGCCATTGCCGAGTACGAAGAGTTATACGCGATACGGCTTCGGTTACTCGGTCCGAGTCATCCGGCAACCATCGCCGCAAGCCGTGGGATCGCATTCTGGCGCTCGTTCCAGAAGCAGCGAAAGTGACCTGATTCGTACTCAGCAACCCACGCCCATCCCTCACTCGCTGCGCCCATCACGGTCGCTCGTCGCCGGGCACGGTGGTGTGGCTGCACGGCTCGGGCAGTGGACCGGAGTCGTTGGCGCCTAGCGACCGGCGACCGACGTAGGTGCGTCCGGTCGGGTACCGAGCCGGGCGGCGAAAACCCGTTCCAGCAGTGCGTACAGACAATTCCGGTCCTGGTCGCTGAGCCTGTTCAGGCCGTCTTGGGTGGCGCGCATTTTCGCCCGGATGGTGTCGATTACCTGCTCGCCCTCGGGCGTGATGACGAGATTGGTGACGCGCCGGTCGGATGTGCTGGCCTCCCGGCGCACGAGGCCACGCTTCTCCAGCCGGTTGATGATCCCGGTGACGTTGGAGGCGTCGCAGACCAAGGTCTCGGCCAGGGCGCGCATCGCGACGGGCCCCCGGCGCAGCACCGTCAGCGTCTTGCCCTGGCTCGCCGTGAGGTTCTCACTCGCCGCCGCGGCTGTGAAGTCGCCGTAGTAGGCACCGAGGGACACCGAGAGCAGCTCCATGAGCTGGGCCGTGTCGACGCGGGGAGCTTCTGCCATGAGAACCACCCTATCCGCAGAAACTTGACCATCTCAAATATCTACCTCTACCGTATCCGCATTGTTTGAAGTTCTCAACCATCGAATTTCTCAAGTACCTGATGAGGAGCATCCAGTGAGCGTCACCGCGTCCCAGGCGTCCCGAACGGCCGAGATCCTGTCACGGCCCGTCACGCTGAACGGCCTGACCGTCCCGAACCGCATCGTGATGGCACCGATGACGCGCATGTTCTCCCCTGGCGGCATTCCCGGTGACGACGTGCGGTCGTACTACGCCCGCCGCGCCGCCGCCGGCGTGGGCCTGATCGTCACCGAGGGCACCTACGTCGGCCACGAGTCCGCCGGGCAGAGTGATCGTGTGCCACGGTTCCACGGTGAAGAGCAGTTGGCGGGGTGGGCGGAGGTCGCCAAGGACGTACACGCGGCGGGCGGCACGATCGTGCCGCAGCTGTGGCACATCGGCATGGTCCGCAACCAGGGCGACGCGCCCTACCCTGATGCACCCGCTGTCGGCCCCTCCGGTATTCGCCTCGACGGCACCGAGGGTTTCGGCAAAGCGATGACCCAGCGGGACCTGGACGACGTCATCGGCGCCTTTGCCGAGGCCGCGGCGGACGCCGAGCGCATCGGCTTCGACGGCGTCGAACTACACGGTGCTCACGGCTACCTCCTCGACCAGTTCCTGTGGGCGCGGACGAACCGCCGTGACGATGTCTACGGCGGTGATCCCGTGGCCCGTACGAGGTTCGCGGCCGAGGTCGTGGCCGCGGTCCGGGCGGCCGTCTCCCCCGGCTTCCCGGTGATCTTCCGTTACTCGCAGTGGAAGCAGGAAGCCTACGACGGCCGGCTCGCCGAGACTCCGCAGGAGTTGGAGGCGATCCTGGCTCCACTCGCCGCGGCCGGCGTCGACACCTTCCACGCCTCCACCCGCCGCTACTGGCGCCCGGAGTTCGACGGCTCGGACCTGAACCTGGCAGGCTGGACCAAGAAGCTCACCGGCAAGCCCACGATCACCGTCGGCTCGGTCGGCCTCGACGGCGACTTTCTCCGTGCGTTCACGGGCGAGGGCGCCGAACTCGGCAGCCTCGACAACCTCCTCGATCGCCTGGAGCGCGACGAATTCGACTTGGTCGCCGTCGGTCGCGCCCTGCTCCAGGACCCGGAGTGGGCCTCCAAGATCCTGGCGGGGCGGATCGACGAGCTGAAGCCGTACGACGCGGCGGCTCTGAAGACGCTGAGCTAGGCGAGTGCTGCTCGGCGAGATGGGGTGAGATCGTCCCGTCTCGCCGAGATCTGTGCTTGGCGAGCAACAGCAGCGCGCGCAGCGCCCGATGAGCACCCTTCACCTCGGCACAGTGCGGGCATATCGATGTCCTGGGCGGCGTACCGAAGCAGCTGACGCACCAGCGGGAGTGCGCGCAGGGCATTGGCGGCTGTCACCTCGCCGCGCTGTGGGCTCGGTTTCAGGACGTTGTCTGCGGGTAGGACCTTCAAGGATGCCGAAGGTCGAGGTCCTGACCAGTCGATCATTGATCCGAAAGCTGGAACTACGGCCTTGTCGGTCAGCGGGCCCGACCGCGATCTTCGGCCGCTACGAGGGAAGCCGACTCGATGCGGAAGTGCACCGCGCGGGGAGAAAGGGCAGCTCGGAATGGTCGAAGTGAGCGCGGGCACGATCGTGGTGTACACCGATGTCGCGTGTGGCTGGTCCACCCTGGCCTTGGACCGCTTCTACCGAGCAAGGGCGCGCACCGGTGCCCAGGACAAGCTACGTGTGGACCTGCGGCTGTTCGCGCTCGAAGACGTCAACCGGTTCCCGATCCCGAAGCGTTACCTCGATGCCGAAATCCCCGTCATCGGCGCGTTGGAACCGGATTTCGGGTGGAAACTCTGGCAGAACGACATATCGACCTGGCCGAATTCCACCATGCTCGCCAACGAGGCCGTCCACGCTGCCAAACGTCAATCGCTCCGAGCCGCCGAGGAACTGGACATGGCGATTCGTCGAGCCTTCTTCTGCGACAGTGGCCGGATCGACCTGTTGCACGAACTGATCGACATCGCCACTCGCTGTCCGGGCGTTGATGAAGCAGAGCTGGCCGTGGCGCTGGACACTGGTGTCGCCCGCGGAGAGATGATGCGGGAGTACCACGCACACCGCGACAAGGTCCAGGGCAGCCCGCACTTTTTCCTCGGCGACGGTAGCGATGTCCACAACCCCGGCATTCAACTGCACTGGGTCGGGGAACCCGGCGAGGGTTTTCCCGTCATCGATGCCGACGACCCCCAGACGATCAATCGGCTCCTCGACCACGCTTTGACGATCGCCCGCTGATGAACGGGGCTCACCTCGGCGGGATGGGAAGAAGAGCCCAACCGGCTCGACAAGAAGGAGATGACATGACCGACCACCGGAATCGAATCACCTGCTCGATCTTCGTCGCCGGCGCACTGGCCACGGGGGTCATACTCACCGGCTGCGACAACAACAATGACACCGCACGGGATACCACGACCGCCACCGGACTGCCGACCACCACCACCACCACACAGCCGACGACCTCGCCCACCGAGGGTGCCGAAGTTACTGCCGAAGCCGCTCGGCAGTTGTGCGACATGATCAGTCCCGAACTCGACAACTGGCGCGACCAAGGCTCGACCGTTGCCAAGGTCAGCTTCAACGGCACCGTGCAGAACTGGGCAGCCCGCAACGAACTCACCGACGACGTCATCAAGGACAAGACGATCGTCGACACCGTCACTACTCAGACCTGCCCCGACGTACGTCAGCAGGCACTCGAGGTGCTCGATATCCCCGACCTGGCTGCCGGACTCGTGGGATTCGGCGGATAAGGAGGTCGTGGAGTCGGCAGCGGTCGGCACGATCCTCACCTTCTCAGTCCGTGTTCGAGTTCCGTTACGTGGAGCGCACGACGACTACCGGGGTTTCCACCGAGTGCAGCAGAGCAGTACTGGTGGAGCCGAGGAGCATGCGGGCAAATCCGCCGCGGCCGTGGCTGCCGACGACGACGAGTTGGGCGTTCTCGGATTCTTCGAGGAGGGCGCGGACCGGCCGATCGACAACGACGATACGGCGGACCGGGACGTCGGGGTATTTGCTGCTGTAGCCCACCAGGCTTTCGGCCAAGACGACTTGCTCTTGCCGATGGAGGTCGGTCCAATCGCCGATCGGCAGATCCAGGCCCGTGACGTCGCTCCAGGCGTGCAGGGCGACGACGCCGACGCCGCGTAGGGAAGCTTCCTCGAAGGCGAGATCGACGGCGGGAACGCTGTTGTCGGTGCCGTCGACGCCGACGAGAATCGGCTTGGCCGCCGATACTGCGTCGATAGCGGCCGTGCCGTGGATCACCGCGACCGGGCAGAGGGCGTGCTGGGTGGCGGCGGTGCTGACCGAACCGAGCAGCCCCCGCCGCAAAGCGCCGATGCCGCGGCTGCCGAGGACCAGCATCCCCGTCTGTTCGGAGCGTTCGATCAGAGTGGGGATGATCGACTCGAACGTCACCTCGGTGATGATGCCCGGCCCGGCGCCGGGAGCCGCGGTGTCGGCCACGCGCTTTGCCTCGTTCAGGATCGTCTCGCCGTCGCGGCGCAGCGATTCGAGGTCTGTCTCGCTCATCGACATGCCCGGACCGAATCCAGTGGGAACCGCTTTCGAGGTGAGGATGTGCAACTGGCTGTGGTGCAGCGCGGCTTCCACCGCTGCCCAGGCCACGGCCTGATACGAGCTGGGTGAGCCGTCCACCGCCGCGAGAATCGGTGCGTTGCTGACCATGAGGGTTTCCCTTCGCTACCGAGGTCAGTACTGGCTCGCACAGAAGTACCCGGTTCCGGTCGCGCGACACAGTGGAAACAGGCTGAATCAAGATCAAACCCCGGATACCGCCTGGACGACGACCAAGTACTACTGGCTGGCGGTGGATCAACTGCGCCAGGGTGGCCGGCGCATAGATGACGAGGTGCTCGCCCATATCTCGCCCGCACACAGCGAGAACATCAATTTCTTCGGAGCGATCGAGGTCGACATCGACTCCGAATTGGCGCAACTCGGCCCCACCGGCTACCGGCCGCTGCGTGTGCGCGACACTCTGTTCTGATGCCCGATTGCGGGGATGGCGACTCGCATAGGCTCAATTCCGGCCACTGTGCGTGTACTGCTCAACAGGGATCGGCTCGATGCCGGGGTGCATGCGCGCCTGAGCACGCCCGCAAGATGGTAGATCTCGTGCAGCAGCAGCCGCACGAGGCCCTGGTGGTAGTCGGTTGGTCACGAGTTCACCGGAGAGCGTGGCGGTTTCGACAGTGACGTGCAGCGGGCCTTCGGTCTACTCTGCGCCGACCGGTCCCCGAGATATCTTCGGATTGCCCAGCCGCGCCGCGATGCCATCGAGGACAGAGTCCAGACCGATCTCGAACTGCCACTGCACGTCGTCCTTACGGTCGGCGTCGTGGATATAGCGCGCGTACATCGGGTAACGGCCCGTGTTCAGGAGCCAGGTCATCTGTGTGGCCAGTCCCGCGCGGGCCTCCTCACGGGTGGACCATCCGCGCACGTGGAGCATCTGACTCAGCCTGACCTCCGAATCGACCGCGCCGTGCACATAGGCGGTGACGGTGCTGTAGACCGCCATGGCGGTGTCCACGTCGAGCCCGAGGCCGTCGAGCGCTACGAGGGCCGCCTCCGTTACGGCCAACTGGTTCGGAGTCGGCGCGCCGCACGCCACCCGCGTCACCCAGGAGTGCGCCAGCAGCGCCTCCCTTATGCGCAGGGCGACGGACCGTATGGTCGCGCGCCAGTCGTCCTTGCTGTCGGGCAGATCGAGCTCTCCGTAGACGAAGTCGACCATCAGCTCGAGTAGCTCGTCCTTGCCGGTGACGTAGCGGTACGCGGCCATAGGGGCGACACCGAGTTCGGTGGCCAGCCGGCGCATGGTGACTGCGTCGAGTCCCTCAGCGTCTGCGATAGCGGCAGCCACCTCGGCGATCCGTCGGGGAGTCAGGGTCGCGCGGGGAGCAGGCGTCGGCCGTTCGATGCGCTCCCACACCGAGACGGGGTCTTTGTCCTCGCTCGCCGATTGTCTCTCCTGGGAGGCCATCGCTTGGATTCCTTCCGCCGAATGATGCCGTGTACATCGTAACCGATGTGGACACCGTACACGGCTATGTGTACGGTGTATTTCGTGGATACAACGTACACACGGTTGAGGGGTTTTCGTGGCTGACTCGACTACCGACATCCTGCGCACCGCAGTGATCATCGGCAGCACCCGGGACGGACGGTTCGGTCCGGTCGCCCACATCGGCGAGCTGCTCGACCGCATGGAGCGCGACGAGTTCGACCTCGTGGCGGTCGGCAGAGCCCTGCTGGGAGATCCTGAGTGGCTGGCGAAGGTCCTCGCCGGCCGCATCGACGAACTCACCCCCTTTCACGGGGGCCTCCTCGGCAGTCTCCGCTGAGCGCGGATCCACCGATCTTTTGGTGACGATAATTCAAGGATTGGAGCAAGCCAGAATGCAAACCCGACCTACTCTCGGTGATCCCTCGCGCGCCACCACGGCTCACGAGGTAGCTTCACGGTTCGCCGAAGGGCTGCAACAGTCAGGCGCGGCAGGCGACGCGGACGGCTACGACGCTGCTTTCGCGGCAGATGTGGTGTGGGGCAGTCCATATGGTGCGTCAGTAACCGGCTACTCCGAATTGAACGCCATTCACCGCCGCTTGATGAAAGCCCAGGTTGCGCCGCCGTCACACTTCGAAGTTGTCGGCGCGACTTCGCCCGCGCCAGGGGTCGTGCTGACCCAGATCCGCAGGCTCGCCGCCGAAGCGAGCGGATTCTCCGAGATCGCCATGTACGTGCTGATCGAGAAGGATGGCAGATGGTGGCTCGCAGGGGCACAGAACACGCCGATCACGGATCCACCCCAACGAACCGAATCCAGCTCATGATCTACTCGCGTAGGGCAAGTCTCATACGCGGTAGTCGATGCCGCCGAGTCCTCGGCGTTGCATAAGATCCTCTCGACCAGTAAGTCGTTGAAGCTAACCGAGGCCCGGTAGACAGACTGGGCCTCGGTCTGCAAGTCCAGTCGTCCAGCGGACTCAGGTGAGCCGGCGCCCGGCGACCTGCAAAACGAACTCACCCGCGAGAGACTGGCCGCCGCCCGAGCGCGAGGTGCCAGATCCGGACGCCGCCCCCAGATCGCCACGATCGGGGCAACCGCTGTCACTGCCTGGTCGATCCGCGCTATCGGGGTCCTCACCTGCCGCGATCACCAGCAGCTACGCCATATCCGCCCGATTTTCGGTGATTACTACCGGAACCCCCAAGGGCGGGGTCGGTGCGACCGTGCTGCTGGATGACCGCGGCTACGTCGCCTTGGTGCGGCTCTACCTCGCGCCGGTGTAGCTCCCACAAGGCTCGCGGCGGCGCGGGCCTGGCTTCGGTGCTCAGTGGTTGACCTATTGAGGGAGAATACGGACGTGAGCGACGCGATCAGTAATAGGTTCGAACATCATCGGCGCGGCGTGCCAGCGGTAGTGGCGCCGACGGGTGCAGTGGACCTCGTCGGCTGCTAGCTCGATGTCGGAGCGGGAAGTGCCGGGACGGGAATCCTTGCCAGGGCCCGGCGGGCAGAGGTTCGATGAGCTGGAACGGTTGCGCAGGAAGCAAGCAGAAGGAATGAAGGCTGTGGAGATTCTCGGAGCGGGAGACGGCACGTCGAAAGTCACCCGACTACCGCGTCGCCCGCGGCGCGTGGCGGAAGAGGCCGGTGACGGTCGCCACAAACCTTGGCGCTCGGAAGGTGGCTCCGTCTATGACCCTGCACCGACCAAGCCTGTGATGCGATCGGAACTGCAGCGGGAGACAGGGTGGTGGCCGGTCGACCCCGGCGCGACGCGGCACTCCGCTCCACAGGATGATCCAGGCAGTGCCGAGCCTGGTGGGAGTGTCGTCCATCTCGACGCGTTGCGGCGCAAACGAGCTGGTGACGATGCTCCGGCCGTCGGCATCCGGCGCATGGCCAAACCGCGCCGAATCGGAAAAACTGCAGGCGAGAGATCAGGCACCGAAGGTGAGCCCGACAGTGGTCGCAACGGTGATCCCGATTCACCACGGGTGGACGGGCCTGCTGAGCCACACTGAACCGTAGTGCACTGCGGCGATGGCTGTGGACCTTGTCGGCACCGCATGGTTTCGAGATGAATGAGCGGCACCCGAGCGGGTTTCGCCGGGGCTGCGGGTTCTGGCTGACTGACAGGGTTCCGGCTGGCTGAGCGATCCTCTAGGAGCATCGCGTTGGCGCTGAGAGTTCCTGCCCGCACGACCACAGGTCACCCCACTTCGCTTCCCCTGCGTGTCCGATCGGCAGGTCAGTGCTGCGGCAAGTCCTGCCACTCGCTCGAGAGCCGGGCAGACCACACCGGTTTGCGGCGGTCGAGCCGGGCGCGTATTCCTTCCGCGGCGTCGGGGCTGCCCATGACCCGCCGGTGCAGTTCGGTTTCCAGATCGGCGACGCGGTTGGGGTCGTAGCCGTGGATCGCGGTGTCCCACAACAATCTTTTGCTCAATGACGCGGACATCGGTGCGACATTGGCGGCCATGTCGGCGGCCAGCGCAAGGGCGGCAGGCAGCACGTCGGCGGCGGGTAGGCACCGGGTAGCGAGGCCGAGCCGCACCGCTTCCGCACCGTCGAAGGTCCTTCCCGACAAGAGGATGTCGGCCGCGACCGACATCCCCGCGACCTTGGCCAGGGTCCAGTGCGCCATCGCGTCGGGCACGACGCCGAGGCGCACCTGAGGAATGGCGTAGCGGGCGTCGTCGGCGACCAAGCGGATGTCGGCCTGCATCGCCAGGGTCAGCCCGATGCCGATCGCGTGCCCATTCACCGCGGCGATCACCGGTTTTCGCAGGGCGAAGGCGGGCGGGTCGACCGGCGACGCGGAGAAGGCCACGCTGTCGGGCTTGTCGAACGTCATCGCACCGCCGCTCAGGTCCGCTCCGGTACAGAAGGCCGGGACGGCGCCGGTCAGCACGATGACCCGGACCACGTCGTCGGCGTCCAGATCGCGGTACGCCCGTCCGAGCGCGCGTCCCATCGCAGCGGTGAAGGCATTGCGGCGCTCGGGCCGGTCCAAGGTCACCACCGCGATGCCATCGGCGATGTCGATTCGCACGCCGCTCATGCGACCTGCAATTCGGCGACCAGATCTCTGATGTGTGCGGCGGCGACGGCGTAACCCGGGAAATAGCAACAGATCCGGTCGGCGACCGCACCGAATCGCGCCACGATCTCGGCGGCGCACTCTTCGGGCGTGCCGTAAACGGCGAGGGTCTGCAGCATTCGGTGATCGATCAGCTCGGTCATGGCGGTGACCTGGCCGCGCTTGGACAGCGCGTTCAGTTCGGGCTGGAGCTCACCCCAGCCCTCGACATCGAGGACCGGACGGTAGGCCGGTGTCGAGCCGTAGAAGGCGAGCAGCCGACGGACACCGACGGCGGCGGCCTCGAGTTCACTGGAGGTCCGGCCCATCGCGACGATCACCTGCGGATAGATCGACAGGTCCGCGGCATCGCGACCGCCACGCGCCAGGCCCTCCTCGATGGCGGGCAGAGTGCGTTCGGCGAAATGGCGGGCACTGTTGAACGGCATGACCAAGAGCCCGTCGGCTACCTCGGCCGCGGTTCTGGTCATGATCGGGCCGAGCGCGCCGAGGCAGATCTGCGGCACCCCATAGGGATTGGGGCCGGGATCGAAAGTGGGCGGCATCAGGGTGTGCCGGGTGAATTCGCCCTCGAAGCGCAGTGGGGTGCCGTTCTGCCAGGAGTCGAGGACGGCTTTGACCGCCAGCACCATCTCCCGCATCCGTGCCGCCGGCCGCGACCACGTGGCGCCGTACCGCTTGCCGATGTGCGCGCGGGTCTGCGAACCGAGGCCCAGCCGGAACCGGCCGCGGCTGAGCAGTTGCAGATCGTAGGCCGCGTGCGCCAGGTGCACCGGGCTGCGCGGAAGAGCGATGGCGACATTGGTCATCAGGTCGACGGGTTCGGCGCTGGTCGCCGCCAGGGTCAGCGGGAGAAAGACATCGTGGGGGCTCTCGAAGGTGAACAGGCCGTCGGCGCCGCACGCGACCAGTTCGGCTGCCTGCGAGACGGCTCCGTCCGGACGACCGTTCAGTTGGAGATCGACCTTCATCGATCCGCCAGGATCTGCGGCAGCACTGCGATCATAATTACATAGTAGCATGTAACGTTATTCAGCGGGTGTCACAGGCCGAAGCTCCGCATACGGGACTCAGTCGAGGTCCGTCGCCGCGGTCACGAGCGCGTACAGCGCATCGGCCATCCTCGACACGAACAGCTCGGCCTCTTCGCTACCCCGCGAGAGCGCGTGGAATGTCGTTGTCCCAGCGAGTATCTCGAAGACGAGTTCGGCATCGGCGCCGGGCGCGATCCGGCCGTCGTCGACCGCGCCGGCGAGCAATTCGGCGAACGCCTTGCGCACCGGTGTCCCGATCGCCAACAGGCGCCGCCGCGCCTCCTTGGTCTGCGAATCGGCCAGCAGGCCCGGCACCCCGGCCCGCGCGGCCGGACTGTCCGCGCGAGCGAGGAAGATGCGCACCCAGGTTGCCAGGTCGGCACGCAGGTCCCCAGTCGGCTCGGGCGGCGCGTACGCGCCCGGACCATGAATCGCCTCCTCCAGCAGGGCCTGGCGAGTCGGCCAGCGCCGATAGATGGCCGGTGAGTTCACCCCGGCGCGCTTGGCGATTGCCACGACCGTGGTCTGCGGGTACCCCACTTCGGCCAGCAACTGCCGTGCCGCGATGAGCACGGCGAGGTCTTTGTCGGCATCACGCGGCCGACCGGGGCGCGGCGAAGTCTCCGAAGTCACCATTACATACTAATCTGTAACGTAATTCTGATCCGCCGCGACCCACGGTCGCACCTACGCGTCGATCAGCAGCTGCTCGATCCGAGCGACGCAGAACGCGGTCACATCGATCTCCGGCGGCAGCTGCAACCGGTGGGCCATCCGCAGCAACGGGATACTGAGCAGGACGGCAGCCAGTATCTCGTTGTAGCGCAGGTTGCGCACCGTCATCCCGCTACGTTCCTCGTAGCGCACGATCGTCTCCTCCCGGGTGGGCGTTCCCGGAAGTCGATCGGTGTGCTGGAATTCCGAGCACGCCCAATCCAGGAACAGCATCCAGGCGAGGTCGGCCTCATGGTCGCCGATGTAGGCGATCTCCCAGTCGAGCACGCCGGTGACCCGGAATTCGCTGTCGTAGAGAATGTTCGACATGCGGGCGTCGCCCCAGCACAGCGTGACGTATTCCGGTTCGTACAGATTGGCGCGTAGCCAGTCCACGGCCCGGCGCAGCGCGGGCGGCTGGGTGGCCGACGCCCAGTCGAGCGCGGCGTCGACGTAACCGATCATCTGCTCGAGCGGTGCGGTACCGAATTGCGGAAACGACAGGAAGTCCAGATTCAGTGTGCGCCAGTCGAGCTGGTGAATCTCGGCGATGGTGTCGACACAGCCCCACCACATCTTCGTACGCTGGGCCGGCTCGGCGTCGAAGTACAGCCCGGCGGAGTGATAGGACGGCAGGTCACCGGGTGCGCTGCCCTCGATCCGGTCCATCACGAAGTACGGACTACCGAGGGCGTCGGTGTCGCGATCCAGCCAGCGGACAGCGGGAACCGGGAGGGTGGTGTCGGCGAGCCGGCGCATGACCAGCACCTGTCGCAGCAGGTCGTAGTCGGGAAACAACGCCACCTCCGGCGGTCGGCGCAGCACCAGCGGCACCGGCTCGTCGTCGTCGCGTTCGAGGTCGAACAGGAAGGTCTCGGTTGCCAGCCCGCGCGGGCTGGCCGACCAGTTCGCCACCCGGACCGAGTCCGCGCCGGGAAATCCGGCGCGCAGCACCGAGACGACGGCGGTCGGCAGATCGGCTGCCTCGGGTCGAGCGGTCATCAGTAGCCCTCGTATCCGTACCGGGCATTGCGACCCATGAACACCATCTCCACCAGGCCGTAGCCGACCTTGCCATCGCTGCTCTCGACCTTGCAGAAGGTCTCGGTGAGCATGCTGACCTGACGCAGTTCGTCGGTGTCGTTCAGATCGACGGTGAAGCCGTCGCTGTAGGACGGACCCTTCCAGATACCGGAGGCGTAGCCGCGATACATGTCGTAGCCGGCCAGCCCGGGCCAGAAGTCCGAGATCGGGGTGACGGAGAACGAACGGGTGGTGCCGTCGGCGGCGTCCACGGTGAAGGTGCCCGCCGACACGATTCGGAAGTCGTCACGGAACTCGAGTTCGTGGGTCACGCCGACGATCGGCACGGTCGGCGCGTGTGCCTCGATGGGCTGCTGGATGGAGCCCTCGAAGTGCCAGCGCTGCCCGTCGGCGGTCTCGCGCTGCGCGAAATGCACCAGCTCGTCGTCGAACTGGAAGATGCCCATGAAGTACAGAACACCGTCCGGGATCTCGGAGGGCTGCAGGCCGGCGCCCTCCCCAAGGCTGCCACCGCCACCACCGTGCCTGGTGCCCCACGAGTGGTCGCGACCGAACCACCAGGTGCTCGGATCGATGTCGATGCGTTCGCCGTCGACCTCGAGCCAGCCGGAGATCTCGCCGTTCTGGTAATAGCGTCGCGCGTCCTCGCGGACGCGGCCGCGAGTGCGGAAGAAGGCGGGTTCCTGCTCGTAGGCGGGGAACTGGCCAGAGAACTTCAGTTCGAGGCGGACACCGTGGTCGTTGTCGGCCAGAGTGGCCCGCACCCCGCGCAACGGCTCGGTGATCTCGTAGCGATAGGGGCCGACCTGCCAGGCGCCTAGGTCGTCGTAGTTGCCGCCGATCTCGCGGGACAGGCGAGTCACGTGCGCCTTGCCGTCGACGGTGACCATCGCGTAGGCGTCCATGACATTGCGGTTGGGGTAGCGGGCCATGCCGGTCATGACGCTGACCCGGCCGGTGGTGTCGAAGCCGTAGAGCACGATGCGCTCCGTCCAGCGCAAATCGCTCTGGACGACGTGGTCGAAGGTGGTCGGCAATTGATGGCAGAGCAGTTCGTCCTGGGGGGTCAGCATGGGCGTTTCCTTCGAGAGTGGGGGTGGAACACGTTTCAAGTTAGCTAATTCAAATACACAATGAAGCGTTTTTAAAAAGATCCGATCTCGGCTACGCTCGGCCCACATCGAAGGAGGAGTGATCGGTGACCGAACAGAGCGATGTCCGGCCAGGACCCGGCCGCCCACGTGACCCGCAGCTGGACGAGCAGGTGCTTCGGGCCACCCAGGAACTGCTGGTGGAACAGGGTTTTCAGGCCACGACGATCCAGGGCGTAGCGCGCCGGGCCGGGGTGGTCGCCACCTCGATCTACCGTCGGTGGCCGAACAAGATCCACCTCGTGGAGGACGCGATCTTCGCGCTCGAGACCGGTGTGGTCGTGCAGCCCACCGGTGACATCGCCGCGGATCTGCTCGCGTGGACCCGGCTGTTCTTCGCCGCCGCCACCCACCCCGCGGCTCGCTCCGGCATCCCCGGCCTGCTCTCGGCCTATCACGACGACGAGCAGAGCTACCGACGGCTGCGCGAGCGCGGCGAGGGTCCCGCGCGGGTTGCCCTGCGCGGAACCATCGACGCGGCGATCGACTCAGGCCAGGTCTCCCCCGGCTGCGATCCCGACCTGCTCTTCGAATTCCTGCGCGGCGCAACGCTGCTGCGCGCCCTCACGCGCGGCGACGAGGACGGCGAACAATTCTGCCGCCAGACCGCCGCCGCCCTGGTCACCCTGGCCATCCACCACGAAAGTACGACATGAGATCCCTGGCATCGTCAGCGCCGTCGACCTGACCGAACCGGCCGACCCCGTGTGCTCTGGCAGGCCCATGCCGGGCCCGCCCATGCACTGCATGGGTCTGCGCGCCGCAGGAAACCGCCTCTGTCTGGACAACAGGGGCGGATCGACTGTCCTGGACACCTCCGCGGTGCAGCGGCCCGACCCCCGTGCCGGTCATCGCCCGGCTGACCTGGACCGACGGCTGGGCGACCCAGCAGAACGTTCCCGTCTCCTACAACGGCGTGCCGTACCTGTTCAGTGCCGACGAGGCCGGGTGCGGCGGCGTCGAACTCACCGACATCGCCGACGACCCTCATCCGCGCGAGGTGAACACGATCAAGCTGGAGATCAACTGCCGCGGCACCGCGACAGTGCGATGGCATCCAGTATGGGCAGCTCCTCGGTCATGCAGGTCGTCGAGACGGGCGCCTTCGATCCCGAGCAGGTACAGAGCTCGCGCACCGATGACGTGAGGATCGCGGCGGGGTGATCGCCGCGCATGTTCGCGACGGACGGCAACAGCAGCGAAAACAGTGGTGTCGGCAGGTCCTCGAGCTCGTTGACCGATTCGACGGTCAGCCGGTCGCCAGGTGATCCAGCGACGTGTGCAGCGCCGACTCATAGGCGGCCAATTCATCGCTTCGATACTTAACTGGAATTTCCCCAAAGCTGCCGATGTGCAGCGGCCGCCGCCGATGCTGGCGTCGTCCGGGCCGCCCCGGCCTACGGATCGCGCTGGGCGGGTGAGGTAAACCCGCTGCGGCAGATTTGGGCGCGAAGTGCCTCGTGGCGAGCTCTCGTTTGGGAAGATCGTCGCGGGAGTTTGAGGTGCCCGGGGCCGCAACGGTCCGCTGCGCGTACTTAGAGCTCCTAACAGATTGAGTTGTTCTTGAGCCGGCGCCAGCAGATGATGCTGCAAGCGATGCTGAGGAAGGCTTCATGGATGTCGTCGCGGATCTCCCAGCGGATGCGCAGACGGCGGAACCAGTGCAGCAGTGCGATGGTCTGCTCTACGACCCATCGATAGACCCCCAGCCCGGAGCCGTGGTCGGTGCCGCGGCGAGCGAAGCGGGGTTTGATCCCTTTGGCACGTACCCGGGCGCGGTGTATGGCGTAGTCGTAGGCGCGGTCGGCGTAGAGCTCGCTGGGGCGCTGACGGGGCCGCCCCCGTCGTCCTCGCACCGGGGCAATCGCCTCGATCAGCGGGTCGAGTTGGGTGACGTCGTGGCGATTCCCGCCGGTCAGCGTCACCGCCAGCGGGATACCGCCTCCCTCGCAGATCACATGGTGCTTGGAACCAGTCCTGGCGCGGTCGACCGGACTCGGACCGGTTTTCGGCCCCCTTTTAACGCTCGGACGTGCGAACCGTCGACGGCGGCGCGGGACCAGTCGATCAGTCCGGCAGCGTTCAGATCGGCCAGCAGCAGTTCGTGCAGCCGCTGCCACACCCGCGCCTCGTGCCAGTCCCGCAGCCGACGCCAGCAGGTCATGCCGGAACCGTACCCCAGCTCTTGGGGCAAGAACTCCCATGGGATTCCGGTGTACAACACGAACAGGATGCCGCACAACGCCTTTCGGTCGTCAAGCCGTTTACGCCCAGGATGGCGGAAGCGCCGCTCGACCGTCGGCAACAGTGGCTCGATACGCTCCCACAGCCCGTCCTCGACTTCCCACGGCCTGCGCTGGGCCACACCAACCTCCCGCCAGACAATCAACAACCGACGAGATCAAAACCACACCACGATCATTCTGTTAGGAGCTCTTACTCGTCGCGTTGGCGTGTGGGTGGGGGGGTCCTCGATGAACGAGGAAATGGCTATGTCTGTCGAGCAAGATTCCGATCCACGCGCCGTCGAAGACGGCACCGATACGGGGTCTTCCGAACCCCGTTGCGCGACCGTGGGATTCGTCCCCCGAGGAACGCCGAGCCCGGGTTGGCGGCGATTCTGGACGGGACCACCCGCACTCAACGAGCCGCAGAGAGCACTGGTGCGGGGTAGCTGCTACTCGGTGCCGGGTTACATGCGGCCGCGAAAGCCGCCGCCGAAGGTGAGTTATCGGAGCTGGAAGGCGTCTGGTGTCGGCGCTGTGGGGGTTGCTGCCCGCCGAGGAGATCGCCGAGGCCGCGCAGATGTTCACCCAGGCCCGAACACGCGACGGGGGTTTTGCTGCTGTTCCCGCCCAGTGTGGCGCAGCTGCCGGTGACCGGCACCTACGACATCACCGACCTGGAAACCGACCTGGCAGCCCTCGGTGAACACATACTGTCGCAACCCAACTCCAGTCTGGTACGCACCGCGGACCTGGATGCGGGTAATCCGTTCGACTCCCCGGAGTTCAAGGCCGCGATGGCCGAGCATCGGAGCGCTGCGAAACCTGCGGTGGCGCAATCGAAGTTCAGTCGGTGCAGCGTTGCTTCCGCGGTCAGGTGATGACCGCGCGTTCGTGCCCCCCTGCCGCGGCGCCGGTGCGGTCGAGTCCGCTCCAGTGCGATCCGACGGATGCCACTGCCCCAGCGCTTGGATCCTGCTCGAACGAGAAACGGCAAGTCCTCGAGCAGCCGATCCCCGTGTCGGCGGCTCAGAATGCGTTGTTTCACAACCGATCTGCACCGATAACTGAGATTCTGTCGATCAAACTTGACATGGCGCGGCTGGAAAGGCCACCCCCTGCGGGGTGGCTACTCGAGACCTTGACTCCCTGCCTGGGGGGCGGTGGCAGTGATGCGTGCGTCAATGTTTTCCAGTAGGTGGTTCGCCCGGTCGATGACGTGGTCCAAGTCGGTAGTCCATCCGGCTAGGCGCAGGCATGCCACGGCTAGGTGGCGCGGACTATCCGGTGTGAGTGTGCCGTCGGCCCGGATGTTGGCGACGGATTCGACTAGTCGAAATGTGTGATCGTCGACGGGTCCGCTTTTTGTGTCGTCTGCGACCTCGGCAGCGAAGTCGACATGGAATTGCCTCAGCGCGCGGCGCATGTTCAGTGCCGAGTCGAAGACCGCTGAATGGGCTTCGGGTAAGAAGAACAGCACGCCGAGGTTCCACTTCCAGGTGGCTAGCACCTGGGAGTCGTAGAGCGACAGAGCGTACAGACGCGCTGCGCGGTCGACCGCGTCGGCAGCGGGGTACGTAGACAGCGCGCGGGCGGCGTCGAGCGCAGGCCGGATGAGTGCCTCTAGCAGTGTGCCGAGAAGGTCGTCTTTCGATGCGAAATGATGGTAGAGCACATTCTGGCGCACCCCGACGGCGTCGGCGATCTGTCGGGTGCTGGTCGCCCCGAAACCCTGGGTCGTAATCAACTCTGCTGCCGCGTCGAGAATCTCACTACGCGTGTTACCGCCTGCGCGTGTCGGGATGCTCGCGCGGGGGCGCCCTCGACCTCGTGTCTCCACGAGTTCATGGTGTCATAAGGCAGTTCAGGGTCATCTGATAGTTACCTCGCTTCATGCGTTCGTAACGCAGACGACATTGCCGCGTCGCGACAAGTCTTGAATATAGGTCGGGTGATCAATAAAAGTCATAGTGCGATCGCTGGAACGTCAGTGCCTCATACTCGTCGCGATGAGCCCGGCGCCGTCAGCGACGACCTCCGCGACTTCAGTTTGAGTTCTGTTTTCGGAATCGCTTTCGCGTTCATCTCGCCGATCATTGCGCTGTACGCGATCTTCGATATCGCGTTGGGTATCGCAGGGCCATCGTTCTGGTGGGCGTTTGTGGTTATCCTCGGTGGTCAACTGCTCGTGGCTTTGGTCTTCGGTGAGTTGTCGAGCCGGTGGCCAGAAGAGGGTGGCGTTTACGCCTGGTCGAAAAGATTGGTGGGCGAGAGCTACGGGTGGCTGACCGGGTGGGTCTATATCTGGACGCTCATCACACTCAATGCCGCCGCTGCATTCGCCGCCAGTACTTTTGCCGCCGCGGTGTTCGGGTTGGACAACCCCGGAACCGGGATGCGGCTGGCTTTCGCGGTGGGATTCATGATCATCGCTACTCTGGTGAACAGTCTCGACCGGCGCCTGCTCAGGGTGTTCATCGCGCTGTCGATTGCGTGCGAGGTGATAGGCAGCCTCTTTGTCGGGACGGTTCTGCTCGCCTTCCACCGACACAACAGCCTCTCGGTCCTGTGGTCCGGATTCGACGATGGCGGAATGGCTTTCACTGTCGGACCGTTTCTCGCCGCGGTTGCGGTAGTCGGATGGGCGTTCATCGGTTTCGAAAGCGCAGGCGACCTTGCCGCCGAGGTGAAGAACCCCGGGCGCAACGTACCGCTGGCACAGATCGCTTCGCTGGTCTTGGTCGCAGCAACCGTGATGTACGCCGGGTTGGCTTTGATCCTGGCGGTCCCTGATCTCGAGGCCGTGGCGGCCGGATCGATCGATGATTCGGTCGTGGAGACGTTGTTGTCCAATCTGGGTAGCGCGGTCGTCGTGCCGATGTCGGTGGTCGTATCGATCGGGTTCGCTGCCGGGATCGCCGCGGTGAGCACTGCTCTGTCGCGCAGCGTGCACGCGATGGCCGTCCAGCGATCGCTGCCGGGTTCAGCGGCACTGACGCGTTTGTCCGGCCGAGATCGATTGCCGCGCAACGCTTTGACCTCGACTTCGGTGGCAACGTGCAGCCTGTTGATTCTCGCTGTCGGATTCGACTTCTACGATGTGATGATCGCTATGTCCACAGGCGGCTTCTACATCGCCTTCTTCCTTCCTGTGGCCGCAATGCTGTTCACTCGCGTCCGTGGAATGTGGACCCCTGGAGTATTCAGACTGGGCAAACTCGGCGGACTGATTGTCAACGCGGTCGCCACGCTATGGCTGCTTCTGCAAATCATCAACATCTCATGGCCGCGTGACGTCGGCGCCACCTGGTACGTCGAGTGGGGATGCCTGCTGATGTACCTGCTCACCGGCGTTCTCGGCGCCACTGTGTTCCTTCGCTACCGTCGAACAAGTCAAAGGATCGGTACCGATGCGTGAACTACCTGCCCCTGCGACGTCCGACGTCGTCCTCATCTGCATCGATGTGCAGCGCGACTTCGTCCCGACCACCGATAACGGACTCGACGCACCGGAGATCTCTGCGATCCGCAGCCTTGTACACAGCGCTCGTCGTGCCTCGATCCCGGTCATCTTCATCCGCGAAGTTCATCACCCCACGCTCACCGACCTCGGTCGGGAGATCGACGGTGTAGAGGATCTGCATTGCATCGAGGGCACTCCCGGGGCGGGGTTCATCGACGACTTCGGGCCCCGGCCGGACGAGTACGAAGTACGCAAGCGGCGCTACTCGGCCTTCTTCAACACCGATCTCGACACGATCCTGCGTGGATACAAAGCCAGCACCGTCATCCTCTCGGGAGGCCTGACCGATGTGTGTGTGCACTACACCGCCGTTGACGCCCACCAGAACGACTACCACTTCCGAGTTGTGGCCGACGCGGTCTACGGATCGTCGGAGCCAGCGCATCACTCCGCGCTGAACGCCATGAGCTATTTGCAACGTGACTCGGTCATCAGTCTCGCCGCCGCAACGGAACTGCTCGATGGCAGGGTACGAGGCGGCCGCCGGTCAACGGCCGCGGCTCAGTGACGGCAAACAGATGGTTCGGGCGGCGTGCATGTCGGTTCTCGCGTTCGTGCCGAGGTTCGCGATCAAACCACGCAGGGTTTCCGACAGTTCCAACTCGGTCGGCCCGACCCAGTTGGAACAGTCGCAGGTCTGGCGCAGAGTCATCCACGGCAGTCCAGAACGGTGCTACTACGAGGCACTGAGGCCCTCGAACTCAGCTCGGCGGAACCACGTGCGGTGACGCCGCCTGCGCCGACGCGGATGTCTTCGTTTCCGGCATGCCCAATGCGGTCAGGGTGGAGCCGTCAGAGCGCTGGCTTATCCGATCGATGCTGGCCAGCTTCGCTGCCGCATGCCAGGGCTTCGTCGCGGGCGGCTGCGCAGTCGTCCTAGTGCTCACAGTTGTCCTCCAAACAAGATCGTGAGA
This sequence comes from Nocardia abscessus NBRC 100374, assembly GCF_000308455.1. GTDB lineage: Bacteria > Actinomycetota > Actinomycetes > Mycobacteriales > Mycobacteriaceae > Nocardia > Nocardia abscessus. The sequence continues at coordinate 41,822 of NZ_BAFP01000269.1, read as the reverse complement.
TCGCTGTCGTCGTAGCCCTGAACACCGGCGGCCGGCAACGGTGGTGGCACCGCGCGTCGCTCGGCGAGATGACGCTGCACTCGCGACACGATCTGAGCCTGGTCCTCGACAAATGGTGACGTCGGATATTCAAACCGTCCGAATGCTCGCGCGTCACGGCTTCTCACTGATCCGTGTCGGTCGTGGGTCTCAGCTGTGGTGTAGCTGGTTCAGGTGCGGGGGGTTTTGGCTCCGTGGACTGTGTGGTATTCGGTGGCCAGCCAGACGGCGAGATCATCGATGATCAGGTCGAGCAGGGTGGGGTCGGTGGCTGGTGTGCGGGCGATGCTGGCGGCCAGTCGCATCTGCTGTGCGCGTTCGGGGTAGTAGTGGCCGAAGATTTCAGCGGATCGGTCGAGGTCGCTGGTCCAGCCGCCCCAGCGGGGCATGACCAGTGTCAGGCCGGTGCGGACGATCTTGCGGGCTGCGGTTCGGCTGAGTCGTCGGTATTGGGGATCGGTGAGTTCGGCTGAGCGTTGGTGACGCCAGCGTTGGAGTGCTTGGTCGAGGTCTCCGTTGGTTTCGCGGGCGAGCACCGCGGTGGGGCGGTATCGGGGTAGTTGGCCGGCGAGATCGTCGCCCAGTAGTGGGGTGCATAAGCAGGCGACGAACCAGCCGAGGTTGTAGCGTTCCAGGTCACTGAGTAGCTTGCTCGTGCTGGCGAGTTCGATTCCGGCACCGTTGATTTGACCGAAAGAAGTGTCTAGGTCGGCTGCCAGTGTGTCGGCGTCGAGCCGGTCGTGATCGCTGGGCTCATCGTGTAGCGCGATCAGCAGGTCCAGATCGGATGTCCCCGGTTTGGCGGTGCCGCGTGGGATGCTGCCGTAGAGGTAAGCGCTGTGCATGCGGGTGTTGTCGAAGGTGTCGGCGATCAGGGTGCGTGCGTGGTCCACAACTGCTGTGAATTCCGGTTGGACCCGGCTCAGCGAACCTTCGCGCGTGATGTATCCCTCGGCGTCCAGTCCTTCGGTGTGCATGCCAGGAACTATGCAGGCGTTTCCCGCTCAGGGTCCACCGATTTCGATCGCTGGCTGATGTCGGCGGCGTAGCTGGTCCAGTCTCCGGCGGAAAGTCGCTGCCAGGCGACGGCGACGTCGGTGTGGATGCCGAGGGTGCGGGCTAGGATTGCGGCGGGGATCTCGGTGGCGAGCTGGAACAGTGCGGTGCTTCGGGCCGCGCCCGGGCGGATGCCGAGTCGTTTCAATCGCTGGGTGAGATGGCTGGTGCTGATGGGCCGACCGGGCTGTCCGCCGGGGAACAGCCAGATCGATGGAGTCAGCGCGCCGATTGTCGCGTGGCCCTTGCGATTTGCCGCAACGGTTCGGGCGAGGTCGGCGACCGGTTCGGGCAGGTGTATGGGTGAGCTGCCCAGGTGTAGCCGGACGGGGTCGGCTTCGGTTTCGAGGTCGAGGACGGTCAGCCGGGAAATCGCCGCCGTGGTTTGGGCGTAAAGAAGTACCAGCAGGCCCGCCAGCCGGTCGTCGGGTTTGAGGGTGTCGTCGTGCAGCAGGCGGCGCGCGGTGATCCAGCGGTGCTCGTCCTCGAGGGGCCGGGTGGGGCCCATCCAGCGGCGGGCGCCGACACGGACGCTGGTCAGCTTGTTCTTGTGGGCCCACCGGATGAAATGACCTGCCGGTTCCCGGTTTGTCGCGGTGTCGTCGGTGAGCCATCGGTCGAGGTCGGCCTGCCCGCAGGTGGCGAGTGTGAGGTCGTGTGCGGTGAGCCAGTCCAGGAAGGCGATCGCCGCGTAGCTGCGTTGGCGCACCGAGTTGAACTGCTGGATGGTGGTGACACGTCCGTTGTTGCGTTGCCGGAGCCGCCGGATCAGTTGCCAGACCATGTAGCGGTGCAGCACCTGCCGTTGTTCCGGGTCGGTCTGGGCGGCCAGGATCTGGTCGGTGAATCGCTGGATGCGGACCATGTGTTCATCGCGTTGCGGCAGGGCGCCGACACCGATGAGGACTTGCCGTAGGTGCGCGAGGGGTGGGCTGTCGGGAAGTTCATCGAGGGCCTCGTGAGTCACCTCGCGGCGGCCGGCCGCGAGGTCGGCCACGACCGGAGCGACGGACTTCTTCTTCAGCCATCGCATCGCGGTGATGGGGTGTTCAGCGGTGGCGATGTTGTGCCGCAGCGCCTGCAGACCGGGGTGAAGCGATTCCGAGGGTGGGCCGAGGATCTCGTTGAGGCGCTGGTTGATCAGACAGCGAACGCATTGGCCCGGATGCGGATAGGACGGATCGCTGCAGGTCGGGCAGTCGTGCCAGAGGTTGCGGGTGGTGCAGTCCCCGCAGCGTGGCCGGGCGAGGGTGCCAGAGATGACGGCGGCGGTCCGGCCGCAGGAGCTGCATCGTGCCGTGAGCTGCTGGCAGGAAGGACACCATGGGCGGCCGGTTGTCCGGGATGTGCCGCAAGGTTTTTCCTCCCCGCAGATCGAGCACGATGCGATCGGCAGGGGCGGGCAGGGGCCGCAGATCGGCCCGTCAGGCGTTCGCAGGGTGACCGGGCGGCGGCGCCCGCAGTTGAGACAGACTTCGAGGTTGTCCGGGTCGGTGACCAAACAGTTCGGGCAGATCGCCCGACCATGGTCGTCACGAGTCGCGGGCTCGCGGTGAACACCGCAGCGTGAGCATTCCTCGATGCGGGTGCGGGCGATGCAGGTGCGGCAGACGCGTTGCCCGTCCAGCGGTTTGTCGATGTGGACGACGCGGTGGCAACGCGGGCAGGACGGCCGCACGATCCCGGCGACCCCTGCCGCGTGAAGGGCCTCGATCAGTGGGACGATCGCGCGGACCGGCGCGAGATGCCCAGCGCCGGTCAGTAATTCGGGTTGGGCTTCCAAAGCCCAGCCGATTCGGCGCTGATGGTTGGGCCGGGATGCGAGCTTGCCGACCGCAACGGCGATGACACCGCGTTCGACGGCGGGATCCAGTTCGGCGACGACGGCATGGATGATCGAGATCGGATCGCGGTCGTCACGGTCGGGGCATTGCGCGCAGCGGGGCTGTCCCGCGCGATCACGGGTCGAGGCGTGCTTGAGCTTGCCGCAGCCGGCGCAGGGCAGTGGACGCTGGCAGCAGGGCCCGCAGTACCAATCCTGGCCGCGACGTTGCAGGGTCCGCATCGGCTTTCCGCAGTCGGCGCAGACAGGCTGGGCGACCATTGCCCCGACCTTCCGCAACTCGATCAGCAGGTCGCCGATGGCCCGAGGCGCCGGGGACCGTCCATCGGTCAACACGCCGGGCCGCTCGGCGAGAAAGGCCGCCAGACGCCGCGATTTGGCTCGTCCGCCCGCGATGACCGATACCACGGTTCGGATCTGTTGAGGCTCGCACCGACCGTCGACGGCCGCGATCAGGTCCGTCATGAACCCGATCGGGTCCGAGACCACCCGGTCGTGGTCGGCGCTGGTCACCGCGGGCTGGCGCCGCGGACGCGAGCCCGTTTCGGGCGCAGGTCTCCGAGGCTGGTTTCGCCGCCGACCGCCTTCTTCGTGCGAGCGGCAGCCTGCGCGGAGACCACCGGCTCGATCAGATCGTCGATTGTGCAGTCGAGGATGTCCAGCAACGCCATCAGGATCTTCAGGCTCAGCCGTTCGGGGCGTTCGACCACGAGCCGGTAGACCTGGCTCGACGAGAGCACGATCTCACGATCTGCGAGCGGCTCGAGCAGATCGGTGGTCTGGAACATACCCCGGTCTGCCATGACCTTGCGAAGGTGCCAGTGGTAGTCGAGCTTGGCGGGCATCATCGGTCCTTGTCTGCCGCAACGGCGGTCGATGCGAGCGCAGGTGCGAGCGCCTTCGCCAGTGCGGTGTTCATGTAGTCGGAGCTGACGTGGGTGTAGATCGCCGTGGAACTGTCGCATTCGTGCCCAACCTGCGATTGGATAAACCGCCGGTCAACCCCATCTTCGGTGAGGTGAGTGACATACGCGTGTCGTGCGCTGTGCACGACTAATTCCTTCGGGAGCTTCAGCGCATCCCGGTAGGCGACGAACCGGGCATTGATCTCCGCGGGCTTGATCCGCCCACCACGCTCGGTGACCCAGAGCGCCGGATGCTCCGGGCAGCCGAACCGCGGCCGCACGTTCTCGACGTAGTCGGCGACCGCCTCCACCGCCCAATCCATCACCGCCAACACATTCCGCCGCCGCGCCGGCTGCCCTCGCTTCGCCTTCCCATAGCGGACGTTGAGCGTGCCGTACCGGCCGAACTGCGGCGCCTTCGGATTACGGCCGAAGTCCACCAGGTCCAGCTTCGCAGCCTCGGAACGGCGTAGGCCCCATCCATATATGACCTTGAAAATCGTGGCATCACGGTAAGCGACCAGTGCCCCTTTGCGTTTCGACCGCACCGCCCGCTCGACCTGATCGTCGGCATAGTCCAGGAACCGCTGGATCTCCTCCCGAGTGAACGGCCGCGATTCCGGCCGGCCCTCGTAGTCGTTGAGATGAGCGATCGTGTTCCACTCGTGGCAAATCGCCACCGGATATGTCCCGAACGCATCCTCACATGCCACCGCCCACCCGTATCGGCCATCGATCAGGTACTCGCTGAACAGCCGCAACCCGCCCTGATAACCGCGGATCGTCGACGGCGCCAAACGCTTTTCGCTGGTCAGCCACAGCGACCACTCATCGATATGCGCCGGGGTCCACTCCCACGGGTAGTCATTGACGAACTCCATGAACCGCCGGACCAGGTTCTCCCGGGCCGTAACCGTCTCCTCCCGCAGACCACGCGCCGCCTGCTGAGCGCGCCAACCGCGAAACATCGCTTCCGCCATCGCATCCTGCGGACGTAACTGCGCCACCCCGGACACCAGCTCCAGATGAGCCGCCCCAGCGAGATCGACCTGCCGCAACCCACCCTCCTCGCGCCACCGAATAGTGCGAGAATCATGCATCAAATGGGCTAGTCGAGGCAAACAGGCTGGCCAACAGGCATTTCCACGCCGCCTCCCCGGTAGTTTCGACCACGCTCTCCATCAGGCAACCAGCAGATTTCGCCCGTTTGATGCAATTCCCGAGAGAGCAAGTAGATGTCGGCAGTGGTCGACAGATGCGCGTGGCCCAGGATGATCTGCACGTCGCTGGCGTCCAGATTCTCATCACGCGCCATCCTCAGCGCGCATGTATGGCGGGCGTCGTGCATCGACCAGTTCGTCCCCAACGCCGCGTTGGCGCGGGTGAGAACCTTGCGCAGCGTGTCGTAACTCATCGGCTGGTACTGGGATCCCGCGCCACGGTCGCGGCGCCGCAGTGTCCGCCACAGCTGCTGTCTCGGATCCAACGGGGCATCGAGCTCGGCGAGATAGAGCCGCAGCCAGACGAACGCCTCCGCGCTGGCCGGAAGCCACTGGCTCGCTCGCGTTCCCTTGCGGATCACCTGGACAAGCTGCTCACCCCAGTCCACGTCCGCCACCCGCATTCCCAAGATCTCCTGGGCACGCGCCGCGGTGCTGACCGCCAGAGCCAGCACCGCACGGTCCCGATTCGATCGCAACGCCGCGAACAACGCCTGCCACTGCGGGTCCGCGATCTCGCGGGGCGGGCGTCTGGGCAGCTTCGGGTTGTAGCGGATCCGGCCTCCGGGACGGTGCGGCTCAAGACGGTTGTGATGTGCGTTCGCGCGGCCGCTACGGCGGGCGAGCGGCACGGGGTTGATCAAGGGGCCCACACCGATTTCGATCCAGAACTCATAGAACGCACGCACCACCGCATTCGAGTGCCTGATCGTACGCGCGGCGTAGCGATCATCCAGATACCGCTTCCGCGTCAGGGGTTGACCGTTCCGGCCGTGGCCAGCGACCGAGTCCGCGGCGAGGTTCTCGGCTTCGAGTCAAAGCCCAACCACAGAACGAGATCTCGGGTCTCGGTCGCTGTTGCCCGGTCCCACTCGACCTCGACCGCGTGTAGCCAGCGCCACCACCGCAACAACGCAAACGCGTAGCTGCGCACCGAGTTCGGGCTGTTCCCCTGCGCGATGAAATCGATCAAGTACCGGTGGATCGGCGCCACCGCTGCGCCGGTCTCGTCGACGACCGCGACGACGCGCCCCCCACTTCGGCACCTGAACAGTCCGCACGTCCCGGCAATCTCCTCGAACACTCCGCACCACCTCTCTCGATTCAGACGAGAGAGGTCTACCGGGCAGTCGGAGGAACTGAGGCCACCAACAGCGGGGTGTCGTCCGCTAGTCCGGTCAACAGTTCTACTTCGCCGATATGCCCCCGTCGGGTGTCTGCAACAGTCTGCAAGACGGCCCGGAGCGATTTACGCAGCTGTTCATCTCCCTATCGTCCGACATCGTGAGCAACAACAATGTCCCGTCCGGTCGGCGCCCGCGCAGTGGCGTGCGGGTCGCGCTGACCTCTCTCTCGCTGCTCGTCGCCGCGGCGACCGGGGTGACACCGGCGGCGGCGACGCCGTCCTATCAACCCGGTGCCCAGATCGAAGCCACCTATTACGCGCCGGGCCCGTGGGCGGTGGCCGAGCGGACCGGCGTCGACTGTTGCACGTCGACCGGCGACACCTACGACATCTGGTATCCGGCCGACCTCGGGGCGGGCGGGGCCGTCCACCCGGTCATCACCTGGGGCAACGGCACTATGGCCCACCCACGCGAATACGCGTATCTGCTCTCGCACCTCGCGTCGTGGGGGTTCGTGGTCATCGCCGCCGACCGGACCGACACCGGTACCGGTATCCAGATGCTCGACGCGGTGCGGTACCTGGCCGGCCAGAACAGCGACCCGAACAGCATCTTCCGCGGCAAGATCGACACCGCCGCGGCCGGGGCGACGGGGCATTCACAGGGCGGCCTCGGCGCGATCAACGCCCTCGCGCGCGGCGGCGGCGCCGTCAGCACCGCGGTGACCCTCGAGATGCCGTTGTCGGCGGCCTGTGCGTCGCTGCCGTCCGTCGACGGCCGGAGCGCCTGTATCGACCCCACCGCGGTGACCTCGGGTTCGGTGCTGCTGGTCAACGGTTCGGCCGACGGTATCTCGCCCGCGACACAGCAACTCCCGCCGGAGCTGATCGGTCTGCAGTCGATGCGGGCGTACTACGACGCGCTGCCCGCCGATCTACCCAAGGTCCGCGCGGCGGTGGTGGGCGCCCAGCACAACGACATCCAGGGCCAACCGGACTGCACCAACTACAGCTGCACCGAGGGCGTCTACCGCTACCTCGGCTACCTGACCGCCTGGTTCATGGACCGGCTGCGCGGCGATTCGGCCGCCCGCGAGGCGTTCCTCGCCGACACCGGCGAACTGCTGCACAACCCCCACTGGTCCGATCAGGCCAGCACCATCACCCGCTGACCGAGGAAAGGCTGCTGCACTCTTCATGGAAGACCACATCGAGGAACTACTCGCCGAGCTGGATCTGGACGGCAAGCTACGGCTGATTTCCGGGGCGAGTCTGTTCCGGATGGCCGCTGACCCCGCGATCGGACTCGCCGAGATGCCGGTCTCGGACGGACCCTCCGGTGGGCGTGGCGAGAACTGGGACGAACGCGATCCTTCGGTGAGCCTGCCCTCCGGTACGGCTGTCGCCGCGACCTGGGACCCGGCGCTGCTCACCGCCGAGATGGCCGACCTCCCCCACACCGCCTACATCTATTGACCCACCGATCGACCATCTCGAACGCAGCTCCCGAACAACGGAGTGTGGCCATGTCCACCAGAACCTCTCAACTCGACAACGACACCGGTCGGCTCGACGGCGTCTCGCGCGCAAGGATTTTTACGGTGCTGGCCGTGATCGTCCTGTTCTCCGAGATCGCCCCGATGCAGTACACGATCGTCGCGGCGGCACTACAGAAGATCGCGCCGAGCTTCCCCGGCGTTGGGGCCGATATCAACTGGGCCATCATCGTTTTCGGGTTGATCGGCGCGGCCGCGTCGCCATTGATCGGCAAGATGAGTGACGTGTGGGGCAAGAAGCGGATGTTCCTCATCTGCGGCGCTCTGTTCGTCATCGGCTGCGTGCTCGACGCGACCACTTCGAACTGGGCCGTCTTCCTGTTCGGTCGCTGCCTGCAGGCCACCGCCATCGCGACCGCGGTGATCGCTTACGGTCTCATCCGAGACCTGATGCCGCGCAACATGGTTCCGCTCGCACTCGGTCTCACGGCGACCGGTTTCGGTGTCGCCTCCATCGCGGGCCCCATCCTGGGCGGCTACCTGGTCGACAATCACAGCTGGCGAGCCATCTTCTGGGTGCTCGCCGCGTTCACCCTGGTGATGCTGCCGCTGGTGTGGTTCATCGTGCCCGAATCCAAGCTGCGAGTTCCCGAGCGCATCGACGTCGTCGGCGCCGCGTTGCTGTCCGGCGGCGCCGCCCTCACCCTGATCTACGTCGACAAGGGCCACGACTGGGGTTGGGCGAATGCGACCACGCTGGTCTGGCTGATCGCGGGCATCACGCTACTCGTGGTGTTCGTCGTCGTCGAAAAGCGCGTGTCGACACCGATCATGGACATGAAGCTGCTGTTCCACCCGCGCGTCGCGCTGGTTCTCGCCGGTGCGCTCCTGGCTTCCCTGCAGATCGGCATCGTCTCCTACGCCATCGCCTATATGGCCCAGACCCCACCGGAGTCGACGGTCGTCGATGGCGTCGGCCAGGGCACGCTGGCCGAGATCCAGGCGATGACAGGTCAGGCGCTGCCGCCCGAGGCGGTACAGGTCGCCCTCGATCCCGGCTACACCTACGGCAGCGGGTACACCCTGCTCGAGTTCGCCTTCCGGATCGCGCTGCTCGGTTCGGTGATCACGATGATCTTCGGCGCGGTGGCGGGTCTGCTGGCCAAGCGCGTCGGCGCCCGCTTGCCGCTGGTCCTCGCCCTGTTCATCTTCGCAGGCGCGGGGATCGCGTTCGCGCTGCTGCCGCTGACCACCATCAACTTCCTGATCGTGAACTCGATCTTCAGCATCGGATTCGGCATGTACTACGCCTGCATGCCGATCCTGCTGGTCGAGGCGGTTCCACAGGAACAACAGGGCATCAGCCTCGGCATGCTCGGTGTGATGCAGTCCATGGGTGTGGCGATCGGTCTGGCCATCGTCACCGCGTTCCTGCACAACAACGGCATGAGCGCGCTGGTGAGCGTCGGCGGGCAAGCCCGACCGGCCACCCTGCTGCCCGACCTGTTCGGTGATCACGGCTACCGGTTGGGCTTCTGGGTCTGCGCGGCCGCATCGGTGCTTGCCCTCTCGCTCGCGCTGGTGATGAAGCACGGTCGCACCCCGGCCACCGGCGGCACCGCACATTGACACCGAGAACTGCGTTCCGGTCTACCGAGGGTCCCGCCGATGACGAGCAGCGGCGGGACCATCACCGGATTACGGCGAGGCGAGGCGCTGCCCGCGGGCCCAGGCGGCGTCCAGGCCCTCATAGGCGCCTTGGAACTCCGGGGCATCGCTTTCGCCAACAGTTGGGCGACCCAGACCGCGCAGTCCGATGATCATCGGGGATTACGGTGAGCACCGGGGGTATACGCGGAGCACGCTACGGCGGCGGAGTCGACGACGAACACCATTCGCTTCCGTCCGAGTAATAGTTGCCACCTACCGGAATGGATACGCACATGCAGATTCAGATCAACACCGACAGTAACATCGACAGCGGCGAAAAGCTGATCCGGTACGTCGAGGAGGAGATCGCGTCGACGCTCGAGCGCTTCAGCGACCAGATCACCAGCGTCGAAGCCCACCTCAGTGACCAGAACGCGGGCAAAGGCGGACCGGACGACAAGCGATGCGTGCTGCAGGCTCGTCCAATCGGTCAGCAGCCGGTCGCGGTGACTCACAACGCCGCGACGATCGATGACGCCTGCCGGGGCGCGGCCGAGAGCATGGCGCATCTGCTCGCCAGCCGGCTCGGCCGGCTGCACGAGACAAAGGGTGGCGACTCCATCAGGCACCCCCACAAGAACCACCCGCACACTAACTGAGTCAGCAGCAAGTTACGTGCGGCTTTTCCGGCTGGCTGCGTCGAGGAGCAGTTTCGCGGCCACCGTCGCGCCGTCGGCTCGGATCGCACCGGCCACGGTCCTGGCTCGCGTTCGGGTCTCGGGGGCCAGGGCCGTGGTGAGCGCGGCGGACAGGGAATCGATGGTCGGCGTCGAGCCCTCGTGCGCAACACCGATGCCCAGCTCGGCCACTCGGGCGGCCCAGTACGGCTGGTCCGCGATCTGGGGCACGATCACCTGGGGCGCGCCGGCTCGGGCTGCCGTCGTGGTGGTGCCCGCGCCGCCATGGTGCACGACCGCGGCCACCCTACGGAACAGTGCCTGCTGGTTGACCTCGCCGACGACGAAGCAGTCATCGACGTCGTCGATCGGGGCCAGTTCGGCCCAGCCGCGGGCGAGGACGACGCGGCGGCCCTGCGCACGGGCCGCCTCGATGGCCACCCGGGCGATGTCCTTCAGGGCGTATGCGGCCATGCTGCCCAAGCCCACATACACCGGTGGTGCACCGGCGTCCAGGAACGCCTTCAGACCGTTCGGGAGCGGGCGGTCGTCGGGCAGGATCCACGCCCCGGTCTGCACGACGTCGAGGTCCGTCATGCCCTGCGACGGACACAGCGTCGCGTCCGCCGCCAGCCACGGCTGGCCGGTGAAAACGTAGTCGCGGACGTTGTCCACCGGTGGCAGGCCGATCGCCGCCCGATGACTGTTCAGCGCCTCGCCGTACAAGTCGTTCACCCGCTGTGCGTCCTGCGCCCACAGCACCCGGTTGTCGGTCTCTTCCTGCGGGGACGGTGTGCCCGGCCGTCTCCCCGGAGGGAAGTGCCGCGACGGCAGTCCATAGATGTGGAAGCACGCGAGCACGTAGCGGATGCCCAGTTTCTCGGCCACGTCCCGTGCGCCGGCCGGCATCAGGCCGGTCGCCAACAGCGCGTCACATCCCTCGGCCGCTGCGGTGAGCGTGTCGAACCGCGCGGCGACCAGCGCGGGAGCGAGCCGGAACGCATCTTGCGCCGTCGGTGGCTTCGGGTTGGCGACGACCGAGGGCACCGTCGGGCCGAGCGGCACCAGCGGCACACCGACACGCTCCAGCAGCTTCGCGAACTCCTCGTCCGGCGGCGCGCAGACCCGCGCCTCGGCGCCGAGTTCCCGCAACGCCACCGCAAGTCCCGCCAGCGGTTCGACGTCCCCGCGTGATCCCCACGTCGTCAACAACACGCGCACTTCGTAACTCCCCATTTCCGCCGGTTCGGGCTCTCGGCCGGCAATTCTGCGGCACGACCGGGGTCTTGCCGCAAGCCCCCCGGTCCGCTATATGTTGAATGTGGCGGGAAGTGGCGTCTTCTCGCTTTCGTCACTTCTCCTCCGCTCTGGACGGACAGCCCTCTTGTCACTCGGCGAAACATCCATTCGAGACCACTCGGCGAGATCGTCGATGTGCGCGACAAGGCGGACGAACTGGCCTCCCGATACCGTGAGCAGGTCGCCGTAGCCGCGGGCAGTGCACCGGCCGGACAGCAACCAGTCCTGGTTTCCCTGTTCGACAGCGCGACACCGCAACCGTTCACCTCGGGCCGTACCGCCGCAGATCGTCCGTGATTCGTGGACCACGACCTCGTTGGAGGCCGCAGCACAGCGGGTTACGGCGCGGGCCCGACCACGAAGCCGCTACCGGAGATACGAGTCGGCGACCTTACTCGATATCGGCGTTGTGCCGAACTCCGAACTCAGACCGGTGAGATCGGCGCAAAAGGCCGAATCGCGGCGGTGCCGGGTCCCACCACAGCCGCCGACGATTCCGGCACTTCGTTCCACGCGCCCTCGAGGTCGCGCAGGGGCTCGGACACCACGAAGCGGGTTTCGCCGCCCAGTTCGCGCAGGACCTCGATTTCGGGGTGCAGTGCGCGCAGCTGGGAGACCTCGGTGGAGAAGAACAGCGACCGCGTTCGCCGCTCGCTGGAATATCGGAACACCCAGAGAAATTCGCCGTTGGTGGTCGCGACGGTCATCTGAACCGGATGCTCGACCCCGTTCGCGTGCCCGACATCTTCGACGAAGCCAACCGCGCGGGCGACGCCATCGAAGGGGTCATCCACGAGACCGAACGTCAGGGCAAGGTAGAACAGGGCTTCCGTGTCCGTGGACCCCTCGATGTCGAGGAAGAGCGCCGGGTCGACGGCCATCAACAGGTCGCGCCTGATATCGCGGAAGCCGCGTAGGACGCCGTTGTGCACCCACAACCATTTCCCGTGCCGAAATGGATGACAATTGCTGCGTTGCACTGCGGTCCCGGTCGAGGATCGCACGTGCGAGAGCAACATCGATGCTCGTACCTGGCCGGCGATCTCCCGCAGATTGCTGTCGTTCCAGGCCGGTTCGATGCCCTTGTACACCGCCGGTTCAGTGCCCTCGCCGTACCAGCCGACACCGAAGCCGTCACCATTGGTGGTGGTCTCTCCCATACGTGAGTGCAGACTCTGATCGATCAGGGAATGTTCAGGGCGGAACAACAGATCCTCGACAAGAATCGGCTCACCCGAATACGCCATCCACCGGCACATGCAACAATTCAAACAGAATCGACGCTATGGGCGCTAGCCCTCGCCCGGCGAGAAACCGTATCGGCCCGGTCACGAGTATGAAAATTGTCGATAATGACTTTGTCCTGGGTGAAGTGACCTGCGCGTTGAATTCTGCCTCGGTGAGCACGCCTTGGGTCTCGAGTTCGCCGAGTTGACGCCACGTGGCGAGTCGAACTGCCGAGGGCGTCCCCCGCCTTCACCTGTTGCGGGTGATGCGCGCGCAACCGCCGCTGGAGCAGTCTGTTGTCGATCGAGGTTCCACACCGCCCTGGTTCGGGAGGACAACCGAGATGAGCATCGATTCGCGCCCGCTTCCGCGTCGATCACCAGGTTCTCAGATCAACCGGTGCGACAACCGGACCCGGTCGATGCTGCAAGCACCGAAGCCCTTCCAGAAGCCGCGACCAAGATCCATGGCGCCTCGTTGAACTGGAAGAGATCCGCGATGGCAACAGAATTCCAGGCAGCCACTGCGATGTCACGGTGATGTGGGCACTACCCGCGATCGCCGCGATACTGCTGGCCTTCGCGGCGATCTCCGGGCGTATCACGGGTACACCGATCACCGCGCCGATCATCTTCACCGCTGGTGGTCTGGTACTCGGAAACGCAGCGGTGGGGCTGATCGAGGTGGAAACAACTGCCGAGACCGTCAAACTCCTTGCCGAGATAACACTCGCGTTGGTGCTGTTCTCCGACGCCTCGCAAGTGGACCTGACCGCGCTCCGGGCCGCTATCTCCCTGCCGGCACGGCTGCTCGGCATCGGTCTGCCATTGACGATCGTTGCCGGGTTCGGTGCGGCGCTTATCGTGCTGGGTGAGCTCACCTGGGCTGAAGCGCTCCTGCTCGCGGTAGTCCTTGCCCCCACCGACGCTGCCCTCGGGCAGGCCGTGGTCACGCTGCCGGTCCTACCCTCGCGAGTGCGGCAAGGGTTGAACGTCGAAAGCGGCCTCAACGACGGAATCTGCGTGCCCTTGTTCTTGATCGTGCTGGCACTCGCCCAAACCGAAGCCGGCGCCATCGGTCATGGCGCTGCCGCCCGGTTGGTCGGCGAACAAGTCGGGTACGGCATCGCGGCCGGTGTCGGTGCCGGGACAATCGCCGCCGCAGTCCTGGTCGCTGCCGAGCGGCACCACACGATCGACCGTGCGTGGACGCAGATCGTTCCCCTCACCGCCGCCGCGCTCGCCTACACCATCGCCGTACCGCTCGGCGGGTCGGGTTTCATCGCCGCCTTCGTCGGCGGCCTGGCGTTCGGGAGGATCTGTCGGCACAACGCAAACGGCGATGTACCGGCCGACCTACTCGACGATGCCGGTGACCTGTTCGACGCCGTGACTTTCATCGTGTTCGGTGCCGTGCTGCTCGGTCCTGCCCTCGGCCACCTGTCCTGGAGCGTGTTCGGGTACGCCGTGTTGAGCCTGACCGCGGTCCGGATACTTCCCGTCGGATTGTCGATGCTCGGCACCCACGCCCGAGTTCCGACCGTCGCCTTCGTCGGCTGGTTCGGCCCCCGTGGGCTGGCCACCATCGTCTTCGTAATCCTGATCCTGGAAGAACACCGAGAACTACCCCACCAAGATCTGCTCCTGGCCACCGCCGTCGTCACGATCGGGCTGTCGGTCTTGACCCACGGACTCAGCGCCGCGCCACTGGCCCAGCGTTACGCCACCTGGTTACACCGCAACCCGCCAGTCGACGACCATCCGGCACCAGACGCAAGGAACTGACCAACCTGCCCACCCTGCCGCGGTAGATGGCGCCACAGTGGCGGATTACCGACCGACGCCGGACGACAGGGAAGGCCGCCGCGGCACTAGCCGGTAGACGCGTTGTGTGCTGAAGTCGGATGCCCCAACGCCTGAGCCTTCAGTTGCTCGAATTCCACGTCATTGATGACACCGGAGTCGTGCAGGGCCTTGGCATCGGCGATGCTCTCGGCGGGGGACTTGCCCGCGACCTGCCGGATGTACTGATCGGTGGCCTGCCTCGCTTCTGCCTGCGTCTGTTGGGCGCGCAGCGCCATCCCCCGCCCGCGGACGATCAGGTACACCAGCGCCGTCAGGTACGGCAAAACCACCAGGCCGATCACCCACACGGCTTTGGCGATGCCGGAGACGGAGTGGTCGCGGAACAGATCCACGAGAATCTGGAACAGCACGATCAGATACGCCACGAAGGCGAACACCAGGATCGTGTACCACACGTAATCCCAAAACGAATCCATGTTGTGAACCTCCTTGGCGGATCTTTCCCGTGTCGTTGCCGGACGTGGAGTCCGACCGCGGAGTAAATCGGACCGCCGGTCGGCCCCTCGATCGAAAAGCAAACTTTTGTTTTCTTTGTGAGCACCATTCCTGCGTCGAACTCGGACGACTGCTCGGCAGTCCGGTATGAAATGAGCGCTGAACGTCTTCGGGTCCAGACGCCCGATGCAACGAGAAAGTACCGAGCATATAGTACATGGGTAGCGACTCTTGCCGACGTACAACAGTTCGACTGTCCAAGTGTCGAATACGCACCGGCAAAGGCCATAATCGCGGAGGGGCTCGCCTGCTAAACTCACCGCGTGAGCATCGCCGCGAGGCGATTTGCGGTATCCGGGCCACGTCTGCGCCGGCTGTCGATACCACCCGTCGCGTCGCGGGCGGCGGTGCGCTCTGCGCGGATCCGTTCGAAACCGCGCTGATTGCGATTCTTCGTGACCGTGCCACTGGAGCCACACCGCTGGAGACGGAGGCGGACATGACCACAGACAATGGGGATTGGTCCAAGCCGACTGCGATAGCCATTCCGAAGGAAGGGTATTTCGAGCTGGAGCAGGGCCGGTACGGGCCGATATTCCCCCGTACACCGGCCAATTACGGCTTCTCCATCATCGCGAAGGTCAAACCCGGTCGTGAGGCGGCGATCCGGGAGTACGGTGAACAGCTCGCGGCCGCGGTTCGAGAAGACCCCACTGTGCTGGCGCCGCTGCGGCTGCACTACCTGCGGTGGGTGCTGTTCGACATCGGTGACGGGCTGTGTTTCCAGTATCAAGGGATCTTCGACACCGACTTCGACAAGTACGTCGAGGACGCTATCGCCCTGTTCCTGTCGATAGGTATCACGACCGTCTTCGTCAACCTCGAAGGGTTCCCCGAGGACTGGAAGACCGATACCGATGCGGTCGTCGAGTTCTTCCGTGAGCATCAATTCCCGAGCTTCCTGGAGTACGGCGAGTACCCATATGTGACCGCGGAAGAGATCAAGAAGGCACTGCGCGTGAAGGCGGCGTTCTCCGACATGCTCGACCAAATGCAGTAGCACCACGAGGTTCGTTGATGCTAGAAATCGACGATATCCAGCACATTGTGCTGACCCGCGTCCCCGCGCTGACCGGACGCTACGAGTTCCTGTCGTTCGACAGTGGCGCCGGTGGGCGGGCGTGGCTGTCGGGCATGGTCGACCGTGTCGCCTCGGCGGCCGATGCGCAGCGCCGCGTGAGCACCGACCGCCGATGGGTAACACTCGCGTTCACTTGGACCGGGCTGCGCGCACTCGGCGTGCCCGACCAGTCCTTGGCGACGTTTCCCGAGGAGTTCCGGCAAGGCATGGCAGCACGGGCTGACACCCTCGGTGACATCGGGCTCGATAGCCCCGACCACTGGGTGGGGGGATTGGCCCGCGACGGGCTGCACGCGATCGCCATACTGTTCGCCCGCGACGACGCCGAACGTATTCGCTGTATCCGAGCGCACGATCAACTGGTTGCTCGCTGCGCGGGCGTGACAGTCCTCTCGTCGCTGGACGTGGCGGCCGTTCCGCCGTTGGAGTACGCGCACGACCATTTCGGGTACCGCGACCGGTTGTCGCAGCCGGTGATCGAAGGCTCCGGTGAACAGCCGACACCGGGCACGGGCGCCCCGATCAAAGCTGGGGAGTTCATCCTGGGATATCCCGACGAGGATGGCCCTGCGGCCGGACTGCCGCAACCGGAGGTGTTGTCGCGCAACGGCAGCTACATGGCCTACCGGCGCCTGGAGGAACACGTCGGGCGATTTCGCGATTTCCTGGCCGAGCGGAGCGACACCCCTGAGGAGCAAGAGTTGCTGGCCGCGAAACTGATGGGCCGTTGGCGAAGCGGCGCCCCCTTGGTGCTCGCCCCCGAGAAGGACGACCCAGAACTCGGGGCTGATATGCAGCGCAACAACGATTTCAACTACAAAGAGATGGATCCCTACGGCTATGCGGCGCCGCTGGGTTCTCACATCCGCAGGCTGAATCCCCGAGACACCGCGGTGAACATGCAACGCAGGCGCCTGATCCGCCGCGGCGCTACCTACGGACCGTACCTCCCGGAGGGTGTACCCGAGGACGGCGCCGAGCGTGGAATCGCGGCCTTCGTCCTGTGTGCAAGCCTGGTGCGCCAATTCGAGTTCGCCCAGAACGTGTGGATCAACGACAAAACTTTCCACGAACTCGGCAACGAGCACGACCCGATCATCGGCAATCAAGACGGAACCCTGGAATACAAGATCCCCAAGCGCCCGATTCGCAAAACGATCAAGGGCTTACCGGCGTTCACAACCCTCAGGGGTGGCGCGTACTTTTTCCTGCCCGGTCTCAGCGCCCTGCGTTACCTCTGCACTCTCACCGACAACGAGGTAGCACCATGAGCACCATCACTCCGGCGCGCACCTACAACCAATCCCAGTTGCCGCGCACCTACACGCCCGGCAGACGCCGATTGAGTATCTACTGGACCTGGAGCTACCCGTGGGAAGCTCAGCGCGACCCGGCCGCGCTGGACAACCGCTTCTCCACCATGACCGAAGTACGCCAGGCCACCTGGCCGGCCTACGAGACACCCGAATACGACACCGCCCACTTCCTGCAGGGCATCGCGGGAACGCTGGAGCTGTTCCACCGCTCCACACTTACCTTCCAGCAGATCGCCGCAGCGGCCACCGGCCATCCGGTCGCAGTCTTCCAGCGCATCGATCAAGCCGGATTCGAACTACCCATCGATGAACGCATCCTCGCCGACACCGACACCCTCATGATCTTCGGCCTCGACCACGTACTCGGTCAGGCAGCAGCCTTGCCCGAGGAGATCGCAGCCATCGACGACTGGCTACGACGCGAAGACACCTGTCTGCTCCTGGCGCCGCACCACGACGTCGGCTGCACCGACGACCTCCAGCAACGCCAAGTCGAATACGACCACCACCGCGACACACTCGTGCCACGCCAACAACGCTTCAGCGCCTACACCCGCTCACTGATGAAAGCCCTCGACATACCGGTGCACAACATGTACGGGCTCCGTCCCGCCGTCGTCGAAGACACGAAATCCATCGCGCCTTTGACCACATTCCGTGACCTCGACGCCCTGCATCTGCTAGAGAACGTCACCACGTTCAACTTCCACCCCCACCTCCCGCACTATCACCTCACCGCACCCGCAAACGAATCCGTGCGGCTGCTCGCCCGCCAGCCCATCGACCTCGACCGACCCCATCCCTTCACCGCCGAGGGCAATACCGAATTCAACACCCTTATCTGGTTGCCGCCCACCGACCGACGCGCCGGCGACATCGTCATAGTCGATTCGACCAACTTCACCACCCTGTTCGGCGGAACCGAAAGCCTCGTCAACTTCTGGCGCAACGTCGCACTCATGAAGTGACACCGCGTCGGCGGGCGAGGCGAATCAGCAGTTCCAGCGAGTAACGCCAGAAGTGCGCCGAGGATCCACACCAACACGAGCCCGGTGGGGTGGCACCAGAACGCGGTAATGCCGATCGCAAGGCCGAGCGAGCGCCACGGAAACGGCACTCCGGATGACACACCTGTGCCAGGATCACTGTACGAGGGCGCCACCGATCGATGCGCCCGGGCGGACCCTCGAGTCCGATCTTGCGGAAGTGGCGACGTCCAGGCACCAAAGGACGCGAACGGAATTCTCCAACGAAAACGGGAGTAGGCCGATGAGATCCAGAAAAAGCCTCAGCGGAATCATGATGACCGCGGTGGTTCTGATCATGACGGCAGGTTGCGGGTCCGACGGCGAATCGAACTCGACGACGCCGACCAGTGCGGAGACGCACGATATGCGGAGCAGCATCGGGGCGACGGCGTCCTCTGTCGTGAGCTCGGCCCTGAATACCGCGCAGCAGAAGATCCAGGATGTGATCAACACGGCAATCGCTGCCGCGCCGATCAGCTTCGACGATGGCAGCTCGGATCTCGGTCCGGGGGATGTCGCCACGATCAAAGCGGTTGCGATCCCGCTGAAAGGGAACGATACGAAAATACAGATCACGACATACGCCCGCGACTCCAACATCGCGGCCGCCAAATCTCTGGCCAAGGCCCGCGGCGACAACATCGTGGCCGAACTGGAGGCGGAAGGAATCGATAAGTCGCGCATCGATGTGCGTGCCGAGGCGAATCCGACAGCGCCGGACGTCGAGGTCGACGAGGCTCAGATCGCGGTGGTCGCCGAATAGGCGCGAGCACGCGATCACCGACTCGGAAATGATGAGAGGTGATTCACCATGTCAGCAACCGATCAGCGCTCCGTCGGGCAGGCGGTCGCGGCCGGTACATCCATCGGTGCCGCCATCCTGCTGATGGCAGTCGGCATTCTGTCGATCTTGGAAGGGATCTCCGCCATAGCCAAGGATGAAGTTCTGGTGGCCACGCCCGGATACACCTACCAGTTCAACACCACCAGCTGGGGTTGGATCCATCTGATTCTCGGGATCCTGTTGGTGATCGCGGCGGCCGGCCTGATGTCCGGAGCCATGTGGGCGAGAGTGATCGCCGTGTTCCTTGCAGCGCTGTCCATCCTCGCGAACTTCCTGTGGCTGCCTTACTACCCATGGTGGTCGATCGTGGTAATCGCCTTGAACGTCGTCGTGATCTGGGCTGTGACGACGTGGCATCCCCGCCGCGCCTGAACCGATTCGCACCGCACAGCTCTCGGCCCCGGCAAGGCGAGCCATGGCCGCGACAAACACTGCACCGGAGCGCGAGGACGAGCAGCGTCGGCGCGGGCGTCCGGTCGCCGGTTATGCGCCGACCGGCCCCGGCTGTGCCCCCGCGTCGTTGTTCATCTCGGACTCGTCCTGCCAAGCGCGGGTCGGTCGGATCAAGAGTTCCAGCGCGAGCAGCGCAAGCAGCGCGCCGAGGACGATCCACACCACCACCAGTCCGGTGGGGTAGCGCCAGAACACCAGCATGAGCGCGGCGATACCGATGATCACCCAGCGCAGCGCGGCGCGGGCCCGGAAAGCCCCGGCTGCTACCGGGTTCGGTGGACGCGATCGCCGCAGGTGTTGTACCGCGTCCATGCCGTGTTCGAACCCACGGCGCACCGCGATGGCCGAGGTAGAGCTCCCGGTGAGGTAAGCCCCCAGCGCGATCGCCAGGCCGAGCACGGCGACTCCGCGCAACGCGGTTCGCAGTGGCACCAGCACCGTGTCGATGATGGCCGTGGCGGCGTCCGGTGACAGCACGTCAGGCGGAATCTTGTCCAGATACAGTGCCCGGGCGACGATCAGCGCGATGGCCAGGATGAGCATGCCCACCGCGATGGCGAGCCCGACGAAAGCCAGGGCGCGGCGTCGATGCCCCGGCGGTGCCGCGGCGATCGCGGCAATCACGGCCGCGATCGTCACCCACGGCAACACTGCCGAAGCTTTGTCGAGCCTGTCGACCGCCCGTTGCGCCCGCACGAGTTCCGGGGATCGGAACAGCACGAACTGCTTGTCGACCGCGGGAATCTTCTCGGCGAAGGTGAAGCCACGGTCGAGCAGCCGGGCTTTGACGTTCTCGATCACCGTGCGCAGGGAGAGGGTCACCGTGCCGTTCTCGTCGACGGTCACCGACTCTGGGCCGACGTGCCCGGTCGCCGCGGCCACCAACGCGGTGTGGGCGGCGCGGTTGGCTTGCAGCCACAGGTCCTCGAATTGGTCGCTGCGCACGAACGACAGCACGGTGTCGTTGACGAAGCCGCGGGTCTGCTGGGTGATCACCGGCGCAAGCCCTTCGACCGCGCGATCCACCCGCGGCCGGTTCGCGGTCGCCGGGACGGCGTCGGTGAGGGCGGCCAGCGCGTCCGCGGTGAGGCCCTCGATGTCGACGCGCGCGAAGATCTCGTCGGTGATCGTGTCGGAGACCTCGGTCTGCAGTATCGGATCCGAGCCCAGCGGGGCCACTGTGTTCAGGTACCGGTTGGTGTCGAGGACCTCGCCGCGTACGAACCGCGACACTACGGTGGTGATCGCCAGAACCGCGACCAGCACCGTCAAGATCGCTACCGCGGTCCACCGCCACGCATGCCGGGGTGGTCGGCGTACCGGCGGCGCCGCGGCCGGGCCCTTCGTCCGCAGTGCGGCCACTTCTGCCCGCAGCCGCTCGAGCTCGGCGCGTTCGTCGGCGCTCAACTTGCCGCCGGGCGTGTCCTCGGGAGCCATCGGAACCCCTCACTTCGCGAACGAATACGGGCAGTGGTCCGACATCCACTGAAACGACGGTGTCGGTTGTCCGTGCCCCAGCACCTACTTTTCGTCGGCCACGAGCAACTGCGGCAACCGCTATCGCGCGGTCGGGGTTGGCGGCGCCGCCCCGGTCTCGGGTGAGGACGGCGCCGCCCCGGTCTCGGCGGTGCGGTCCGCCGAGGGCGCGGTTGGCTCGAGGTTCCAGGTCGAGACTGACCAGATCGCCACTAGCTACCGCCGAGGGCGATGATCAGGGTCGGCCACAGGGGGTTGATACAGCGGTGGATCAGACCTGCGTCCTAACCGCCGTTCCAGTAGAACTCTCTGCATAGAAGCAGCACGTGCTGATCAACGCCGGACCAATACGGGTCAGGGCTTTCGAGGTCCGGCTGGAATCAGCGACCTGGTGACTGTCAGGGCGTACGCTAGGACTCAGATTAGCACCACTGACGTCGATGATTTCTCGAATCGACGGCACTCGATCCGCAGTGAACTGGAAGCAGCTTCTGTGAGAGTCGCTGATACGACTCTTATTCGTTACAGAAAGAAGGCTACAGTGACCGAAACCGATATCGACGCACTAGGTCCCGTCGACTATCTCGTGATCGAATTCCCAGCCGACAGGCCTCCGAACGGTTCGGCGCTACCGTTGCTGCGCGACCTCGTCGAGCGCGGCATTATCCGAGTATTGGACCTGGCATTCGTCCGCAAGGATGTCGACGGCTCCCTCTCCGGAATCGACATAGCAGACGTCGGTCTCGAAGGGGATTTCGACATCACCCTCTTCGCGGAGGCGGGATCGGGCCTGCTCGACGATGCCGACCGCAAGGAGGCGGGCCGAGCCCTCGAGCCGGGATGTTCGGCCGCGATCCTGGTCTATGAGAACAGGTGGGCGGCGCCCTTCGCGTCCGCGCTGCGCCGCAACGGCGCCGAACTCGTGGCCACCGGACGCATCCCAGTGCAGAGCATCCTGTCGTCGCTCGGCGCTATCGAGACGGAAACCCGTTAGCAGCAACAAAAATCGCGTCGTCAGCTCGACCGATAAGGAGAGCGTCATGCCCGGTTTGCTTCGCGGCGTAGCCCGCACCGCCATGGTCGCCGGAACTGCGACCGCTGTCTCCAACCGCGTCTCCCGACGGCAGGGAGAGCGGTGGGCCATGCAGGATGCGCAGTACGCTCCTGACGCGCAGTATGCGCCACCGCAACCCGCGCCCGCACCGCAATCCGGCCCCGGTGCGGGGATGGACCGGATCACCGCACTGAAGGAACTCGCCCAGCTCAAAGCCCAAGGCGTGCTTACCGATACCGAGTTCGAAGCCGAGAAGGCCAGAATTCTCCGATCTTGAAGTAGTAAATTGTTTCCACGGTGTTGGTTCGACGTCAGGGCACCGGAATCGGCGGGTCGGACGGTCGGAAATTTGTTCAGTCGGAGGTCGCCATGGCAACTGCTGTGTCGATGAATTCGTCCGATCCGCGGAGCGGTAACGGGATCGAGCAATTTACCGTCGGCGTCGAGGAAGAGTTCGTTCTGGTCGATCCTGCCACTGGTCGGCCCTCGTTGACCAGCACCGCTGTCGCAGCCGCGGCTTCGGGCATCGACGTGCAATTGGAGCTCTCCAAGTGCCAGCTCGAGACCTCTACCCCGGTGTGCACGACTATTCCGGCGTTGCGGGACGAGTTGGGCAGGGCGCGGCTTCTGGCTGCGCAGGCGGCGGCGCGGTCCGAATCCCGGCTGCTCGCCCTGGGTGTCCCCCTGTGGCTTCCGCCGACCCGATCCCTGACCGAGACACCGCGGTATCGGCGGATGGCGGAGTGGTTCGGGGAACTCACCGAACAGGTGATCTGTGGTTGCCATGTCCACGTCTGCGTGCCCGACCGGGAAGTCGCGGTTCAGGTCAGCAACCACCTGCGGCCGTGGCTGCCGACCCTACTGGCGTTGACTGCGAACTCCCCCATCACCGGCGGTTCCGACACGGGATACGCCAGTTGGCGTCACCTTCAATGGTCGCGGTGGCCCAGCGCGGGGCCACCGCCGTACTTCCGGTCGGCCGGGCATTATGACGACGCGGTCGAGATGCTCCGCGAGAGCGGAAGCATCCTCGACACCGCGATGATCTACTGGGACGTGCGATTGTCCGCGCACTTGCCCACGATCGAGATCCGTGTCAGCGACGTTCCGGCCACTGTCGCGGAAACCGTACTGTTGGCGACGCTGGTCCGGGCACTGGTCGTCACGGCCGTGGCCGCAGTGGACAGCGGTCGGCTCGCCGATCCGATCGACCAGGGGCAGCTGCGGTCGGCGTGCTGGAGGGCAGCACGCGACGGTCTCGCGGGTTCGGGATTCGACATAGCCACACGGCGCCTGGTACCGGTCGTCCGGCTGTTGAATCGTCTGCTCTCCTACACCCGATCGTGTCTCGAGGAATTCGGCGACTACGTACACACCCGCGATGCGATGGCGGCGGTCCTCGCCGGTGGCAATGGCGCCATGCGGCAGCGCCGAGCTCTGCGCGCCGGCGGTCTCATGGGGGTCATCGATGCGGCAACGCAGTCGACAATCGAGGGATGCCGAATCGCCGAGAGCGGCCAGTCGGCGCTCGAACGATGACGGCAAACGCGGAGCAAGGTCAGCCGTCTCCGCCGATACCGGCGAGTGTGGTTCTCAGGCGGTCGTTGTCCGCTGCGGTCCAGCCGTCGGGCGAGAGTATCGCGCTCCATGCGTCCGCGATGTCGACGACATAGGTGTGTCCGTGCCCGTCGGGAACGCTGGTCGACACTGCCATATCGGCCGCCACCTGCAGAAACGTCACAAAGGGATACCACTGCGTGTTGTCGAGCACATCCTCGCCCCGTTCCTCTTGAAGCCAATCCGGCTTGCGCAATACAAGTTCCGGAGTCCACCAGACGATCGGATCGGAGGCGTGCTGCAAATAGACCATCCGTGGCCGTTCCCATGGGGCATCAGGGCGTGCGAGGTCCGCGGGCGCTTGCGCACCGAAACGCACGGTCTGGCCTTGCTCGTAAACCGGCAACCGTTCCGGAGAGCCCGGATCCCGGTTCGTCGTAACGTCGGTCCATATCCGGTTGGCATTGGGTGGGCCGGTGAACAGCACACCATCGGTCCGTAGCTCGACATCGTCGACATCGCCGAAAGCACTCTCGCCCCCGAAAGAGCCGAGGCTCTCCCCCATCACGACGAGCTTCGGGCGCGACTCCGGCGGCAGCTTCTTCCACTTGTCGTACACCGCCTCGAACTGCGCCTCGCCGGCCTGTCCGGCCCGCTCTTTGTCCACCAGGAACGACAGCCAACTCGGCAGATAGGAATACTGCAGCCCCACGATGGCGGTGTCGCCGTTGTACATGTATTCCAGCGAGGACGCGAGACTTTCGTTGATCCACCCGGTACCGGTCGTCACCGCCACGGCGACCACGGCGCGCTCGAAGCCGCCGGCACGTTCGAGTTCGTCAGCCGCTACCTGGGCATTCTCCCGAATCGAGTCACCACCGCTGGCGAGCCCCGCGTAGGCACGGATCGGTTCCGTCGCGCGCCGTCCGCCATGGAAGGCGGATAGTTCGTCGACGGTCGGGCCGCGCGAGACGAACGCACGACCTTGACGCCCGAGCGAATCCCAGCTGACCAGCGAGCCCGGACCGCCCGACCGCAGCGACGAGGCCGGCGGGTCGTCACCGGCCTTGGTCTCTTGGTTGAGTGATGCGAAGGAATTGTTGAGCCCGGACATGATCACGCGCACCGCCGCCCCGTTGATGAGCGCAACCAGCAGGGCTACCGCCAGAACTCCGATCACCGTCGCCGAGATCCGCCGCGGTATCACCCGGCTGACCTTGTGTTCGACCCACCGCACCGCGTGGAGGAGCAGGCGCCCGAGCGCCACCAACCCGACGTAGAACACGACCGCCAGCGCCACCATGAGGACATAACCCCACCATGGGAAGGGAGCGGAGTCCATGAGTTCTCGCAGCCGCGATTGCCAGTCCCCGAACCATACGAGCAGCACCACGGTTCCGACCAACGCGATCACCACGGCCGTACGCCGCACGACAGTCTTCACCCGTGCCGGCAACTCCCGCTGCACAAGGTAGCGGACGAACTTCGAGCCGAGGAACCCGATGCCATAGCCGATTGCTGCTGATACGCCAGTGACCAACCCCTGAAAGAACGGGCCGCGCGGCAGAAGTGTGGGCGTCAACGACAGCCACGCGAACAGCACCGCGACAACCCATCCGCCGAACGCATACCGGTCCGGCAGCCAGCGATGATGCCCGCGAGAGCGGACTGAACCGGATTCGCGGTCGGCTGCACCGTCGATCACATCGGTCGGCACGCTGACAAGCTTAGCGGCAGAATCAGAATTGCTGGTCTGTTGCAGATATATGAATGATGCCCATCGGCTCGCTCGCGCCGCGGTGTCGATCTCGGCGCGCCGGGCACTCGACCGCTTATCTGGGGTCGCCGGCGAACGTGAGGAAACACTCTGCCGCGCACCAGGCGGCGCTCGGTACGTCCACCGCTTCAGTCCCGACGCTCGCGACTCGCAACACGCGAGCGACCGCATCGGCGCAGACGGTCAGGCGCGGCGGCGCTTGCGCACGGAGTAAGCCCTCACCCGGCCCCACGGCTCTCCGCAGCCGCAGTTGCCTGCCGAGGTAGCAACGCTGCGGCGAGGAATCCGGCGGCACCGATGACAGCCAAAACGATCATCGAGGCGGCGTAGGCGTGGGAGGAGAGCCCGGCGACGAGGATGGTGCCTGCGATGGCTGTGCCGAGCGAGGAGCCGAGATTGGACACGCTGCGCGACAGCCCGGAGATTTCGCCCTGCTGGTCCTCGCCGAAGCTGGACTGAACGACATTGACCGCCGGGGTCAGCATGACGCCGAGCCCCAATCCGATCAGCAGCAATCCGGGCGCGAACGCCCAGGGATTCACGAAGCGGCCGGCCAGCGCGAGCAGCACGCCGATGCCGGCGATGGTCACCAGAAAGCCCGCCATGATGAGGGTGCGCTGGGCCCGCCGTCGCGCCAGCCGCGCGGCCGCGAGAGACGACGCCAGCAGTCCCAGGGTGGCCGCAGTGAAGATCACGCCGGTCTCGATCGCGTTGTATCCCCGCACAACCTGCAAATACGCCGCCACCACGAACGACGTTCCCATCAGCAGCAGCCACTGGATGTGCTCGGTGACCAGGCCCAGGTTGGAAGTGCGGTTGCGGAACAGGCTGGTCGAGATGAGCGGCTCGCGGCCGGATCGCTCCCGGGCACGAATGTAGAGGTAGAAGCACAGCAGGAACACCGCGCCGAGTAGGAGCAGGGCGAGCATGAGCCAGCCGTTGTCGTCGGCGGCCAGAATGCCTGTCACGAGCAGGATCAGTCCGGCCGCCGAGAGAATCGCGCCACCCACGTCGAAGGTCCGAGTCGGGTCCGGTGGCAACGGGTCGACGATGCGCCGTCCGAGCAGCACGATCACCGCGACCACCAGTGCTTGGAACACGAATGCGGCTCGCCAGCCGAGCGTCGAGGTGATGACTCCGCCGAGCAGTGGTCCCGCTGCGGCACCGATACCTCCCAGCGCCATGATTGCGCCGAATGCCCTTGCCCGCGAAGTTGTTTCGGTGAACAACAGGGTTGTGAGAATGTAGACGGGCGGAATCAGCATCGCGGTGCCGATACCCTCGAGGATCGAGTTGCCCAGGATCAGCACACCGAGGCCGGGCGCGAGGGCGCTCAATACGGCGCCGACACCATAGATCATCAGACCCAGCTCGAAACACCGTTTGCGGCCGTAGCGGTCGGTGAGCTTGCCGCCGGGAATCATCAGCGCGGCCATGACCAGTAGGAAGATCGTTATGGCGATCTGCACGCCCTGCGGGGTGGTGTTCAGGTCGGCGCTGATGTCGTTGATCATCACGTTCATGTTCGAACCGGCGAAGCTACAGATGAACTGCGCGAGCGCCAGCGGGACGAGCGCACCGCGGGGTGGGCTGGACACACCGGTACCGGCCATCCGGCTGTCGACCTATCCTGTCGTCGCCGTCGGCTGGGCCTCGGCGCGGTCGAGTTGCTCGTCGAGGGCCATGGCGGCCGCGACCAGGGCCAGGTGGGTGAATGCCTGAGGGAAGTTGCCCAGTTGCTCACCGGAGGGGCCGATCTCCTCGGCGAAGAGCCCGACGTGATTGGCGTAGGTGAGCATCTTGTCGAAGGCGTAGCGGGCTTGGGTCACCCGGCCCGCACGGGCGAGCGCCTCGACGTACAGGAAGCTGCACAGGTTGAAGGTGCCTTCGACGCCGCGCAGACCGTCCGGGGATGCCTCGGGATCGTAGCGGTAGACCAGGCTGTCACGGACCAGCTCGTCGTCCATGGCATCCAGGGTGCTCAGCCACGCCGCATCCTTTGGGGACAGAAATCCCATGCGCGGCATCAGCAGCAGCGACGCATCCAGCACATCGGTGGCGTAGTGCTGCACGAACGCCTGTCGTTTCGCACTCCAGCCGCGTTCGACGATCTGGGCGAACACCGCGTCCCGCGCCTGCGTCCAGCGGGCCACATCAGCGGGCCGGGAGTACTCCGTGGCCAATCGAATACCGCGATCGAACGCGACCCACGTCATCAGTCGGCTATAGGTGAATTCCTGCTGGCCGCCGCGCGTTTCCCAGATCCCCTCGTCCGGCCGGTCCCAGTGTTCGGCCAGCCAGTCGGTCAGGTTCGCGAAGGACCGCCAACCCCAGATGCCGCCCATATCCGACGATTGGGCCAGGGCATCGGCGGCCTCACCATAGATATCGAGTTGGATCTGATCGGCCGCTGCGTTCCCGACCCGCACCGGTGCGGAACCGCGATAGCCCTCCAGATGGTCGAGTACCTCCTCGTCCAAATGTGGATCACCGTCGATCCGGTACATGATCTGCAGCGGTTCGCCGGAGGCCGTGTCATGGGCGTCGAGGCGGTCACGCAGCCAGCGCCGGAAAGCCAATGCCTCGTCGGTGAAGCCGAGATCGATCAACGCCCGGACCGACAACGAGGCATCCCGGATCCAGGTGTAGCGGTAGTCCCAGTTGCGCTCACCGCCGATTTGTTCCGGCAGGCCCATCGTGGCAGCGGCGATCGGCGCTCCGCTGGGTGCATAGGTGAGCAGTTTCAGCGTGATCGCCGAACGGTTGACCATGTCCCGCCACCGGCCGCGGTAGGTGGACGAACGCAGCCAGGACTGCCAGAAACCGCGACACTGTTCGAAAGCGGTGGCGACATCCTCCCGCGACGGATGTGCCGGTGCCGGGCCGTCGCTCGCCATGCTGGTCAACGCGATCACGGCGGTCTCCCCTTCGGAGAGCGTGAAGCGGGCCGTGATGTCTCCGTCCTCGGCATGCAGCAACACCGGGTCGGTGGTCTGCAGATGCAGATCCGTGCCGGGACCGTGGAAGACCGCAGCTCGGTCGCCGAGCCGTTCCAGAGTGTGCGTGGCGCGTCCGTAGTCGAATCGTGGGCGGCAATCGAGCGTGAGCGACAGGCTCCCCCGGACCACCCGGGCCACGCGCACCAGTCGATGCCGGTCGGTGGGCGCGGAATCGCGGATCGGCTCCATGAAGTCGGCGACTTCCCCGACCCCTTCGGGCGCCATGAACCGAGTGACGAGGATGGCTGTGTCCGGCATATACAGCTGGCGGACAGCCATATCTTCCGTCGTGACATCGGCGGCCAGGCGACAATGTCCGCCCCGCTCGCTGTCCAGTAGCGACGCGAAGAGGCTGGGTGAATCGAACCGTGGTGTGCACCACCAGTCGATCGTGCCCGCAGACGAGACCAATGCCGTAGTCTGCAGATCGCCGACGATGCCGTGCTCGGCGATCGATGGGTAGGCGTTCACAAGTTGCTCCTTCATACCGGGAATCGGGCATGACCGGATGGCCGAACCGGCCCATCCAAGCGCCTGCACCTCCTCTCCGGAAGCACTGTCCTCCCCAGTGTGCGCCGCGCCGTCGGCGAACGGGAGAAGACTGACGAAGTAGATCTGCTCAAGATGGCAAACCTGTGGCGATCGGACTGGCATCCTCGACAGCCCCGGAAACCGCATCTCGATCGAACTTTCGATGTGGCGGCATCGAACCTCACTCGACTACCGGCCGGATCAGCTACTACTCGACAACCCTCGAATCCATCCATGATGAGACCGGTGGCGCGCGACGAACACTGTGAGGACTGATGGAACGCAGCAGACAAGCGCTCTTGCACGGGCCCCTGTTTTCCCGGAACGTTCCGCTCGACCGCCGAAACGCGGCCAGCCGGATCAGCGCGTACATCTACGGCAACGTCCTGATCCTTGCCGCGCTCATACCGGTCAACCCGTCCGCCGAGTACGTCGGCATCTGGGTCGTCCTCGGCACCGCCCTCTCCACGTTCATCGCGCATGCCTTCGCCGAAGGTATCGGTCAATCGGTGCGCCAGAGCCATGCACTCTCTCCACAGGAGCGGTGGGCGGACCTGCGTGACTCCCTACCCATCCTCAGCTCGGCGGTGCTGCCCTGCGCGATCCTCGCGGCCGCGGCGATCGGGTGGATCGATCCGCGCACCGCGCAGCTGCTCGCGGAGGCGGCCATGCTGGTGCGGATCGGCGGAATCGTCTTCGTCGTCGCGCGACTCCACGGTGAGCGACCCAATCGTTGGACGCTGCTCGGAGCGGTGCTGCTGGTCTGCGCGGCCGCCACCGTCGTCGGAATCAAGGTGATCCTCACCCACTGATACGTCCGGGTGACGTGCTCCACGCGCCCGTCGACCCACCGCAGTGGGTCGGCATGGTGTGGGTCGGCATGGTGTGCTGCGCCCGGCGCGTCCGGCCTCGGGCACTCCCGGTTCGGCGGTGTGGCCGGCCCAGCCTATTGCAGGTGGTACCGGCAGTTCCGTGATCCAGCACACCGGCGAGTACTTTCGGCGGAGAATTGTCGGTATCTGATCGGTCGAGGATAGGAGCGATTATGTCCGAGAATTCGTCGGTAAAACAGGGCGTCGCGGCAGGAACCTCGATAGGGGCCGCGATCATCCTCGTCACCGTGGGTCTTCTCCAGTTGTTCCAGGGGATCTCCGCGGTGGCCGAAGACGAGGTCTTCATAACGGGTGTCGAGTATGTATATAAGTTCGACTTCACGACCTGGGGTTGGATTCACATCGTGCTCGGCGCGCTGATCATGCTGATCGGCTTCGCGTTGTTCACCGGAGCAGGCTGGGCCCGCGTCTCCGCGATCGTTATCGCCGCACTCTCGATTCTGGCCAACTTCCTGTGGTTGCCGTACTACCCCTGGTGGTCGGTACTGATCATCGCACTCGACATCGTTGTGATCTGGGCGGTCGCGACGTGGAAACCCGAACGCGTTTAGTCGAGTTTCCTCTGTGCGAATCGATGCGGTGCAGAAGTGATGACAGCGCAAAACGATTCCTCCGTTGTGCGGCCCGCCGGGCGCGCTGACGTGGCCGGCGAACGGACACGGGCCGACCGCATCGAATACGGCGAGACGGCACGGCGCCGAACGCCGTACGGCGCTGTAGCCGAGCACGATGCCATTCGCGACCGCGACCCGGTCGGTCTGCTCGAAACGCAGGCGGCGACCAGGATTCCGGAACTCGTCCCGGTGCGGTACGGGCGAATGGTCGCTTCGCCGTTCGCCTTCTACCGCGGCGCCGCCCTGGTTATGGCCGACGATTTGTCACACGCCCCGACCACCGGTCTGTGCACCCAGCTGTGCGGCGACGCGCACCTGAGCAACTTCGGGCTTTTCGCGACACCGGAACGCAAACTCGCCTTCGACCTCAACGACTTCGACGAAACCTATCCCGGCCCGTTCGAATGGGATGTCAAACGACTCGTCGCGAGCCTCGCTGTCGCCGGACGCGACAACGACCACAGTGGCAAACAACGCGGGAGAAGCATCCGCGCCTGCGCCGCCGAATACCGCGAAACGATGACTTGCCAAGCCGGACACGGAGAGCTGGCGGTCTGGTACTCCCACATCGACGCCGCGACCCAGATGGACGAGCTGCGCGAGGTCCTCGATTCCTCGACCAGAAAACGCATCCAGAAGACGATCGATAAATCATGGGGCAGAGACAGCGTCCAGGCGCTGGCAAAGCTGACCACTGTCGTGGACGGGCGGCCGAGGATTGTGAGCATGCCGCCGCTGATCGTCCCGATCGAGGAGATCTTCGCCGACGCCGACGCCGAGCAGCTGGACCGGGCACTCATCGAACGGCTCCGTCACTACCGCGACACGCTGCAACCCAACTGGCGGGCCCTGTTCGATCGGTTCGAGTACGTCCAGGCGGCACGGAAGGTCGTCGGTGTGGGCAGCGTGGGCACCCGAGCCTGGATCATCCTCCTGCGCGGGCCGAGCGACGACCCGCTGTTCCTGCAGGCCAAGGAAGCGCAACCGTCGGTACTCGCGGCATACCTCGACGGCCCGACCTGCACCGACCAGGGCGAGCGCGTCGTGACCGGTCAGCGGCTGATGCAGGCCG
The DNA here is from genome assembly GCF_000308455.1 of Nocardia abscessus NBRC 100374. GTDB lineage: Bacteria > Actinomycetota > Actinomycetes > Mycobacteriales > Mycobacteriaceae > Nocardia > Nocardia abscessus. The sequence goes on along the minus strand of NZ_BAFP01000269.1, from coordinate 10,229 downwards.
CCGGTGACATCTTCCTGGGCTGGCAGCAAGGCGTCGACACCGACGGAGTGGTGCGGGATTTCTATGTCCGCCAGCTCCGCGACGGTAAAGGATCCGCCGTCGTCGAAACCATGTCCCCCGACCTGCTGGCCCGTTACGGCCGCCTGTGCGCACGCGTGCTCGCCCACGCGCACGCCCGCGCAGGCGACCGGTTCGCCATCGCGAGTTACCTCGATTCCGACGATGACTTCGATGAAGCGATGTCCACGTTCGCCGAGGACTACGCCGACCAGAACGCACGTGACCACGCCGCGCTACGCAAGGCGATCGACGATGGCATAGTCACTGCCCGGCTCGGGGTGTAACCGATGACCGACAACCGACCCTCCTCCTCCGACACAGCCACCCGATCGCAGCGCTGGTGGGCACGGGCTGCGTTCGTGCTGGCGTTCCTCGCCGCGGCGGTACCTGTTGTGTCCGCGGGAATCCTGAGCACCGTAGGTGTGCTCTGCGTCGGGGTCGGCGGCGTCGTCGTCACCGTCGCCGCGCTGTATTGGTTCCTCAGCAGTCGCGGCCCGCTGCGCTGGGTTTCACTGGGCATCGCGGTGCTCGCGCCGATCGTCGTGCTGGTCCTGTTCATTCGTGCGCAGTTGCTGGCAGAGGTGGTCGTGTCCTACGTCGCAGCGTTCCTCGCGGTGCTCTGCGCGCGCGCCGCTCTGCGCGGAAGACCCTTGGACATCGCCATGCCGGAGGTCCCGGCTACGCCGGCCCGGCACCCGGTCCTGATCATGAACCCGCACTCGGGCGGCGGCAAGGTCGCCAAATTCGACCTGCGGCGAAAGGCGGAGGAACTGGGCGCCGAAGTCGTCCTGCTCGAGGGGCCGGGCATGGTCGATGTCACTGCCCTGGCCCGGCAGGCGGTCGAACGAGGCGCCGATTTGCTCGGTGTGGCCGGCGGGGACGGGACGCAGGCCCTCGTGGCGGCGGTCGCGGCCCAGAACGATCTGCCGTTCCTGGTGATCAGCGCCGGGACACGGAACCACTTCGCGATGGATCTCGGCCTCGACCGCGCCGACCCCAGCCGGTCGCTCGACGCCTTGCGCGACGGCGTCGACCTAGCCGTCGACCTCGGCTGGATCAACGGCCGCCCGTTCGTGAACAACGCCTCCTTCGGCGTCTACGCCGAGGTCGTGCGCAGCCCCGCTTACCGAGAGGACAAGGCCGGGACGACACTGCAGCTGCTCCCCGACTTGCTCGCCGGGCACTCGGGTTCGCAACTCGTCGTATGGATCGGCGACGACGTCATCGTGCGAAACCCCCAGGCAGTCCTGGTGAGCAACAACCCCTACGGCAGTAGTGACCTCGCGGGCCTCAGCCGCCGGGACCGGCTCGACCGCGGCGTCCTCGGTGTCGTGACGGTGTCGGTCGCGAGCACGCGCCAGGCGGTCGGCCTCCTGCGTCGCGCCAACGTTCGCGGACTGGCGCAGCACACGACGGTCGAGGCGGTCATCGACGCCGACGGACCGGACGCCCCGGTCGGTGTCGACGGTGAGTCGCTCCTGCTCTCCACCCCGGTGCGCTGCACGATCGAGCCCGCCGCCCTGCGGGTCCGGGTTCCACGCAACCGTCCAGGGGTCCGTCCCGCCGAACCCACCGTCGATTGGGTTCGCCTCCGCACACTGGCGTGGCACCACAACGGTAGTTCTCCCCGGCTCGGCCACGGTTCCTGATCTCTCCGATCAGCCGCCGCCGGCGTGGGGGCTCGCGTCCGGTCGGCGCGGAATTGCTGGAGCCACAGCGTCATTCGCGGTCGTCGCCGTTCGGGCCCCGAAGGTAGCGACCGAGAGGGGTCTCGTCCAGCGCCAGCCCCTTCACAACCGATGCCGCCCCTACGATCACGACCGACATGAGGAAAAGCCAACTGACCGAGGTGAACGCCAGCCCCAGCGGGCCGAAGTGCTCCTTCGCGTTCGCTGTGACGCGAGGCAAGACGACGCGGCCTACCAGGTGTACCGCGGTCAAACCGACCGCGGTGAGCACGCCGGACACCCACAGCAGACGCCCGGTCAGCGCTCCCTTGGTGAGAAGGAAGGGGGCGAGCATCCAGACGAACGCCCAGATGGCTCCCTCGCTCAGCAGGGCCAGCGGCCGACCTATGTACCGGATCTGAGTGAATTCGCGTGTCTGCCCCACCAGCCCTGCGGCCAAAGCGACGGCGAGCAGCGCGGCCAGCCACCGCCACGCGTCGCGCGGACCGATCACGGGCACCTTCCAGACCGCCTCGTAGACGCGCGCGAGCGCCCGCGCGAACGACGTGCCGCCGAGCAGGACCATCAGAAGTCCGACCACACCGAAGGCGGCTGCCGACGGATCGGTCAAGGTGTATCCCCCGCCGACGTCCAGCGATTCGGAATCGAAGCCGAACTGGTCCTTGATGGTGTTCGCCGCCCCATGCCAGCCGCTGAAAACGGACGCGGCAATGATCACCGGCAGCACGGAGGTGAAGATCTGCGCGGCAAGCGCCAGCGACCGATCCACGATCTGGATCTCCGCGAGTCCCTCGATCACGCGGCGCAGCGTGCGACCGTACGGAGTTCCTCGCAGCCAGCCGGTCGCGGCGTGTGTTCGCGCGAGCGATACCTCTCGGGCCAACGCCACAGACAACTTCACGGACCGCACCGCACTTCAGTGTCCTTCTGCTCGTTCGGCCGGGAATGATCGGATTTACGCTACGCCGTCATCTGGGCAACGATGTCGACTTATATCAATTGCGTTGGCAAAGCCCGGCTGGATTTTGCCGGCATACCGATCGACTGGGAAACGACCCCCCAAGCGGGTGCACCTGGGTGAGGATCACTGTGTCGGCAGCGTGGATCTACGTATGCGCGCGGACCCATGAAGGCAGGGGCTGCGGAAGTGTCGAACTCCTCGATTCGTTGTAGCGCAGGTTGCGTACCGTCATGCCGCTGCGCTGTTGGTAGTACTCGATGGTTTCTTCGCGGCTGGGCGTCCCCGGTAGGCGTTCTCGACCTTCGAATTCCGAGCATGCCCAGTCCAGGAAAGCATCCACGCGAGGTCTGCCGGGCGGGACATGCCACCCCAGACTGCGATCCCGACCTGATTTTCGAGTTCCGACGCGGCGCGATCCTGATCCGCGCACTGACCCGCGGCAGCGAGGACGGCGAGCGATTCTGCCGCCAGACAGCCGACGCCCTGGTCACCCTCGCGACGACGCCGACTCGGAAGGGATAGCGCGACCGGCGTGCCCGTCTGCAACAGTCTGCAGAACGGTTCGGTCGGCTCTCCGGACGGTACGGCGGCTCTATCGTCGACGCTCGTGTGTGACCGAACTCCGCAGTCCACGTGGTGGCTGCTGCGGTCCCGCAGTCTTGCCGAATTCCAAGAGAAAGGTGCCCTCCCCGGCGAGGGCGGAACATGAGAGCTTTTCCGATCAGCCGCGCACGGCGGTTACTTGCCATCGCCGCGGCCGCGGCACTGCTACCGGTCGGGATCGGCGCAGCCCAACCACCTGAAGGCGGCAGCGGTTCCGTGCAGGAAGTGCTCGGTGTCGCGAACAACGCCGTCGGCCGCGCCGATTGCGGGAGCGATTCCATGCCCGAGACGGGTCTGCAGGGTGACGTGCCGGCGGCAGACCGCGACAGCGGACGCAGCACCCAGGGCTACCGCTGCAACATCACCCGCCTGGGCGGCTACGCGGGCCGGGGCGGTGGCATCACTTCCACGAGCTTCGAGCACTGTGTCTACCTGGGCAGCTTCTTCCCCGGCAATCTGCTCGGACCGGCGATCGGCGTGCAGGTCATCGACGTGTCCGACCCGGCGAATCCGGTCCTGACAGCAACGCTCACCGAACCGGCGATGCTGGCCGGAACCTGGGAGAGCCTCAAGGTCAATTCCGCTCGGAAATTGTTGGTGGGCACCGGGGCTCCAGCCTTCACAGGCGCCGGGCTGATCTCGGTCTACGACGTCTCCGACTGCGCGCACCCACGCCTGCACAACGCGGGACCGGGCACCGACCTGGCGTTACCGGTCCCGATCACCGCACACGAGGGCGGGTTCTCCCCTGATGGCAACACCTACTGGGCCTCCGGCGTCCTCCCCGGCATCGTCAGCGCTGTCGACCTGACCGACCCGGCCGATCCGCGCGTCATCTGGCAGGGCATGCCGGGTACATCGATGCATGGGATGGGCCTGCGTTCCGACGGCAATCGCATGTACCTTGCGAACAACCTGGGCGGCCTGACCATCCTCGATACGAGCGCTGTCCAGCGCCGTGACCCGGACCCGCAGGTTCCGGTGGTCGCCGAGCTGACGTGGACCGACGGCTGGGCAACACAGCAGGCGATACCCGTCACCTACGGCGGTACCCCTTACCTATTCGTCGCTGACGAGGCAGGTTCCGGCGGAGTCAAAGTCATCGATATCTCCGACGACACCCGACCGCGCGTGGTCAACTCGATCAAGCTGGAGATCAACCTGTCCGAACATCGCGACAGCGCGCTCGCTTCCAGCATGGGCGGCTCCCTGTTCGCCTACGATGCGCACTACTGCGCGGCCGACCGCCCCTCGAACCCGACAGCGCTGGCCTGCGGCTGGATCTCCTCCGGTGTCCGGGTCTTCGACGTGCGCGATCCGTTCCATGTTCGAGAGATCGCCTACTACAACCCGCCGGCGAAAACCGGGCACAACACCGAACTGTGGAACTCACCGCACGCACTGGCATCGATCGTCGGTGTCCCCCTGCTCAGTGCGCAGTCGGTGATGCAGGCACTGGATCAGGGCATCTTCGATCCGGCCACAGCAGCGAGCACTCGCACCGGCAATGTCGCATTCGGCGACCTGTCCAGCGACTGGTGCATGTCCGCTCCAGAATGGCACGGCACCCAACTCTGGACCACCTGCGCCGACAACGGGTTCTCGACCCTGCAACTGGCGCCCGGCGTCTACGTTCCCCCGGTCGATCAGCGTTCGACGGTCGGCTCGTGACACGGCGCCGCTGGATCACCACCGCCGCGCTCGGTTCACTGGCCCTGCTTCTGGTTGTGCTCGGTGCGGCGATCCGTCCGCTCGTCGTTCCGGACGACTCACCCCCCACCCCGGTGCTGAATGCGACCGAGATCGCGTTCGTGCAGGACATGACCGCCCATCATCAGCAGGCGCTGATCATGGTCCAACGCCTCGGCCTCGACGTCGACCCCACCGTGCTGAGGCTCGCCCAGCAGATCGCCGACACCCAACGCCTGGAGATCGGCACGATGCTCGGCTGGCTGCGACTGGCCCAGGTCACGCCCACCAACCCCCACCCCATGGCCTGGATGCACGACTCCGATCACCCCGTGGAATCGGGCCGCCACCACCCGGCTCGGACCCCGACCACGAACCCAGCCACCCCCATGCCGGGAATGGCCACCATGGCCGAACTCGATGCGCTCTCCGCAGCGCATGGCCGTGACGCGGAAACTCTATTCCTGCAATTGATGCGAAACCACCACTACGGCGGTATCGCCATGGCCCAGGCAATCGACGAACAGCTCGCCAGTGGCCCGGTCAAATACATCGCCAGGGACATGATCAGCACACAAAGCCAGGAAGCGGGCATCATCGGATTACTTCTCACCCAGCACAGCGCACAGGCACCCGGATAGCGGGATCGGTTCGTGCGGTTTCCAAGGTAGGCAACCACGGGTGATGCCGACGATCTCATAACTCACCGGTCAGCGGTGACATCGTCGATGGCGGTCCGAACCGCGTGGATTTCGGAAACCTCGTCGAATTCGGACGATTCGTGATGAAAATCGCGCAGTCGGGCGGCCACGCGGCCGACGGCCGCGGGTCCGCACAACGGGAGCGCCGTATGGACCAGATCGGCGGCTCGGTCCGGTTCGCCCAGCATCAACTGCAGCCGAGCCGCTGAAGTCAGCGCGATAGCGGGGTCGACGATATCGTCGGGCACCTCGATCCGATCGGCACCGAACGCCGCGCGAGCCAGTTGTGGACGGGTCCTGGCCAGGAGGCGATAATTGGCACCGAGCACCAGCGATTGCCTGCCGGGGCCCGGCCAGTGGCGGCGCGGTCCGATAATGCTGCCCATCTTCGCCGCGGTCAGGCTTCGGTCGGCGGCGGAGACCGTCTCGTCGCTGTCGGCGGCCTCCAGGCGGCATTCCGCGGCATAGGCGAGCGTCCGCTGGAACGCCGATTGATCACCGAGGATGCCGTACGCGCAGGCTTCGAGATCGGCCAGGGTCGCGCGCAGCCGCGAGGTCGCCGATCGCCGGGCAACATACTGCGCCAGTTGCGCAACCTCCAGGCCGTCCTGCGGCCGACCACGGTCCAGGCACTGCCAGGTCAACCCGACCAGGATCGCGGACACCAGCCTCGAGTCACCGGCGGTGTATGCCAGGCGCGCGGCGCGGACGTAGAAACGGCGAGCCGAGTCGTTGTCCTCGGCGTCCCAGTACATCGCGGCCGCGATGTCGGCGAGTTCCGCACCTACCCGCAGCGCACGCCGGGCCCTCGGGCTGCCAGGTGAGAGCCCTTGCAACCGAGAAAGGTTCGCCTCCAGCCAGCCGGTTACGATTCGGATCGGCGGCGTCGAATCGTGCCATTGACGCGCCCGCGCCCAGATCGCCAACTTTTCGGCCGCATCCATTTCGGTCGGTGTGAATCCGGTGTTGTCGCCGTCGGCGAGACCGGCGGCAGGCAGCAGAAGCGGCGCCAACTCGGCAGGCAGATCGCCATCGTGCATCGCATCGGCCGTGGCCACCGGCATCTGCTCGTGCAGCGGCCCCAACCAGGTGCCGAGCGCCGCCTCGTAAGCGGCCACATGCTCTTTCCGGACCACCCGCACTCCGGTTTCCAACTGCCCGAGATACGGCTTCGAATAATTCGTACGTGCGGCCATCCCTTGCAGGCTGATGCCCGCCGCCGTGCGTGCCGCGCGCAGCGCACGCCCGATCTCTGTCATGCGCCCCGCCTCGCGGCGCGCCAACAGATGCCTATCGGAGCGAACATCGCGTCAGGATACGTCCCCCGCGAAAGGCAGGCGTGCCCGTCTGCAACAGTCTGCAGAGCGATGCGGTCGGGCCTCCGGACGGTTCGGCAGCCATATCGTCGACACTCGTGAGTGACCGACTTTTCAGATCCCCGCCGTGGCGGCGACGCTGTCTTCCCGCCGCCACGGCGGTACTCGCGGTGTCTGCCGCGGCGATAGTGGCCACATCGCAGGCCCAGGCTGCACCTAGCCACCAACCGGCGGGAGCAGTCGAGGCCACCTACTACCAGCAGGGGCCGTGGACAGTTGCGGCGCGAACCGGCGCCGACCACAACGACATCCAAGGCCGGCCCGGATGCTCGAACGCCACGTGCACTGCCGGAGTCGACGGCTACCTCTGCTATCTCACCGCGTGGTTCATGGATCGGCTGCGGGGCGATCCCTTCGCGCACAGCGCATTCGTCGCGGAGACCGGCGAACTCCTGCACAACACCGCGAACTGGGCCGATCAAGCCGGCAACATCACCGACTGAACCGACGAAAGGTGTCGCACATGGACGACCGCATCGAGGAACTGCTGGCAAAGCTCGACCTGCAGGGCAAGCTGCGATTGATATCCGGAGCAGGTCTGTTCCGGCTGGCCGGGGATCCCGCCATCGGGCTCGCGGAGATGCCGATCTCGGACGGGCCGTCGGGAGTACGCGGCGAGAACTGGGACGAGAGGGATCCGTCGGTGAGTCTGCCGTCGGGCACGGCGATAGCGGCGACCTGGAATCCGGAATTGCTCAGCGAGATCGGCGCGCTGATCGCCGCCGAGGCGCGACGCAAAGACGTATACGCGGTGCTCGGTCCGACCATCAACCTGCACCGCTCACCGCTGGGTGGCCGACACTTCGAATGTTTCTCCGAGGACCCGCTGCTCACCGCCGAGATGGCCGCAGCCTACGTACGAGCAGTGCAGGCGCACGGGGTGAGCGCATGCCCGAAACATTATGTAGCCAACGACTCGGAGACCGACCGGTTCACAGTCGATGTCCGCGTCGCCGACCGTACGTTGCGCGAGCTCTACCTGTACCCGTTCGAACGATCTGTCGAGGCCGGAGCCTGGATGGTCATGAATTCCTACAATTCGGTCAACGGCGTCACCATGACCGAGAACACGCTGCTGGACGAACCGCTCAAAGGCTCGTGGGGCTTCGATGGCGTCGTGGTCTCGGACTGGGGCGCCGTCCGAAGCATCGCGGGTGCGGCACGCGGAACCGATCTCTGCATGCCCGGTCCGCCGATGCTGTGGGGTGAGCCGTTGACCAAGGCGGTCCGGTCCGGCGAGATCTCCGAAGAAGCGATCGACGACAAGGTGCGGCGCGTCCTGCGATTCGCTACCCGAGTGGGCGCCCTGGACGGACCCCCACAGCCGACACCCGATTTCACCGACGCTCAGGCGCAGGATCTGGTTCGCCACGTCGCCGCACAGGCAATGGTGCTGGTGCGCAACGACGGAACGCTCCCCTTGGGCGACGGCACGAAGATCGCGGTACTCGGCCCGTCGGCAGCCGAACCTCGATTCTTGGGCGGCGGCAGCGCCACGGTGCTCCCGGGCCACACCACCACTCCACTCGCCGGACTGGAGGCCGTTCTGCCCGTCACTCACACACCGGGCGTCCGCTTGGCCGAGGGCTTGATTCCGGCCCCGCTCGAGCTGATCACCGACCCCGAGACCGGTACGCCCGGACTGAGTGTGCGGTACTTCGCCGGTACGACCGAAATCGCCACCCAGCACCGCACAACGGCCAGTCTGGTCCTACTCGGCGACCCGGTGGCCGATCGAGCATCGCGGATCCAGTTACGCGCACGGCTGCGGGCCGACACCGCAGGCGACTGGCAGATCGGCTTCGGCGGCATCGGCCATGTGCGGTTGGATGTCGACGGGGCCACTGCACTCGAAGACGACGTCGTCCTCGGCTCAGGCGATCCGGCCGCGGCACTACTGAACCCGCCGCAGCGCTATGTGACCCGGACGCTCGCGGTCGGCCAGGAAGTCGACGTACGCGTGGCCGTCGATGTCCAGGAGGCCGTGCCCGGTCTCGGAATCGTCCTCGGCATAACTCTGGGTATCACCCGCCCGCGACGGCCAGAAGACGAAGAGTTCGCGGCCGCAGTCGAATTGGCACGCAATGCCGAAGCGGCAGTTGTCGTGGTAGGCACCACGGAACGGATCGAGAGCGAGGGCGTGGACCGCACCTCACTGCGACTGCCGGGCCGACAAGACGAACTCGTCACCGCGGTCGCCGCCGTCAATCCGCGCACCGTCGTGGTGGTCAACTCCGGTGCACCCGTGGAAATGCCGTGGCGCGATTACGTCGCCGCAGTGCTGCTGTCCTGGTTCCCCGGCCAAGAATTCGGCGCCGCGCTGGCCGATGTCCTCACCGGCGCCGCCGAGCCGGGTGGCCGGTTGCCGACGACTTGGCCGAAGACCATCACGGACGTGCCGGTCCTCGGCACAACCCCGGACAACGGCACCCTCGACTATGCGGAGGGCATGCACATCGGCTATCGCGCGTGGCTGCGCACCGGCACCGAACCCGCCTATCCGTTCGGGCACGGGCTCGGTTACACCACATGGTCTTCGAGCGATCTGACCGTCTCCGGTCGCGTCGCCACGATCACCGTCCGCAATACCGGCGATCGCGCGGGAAAACAGGTCGTCCAGGCTTACCTGTCCCGCCCGGATAGTTCGGTCGACCGCCCTGTGCGCTGGCTTGCCGGATTCGCCACCGTGAACCTCGAGCCCGGCGATTCCCGCCTCGTCGAAATCACCCTGCCACAACGAGCTTTCGAACACTGGACCGACAACGGCTGGGCAACCGAACCCGGCGCCTTCACCCTTCACGTCGGAACATCGGTCACCGACCTTCCACACACCGCATACGTCGACTGACTGTGTCCTCGCGCGAATCCGGCACATGCGGATCAGGGCCCGGGCCGCACCCTGGCCGGGCCGGGGACCGGCGGCGGCCCGCGCCAGACGCTGCGGATATACCAGCGTCATCAAAACGCCGGTCATTGCCGTTGTCGCAAGCGCCATTACCACTATCAGTGAGTACAGCGCAGTATCGAGGAGACCCAGTTGCAGTCCGACAGTCAGCGCGATCGGCTCGGTCAATTGTCAGCGGCCCGAGAGCCGCCGACTGCGATGCGCGGCATAGCGAATGGCATATGAGCGACAGTCGGCGTCGCCGAG
>NZ_BAFP01000270.1 GCF_000308455.1 Nocardia abscessus NBRC 100374 | reverse complement strand
CGAAACCGACATGCGCCGCTACGGCGGCCTGCGCACCCTGCTGCCGATCACCTACGTCACCTTCGGCCTCGGCTACCTCGCCATCATCGGAGTCCCGCCGTTCGCCGGGTTCTTCTCCAAGGACCGGATCATCGAGGCGGCGTTCAACCAAGGTGGCGTCGGCGGGGTCGCACTGGGTCTGGTCGCGCTGCTCGGCGCGGGTCTCACCGCGTTCTACATGACGCGCGTCATGCTGATGACGTTCTTCGGTGAGCGCCGCTGGGAACCGGACACCCACCCGCACGAGTCCCCCGCGGTGATGACCGGTCCCATGATCCTGCTCGCCATCGGCTCGGTCGGCGCGGGCGCGGTGTTCGTCTTCGGCTCCTCGCTGCAGAACTGGCTCGAACCGGTCGTCGGCGCCCACCACGGCACCGAAACCGTTCCCGCGGCGCTGGTCACGATACTCGCGCTCGGTGTTGTCGCCGTCGGTGTCGCGGTGGCCTACTCGCAGTACGCGCAGCGCGACATCCCCGAGACCGCACCCGAAGCCGTCTCCGGGCTGACCGTCGCGGCACGCCGCGACCTCTACGGCGACACGGTCAACGAAGCCGCGTTCATGCGGCCCGGACAGCACCTGACCCGGGCGCTGGTCTTCCTCGACAACCGCGGCATCGACGGCGTCGTCAACGGCACCGCGGCGTTGATCGGCGGGTTGTCCGCGCGAGCCCGGCGAGTGCAGTCCGGGTTCGTGCGGTCCTATGCCCTGTCCATGTTCACCGGCGCGGCCCTGGTGGCCGCAGCCCTGCTGGCGGTGAGGTTGTGGTGAGCGAGTTTCCCTGGTTGACGACGCTGTGGCTGGTTCCGGTCGCCGGTGCGGCGATCGTGCTCGTGCTGCCCGCCGCGCGACGCACCCTCGCACGTGCCGTGGCACTGGGCTTCTCGGTGCTCGTGCTGGGTATCGGCATCGGGCTCACCGTGCGGTTCGACACCGCGGGCGCCCAATACCAGTTCGTCGAATCCCATCAGTGGATTCCGGCGTTCGGCGCCGGATACACCCTCGGGCTGGACGGCATCGCGCTGGTGCTGGTGCTACTGACCGCGGGCCTGGTTCCCCTACTGATCTTGGCGGGCTGGCACGACGATCGTGAAGTCGGCGGTGGAAAGCGGGTGGCGCACACTTACGTCGCGCTCATCCTGCTCGTCGAGGCGATGGTGCTGATCTCCTTCCTCGCCCTCGACATCCTGCTGTTCTACGTGTTCTTCGAGGCGATGCTCATCCCGATGTACTTCCTCATCGGCGGATTCGGGCCGAGCACCGGCGACGCGCTGCAGCGCAGGCAGCGCTCGCGTGCGGCGGTGAAGTTCCTGCTGTACAACCTGTTCGGCGGGCTGATCATGCTGGCCGCGGTCATCGGGTTGTACGTGCTCACCGCCCGTGAAGGGCTGGGCGAGGGCTCCTCGGGCACCTTCGATCTCCGCACCGTGGTCGCGGCGGCCAACGCCGGTGAGCTCGGCGCCGGACCCGCGGTGCTCAATGCCCTGTTCCTCGGGTTCATGTTCGCCTTCGCGGTCAAAGCGCCGCTGTGGCCACTGCACACCTGGCTGCCGGATGCCGCCGTCGCGGCCACTCCCTCCAGCGCGGTGCTGATGATGGCGGTGGTCGACAAGGTGGGCACCTTCGGCATGCTGCGTTACTGCCTGCCGCTGTTCCCCGGCGCGTCCGACACCTACGCGCCGTTGGTGATCACGCTCGCGGTGATCGGCATCGTGTACGGCGCCCTGCTGGCCATCGGGCAGACCGACGTGATGCGCCTGATCGCCTACACCTCGATCTCCCACTTCGGGTTCATCATCCTCGGCGTCTTCGCCATGACCAGCCAGGGCCAGACCGGCGCGACGCTGTACATGGTCAACCACGGCATCTCGACCGCCGCGCTCTTCCTGGTAGCCGGATTCCTGGTGTCGCGAAGGGGAACCCGGCTCATCGCCGCGTACGGCGGCGTTCAGAAGGTGGCCCCGGTGCTGGCGGGCACATTCTTCATCGCCGGTCTGGCGACGCTGTCGCTGCCCGGCCTCGCCCCGTTCGTGAGCGAATTCCTGGTGCTGATCGGGACATTCGCCCGCTACCAGTTCGCCGCCGTGGTCGCCGCCGTCGCGCTGGTGCTCGCCGCACTGTACGTGCTGTGGCTCTACCAGCGGATGATGACCGGGCCGGTGAAGGAAGGCAACGAGCGGATCTACGACTTGGCACCGCGCGAACTCGCCGTGGTGGTCCCGCTGATCGCCGCGCTGCTGTTCCTCGGCATCTACCCGAAGGTCCTCACCGACTTCATCAATCCCGCGGTGAGCCAGACGCTCACCACCATCGGCCGGACCGATCCCGCACCCTCGACACCCCCACAGCCCGAAGCGGGACCGGCCCAGCATCCCGGAGGTGCCCACAAGTGAACGTCCTCGCCTCCACCACGACGCTCGCCGCGAGCGTTCCCGCGCCGAGCATCGAATACGGCGCCCTGTCCCCCATGCTCATCGTGTTCGGCGCCGCCGTGCTCGGCGTCCTCGCCGAAGCGTTCGTCGCCCGGCGCGCCCGCTACGCCACCCATCTGGTGCTGAGCCTTGCCGGGTTGGTCGCCGCACTGGCCGCCGTCGTGGCGCTCGCGGGCACCGAAACCACCGCTGTCGCGGGCGCCGTGGCCATCGACGGCGTCACATTGTTCCTGCAGGGCACGATCCTGGTCGTGTCGATTCTCGGTGTGCTGTTCATCGCCGAGCGCGGGGCGGAACCGCGCCAGCAGGCTCGATCGGGCCCGGGAACGTGGAGCCGGGCCGCCGCCACCCTCGAACGCGGTGTGGACGCGTTCACGCCGCAGGCTTCGGCGGTGCCCGGAAGCGCGGCCGAAGCAGCGGCGTTGCGCGCGGGTATCGCGACCACCGAGGTGTTCCCCCTGACGCTGCTCGCCGTCGGCGGCCTGTTGCTGTTCCCGGCGTCCAACGACCTGCTGACCATGTTCGTCGCCCTCGAAGTACTGTCGCTGCCGCTGTATCTGCTGTGCGGGCTGGCCCGGCGCAAGCGGTTGCTGTCGCAGGAGGCGGCGCTGAAGTACTTCCTGCTCGGCGCGTTCTCCTCGGCGTTCTTCCTCTACGGCGTCGCGCTGCTGTACGGCCAGGCGGGCACAGTGCGGCTGGGCGGCATCGCGGACGCGATCGCACAGCATCCGGACAACGCGACGCTGGCGGTGCTCGGCGTCGCGATGCTCGCGGTCGGTCTGCTGTTCAAGATCGGTGCGGTGCCGTTCCAGTCCTGGGTGCCGGATGTCTACCAGGGCGCCCCCACCGCGATCACCGGCTTCATGGCGGCGGCCACCAAGATCGCCGCGATCGGGGCGCTGGTGCGCGTGCTGCAGGTCGCCGTGCCGGGTGTGCGCGACGACTGGCGGCCGATCCTCGCGGCCGTCGCGATCGCCACCATGGCCGTCGGCGCGGTCCTGGCGATCACCCAGACCGACGTCAAACGCATGCTCGCGTATTCCTCGGTGGCCCATGCCGGTTTCCTGCTGATCGGCCCGGTGGCCGCCAACGACCGTGGCGTCGCGGCGGTGCTGTTCTATCTGCCGGCCTACGGCCTCGGCACGCTGGGCGCGTTCGCCGTGGTCAGCCTGGTCCGCGAAGCGGACGGCGACGAGGCCACCGGCCTGGCGCGGTGGGCCGGCCTCGGCCGCCGTTCTCCGTGGCTGGCAACGGTTTTCGCGCTGTTCCTGCTTTCCTTCGCCGGGTTGCCGCTCACCAGCGGCTTCGTCAGCAAGTTCACCGTGTTCGAGGCCGCCGCCTCGGGGGGCGCGGCACCGCTGGTCATCATCGGCGTGATCTGCAGTGCCATCGCGGCGTTCTTCTACCTGCGGGTCATCGTGCTGATGTTCTTCACCGACCCGCCCGCTGACGCTCCGGTGCTGGTCAGCCCTCCGCTGACCACGACGATCGTGGCGATCACCGCCGCGGTCACCCTGGTGCTCGGCGTCTATCCGCAGCCACTGCTGGATCTGGCCGACCAGGCGGCGACATTCGTGCGCTGACCGAGCCGGCAGGTGCTCTGGTGCCGCCGCTGCGCGACAGCGGCGGCACCGCAGTTTTCCCGCCGTGCCGGCCCGGGAAGTTCCATGCCGACCGGGTCACGGTCTGCGCGGTGCTTCGGCACGCGGCCGCTCCGAACGCGGCACCGCGTCACCATTCCGCGAAGTGGGTCTCCGCTTCGGCGGGTGCCACGGGGTGGTGGCGGGGCTTGTCAGCAGCACGGTCGGGTGGGAGACGCTCCAGGTCGCGCTCGCGCAGATGAACGCGAACGCGGCGTCGCCGACGGCGTACACATCCGGATGCGAAATCGAACGCATCGTGCCGTCGACGACGATCTGCCCGGTATCGGACACCGCCCCCTGACCTGGCCAGGTCTCCCAATCTAGTCCGCTCGAGCCGGCCACGGGATCGGTTGTTCATCCCGGCTCCACTCGTCAGTGTCGAACAACTGCTTGCGTTCGGTGGGGGCGCGGTTCGCGGCCGACAACGCTGTGGAACGAAGATACAAAGCGCCGGAATCGGCGGTCTGCGTTAGTGTGCTTGCCGGACACGAAGGCGCTGTCAGGGGTACCGATGGATTCGAAACGCACCGGCCGCAAGGTCGTTGACCCCGGTCGCTTCGATCCGGACACACCGAAGCGACGGACCTTCCCAGCAGTCCCATCAGTGGCTGCTGGCGCGTATCCAGACCCCGGTCGGCCGCGAACGCGCATTGACGCTGCGGACAGCAGCAGCGACAGTGGCGCTCGCCGAGCCTCGACCGTTGCCGTCGGTGGCCAGACCGATAGGAGACATGACCTAGGCGCCGCGCCGGCGTTCCAGCGCGTTCGCGATCAGCAATCGGGCACGGTCGCCGTACTCGGCTTGGTCGGCGAGGATCGCGAAGGTCTTCTCGTGCAGCGCGATCTCCGACGGCCGGGTGATGGTCAGCTCGGCCGAGACCGTTTCGGTCAGAACCTGCGCGCGGTCGTAGATGACGAAGTTCGTCGCGGGGGCACGGTAGTCGGCACAGATCGGGATGAGGCCCAGCCGGACCCTCGGATTGGCCATCACCGCGAGCAGGTAGGCGAGTTGCTCGGCCATCGTGGCGGCGTCGCCGACCGTGCGCCACAGCGCGGTCTCGTTGACCACGAAGTGGAATCGGTGTTTCACCCGGAAGAGCACCTGCTTGCGGGCCATGCGCGCGGCCACCGCGTCCTCCAGGTCGTCACGTCCGCCGGTGACGGCGATGCAGGCGTTCAGGATCGCGCGTGCGTAACCCTCGGTTTGCAGCAGTCCCGGCAGCGTGTCGGGCGCGTACCAGCGTATCTGCGTGGTCTGCGCCTCCAGGTCGATCGATTGCCGTTGCCTGTGCGCGTGTCCGGAGGCGACGCTGCGTTGCCATTCCAGGTACATGGACTGCAGATTGCGCGCGTTGGCGACCAGGTCGTCCAGCACGGCGGTATTGCCGCACGCCTCGCACCACGCGGCGAGGTCGGCTTCCGAAGGCGTCTGCTTGCCGCCCTCGATCCGGGAGACTTTGCTCGAATGCCACCCGCACCTCGCGGCCAGTTCCAGACCGGTCAGGTGGGCGGCGCGACGCAGTTCACGCAGGCGCGCACCCAGCACCTCGCGTGCGTCCGACACTCCGTTCATCGGGTACGTGCTCGCTCTCGCAATATCGCTGATGATCGATGCCCTTGGGCCACAGCCGTTCCCGCACCTGCAGGCAGCGGGCGACCAGCGCCGGGTCAGTGGTGATCGACAGACCCACGAACGCCCCGTTCTCGGCGAAGGTGTTGAACGCGATCGTGTTCGTGTCGAAAAGCCAGTAGTCGTCGTGCGGCAGGTCGGCCGGCTCGACCAGATGCCGAGGCAGCCAGCGCACTACTTCGCCGGTGGCGATGTTGTCGTCGGTCGCCGACAACAGCCACCGGGTGTAGTCGGAGTGCGGGACCGTCACGACCCTTAGTCGTTCGAGCGCGATTCCGCGACCGGCGGACTCGACCATCAGAGCATCCCAGGCTTTCCATGACTCGGGCTGTTCCTCTCGTTCGTACGCTACTCCCGCGCCGAAGCGGCGCAACGCTTCCTGCTCGTCCTCCAGCACGTAGTTGTCTCTCACCTCCAGATGGAAGGCGCGGAATCGAGCCGCCCGGAAGAGCGGCTCGAAACAGCGGTCGCCTACCACGTGCAGCATCAGCGCACCACCACGGCGGTTTCGTGACAGTCGAGAGTCAACTGGGCGAGCAGTTCGGGATCGGTGACCGGCTCACCGGCCACCAGCACCGCTCCACACGTCCCGCTCGCCTCGACCCGTAGCCGCATCCCTGGTTCCAGCCAGTCCAACAGCTGGTGTGGCACGAGAACCGTCCCGGTCCGGTCGGTGGCATCGCCCTGCACCACGAGCACGCCCGTGTCGGTGGCGTACACGGCGGGACACGCTCCATGGTCGGACCCGGATCCGAGAAGTCGCAGGTTCATAGCTGATCCTTTGCGAGAGCTGGCGGACGATGTCGTGCAATCGTCCCCACCGCAGGCGTTGCCGGTCAACGTGGTTCGCAAAGTCGCGCAAAATCATGGCGGGGGCATCGGTGCGCCTTCTACCGTCGATTCGGCAACTCGGGGCCACGGCGCCGATGTCGTTCCCCCGGTTGTCCTCTCCCCGAAGGAAAGGCTCCGACATGATGAGACGACCCAGGACTGCCGCTGATTTCGCGGTGCTGGGTGTGCTGGCGCCGGGCGGATTGCTCACCGTCGAGCAACTGGCTCAGCAGGCGCGACTGACCGCATGGTCGGTGCGCAGCGCATTGCTGCGTCTACAGTCGCGCGGTTTGATCATGGATTGCCGGCACCGGGGACGCTGGGCCATCACGCCCAGGGGCCGGGGCGAGTGGGCCGCGAAGGGACGCCGATTCACTTTGTGAGCCGAATGGGAGCGCGGTCACGGTGATTCGGCGGCTTCCGGGTGTCATGGCGTGCTCGCGATCTCGCGTAGCCGGACGGCGAAGGCGGCCGGATCGTCGGCGAACCCGGTGTGCCCGCCGGGAAACATCGCGGGCGCCACATCGAGCGCCGCGGCCAGCGCGCGCGAGGTGCGATCACAGAACTGCCCGGCGGAATCCGCGCCGACGCCCACGACGAGGCGGGCCGGCACCGCCTGCAGGGCGAGGAGGTCGGGCTCCCAGGTGGTGGTGCCTCGGAGTTCGTGGGCGAACCAATAGCGCTCGCCGGCCACCTGCTGCGGGTCGCGATCCGGGCCGAACATCTGCGCCAGCGCCAGCTCTGGCATCGGAATGTTCGCGGCCGCGAAGAACTTCCGCCACGCGCCGAGCACGTCGCTCGCGGCGTAGGTCGCGATGATGTCCTCGGTCGCGGCGCGGTGCGCGTCCCGGTCGGCGAGCAGCGCGTCGATCGGGGGTTCGTGCGCGATCACGGTGGTGACGAGATCGGGACGCGCCTGCGCCAGCGCGAGTGCGGTCACCGCGCCACCGCTGGAACCGAAGACCGTGGCGGGCCCGGCGTTCACCTGCGTGATCAACCGGGCGAGGTCGTCGGCGCGCAGTTCCGGGGTCGAGTCCCGGGTGGGATCGGCGAGGGTGCTGCTGCGGTGTCCGCGCGGGTCGGTGGTGAGCACGGTGTGGTCGGCGGCGAGCAGCTCGGCCGAAGGGGCGAACGCGGCGGCGTCCATCGGTGCGCCGACCAGCGCCAGCAGCCGACCCGTGCCGCGCAGCTCGTAGTACAGGTGCGCGCCTGGGACGTCGAGCGTTCCGGCGATGACCGCCGGCGGTATCCGGGTCATGAATTCTCCTCGTGCGGTTGATTTCCTGCCCGCCAATGCAGACGGTGCGCACGAGTGGGATTCATCGCCGGGCTCGCCGCGATTGCGAAAACTAGGCCTCCTAGGTTATAAACTAATAGGACTAGCTTTCTGGAGGTGGGCACATGATGGCGCGAGCGGGGCTGACCGCGGAGCGGATCACGCGGGCCGCTGCCGATCTCGCCGACGAGATCGGGCTGGACAACCTCACCATGTCGGCGGTGGCCAAGAAGTTCGGCGTTCAGGACGCGAGCCTGTATTCGCACGTCAAAAATCTCCGCGATCTGCGTGCCCGAGTGGCCGTGCTGGCGGCCACGGAGAAGACCGAGCTGATCGCCGCCGCGATCGCCGGTCGCGCCGGTCGCGACGCGCTCGCCGCCTACGCCCATGCCTGGCGGGACTTCGCACTGCGCTTCCCCGGCCGCTACGCCGCGACCCAGCTCCCGTTCGACCCCGAGGTGGCGCGCACCGCAACCGGCGCGTTGCGCGCCGTCGAGCTGACCTACGGGATGCTGCGCGCCTACGGTTTGGCCGAACCCGACCGGACCGACGCGGTCCGCCTGCTGCGCAGCACCTTCCACGGATACAGCGTGCTCGAGGCGACCGGCGGTTTCGGGCATGCGCGCTCCACCGCCGAATCCTGGGAACGCATCATCGACGCCCTGCACATCACGCTCGAGCAGTGGCCGACCGACGACAAGGAGAGATCATGAGATCCGAGACGGTGAAAGTCCCCGGGGCCACGCTGTACTACGAGGTGAGCGGTGCCGGGCCGGTGCTGCTGTTGCTGCCCGGCAGCGGAGGTGACGCGGCGGTTTTCGATCCCGTCATCGAGCCGCTCGCCGAACACTTCACCGTGGTGGCCGTGGATCCGCGCGGCTACTCCCGCAGTGTGCTCGACCCCGGACCGCCGGCCGACATCGAGGTGGAGGTGCAGAGCGAGGATGCCCACCTGCTGCTGGAACACCTCACGCCCGAGGGCGAACAGGCGTACGTATTCGGCGGCAGCGGTGGGGCGGTGGTCGCGCTGGACCTGCTCGCCCGGCATCCGGGGCGGTTGCGGCTGGTTATCGCACACGAGCCGCCGTCGTTCGGCGTGCTGCCCGACGCCGCGGAGCACAAGGCGTTCGTCGAGGAGGTGTGCGAACTGTTCGCCACCGAGGGGCTGGCTGCCGCGGGTGCGCGCTTCCTCGAGGGGATCGGTGGTGGCGTCGCCATGCCGGATCCGGCCGGCCTGTCGCCGCGCGCCGCCGCGATGATGGAACGGCTGCACGCCAACGCTCCGCGCAGCATGGCGCACGAACTGCGTCCGATCACCTCCTACCTGCCGAACGTGGCGGCTTTGACGTCGGTCACCGACCGTCTGGTGCTGGGTGCGGGCCGCGACAGCAAGGGCAAGCTCCCCCACCGTCCCGCGGAGGCACTCGCCGCGCAACTGAACATTCCGCTGACCGAGTTCCCCGGCGGGCACAGCGGAGTCACCGACGCGCCCGCCGAGTTCGCCCAGCTGCTGCTGGAACTGCTGCTGGCCGCACGCGTGGGCTGACCGTCGCGCGACAACGAGCACGAAGATCCCTGCCTATCCGGCCATTCGTGGGTCGGTGGCCAGTTTGCGAAGCCGAGAAGCCGCTGCCCACGCCGATCGGGCACGCCGATTCCACTGTAAGCAACTATGCCTCAAGCTGATTGTGACGTGCGGAATCGACTCTATGCGGATGCCGAACAACGCAATGCTGGTCCGGTGCCGCGATTCGTGAGAGTTTCGTTCGTTTCGGCTTACCTCGGCAGGATCATCGACTTCAGATCCGGGAGGTTGCCGATGCGCTGGGTGGCGGGCCGTTCCGGGGCATCGGTTTGCGGCGAGCCGGTTTCGCGGAGCCGGGCGCGCACCTCGGCGGGCTTCTTGCGCCCGGCTGCGGCCGCGCTCATTCCTTGGTAACTCGTGACAGCGCCGACCACGATCGGGGACGCGCTCGAGGTTCCGCTGAACACGTCGGTGTACCAGAGGTCTTCGTCCGGACCGCCCTGCAGGTCGCCGTATCCGGTGGTGGTGACTTCCAGGCCCCATCCCTGCACGTCGACTCGCTCACCGTAGTTGGAGAATTCCAGTCGGGAGCGTGCCGGGCCGTGGTCGCGGCCGTGGAATCCGGGTGGTGGCGCACCGGCTCCGACGATGATCGCTCCGGAGTCGGCTTCGCCGCCGCGGAACGGATTGCGCCAGTTGGTGGGGAACTCCGCGGGCCGGGTGTCGTAGAGCGCGGCGTCGAGGTCCTCGCCGCCGTTCCCACCGGCCTCCACCACGATGACGCCCTTTCCGACGGCGTACCGGATCGCCGCCGCGTCGTCGGGCCACCATTCGATCGCGATGTAGCCGCGCTGATCCGCCCGGTTGGCGTAGGCGAAACGCGGTCCGGGACGGTGCACTTCCAGCAGGATCACATCGCCGGGGTTCAGCACGTCCGCGGCCGAGCGGATGGCGGCCGCGGACCCCGATCCGAAGATCGATACCGCGCGGATGTACGCCTCCGGCACGATGCCGGTGATGCCGTAGGCGTTCACGTCGCTGCTGATCGCACCGGCAACGGCGGTACCGTGGTCGCGCCAGCCCTGCTGCGGTGCGGGGCTGCCGCCGATCACGCCGCCCTGGTTGACCCGCAAGTCCTCGTGGGTGAACCGCCACGCGCCCTCGATGTCCACCACGCGCACGCCGGAGCCGCGGCCACCCGGCACCGTCCATGCCCAGCGAGCATCGATTCCCTGCGGGGCGGCCTCCAGATACCCCTGCCGTTCGCCGAAATCCGGGGTCACCGGGGGCGCTTCGTCGGTCGAGCGATCGATGACAGCCACCGCGCCTTCCGGCGCGATCGGCGGTTCGGCAGGCGGCTTCACATACGCCGCCGCCACCTCGTCGGCGGCGCGCAACCGCGCGGCCAGCTCGTCGAGCTCGCCGGTGACGCCCTGGACGGAGAAGTAGTTGAGGTACTCCGCACCGGCATCCTCATGCGAAGTGCCGGTGAGCCTGCGCTCCAGGCGGTTGGCCGGTCCGAAGACGCGCACCAGTTCGACTCCGGCGGGAAGCAATTCGCCCAGATGTGCTTGCACGCTGCGGCTTTCGCGCAGGGCGATCGGTGTGATCGCGGTCTCGGCGCCATGGGTGACCACGATCAGCTCTGCGGGCGACCGGAGCTCTGAATGCTGGGATGCCATGGCGTCCAGTCAACCTGGGTTGCGGATGGCCCGCCACCGGATGCGCTGTGCGGCTCAGCCGTGCAGGCGCAGGGGCGGCGTCACACCAGGTGCCGCGACCGGGTCATGCCGGGTGCCCGCGGCGAAGAACGCTTCGGTGGCACCGAGCGCGAGCAGGCACGCTCCGGCCAGCCAGCCGAGTGCGTCCAGGGACTCGAACGGCAGCGCACCGACCAGCACGCCGAACGTCAGTGTGGCCAGGCCGAAAAGCTCCTGCCGCCCGCGGCCGGGTAGGTCGTCGACCCACACCGCCACGGTGGCATGGCAGATTCCGCGGATCGCCCACGCCAACCCGATCCAGAACGACAGCAACAGCGTCGAATTCCCGCCGGCGAAGCACAACATCGCCAGCAGGGCCGACAGGACGCCACTCACGACCACCAGCACCCGCAGCGGTGTGGCGAAACGAGCGCCGACCGCGACGATCAGCTGAACAATCCCGTTGAGCAGCAGATAGCCGCCGGACAGCAGTTCCGCTGTCGGCATCGACTTGTGCGGCCACACCGCCAGGGCCACACCCATGATCATCGAACAGGCACCGGCCACCAGTACCGTCTGCCGGGCTTCGCCGGCCAGTGGTTCCGTACGCCCTTCGACTCCGGTTTCGGGCATAGCTACATGATATGACCGAGACCGGGGTTAACGATCTATTTGCCCCGTCCGGGCGGCTATTCGTCGCAGGCCGATTGCGCCAAAAGCACGTCGGCTGCCCCGGATCACGCGGCCATCCAGAGGATTACGCCGCGTGCGGTGGTCGCCTCGTCGACACGCCACGGGGCACTGATCCTTACCGGCGGTCGCCACGTCGTCCGGCGTGGCAGTGGCTTCCGACAGTCGGCCGACCCGGACGATCCACCCGCCGACCGGGATGTCGGTGTAGGACGATCCGTCGTGCGGGAATCCGAATCCTTGTGTGAGGGAGAGCATGGCGGCGATCTGCACCGATACCGACGGGGGTGTCGCTTTCGCTTCGGACCCGAGCCAGCGCATCCCGATGAGCAGCGCGACGATCTGCGACACCACGACGCATCACCGGTGTCTTACACCCAGCGAGTGCCGAGGAAGCCGTGGCCGGATCGGGCATTTCGCTGGTCAGCCGTCGTGGCGATCATCCGGTTCGGTAGCGGCTGATTTGCGGCGCCTCTCGGCGAGCAGTTCGTCGAGTTGGGCTTCGGCGCGTTCGGCACGAGCGAGAGTCTGGGCGCGGGCCTCGTCTAGCGCTTGAAGACGCTCGGCGGCTTCGGCGCGCGCCTTCTCTACGGCGACGGCGGCCTCGGCTCGGGCGGCGGCGAGCTCGGCCGCTGCGGCGCGACGGGTTTCGGTGAGTTCGGTCCGAGTGGCGTCGAGTTCGGCGCGGACCCTGCGCCATTCGGCGCGTGCCTCCTCGGCAGCTTCGGCGCGCTCGGCGGCGGCTTGTTCGGCGCGCTCGGTCGCCCGTTCGGCGTCGGCCGCGCGCTGCGCGGCGAGATCGCGTTCGGACCGGGCGGCCGCGACCCGCGCCTCCGCTTCCTGCTGGGCGTGCGCGATCTCGGTTTCCGCGCGGCGCTCGGCGCGCTGAACGTGGTCCGCGGCTTGCTGTTCGATGCGTTCGGTCTGCTCGGCGGCCTCGCGCCGCACGGCGCGGACATCGGCTTCGGCGTCGCTGCGCGCGGCGAACACCTCGTCGGCGGCCTGTTTGGTGACGCGTTCGACCTCGCGCAGCGCGTCGTCGCGCGCCGAGTTCGCCTCGGCGATCAGCGCTTCCGCTTGCTCGGCGGCGCCTGCCGCGTCCTCGGCGGCGGATTCGGCGAGTTCTCTGGCCTCCTGCGCCTCCCGCCGCGCCTGCTCGGCCGCCACGGTGGCGCCTTCCGCCTCGGCGATCCGCCGTGCCGCGTCGACCTGAACTGCCTGCACCTGGGCCTCGGCAACCGATGGGTCGGCGAGCGTGGACAACTCCGCGACGGCAGCATTCAACGTGGTGTTCAGCTGTTCGGCGAGCCCGCGGAACTGGGTGAGCAACTCATCGGCGCGCAAGCGGGCGACGGTCACCGGGCCCGGTTGCGTCACAGTGACGGCAGCGGTCGCCCCTTCCGCTTCCTGTTGTTGCCGTTGCCGTTCCCGCCATGCACGCCAGCGCGTGTGATCGGCGCGGTCGCAGTACTCCGAAGGACGGCCGGGACCAGCTCCTCGCATGATGGGACGAGAACAGCCCGGATAGTTGCACACGTTCGACACCACGAAATCGTAGCGTTTGTTTCGTTAGGTATGACGGATTGCCACGAAACGAAACGCATGCGTGCGACTCGCCCAGACTGGATCGTCGCCTACACCCTGACCACCGATAAGTGAACATTATCGGCGGCTAGGGATCCCGGCAGAGGGCGGGCATCTACGGAAATTTTCGTTTCGTAGCGTTGTGACTTGCGAAACGTAATTGCAACGAAATCCTCCGAAAACTGGGTACCCCTGGTTGGAGACCTGTCAGCTCGGCATCTGATCTGTCGGAGTCTCCTGCGGTCTGACGGAAAGGCTCGCCGTCCATGCCGCCTTGGTTCCCCGCGCACGGCCAGGGCTGCGGTTTGCCGTGGGTGATCGTGAACGACGGCCTGCCCGGTGCCGGTGAAGCATTACGCGATGCGGAATTCAAAGCTGCTCAGGTCTTTCAGATCTCCGGCACCGGTGTCATGCTGGCCGTCGGAGTTCTCCTGCTGGCGTATCTTTGGACGTATCGCCATCGGATCGGCCGGACCTGGCGTGCCGTGAGCAGCGTTGGGATTCTGGTGATGATGGCCGGGAATTGCCTGGTCATCGCCCTATCAGGCGGTGGAGGTCAGGGCTGCTAGCCCACCGGTAGCTCGGCCGCGGCGGACGGGCACGGGCACGCGCGCGAGGTTCCCGCGGCGCGACGGTGTCGACGCCAACCCATTGCATGAGACTGGGAAAGCCCATCCCTCAACGTCACTGTGACGCTTACTGATTGCGTGGGTCGAAAGACGAATGACGCGGCGTCCGGTGACGACCGTCGGCTTCCGCAGCGCATCGCCCCTTCTGATCGCAGGCGCGCGCCCACGGTGCCGTAGGCTGAATTCTCGCGCCGAGTACTTCGGCGCGGACAGTCAGTCGCCGAGGTGAACGCGGGAGCCATGGACGATCGATCCAGCGTGGTGGTGGTCCCGGAGTCGGTGCGCACCGAGTTGCGTCGCGGGGTGCGCAGCGTGCTGGTCGATGCCGCGGCCTTACGGTTGGTGCGGGACCGTTTCGACGACGACCAAGCCGGTTCGCTGCGCCGGTATCTCGAAGCGTCCCAATCGGCGAACACGCTGCGCGCCTATCGGGCCGACTGGGTGGCCTGGTCGGCGTGGTGCGCCACCGAAGGCAGACAAGCGCTGCCCGCCGATGCACTCGATGTCGCGGTCTACCTCGCCGCGGCCGCCGACGCGCGCCGCGACACCGGCGGATGGGCGTTCAGCCCAGCCACATTGGAGCGCAAGTCGGCTGCCATCGCGGCAGTGCACGCGGCGAACGGACTGCCGTCACCGACGCGTTCGGACGTGGTGCGCCTGACGCTGCGCGGCATCCGCCGCACCCGGCGCAGCCAGCCCAAACGCAAACGCCCCGTCCTGCTGCACACCCTCGATCAGCTCTTGAGCGGGCTTCCCGGACCGGGCTGGCCCACCGAACCCGCCCGCCGCAGGGACGCGCTCGTGCTGCTCATCGGTTTCGCCGGCGCGTTGCGACGCAGCGAATTGGCCGGATTGCGGGTCGGCGATGTCGAAGTCGGCCTCGACCACACCACCGGAGAACCGATCCTGTTGATCCGGCTGCCCGCGACGAAGACCGACCCGACCGGTGCCGCGGAACAGCGGGTGGCTCTGCCCCGCGGCCGCCGACCCGCCACCTGCCCCGTCTGCGCTTTCGCCGACTGGCTGCGGCTGTGCGAAATCCACGCCGCGGCCGGCACTTCCGGACTGCGAGCCTGGCTGGCCGACGCGCAGCCGACGGCACCCGAGATCCACCGCTGCCACGGCTTCACCGGTACCACGCTCACCGACGCGGACCTTCCCCTCTGCCCTACCATCAACCGCCACGGCGTGATCGGCGACGACGCCATGTCCGGGCGAGCGGTCGCCGAGCTGGTCAAGCGCTATGCCGCCCGGGCCGGGCTCGACCCCGCCCTGTTCTCCGGTCATTCGCTGCGCGCCGGGTTCGCCACGCAGGCTGCCCTGGGTGGCGCCAGCGACCGCGAGATCATGCGCCAAGGCCGCTGGTCCAACCCGCGCACCGTCCACGGCTACATTCGCACCGCCAACCCGCTGGAAGACAACGCGGTCACCAAACTCGGCCTGTGAACGACACAGGCTTCCCGCCACCACAACCACACTCCCCCGGTTTCCTGGCACCCCTCCTTCGGTGACGAAAGAGAGGCGCCTCGGGTTGTGCGGAAGAACAGCGAGGTCGCCTACCCGCGCAGTTCCTCGGCGAGTTCCGCCTGAACCGCTAGATCATCCAGAAATCGGTCGATGCTGTCAGATCTGGCTCGGGACAGCTGGAGGCGCTCGCGCACTACGAACTCGGCGCGGTCGAGCACTGCGACAGTGAGGTCATGCCCGAGTTCCTCGCGCAACTGCCTGCGCACCTGCTCGACGCGGTCCATGCCGTGTCTGCGCACCCGCTCGATCTCCGCGGCGGCGGCTCCCCGCAGTTCCGCGATGATCCGCTCCACGTCGGCGCTGGCTTGCTCGCTAATTTCGGCCATCTCGGTGCGGGCCGTGACGGCCGCTTCGGCGAAAGCCTGTTCGGCCGCGGCCAATCGAGCTGTGGCCTGCGAGCTCTCCTCCAGCTGTCGCTGTATCGTCTGCTGCGCGCGCAGCATCATCGCCCACACCTGCGGAACAACCCATCTGACCAGTGCGCCCACGATGACGGCGAAGCCGAACAATTGACTGAGGAATACCGGCCAGTTCCAAGTGATGTCGTAGATGCCGTCACGTTCGTTCACCGTCTCCTCCGATCACTCGGTCGGCCAGTTCACCGGCCAGCGGGTCGATGTGTTCGCGCAGCCCCGCCGCCGCCGCGTCGGCCTGGGCTCGCAGCTGGATCGTGGCTGCGGCCACCATCTCGTCGGACCGTTGATGTGCGTGCTCACGGGTCGAGATCAGGGTCGCCCGGCCGTCGAGCCGGGCTTGGGCACGCAGTCGCGCCGCCTCGCCGCGTGCTTGTGCCACCGAGGACCGATACCGGTGCTCGGCCGCCCCGAAGAGCTCACGTGCCCGCTGCTCATCTGTGGCGGTCTTGGTGACGCG
This sequence comes from Nocardia abscessus NBRC 100374, assembly GCF_000308455.1. GTDB lineage: Bacteria > Actinomycetota > Actinomycetes > Mycobacteriales > Mycobacteriaceae > Nocardia > Nocardia abscessus. Next base: position 71,391 of record NZ_BAFP01000270.1, on the reverse strand, counting down.
GGCTTCCCGTTCGGCGAGCACGTCGCGAATCGGCGGCACGACGAACAGCCAGATCACCGCGAGCACGAGCAGAAATATCGCCAGCTCGGCGAAGAAGGTGCCGTTGGGGATCAGGAAATTCTGTTCCGCCCGGTTTTCGGTCGCCATGGCGCTACTTTCCTGGCGCCGCGAAAGCGAACAGCGCCATGAACGTCAGGTTGATGAAGTAGACGGCGTCGACCAGGCTGACCGCCATCAGGTAGTTGCCGCGCAGCCTGCCCTCGGCCTCCGGTTGCCGGGAAATGCCGTTGATCAGCGCCGAGCCCGCCATCCCGTTGCCGTAGCCCGCGCCGATCGCGCCGCCGACCATCATCAGTCCGCCCGCCAGCAGGGCCGCCGCCTGGACGATCGTCTCGTGGGTCACGTCTGCCATTTCTGTTCCTTTCCTTTCCTCGTCGAAAGAGGAATGTGGGGGCCGGTATACGAATGTGCCGGCGCGGTTCAGTGGTTCTCGTGCTCGCGCGCGGTGGCCTGGCCGAAGTAGAGGATGGTCAGCAAGGCGAAGATGAAGGCCTGGATCAACCCGACGAACAGGTCGAACAGCTTCCACACGGCGTTGGGCCCCCAGCTGAGCCAGGCGGGCAGCAGTGCGATCACCGAGATCATGACCCCACCCGCGAACATGTTGCCGAACAACCGCAGAGCCAGCGACAACGGTTTCGCCAGTTCCTCGATGATGTTGATGAAGACCATCGGACCCCACCCGGTGTGCCCCTTCAGCACCTGCTTCACATGCCCGATCGGTCCCCGCCGCGCCACTCCCGCCGCCTGGTAGCAGAGGAAGACGAACAAGGCGAGCGCATAGGTGAAGTTGACATCCGCGGCGGGCGGCTTGATCAGCTCGCCGTCGCCGTACTGCACCGGCAATACCGACAACCAGTTCGACAGCAGAACGAAGACGAACAACGTCACCGCCAGGGGCAGGACGAACGGCGCGATCCGGAGGCCCACCGCGCTTTCCACCTGACCGCGCAGCTGCACTGTCACGGTCTCGAAGAACAACTGCACGCCGTTGGGCACCCCGGAGGTCAGCTTGACGCGCAGCGAGAACGCGAGCCCCAGCACGACGACGGCCGCGATGGCGGTCGCGAGAATGGTGTCGACATGAAAGGCCATCCCGAGGAAGTGCGCCGTTTCATGTTGTCCCACTTCGACTTTCGTCATCGGACACCGCTCGGGACAGGCGCTGCCACGCTGAGCAGCCAAACGATCTGAAAGGCGACCAGCCCGAAGAGAATTCCCGTTCCATCGGGCCGCGCCAGGATGCCGACGGCCAGCGCGAATGCCGTGACACCGAACAACCGCAACCCGTTCGTCGCCGCCAAGAACTGTGTGCCCGATTCGGCACCGGACGACATCCGCGTGGCGGACACTGTGGCCAGCCACGCGTTGATGTAACCCAATACCATTCCGATGCAGACGAATACGCCCAACAGCAGCCGATCCAGCGCCCCGGCCGCTGCGAGAACCGTGATTCCCACTCCCGCGGCGACGATGATCGGACGGCGGTCCACGCTGACCGTCATATGCCCTCCCATAGTGATGTCGTGACGGCCTGTAGCGGAGCTACATACCTACGGTCACAACAGCATTCTTACTTACTACGATCTGTAGTACAAGAGTTCCCGACAAATCGGGCAAATCGCCCGATACGGCTGGTCGCCCACGGGTTTCGCCGACCCTGCGCTTCACCGCGAATCCGCTCCGCGGTCCCGATAGCAAGGGAGACAGCCCGCGTGCCGCCGCTCGCGATTCGGTCTCCAGGTCCCCACTTCGACCTTGTCCACGACTCCCGACCACATCGATTGCTGAAGATATGCTGAGGCTGTGCTTTCAGTGCCGGCGCCGATGCTGGCCGTCTCCGGACGGCCACCGCAGGAACGCGGACGGTGGGCGTTCGAGATGAAGTGGGACGGCATCCGTGCCATCGCGCGGTGCCGGGAGGAGGACTGCCGGTTCTACAGTCGCAACAATCGCGATCTCAGTGGCTCGTTTCCCGAGCTCACAGCCGCGCTGGAAGACCTCGGTGAGCACGGTGGAATACTCCTCGACGGGGAGATCGTCGCGCCCGATCCGGCGACGGGCGTGCCGTCGTTCGGTCGCTTGCAGCGGCGTATGCATGTGGTCTCGCCCAGCGCGGAGTTGCTGCGCGCATTCCCCGCGCAGTATCTCGCCTTCGATTTGCTGGCTGTACACGGTGGCTCCATCATGGAGCTGCCCTATACCGAGCGCCGCGAGCGTTTGGCGGAACTCGCGCTCGACCGGCCGCTTGCCCGCACTCCCCCGTACTACTCGAATGTCGAGCCCGGCACCCTGCTGGACGTCGCCCGCGAGCACGGGCTGGAGGGAATCGTCGCCAAGCGCCTCGATTCGGTCTACTACCCCGGCCGCCGCTCCCCGTTGTGGATCAAGACGCCGCTACGTAAGACGACGGAGGTCGTCGTCGCGGGCTGGCTGCCCGGCTCCGGTCGTTTCTCCGCGACGTTCGGTTCGCTCGCGCTCGGCGCTTACGACGACCACGACCGGCTGGTGCACGTGGGTAATGTCGGTACCGGCTGGACCATGCACGACCGGCGCTCCCTGCAAGCCCGCCTGAACGAGCTGTCGCGTCCGGACACCCCCTTCGACATTCCACCGCCGCGCGCGGTCACCGCGGTCGCCCATTGGGTGCAGCCCGTCCTCGTCGCAGACATCGAGTATCGCGAAGCGACCTCCGAAGGGCTGCGCCACCCCAGCTGGCGAGGCCTGCGCCCCGACAAGTCCCCGCACGAAGCGAAATGGGAATTATTCGCTTAGAGGCAACACGACGTTCTTGGCGCATCGGGGCGTCGTAGCTGGTTGACGGGGTGGCGAAGCGCGTACAGGCCCCACGGTGGAAATGCGCCGAGTCGCGCGGTGACGGGTGAAGTGGCGCACGTCACATCGTATCGTGTCATGTTTCGGTGCTCGGCGGTGTCTCGAGGGCATGACCGAACAACGCGCCCTGCACACCATGAAGACCACGACGTTCCAGCACGCGACGGCGGAGAAGTCAGCCGTCGCGCGAAGCGACCGAACCCGGATCAGAGCCCTCGCATACTGGGCCACCACATTTGTCATCGTCTTCGAGCTGGTTTCCGGATCGGTGTGGAACCTGCTGACGATCGAATGGATAGAAATCCAGTTGCGACACCTGGGATACCCGCACTTCTTCGCCTACATTCTGGGTGCGTGGCAGGTCGGTGCGGCCGTCGCGATCATCGCGCCCGGGTTCGCGCTGATCAAGGAATGGGCGTACGCGGGCGCCTTTCTCCTGTGGTCGGGTGCCGTGGTGTCACACCTGGCAGTCGGCGACGGTGTCGAGTCGTGGTCGGTGCCACTCATGTTCGCGATCTGCGCCATCGCGTCGTGGATGCTGAGGCCCGCTTGCCGTCGGCTCCCGCAGATGCGGCTGCGTCCGGACCGCACTGCTGCCGTCGGACAAGCCGGGCCCGGTCTGCCTGCAACCCGCCCTCGCGACTGGACCGTTGCGATCGGAGGGCTCGTTGTCCTGTATGCCGTTTCGTTCCTCACGCTGCCCACAGTCGAAGACTTCATGCACAAGAACGCAGTTGAACTCGGCTGGATCTCCGAGTAGTGGGCTGCCGCGAGATACATTGCAGACCGATGCGTTCCGCCGATTAAACAAGAGCGCGCATCAGTGCGGTTTGCGCGTCGTCTCACTTTTCGACGGGTCCGATCGTCGTACCACGCGAGACGAAGACATCCAGCGAACAGAAAGTGCTCCGGTCCCGCAAGCCGGAGTCATAGCCGACGCTGCAAGGAGAACACAATGAACAACGGCAACCGCATGTCGGTGGGGTCATCGTTCATCGGTGGGCTCGAATGGGCGGGCGCGCGGTCGAGCCGTGGGCGATCTGCCGTACCACGTCGGGGAGCAAGGTGTGTTCGGCTTCGAGGACCCGCGCACCGAGCGTCTCGGCGGTATCGCCCGGACGCACCGGCACTTCGACCTGGGCGATCACCTCACCGTCGTCGTATTCGCCGGAGACGTGATGGACGGACACGCCGCTGATGAGGTCTCCGGCGTCCAGCACGGCTTGGTGCACGTGCCTGCCGTACATTCCGGGGCCGCCGTGGCGGGGCAGCAACGCGGGGTGGACGTTGATGATCCGGGTGGCGAATTCGCTCGTGGTCCGCGGCCCGATCTTCTTCAGGTATCCGGCGGTCACCACCAGGTCGACCGCGTGCTCGACGAGTGCGGCGCGCATTGCTTCGTCCGGGTCGTCGTGGGTGCGCCCGGACAGGTGCCGGGCGGGGATCCGGTTGTCCCGGGCGTAGCGCAGCGCGCCGGAGTCGCTGTTGTTGCTGATGACCAGCACGATCCGGAACCGGGCGTTCGCGACGAGGGAAGCTTGGTGCAGCGCATGCAGATTCGACCCGTTGTGGGAGGCGATCACCGCGACGCGAAGCTCCGGCATGGTTGCATAGTCTCGCACAGGCGTTGCGGGTGCTCGTTCACGGACGACGGCACCAGTGTCGCCCGGCGGCGGACCGGCCGAGTCCGCTTCGGACGCCGATGCCGAGATCCCATCGGCGCGGCTGGAGGCGGACCGTGGACAGGTCAGCGAGGGGCGTGGTCTTCGACGGCCGCGGGCCATCGGTCGATCTGGGACAGCGGGGCGCGGCCGCGGGACGAGAGCATGTCGCGGAAGCCGCGGTCGGCGCGCAGGGCCGAACGGGCTTGTGCCGCATACCTTTCGGCGTGGCGGGCCGCCGGGTGTCTGCGGCGGGCTTCGGCGAGCCATCCGGTGGCTTGGCGCAGGGCCTCGACGCGGGTGAGGGAGGGGTCCGGCAGCAGCAGGGTGGCGTGGTCGGGGGCGACGATTACGGCGGAGCCGAGATGTTGCAGGCAGCGGCCGATACCGGGGTCGTCGTCGAGGGCGCGGTAGGCGGTGAGGGCGAGCTGCCAGCAGCGCAGGGCGCGGCGGGGTTCGCCGCGGGCCCACCAGAGGGTGCCCATCGTCTCGTGGGTCTGGGCGCGGCCGTCGGGATCGATGCCGGCGCGGGTGAGGGATTCGGCCAGCTCGAGACGATCCTGCGCGGCGTCGAGGCGTCCCTGCCGGATGTGCACGACGGCGAGGTTGATCAGTGCGCACACCTCGCCCGCGACATCGTCGCGGGGTAGCAGCCACCACGCGGTTTCCAGCCGGTCGGCGACTCCGTACAGGTCCAGCGGCGCGGTGCCCAGTCCTGCCAGCGCGGTGTGGTGTTCCCATCGGGCGGCCAGGCTCGTGGACAGCCGCCGTGGCCGATAGCCCCGCGGCCGTTCGGCCAGCCGGTCTGCCCGCAGCTTCACCAGATCCCGGTTCAGTTCGTCGAGCCCGGGTAGCGAACACAGGTCCTCGGGCACGCCACGCTCGTTGGCTCGCAATCCGATTCGCGCATACCAGACGTCCAGTGCGTTGCCGATGCCGATCAGGTGCGCGAGCGCCGCGGCGGGAAAATCCGCGCCCGGATTCGCGCACGCCGACACCAGAGTGCGCAGGTACGGCTCCTCGACCTCGAACCACCGGCGCGCGCCCACGGCGAAGCGTCGCGATTCCAGCGCGATCGCCCACCGTCCGGCTCGGTCCGCGTAGTGGTGCAGCAGCGCGGTAAGCGCCGCACCCCACTGCGGGCCCGCCGTGACCGTCGCTCGATCCGGCAGCCTGGGCACTTGCCGCACACAGAACCGCTGGGCGCCGGCCTGCGCGAGGACACCGCGGCGGCACAGGCCCTGCAGCAGCATCGGCGCGGTGCGGGCCGAGGGTTCCCGCGCCACCGGCAGCCGGCCGGGTGTGTCGCGAATGGCGTTGAGCACGGCCAACAGCGCGACCGTCTCGTAGTCGTGCACCGGCAGGTCGCGCAGTACCGCGGCGATCAGATGCCCGTCGAGGGCGGCGACCCGCCGCGGCCGCGGCACGGCTACCCGTGGTCTCGGGTCGGCCAGCGCGGGCCCCGGTTCGACCAGACCCGCGATCAGATCCATCTCGCGGGCGGTGCGCAGCTTGGTGCGATATCCGCCCGCGAACCGGGACAGCGCGTACGTCGCCGCCGCGGCGATGAACAGCACCGACAACCACCGCAGCGGGCCGTTGAAGAACTGCACGACGCTGTTCTCGCCGAACGAATTCACCACCAGGGTGCGCACCAATTCGAACAGCACTGTGTAGGCCACCACCGACGCGGTGCCCACAAACCCCAGCCAGACCGTCGATCTCGGCGTGGCGGTCTGCCCGACCGGTTCGGTGCGTTCGGTCGGCGCGCTCACCGCGGCTCCTTCCTCGCCGCGCAGCGCGGCCGCGCCGCGGTCCGCCTCATCGCAGCACTCCCCCGGTCAGTCCCGGCACCACCCAGCGCCGCCAGGTCACCAGCAGCAGCGCCACCGGTAGCACAGCCGAGACCAGCGATCCGGCGGCCACTTGTGCGGCGTTCTCACCGAACTGCCGCGCCTCACCCCACAGCAGCAGCGACCACGGGCTGGCTCCTGCCCCGCTGACGACGAGCCCGATGAAGAAATCGTTCCACACCTGGACGAATTCGAGCACCGCCACCGCTCCCAGCGCGGGCCCTGAGGTCGCCAGCAATCGCCGTGCGATGGTGCCTGGACTGGCCAGGCCGTGCAGGGCGTCGGCCGCGCCGCTGCCCGGCGGGGCGAGCATCGCGCCGCGCAGCACGAGGATGGCGATCGGCAAACCGGCGGCGGCGTGCACGAGGATCAGCGGAATCCGCGTCCCCGACAGTTCGTAGGTATCGACGAGACCATCGATCGGCCCGAGGTAGGTCTGCGCCGGGATCACGGCCAGCACCACCAGCGCCACAACGGCCACTCGCGCGGCGGTGCCGTCGGGGCGCAGCGCGGCCAGCCGGTAGGCCACCGGAGCCGCCGCGGTCACCACGACCACCGTCACGATCCCCGCGACCCACGCGGTGGTCTGCAGCGAACGCCACAGTCCGTCGTCGCCCCACACCAGAGCGACGGCCGAGAATCCGAATCCGTCGTGTCCGCGCACGCCGGTGTAGGCGAGCACGCCGATCGGGAACAGCGCCAGCACCGAAACCAGCCCGATGCCCGCCGCCCGCACCGCGCCGATGCGCCGCCGCCCCGGCACCGTCATCGCGCGCACCGCGGACCAGCTCGCGCGATGTCTGCGCACGTCCACCTGCAGGAGCCAGGCGACCGCGCCCACGAGCACCGCCAGCGGTAGCGCGTAGGCCGCCGCGGCGCCGGAGTCGGTGTCGGCGGACAGGCGCCACCAGTGCACGGTGGCGCTGTCCACCTGGTATTCCAGTGCCCCGGGGACCCCGATCAGCACGACGTCGAAGACACGCGCGGCCGCGACCCCCACCGCGAGCCCGGCGATCAGCAGCACCGGCCGCAGCAACTCGTACAGCCGCAACGCCAGCGGCCTGCCGTCGTCGCGATACAGGTATCCCGCGCGCGCCGGGTCGGCTTCTATCGCATGGATTCCGGCCCGGAACAGCGCGGTGAGAAAGCCCAGCCAGGTCCACAGGAACGCCGACCCCAGCATCGCCGCGAGCCACCATCGGTAGATCCCGGCGTCCTCGATGCCCAGCCATCGTGCGCCGGAACCGAAGATCACCCGGAACGCCACGCCGGACACGAACGCCGACACTCCGAAGGGCACGATCAGCGGAAGCCATAGCCAGCGCGCCGCACGCCCCCACCAGGCGATCGCCAACGCCAGCAGCAGGAGCCCGACGGCGAACCCGACCCACAACAGTGTGCGCAGGTACGCGCCTCTTCCGTCGGGGCTCATCGTGGCGGCCAGCAGCCATAGTCCACCGGCCGCACCACCGATCGCCGTCAGCCAGAGCGGGATTCGTCTCACTGGCCGCGCGGCCCTTCTGCGCAGCACGACCGGCAGTAGCGCGCTCACCGCGAGGATCGCGCACGCGAGCACCTCCGCCGGGCGAGCCCGGGTGGCGATGACCACGGTCCACGCGGCGGGCAGGACCAGCAGGGCTACCGTCAGCACCGCCGCGGGCAGTCCGGTGAGCCGGCCGAGCCAGCGCCGCGGCCTGCCGCCGGGGACCAACGGTCCGCGCATGCGGCGGGTGGCCAGCTCGATGCGCAGCCCGTTGACTTCGAAATCCGGCGGCAGCGTCATCGGCGCCGCCGCTCGAAGTCGTCCAGCGCGGCGATAGCGCGGTCGGTGGCCTCGGCCACCGGTGTCGGCGCGCCGTCGCCGATGGCGATCAGGAACTCGGTCAGCGACCGCCACAATCCGGCCCGTCCGCCCACGGCGCCGATCCGGTCGGACAGGTCGAAGGCGCTGCGTGCGTTCAGTTCACGCGCCGAGGACGCCAGCAGCGGTGAGTACTCCGCCTCGGTGCGCAGGTTCGGGGCGAGGAAGCCGCCGTAGCGCTCGATCCAGGGCAGCGGGGCGCGGGCACCGGCCAGTTTCGCGACCAGGTCTTCCGCGCGACGGTTCGCTTCGTGGGTCACTACGAGCACGTCACCACCGACGATCTTCGGCCGCCCCGACGCGGGGGTGACCGCGGGGAAGGGCACCACACCGACGACGTCGCGGACCTGGCGACCGGACGCGCGTACCCCGCTGCGCACGATCGGTTCCGCGAAATCGGGGGCGACGACGGCCGCGGCGCGGCGATGCTGGAACACATCCCGCACGGAGTCGGAGAACTGCCGGGTCAACGCGACTCCGACGCCTCCGGGGAACGCGTGCCGATGCCCCCACAGAATGCCCAGATGTTTCAGGGCGGCCCGCACTGCCGGGTTGTCCCATTCTCGCCGGTTTTTCGACGCCAAGTCGTCGTAGAATCTCGGCGATTCGGCGAGCAGGACGTTTTCGAAGAAGTCGGTCAGCACCCATCCGTCGGCCGCGGCCAGGGCGAGCAGGCGAATCGGGGACTGTGCGAGGACCTCCATCCGGTCCACCCAGTCGGGCAGGGTCCATCCCGTCGGATCGCCCAAACCGTAGGTGGCGAACTGCTGACGGTCGAACCACACCAGCGACTTGTCGGCGGCTTTGAACGGCACGCCGAACGCGCGGCCCTCGTGGCGCAGCAACAGTTGCCAGTGCTGGGCGTAGCGGGCACCGTGTCCATCGGTCCACACCGTCTCGGGGATCGGCCGCAGTTCGCCGCGCCGGGCCAGCTCCCGCACCCGCCCCGCCTGTGGCAGCAACACCACGTCCGGGGCGGACCGGCCACCCGCGGTGAAGGCGGTGTCGGTGTTGTCCCCGAGGGGGATCACTTCGACGTCGAAGGCTACATCCAATCCGTCCAGTACGGCGTGGAAGGTGGCCAGTTCCGATCCGCTCCAGGACACGCCGACGCGCACCGCCTCCGAGCTGCCCAGCAGCAGCTCCGGCGCGCACGCGGCAGTCAGCGGGAGGACCACACCCGCTTGCAGCACCGCTCTGCGCGTCCCCATCGACCCCCGATGCCTTTGCGTGCCAATCGAACTCGATTATGCGTCAAATCCGTCGCGCTGGTGGGCACTCGGCGATCTTCGCGACCGGTTCGCCGCCGCCCGCCGAAATTCCCCGTGCGCCGCGGCTGCCGCGTCTGCTATCGTCCCCGGCGTGAAGCGCGCTGCTGTGACGACGACGCCGGAATCCGTCCCGGCGCGCTGATCGACGCTTTCATCGAAGCCCCGGGGCGAGTGCCCCGGGGCTTCGTCTTGTGGTCACTCGCCCGCTGTTCACGAGGAGACCACCATGCCCGACCATCACGCCCTCGGCCGTGCGCTGAACCTGTTCGACACCGACCCGCTGATCGGCGCGGGTCTACCGTTCTGGCTGCCCGACGGCGCGGCCGTGCGCCAGGCGCTGGAGGACTACATCCGCGCCGCCGAACGCCGCGCGGGCTACCGTCATGTGTATTCGCCGGTGCTCGGCAAGCGCGAGCTCTACGAAATCTCCGGGCACTGGCAGCATTACCGCGACGACATGTTCCCGCCGATGGACTGCGGCGGCGAGCAGATGGTGTTGCGCCCGAGTCTGTGCCCGCACCACGCGCTGCTGTTCCGCTCCCGCCCGCACAGTTATCGCGAGCTGCCGCTGCGGATCGCCGAATTGGGCGGCATGTACCGCTCCGAACTCTCGGGCGTGCTGGGCGGATTGACCCGGGTGCGCGCGATCCAGCTCAACGACGCGCACATCTTCTGCACCCTCGATCAGGTCACCGCCGAGGTCGCCGCGGCGCTGTCCATGATCGGTGACGCCTACGCCGCGCTGGGTATCCGCGCGGCCCGCTACCGGCTGTCCTTGCCCGGGCCGGGTGGGAAATACGTTGCCGCACCGGGCTTGTGGGAGCGCTCGATCGCGGTGCTCACCGAGGTGCTGGACGACTCGGGCCTGGCCTACGAGGCAGTGGAGGGCGAAGCGGCGTTCTACGGCCCGAAGATCGACGTGCAGGTCCGCGACAGCGCGGGACGGGAGTCCACGCTGTCCACCGTGCAGGTCGATTTCCATCAGCCCGAGCGGTTCGACCTGCACTACACCGGAGCCGACGGCGCCGCGCACCGGCCGGTCATGGTGCACCGCAGCATCGTCGGCAGCGTCGAGCGAGCCGTGGCCCACCTGATCGAATGTCACGGCGGCCGCTTCCCGGCATGGCTGGCGCCGATCCAGCTGGCCGTGCTGCCGGTGACCGATGCCCAGGGGGCGGCGGCCGCGGAGTTCGAGCGGCGCTGCCGCGATCTCGGGCTGCGCGTAGTGGTCTCGCCACCGGATCGCGGCAGCCTCGGGGCACGCATTCGCGACCACCGCCTGGTGCCGTATCAGGCGGTCATCGGAGCCGAGGAGGCCGCCGCCGACGGTGTGGCGCTGCGGCTGCGCGACGGCCGCCGGCTCGACCCGCTGCCCGCCGCCGAGGCACTCGGCCGCATCGGGAATCTTCTCGCCGCCTACAGCGGCGAACTGTGGGATGCCGCGGGCGAAGTGGGATCGGTGTAACCCTTGTCACACCGTGGTACGTGAGCGTACCGTACGAGTGGTACATCGAAGTACCACGCGAGGAGGTGGGCGAATGCCCGCTGTGCGACTGCCCGACGGTCCATCCACCCCGCCGATCGTGCAGAACCTGCAGATCCTGACCGGCCGCACCCGCACGTGGCGGCGTATGCACGACCGCTACGGCTCGGCCTTCACCATCCAGATGCCCAGATTCGGACGGTCGGTCGTGCTCGCCGACCCCGCCGAGATCAAAGCGCTGTTCACCGCGGGGACCGATGTCGTCGACAACATCGACGTCAACCTCGGCGAATTCCTCGGGCCGGGGTCGCTGTTCGCGCTGACCGGCGCCGAACACCGCAAGCAGCGCAAACTGCTGACCCCACCGTTCCACGGCCGCCGGTTGACCGTGTACGAATCGCTGGTCGAGGAGGAAACGGTCCGCGAGATGGCGACGTGGCCCTCGGGGCAGGAGTTCGCCACGATGGACTCGATGATGCGGATCACGCTGAACGTGATCCTGCGCGCGGTGTTCGGCGCCGAGGGCACCGAGTTCGAGCAGTTGCGCGAGCTGCTGCCCAAACTGGTCCTGATCGGATCGGCACTCGCCGCGATTCCGGTACCGAAACGGGCGCTGGGCCGATTCGGCCCGTGGGCCCGGTTCGCGGCCTACCGCCGCCGCTACGACGACATCGTCGGCCGGCTCATCGACCGCGCGGCCGACGGCCGGATCGACGAGCGCGAGGACGTGCTGGCGATGCTGCTGCAAGCCCGCTACGACGACGGCTCGGCGATGTCGCGCGGGGAGATCGCCGACGAACTGCTGACCCTGCTCACCGCCGGGCACGAGACGACGGCGACAACCCTGTCGTGGACGATCGAGCGACTGCGCAGGCACCCGGAAGTGCTGCGCCGCTTGGTCGCCGAAGCCGACGCCGGCGGATCGCAGCTGCGCGAGGCGACGTTGCTGGAGGTGCAGCGGGTGCGGCCGGTCATCGACGCGACGGCCCGTCAGGTCCGGGCGGAATCACTGCGGCTGGGCCGGTGGACGTTGCCGAAGGGGCAGAAGATCGTCGTCAGCATCCGCCTGATGCACGACAACGAGGACCTGTTCCCGAACGCCCGCGTTTTCGACCCCGATCGATTCGTCGGTGTCCGGCCCGGCACGTTCAGCTGGATCCCGTTCGGCGGTGGCAGCCGCCGGTGCATCGGCGCCGCGTTCGCCACGATGGAGATGAACGTCGTCCTGCGCACCCTGCTGCGCGACTTCACCCTCGAACCGACCGACGCCCACGACGAACGCGCACACTTCCGCGGCGTCGCCCTCGTCCCGGCGAAGAAAGGCCGCGCCGTGGTGCGTCGCCGCGCGCCACGAGACAGCGCGCCCACCCTGCACCGCGCCGCCGAGGTGACTGCGTGAGCCAGAAGTTCGCCGAACCCATCCGCACGTCCGAAAACAGGAGCACCGATGCCCCGCGCCCGTAGGCCGCTGTCCGGCCGCCCGGTCATGATCACCGGCGCGGCCTCCGGAATCGGCCGCAGCCTCGCCCAATTGTTGTCCCGCCGCGGCTCGCCCGTCGCGATCGCCGATATCGACCAGGTCGGGTTGAAGGAGACGGCGGCCGCGCTGACCGGCCCGGTGCTCACCCGCGTCCTGGACGTGCGAGACGCCGCCGACCAGCTCGCCTTCGCCGACGAAGTCCGCGACTGGCTGACCGCGCCGCTGGCGGCGGTGTTCAACAACGCAGGCGTCGCGACGTCCTCCTCGGTGCTCGACGCGGTCCCCGAAGACGACGAATGGCTGCGGCGGATCAATTTCGACGGCGTCGTCAACGGCACCCGCGCCTTCCTGCCCATCCTGGTCGAGCAGGATCACGGCGTCGTGGTCAACACCTCGAGTGTGTTCGGGCTGCTCGGCATGCCCAACCAGAGCGCCTACTGCGCGGCGAAATTCGCCGTCCGCGGGTTCACCGACGCGCTCCGGCAGGAACTGCGCGGCACCGGGGTGTCCGCGGTCAACGTCCACCCCGGCGGCATCAGGACCAACATCGCCCGCAACGCCCGCGTCCGCAAGGACCCCGAGGGCCGGGGGCGCACGCACGAGCAGATGGCGGCGGAATTCGAGGCGGTGACCCTGACCACGCCGCAGAAAGCGGCCGAAATCATCTGCCGCGGCGTCGAACACGGCAAGTCCCGCATCCTGGTCGGACCCGACGCCTACCTGTTCGACCTCTTGGCCCGGGTGACGCCCACCCACTACTACGGCGTGGTCGCGCTGCTGGAACGCAGCCTGCGCACCCGCGACACGACGGGAGCGCGAGCATGAGCGAACACCTCGACGTCCTGATCGTCGGAGCCGGGCTGTCCGGCATCGGCGCGGCCCACCACCTGCAGGCGGCATTCCCCCACCGCACCTACGCGATCCTCGAGGCACGCGACGCTCTCGGCGGCACCTGGGATCTGTTCCGCTACCCCGGCGTCCGCTCCGACTCCGACATGCACACCCTCGGTTACCGATTCCGCCCGTGGACCCAGGCACGAGCTATCGCCGACGGTCCCGCGATCCTGCGCTACATCCACGACACGGCCACCGACGCCGGAATCGACCGATTCATCCGGTACGGGCATCGGGTGACAGCGGCGTCGTGGTCCAGCAGCGAATCACGCTGGACCGTGCTCGTCGAACACGACGGCGCCACCCGCGAGATCACCTGCGATTTCCTGCTCGTGTGCAGCGGCTACTACCGCTACGACGAGGGCTACACGCCGGAATTCGCCGGACTCGGCGAATACGGCGGCCACCTGGTGCATCCGCAGCACTGGCCCGAAGAGCTGGACTACACGGGCAAACGGGTGGTCGTCATCGGCAGCGGCGCCACCGCGGTGACCCTGGTCCCGGCCATGGCCGAGACCGCCGCACAAGTGACCATGCTGCAGCGATCACCGACCTACATCTTCCCCGTCCCCGCCGAGGACACGGTCGCGAACCGGCTGCGGCGACTACTGGGACCACGGCGGGCATACGCGATCGTTCGCTGGAAGAACGTGCTGATCAGCACCCTCATCTACCAATTCAGCAGACGACGGCCCCAACGGATGCGGAAATTCATCCGCGACCTGACCATCAGGCAACTGCCCGACGGCTACGACGTCGACACCCATTTCAAACCGGTCTACCAGCCGTGGGATCAACGGCTGTGCCTGGTACCGGACGGCGACCTGTTCCGCGCGATCCGCGACGGCCGCGCCACCGTGGTCACCGACCACGTCGACAGATTCACCCCGGCCGGATTGCGCCTGGCGTCCGGACGCGAGCTCGAGGCCGACGTGGTCGTCACCGCGACCGGGCTGCGTCTGCTCGCACTCGGCGGTATCCGGCTCACCGTCGACGGGCGGGAGGTCGCGCTGCCCGACACCATGGCCTACAAGGGAATGATGCTGAGCGGAGTGCCGAACTTCGCTTTCACCATCGGCTACACCAACGCGTCCTGGACGCTGAAAGCCGACCTGGTCAGCGAATTCGTCTGCCGCCTGCTGCGCCACATGGACGCAGGCGGCTACCAGCAAACCACGCCGTGGCCCGACCCCGCCGTGTCACCCGCGCCGCTGCTGGACTTCCAGGCCGGTTACGTGCTGCGCGACATCGACCGATTCCCCAAGGCGGGTTCCCGGGCCCCGTGGCGGCTGGGGATGAGCTACGGCCACGACGTGATCGCGCTGCGCTACGGCCGCATCGATGACGGCACCATCCGCTTCACCCGCCGAGGCGCCCCGTCCGCCGATGCCACCGGCAGCGGGCGCGCCGCACCGGGACACGATTCCGAGCAGGTCACGGCGTGACATCGCTCCTGCGCGGGGCCGCGTGCGGGTGCGGGATTCGGGCGGGACGCGAGGAGCCGACCGGAGTAACTAACCTGATTCTCGTGACACGCGCCGAGCCCGTACCCCGCAGCTCCGCCGACGACGGCCCGGATTCGGGGTTTCGCCGTCGCCTCCTCGACGGCATGGCCGTCGCGGTGCGCGAACGCGGTTACCAGGACTCGACCGTCGCCGACGTGGTCCGCCACGCCCGCACCTCCCGGCGCACCTTCTACGAGCACTTCACCAGCAAACAGGACTGCTTCATCGCCCTGCTGACCGAGCGGAACAAGGAGACGATCCAGCAGATCGATGCCGCGGTCGACCCGCACATGCCGTGGCGCACCCAGGTGCGCCAAGCCATCGAGGCCTGGATCCGCACGTCACAGGACGATCTGTCCATCACCCTCAGCTGGATCCGCGTCGTGCCCGCCCTCGGTGAGGACGCGCGCCAGTTGCAGCGCGAGGCAGGCGAGGCGTTCGTCGCGCTGATCCAGAAGCTCGCCGACACCACGGAATTCGCCGCTGCCGGACTGCGTCCGCCGTCGCGCCAGGTGGCGACGATCCTGTTCGGCGGCTTCCGGGAACTCATCGCCACCACCGTGGAAGACGGCGAGGACATCACGAGCATCGTCGACGTGGCGGTCGAATCCGCGATCGCGCTGGTCGGCCCGCACGTCTAGGTGGCGTGGCGCGCACGATCATCCGGCGGCGTCGGCGAACGCTCCCTCGGTCAGCACCGGCACCACCGAACTCACGTCGAGTTCCGTGGCCACCGCGACATCCTGCACGAACCCGCCGTCGGCCAGTTCCCGGCCGGAAGCGCAATCGCGGATCAGCGTCGCGACGTCGGTGATCCCCTGCTGCGTCGCCGAGGCGGCACGGGCCTCCGGCGACAGCGGCCCGGCCCCGTTGCGCGCCAGTGCTGCGGCGACAGCCCCCGCACCGAGCCAATCCTCGACGGCGGGCCGCAGTACCTCGCGTCCGGGCCAATGCTCGCCCGCGGCGATCACCGCGACCGGCCGCTGGACGGTGCCCCACCCCTGCGCCACGATCCAGCGGGCGACCGCGCTCGCGTTGCGCAGGCACGCCGCGACCACGGGCACCCCGCTGACAGCCGCGGCGATGGCCGAACCATTCGGCGAGGGCAGCACGAGCCGCGCCGCGACCGGCGCGGCCCGCAACGCCGCCGGAGACAGCGACCACGGCTGCCGCTCGGAGACAGCGCGCCGCCCCACCGCCAGCGCGGCGTCGCGGCGTGCCGCGAACTCCGCGGCCCCGCCGTCCCGCCACGGGTAGGGCAGCACGCGTGTCCCGGCTTCGACAGCAACCGATACCGACGTCGTGAACGACAAGACGTCGACCACGACCACGCACGCGCTGCCCGGCCCGAGCGCCATCGCACCCGCCGAGCCCCACTCCAGCCCCACACCCCACGGCCGCTGCCGCGCCCACTCGGCGATCTCCTGCATGCACTTGCCTCCCACAACCGGCCGGAACGCGCTGGAATCGGGCGCTCCGATCATCTGGAAAATCTATGGCGTCCCCGGCGACCCGATGGGAAGGATGACGGTCACACCGGACACGCTCCATCGAAGGGAACCGAACGCATGGAGGACGCCGACCTCGTCGTCGACCGGATCATCGAGTTCGCCGCCGCGCACCCCGGTATCTCGGCGGTGATCCAGACCGGATCGCGGGCGCGCGGAACCCGGGTCGACGAGTTCTCCGATCTCGACATCGAACTCATCGGCCCCGGCACCGGTGAATTCGTCGGCGCCGACGACTGGTTGCGCGCGATCGGCCCGGTACTGGTCAACATTCACCTGGACAACGACGAACCGCACTGGCCGACCTGCCTGGTGGTCCTTGCCGAAGGCCGCAAGATCGACTTCACCCTGGCCGGTCCCGGCCGACTCGACGACCTGATCGCCGACGGTCTGGACGAGCTGTATCAGCGCCGCTACCGCGTGCTGCTGGACAAGGACGGCAGCACCACCGCGCTGCCGCCCGCCACCGGCAGCCACACCCCCGCCCGGCCCACCGCCGCCGAAATCGAAGCCACCCAGCGCGAGTTCTGGTTCGAGGCCACGCAGATCCCCATCTACGTCGCGCGCGACGATTTGTGGCCTGCGATGCTGCGCGTCGCCGAGCTGCGCGAGCTGCTGCTGACGATGGCCGAATGGCACACCACGGCCCGCTCCGGCGGCCGCGTCGACCACTGGCACAACGGCCATCACCTCCACGAGTGGCTCGATCCCCGCTTCCACGGCGATCCGCCCGCCTTCTTCCCCCGCTACACCGGCGAGGAGATCCTCGCGGCAGTCCGTGCCATGGCGGACACGTTCGCACAGCTCACCGCCGACGTGTGCCGCGCATGGAACCATCCGGCACTGGATTTGCGCGAGCGTGTGCTCGCCCACACCGAACGGATCGCCGCGGCCACACCGCCAAATACTTCCACCGGCGACTGACGACACGCCCGCCTGGTTCAGCCCTGTTTCGGCCGATCCGGCCGGTAGAACCACTCCTCCAGGCTGAAGTCCTCCCGGATCTTCTTCTGCTCCACCAGGAACTGCTTGGTTCCCGTCAGCAACCGGATGCCGATCGGCGCGAAGGCCTCGTCGGGAATGTACTGCGGACGCGCTGTGGCACGCACCGCCGCTTCCGGCGACTTCGACTGCGAAACCTCGTAGTTCACGTAGTCGTCCCAATGCTCTTTCGCGTACCGGTTGGCCGCCACGAGGACCGACTGCCACGCACCCCCGAAATCGGGATGGCTGTCGAGGAACTCCTGGCTGCTCACCGAGGAACTGGTCCCCGCGAGATCGGGATGATTGTCGTGAATCGAGTCGACCTGGTGGAAACCCTTGGCCAGGAACGATCGGAAGAACGACGACGGGTTCACATCCGGCAGCGCGACCGCCGCGATATCACCACCGTTGAGCGGGGCTTCCGCGTCGGTGGCGAGCAGATGAACCAGCTGGGCCTGAATTCCCTCCGCTTTCAACGCACCCTGCAGATAGCGATCGATGTACGAACCGGACTGCACACCCACCTTCTTGCCCGCCAGATCCTTCAACGTCCGGATCGCCGGATCCTTGGCCACCACACCGGCGTTGTAGTCGACCGCCGCGATGGCCAGCAACCGCGTCTTCAACCCGCTGCCCCGCGCGACCAGGGCGGGCGTATCACCGTAGGTGGCGACGTCGAGGCGGCCACCGACCAGCGCCTGGTTCAGGTCCGGGCCGTTGGGGAAGCTGTAGACCTCGATGTCGTCGACCCCCAGCGGCTTCAGCGCGGGCAGCAGGGCGCCACGCTGATGGGCGAAGCCGACCGGACCCGTCAGCACGTTGCCGGTGCCGATGGTGCCGATCCGGAGTGTCTTGATCTCGGCGCGAGACGCCGAGCCCGCATCGTCCGACCCGCAGCCGGTGACAGCCAGCAGCAGAGCGGACACGACGGCAGGCACGATCAGCCTGAGAGTGAGCATGATTCGCTTTCGTTGTTGCACAGTTCGGAAAGCCGCGGCGGCGCAGCGCCGTGCGGAAGACGCGGCCCCACCGCGACGAGACTGCCGGGCTTGCGGCCGCGACCCCAGCCGATCTCCTTGCGGTACCGGCCGATATGGTCGTCGCACACCGCGTCGTGATCGGCCAGCGGAGTCGACTCCGGGTCGACGTACAGCGCGTCCGTGGGGCAATACGCCTCGCACATGAAGCAGGTCTGGCAGTCGGACTGCCGCGCGATGACCGGGATGCCGCTCTCGGTACGGTCGAAGACGTTCGTGGGGCACACGTCCACGCACTTGTCGCAGGCGATGCAGTCGCCCGCGCGCAGGATTTCGATCATCACGCCACCGCCCGCGTCCCGGCCACCGCGGACGTCGCCGTCCACACTTCGTCCAGCCCACCGGAGAGGATGTGGTGGTGCTGCCGCGGGTCCAGATCCGGATGATCGGCGCGTTTGCTCATCCCTCGCGTCTCGGTGCGAACCAGTGTCGAGCGGTACATCAGGCGGCCCACAGCGGTGATCGCGGCGGCCTGCCTGGCCCGCACGCGCTCCTCCCCGGTGCCGCCACCCAGGCCGCGAGTGGCGTCCTCCCACACACTGTCCAGCCGCGCCAGGGCAGGCCGGATCCGGTCGCCATGGCGCAGGTAATTCTTTTCGAACGGAATCAGCTCGTGCTGCGCGGCTTCGACCACGTCCCCGGCCTGCACCGACTCGGCGTTCTCCGGCCGCAACCCGGTGCGGCCTGCGCCGCGCAGAGCCGAACTCGCGGCACGCGCCGAACGCAACGCGAACACCGCCGCGCCGCGACCGGCCCAACTGCCCGACGACATCGCCCACGCCGAATTGTGGCTGCCGCCACCGGTGAAGCCGCCGCAGATCCGCTCCCTGGTCGCCGCGTCACCCGCCGCGTACAGGCCCGGGACCGTGGTGGCGCAGTCGTCGTCCACGACGTCGATACCGCCGGTGCCGCGCACGGTGCCCTCGGCCAGCAGGTCCACCTGGAACCGGTCGGTGAACGGGTCGATGCCGCGCCGGTCGAACTGCAGGAAGAAATTCGGCTGCCCCAGCCGCATCTGCGCCTGAACAGTCGCGTCAGCCCGATCGAGCTGCGCGAACACCCTCTCCCGCAACAGCGTCCGCGCGATCACCGAACGACCCTTGGTCGAGCCCGCGCCCTCGAGCACCCGCCCGTCCTCGTGGAAGAAGGTCGCGTAACCGTAGTAGGCGGTCTTGGTGACAGTCGAGCCCTTCGGCACGATCGCGTACGCGTTGGAGAACTCCATACCCGAGAAGCGAGCGCCCACCTCGGCCGCCATCAGCGCACCGTCACCGGTGTCGACGTTGGTACCGAGCGCCCGGGACAGGAACGCGCAGCCACCCGTCGCCAGAACCACCGCGCCGGCCACGACACGGTAATCCCGGTCGGCCTGGCGCTGGTAGCCCGCGGCGCCGCGCACGACACCGTCGTCGTCGACCAGCAATTCCAGCGCGGGCGAGTGGTCGAGGATGCGCACCCCGATCCGCTTCACCCACACCCGCATCCGGCGCATGTACTCCGGGCCCTGCAGGCCGGTGCGGATCGGCTCACCGGTGCCGGGATCCACGGGAAACGGGTACCGTCCCTCGACCGCGAGCCGATTCATGTTGGCGTAGGTCTGATCGAGCACCCGGTCCATCCAGTAGTGGTCGGCCAGATGCCCGCCGAGCGCCTCCCGGCTGGCCTTCGCGTTCGCCCGCGCGTTCGCCTCCGGCGCGATGTACCACACGCCGGTACCCGAGGGGGCGGTAGCGCCGCTGGTCCCGCAGTAGCCTTTGTCCACCAGCGTCACCTCCGCGCCGGCCGCACGGGCATGGATCGCGGCCCAGCAGGCGGCAGGCCCGCCGCCGATCACCAAGACATCCGTGCTGATCTGCAACGGTTCACTCATACTCTGCTCCTGTCGGTGCCTCGGGATTCACGCCGAGTGCGAGCAGCAGCCGGCGGCGGAGTGCGGAGAATTCGGGATCGACCACCGAACGCGGGCGGGCGACGGTGATGTCGAAAGATTCGGCGATGCGGCCGTCGCGCAGCACCAGCGCGCGGTCGGCCAGCAGCAGCGCCTCTTCCACGTCGTGGGTCACCAGCAGCACCGACTGCCGGTGCAGCGTCCACAGGCGAGCCACCAGAGCCTGCACCTTCAAGCGGGTCAGCGCGTCGAGGGCGCCGAACGGCTCGTCGAGCAGCAACAGTTCCGGATTGCGCACCAGCGCCCTGGCCAAGGCCACACGCTGGGCCTCACCGCCGGACAGCGTCGCGGGCCACGCATCCGCCTTCGAGGTGAGTCCCACTTCCGCCAGCGCCGTCAGCGCACGCGCCTTGCCGGCGCCGTCGACACCGAGAACCACATTGCGCCACACAGTGATCCAGGGAATGAGCCGGTGCTCCTGGAACACGATCGCCTTCGACCCTGGCACCTCGAACGATCCGCTGAACCCGCGATCCAGGCCGCCGATCCCACGCAGCAGCGTGCTCTTGCCGGAGCCACTGGCGCCGAGCAGCGCCACGAATTCACCCGGCGCGATATCCAGGTGGACCTCGCGCAGTATCGTGCGGCCGCCGAAGGCGCGCGCCGCTGCGCGGATACGGACACCGGTCCCGATGGTGGCGGTCATCTACTTCCCCTCGTATCCGGTGCGCCAGGACAGGAAACGATGTTCCAGCACGCGCACGAACAGATCGGTGAGCAAACCCAGGACCGCGTAGATCACCAGAACCAGGAAGATCTGGTCGGTCCGCAGGAACTCCTTGGCATCGTTCATCAAGAAGCCGAGACCGACCGGCGTCGTCTGCATCTCCGCGACGACCAAGGTGAGCCAGCCGATGCCCAGCGCCTGCCGCAATCCGACGAAGATCTGCGGCAACGCGCCGGGCAGGATGATCTTCGTGGTCAGCTCGAACCGGTTGAGTCCCAAGGATTCCGCCGCCTCCACCAGACGCCGGTCCACGCCACGGATACCGGCCAGCACGTTCAGGTAGATCGGGAAGATGGGCGCGACGATGATCAGCGCGATCTTGAACGAATCACCGATGCCGAACCAGATGATGAACACCGGCACCAACGCCAGCGTCGGCAGCATCCGCAACGCCTGCAGCGGGCCGTTCACCAGATCCTCGGCGATCCGGAACAAACCGGCCGCCACGCCACACACCAGGCCGATGCCGATGCCGATCGTCAGCCCGACCGCCACCCGCCGCCCGGAGGCGGCCAGATGCTGCCACAGCTCACCCGAGCGGATCAGCTCCCACCCGGCCTCGAGCACCTCCGTCGGCGCGGGCGTGGTCGTGCCGAGCCAGGACCGGGCGCCCAGCTGCCAGATGATCACCGCCACAATCAGTCCGGAGGATGCCCGGGCCAGGCCGAACAGCCTGCGAGTGAACGGAGCCGGGCTCTCGGCGGTCGCCTCGGCCGGAGGGGAAGGGGGCGCAGATGTGGTCGGATCCAACTGCAACGTCATCGGACACGGTCCTCACACGAGAAGTACTGTCCGGAACAGTAAGGCGCGCGACCGGTTCACAGAATGATTGCGATCAGCACGATCCTGAACCCGTGCGCGGCACCGCCCCTGTGCTCGTCACCGCTCCCATCAGGAAAAACGCGGGTCTACGCGAGCGGAGTCGCTGCCCGGGCTCGGATTTTGCCCAGCGGGTCGTCCCGGTCGAGCACGTCGCGCCGAGCGGATTCGGCCATCCCGACTTCGCGGCCCGGAGCCGTTGCCGGAATACGAGTCTCATCGAGCCGCGCGACGAGGGCGGGCAGGACGGTCGAGCACCCCGCGTCCAGCGTCAGCGCGGCCAGCTCGTCACCGCGAGTGCGGCCGCGATTGACAATGACCACGGGACGGCCGCGTTTCGCGGCGTGACGCACGAATCGCAACCCGGACATCACGGTCAGCGACGACCCGGCGACCAGCAGCGCGTCCGCCGCGTCGACGAGCTCGTAGGCCGCCGCGACCCGCTCCTTGGGCACGTTCTCCCCGAAATACACGATGTCCGGTTTCAGCAAGCCACCGCAGCGCACGCAGTCGACCATCCGGAACCCGCCGGTGTCGGTGACCACCGCGTCGGCGTCGGGCGCGACCTCCAGCCCATTGGTGGTCGCGGCCGCCGCGAAGCCCGGATTGACCGCCTCCAGCCGGTCGGCGAGCGACATCCGCGAGACCAAGGCCGCACAGCCCAGGCAGCGCACCCGCGCGTAGGTGCCGTGCAGGTCGATCACCCGCCGATGCCCCGCCTTGGTGTGCAGCAGGTCCACGTTCTGGGTGATCAGCCCGGTGACCACGCCCATGCGCTCCAGCCGCGCCAGCGCGCGATGCCCGGGATTGGGGCGCGACCCGTCCATGCGCCGCCAGCCGACGTGATTACGCGCCCAGTACCGCTGCCGGAACACCGGATCGCCGACGAACTGCTGATAGGTCATCGGGTTGCGCGGCGGCGAGGACGGACCGCGATAGTCCGGGATCCCGCTGTCGGTCGAGATCCCGGCACCGGTCAGCGCGACGACCCGGCGGCCGGTGAGCAAACGCACCAGCTGCTCGAACCCGGCCCCGGGAGGCGTCCGCGCGACGTCCGACATGGTGTTCAGGGTACGGCGCTCACCGCGGGAGGCCGCGCCGGGCACTCCGCGCCCCGAGAGTTCACCCAGGTCAGACCCGCCGCATCACCGACACGACCTTGCCGAGCACGATCGCTTCGTCGCCGTCGATCACCTCGTAGGCCGGGTTGCGCGGCTCCAGAAACACATGACCGTTGCGCCGCCGGTACACCTTCACCGTCGCCTCCCCGTCGATCATCGCCGCCACGATCTCGCCCGAATGCGCCTCGTGCTGCTTGCGTACCACCACGATGTCGCCGTCGCAGATGGCCGCCTCGATCATCGAATCGCCACGCACCCGCAGCCCGAACACCGTGCCCCGCCCGACCAGCTCACGCGGCAACGTCATCGTGTCCTCGGCATGCTCCTCGGCCAGGATCGGAGCGCCCGCGGCGATATCGCCGACCACCGGCACCGCCACCGCGTCGTCCGCAATCTCCCGCCGCGCGGGCGGCTGCAGGAACATCCGCACGTCGATCGGACGCGACACCGTGCGGCTGCGCCGCAGAAAACCGCGCTCTTCCAGGCTCTTCAAATGCTTGGACACCGACGACGCCGACCGCAGACCCACCGCGTCACCGATCTCGCGCGTGTTCGGCGGATACCCGTGCCGGAGAACCCAGTCCCGAATAGTGGCGAGAATCCGCTGCTGTCGCGGCGGCAACGTCGAGGTGTCGAGGTGCTCGAACGCGTCGAGCGGGTCGTATCCGGTCACCTGGGGAATGGTAGAGGCACGGGCGGACGATCCGGACCGGGCGCGGCACCCGGCACCGCGAACAACTCCCGATCGCGTTCGGGAACCCAGCAGGCGGCGGCGGTGTCCCGGTTGTAGTTGTCGGCGACGTGCGCGATCAGATGCCGCAGTCCCGGATGCCGGTTACTCGCCGACCACAGCAGCGCCAGCGGATAGGCCGGTGTGGGATCGACGATCATCAAGCGCCGCACGTTCGGATGCCACGGCGTCCGGCCCCCGTCTCCGGTGAAGGTCGTCAGCGACGACGAATGCGCGATGCGTTCGACGATCTCCGCCAGATTCACCAACGGGCCGGTGGTGTCGACGGGAATCCCGCTGAACGCGCTGAGATCCCGATAGAAGTCCGCCCACTCCGACGGCACGGCCGCCCCCGGCACCCACACCGGCTGCCCGGCGATCTCCCGCAACGCGATCGTCGACCGTCCCGCGAACGGATGATCCTTGCCCACCAAGAGATACAACGGCTCCAGATACGCCGGAGCGGCAACGATGTCATCGGGCAACGTCACCGGGCCGCCGTACGCGCGAGCGAGGGCCGCGTCGACGATGCCGCTGCGCAACGCCTCCCGCGAGGTCGTGATCATATTCGAGATCACCACCTCGGTGTCGCAGCGCGGATGACGCGCGAGATAGAACTCCATCAACTCGGTCGCGGCCATACGTTTGCCCAGCACCGCCACCCGCAACGGCCGCACCTCCGCGCGCACCGCCCGCACCGCGGCCTCCGCGCCCGCGAGCAGCGACCGCGCATGCGGCAGCAACCGACTACCGGCGCCGGTCGGCACACTGCTGCCGGGCCCGCGGTCGAGAAGTTCTGCCCCGAGCTGCGATTCGAGCTTCGCGATGCGCTTGGACACCGCCTGCTGACTGATCCCCAGCACGGCCGCGGCATGGCCGAACTGCTCCTCCTCCACCACCGCGACGAACGCGCGCAACGCCGCGAGATCCAGCTCCACAGAGACCTCCGTCGACAACCAAACGTTGTTTATATTGCCGTGCCCTTGTTCGACCTCGGCGATCTGCACTGCTCATATGAACCAGAAATCGCGATCGGGCAGGGTTCAACCTACAACCGTTCGATGTTCAGCCGATCGGTAGGTCCCGAGCTGGCCGACCAACGGCAACCGCGGTGAACGGCGCCTACGGTTCGGGCGCATCCGCTGTCCGGGGCGGGCGGATCACGTCCACCTCTGTGAGCGGACCCGCATAGCGCTCGACCTCCACCAGCGTGAGTTGCCCGGCGCAGCCCTGACTGAGCGTGGAGGAGGGACGGTCGGCGATGAGCACGTTCGGATTGCCGTGACGGCAGAACGTCGGATCGGCCGGGTCGGGGTCGTACCACGCCCCGGTGGACAGCTGCGCGACACCGACCCGCACACCGTCGTCCACCACCAGTCCGGCCAGACAACTACCCCGCTCGTTGAACACCCGCACAATCGCACCGGCACGCAGACCACGGGCCGCGGCATCCGAAGGATGCATGCGAATCGGCTCCCGTCCCTGGATCTTGACCGACCGGCTGAACGCCCCCACATCGAGTTGGCTGTGCAGCTTGGTCCGCGGCTGATTCGCCACCAACTGCAACGGGTACCGCTCGGCTGCCGGGCCACCGAGCCACTCCTCCGGCTCCAACCACACCGGATGCCCCGGACAATCGGTGTATCCGAAACCGGCGATGGTCCCGGAGAAGATCTCGATCTTCCCGCTGGGCGTGGTGAGCGGGTACCGGTCCGGGGCGGCCCGGAAATCCGCGGCCAGCACCTGCCGCGGGTCGGGCACCGGGAGCTCTAGGCTCTCGCCCGCCCAGAACGTGTCGAAATCCGGCAGCTCATGGCCCGCACGTAACTGCGTGACGCACCACTGCTCGTACAGATGCCGCAGCCACTCACCGGCGGAGCGTCCCTCGGTGAACTCGGTACCGACACCGAGCCGATCGGCTGCCGCCGCGAAAATCGAATAGTCGTCGCGAGCCTGCGCACGCGGGCGTGTCAGCGCCTTCATGGGAAAGAACACACTGTCGCCCTCACCCACGCCGTAGTCGTCACGCTCGATGGACATCGTCGACGGCAGCACGATATCGGCGTGCCGCGCGGTAGCCGTCCAGAACGCATCGTGCACCACGACCGTGTCCGGACGCGCGAACGCCGCACGCAAACGAGCCAGATCCTGGTGGTGATGGAACGGACTTCCGCCGCACCAATACACCAACCGCACATCCGGATACACCAGTTCCCGGCCGTTGTACCGATAGGCCACACCGGGATTCAGCAGCATATCCGCGATCCGCGCGACCGGTATGAAGACGTCGACGCCATTGCGCCCCTGCGGAAGTCGCGGCACCGGCACACGCGCCGGTTCCCCTACGCTCGCCGCCGACCCGTAGCCGTGCCCGAACCCGCCACCGGGAAGCCCGATCTGCCCCAGCATCGCCGCGAGCGCCACACCCGCCCACAACGGCTGCTCACCATGCTGCGCACGCTGTAGCGACCAGCTCACCGTCACCAGCGTCCGCGCGGCAGCCATCTCGCGCGCCAACGCCCGGATACGGCCCGCGGGCACACCGGTGATCGCCGCCGCCCACTCCGGATCCTTCGCGACGCCGTCCACCGCGCCACGCAGGTACGCCGCGAAGCGGTCGTAGCCGACCGTGCACTCGCGCAGGAACTCCTGGTCCGTCAAGTCTTCCGCGTCCAGCACCTGCGCGAGCGCCAGCATCATCGCCACATCGGTTCCCGGCAACGGGGCGATCCACTCGGCGTCACCCTCGGACGGGGTGTCGTCGCGCAGCGGGCTGATCGACACGAACCGGCAGCCCCGCGCCCGCGCCGCCGCGATCCAGCCGCGCGTGTTGTGCCGCGAGACACCGCCCGGCGACACGGCCGCGTTCTTCGGCGACAGACCACCGAAGGCCACCACCAGCTCGGAATGTTCGGCCAGCACGGCCTTGGCCGTCGCCTGTTGCGTCACCCAGCCGATATCGCCGATGACATAGGGCAAGAACACCGTCGACGTGCCCAGACTGTAGCTGTTCACGTGCCGGACATAGCCGCCCAGACTGTTGAGGAACCGGTGCAGCTGACTCTGCGCATGATGAAAGCGCCCCGCGCTGGCCCAGCCGTACGAGCCGCCGTAGACCGCCTCCGCACCGTACTGCTGGTACACCCGCCCGAGCTCGCCGGCCAGCAGGTCCAACGCCCGCTCCCACGACACCGGGACAAAGGATTCCGACCCGCGCGGACCGGGACCCGGCCCGTTCTCCAGCCAGCCCCGGCGAACGTACGGCTGGTCGATCCGAGTCGGATGATGCTGCGCTGAAGCCACGTTGTCGATCAGCGGCGTCGGCTCCGGATCACCACGCCACGGCCGGACCTCCGTGAGCCGTTCGCCGTCGCTGTCCGCCTCGAAGGCACCCCAGTGAGTCAGATGCGTGGTCACCTGCCCACCGTAGCCGCCCCCACCGACACCGAGCCGCCGCTCGATTCCCGATCACACACTGGCGCAGGCGGATTGCCGACGCAGCTCGAAGATACGGAACACCCGGCCGCCGGACAGTTCGTACTCCATCGCGTAGCCCGGCCAGAACGCGACCGCGAGATCCCAGAACGGCTTTCGCTCCACACCGGTGATCTCCCGTACCGTCACCAGGAACTGCTCCCCCTTGTGCCGGACCGAGGCGGTCCGCGCGGCACGCAGATTCGCCGACCACACCGGATGCGCGGGACTTCCCCAGTTCGACCCGAGAACGATGAAGTCCGCACCGCGCGGAACGTAGAGCAGTGACGTGGTGCGCGGGAGCCCGGTCTTGCGCCCCGCCACGGTGACTTCGATCGACGGCAGCCCGGCCAAGTCCAGGACGCCCATCCGCCCACCGCTCACCCGCCGCAGCAACCGCTCCACCCGGAGCACCAGCGGCGCCGACCGCATCACCCAGCGCCGCTGGGCGAGCCGTCGAGCCACTCGCGGCAACGGATTGGAGACCATGGACGAATCCTGACACGGCCCTCGTGCCGAGATGAATCAGCGCGCCGTGACAGAGGGTCATGTCACACCGAGCATTCGTCCGACCCCTTCCCTTCTTTGCTGGTTTTTGTTTTTTTGCGGGTGCAAGAGAGGAGGGGATAAATTGTTAGATGCGCATATCTACGTATCCACATGTTTCTAGTGTTGACTTGCTGTCATTCCCGCATCGGGACACCCCTTCCGACCATCACCGGGCACGTCGACAACCCGTCCGACCCAACCCTCACTCCCCCGACTCCGAGAAAACGGACAAGCGACCAATTACCCTGTCCCCCGTGGACTCAACCCCACCCCGATCGGCGTGCCGGAGGTCCACGAGCACCGTCATCCGTCTCGGAACAGGAGTTCGATGCGTTTCCACCACCGCCGCGTCTCGGCCGTCTTCGCGGCCGTCATCGCGGTCCTGCTCGGAGCCGCCGTCCCGGCAGCTGCCCGGCCTGCGCCGCCCGCTGTCGTCACGCCGATGGGCCCGGACTTCCTCTGGGGCGTCGCCGCGTCGGGGTACCAATCGGAGGGGCATGCCCCGGACAGCAACTGGTCCCGCTACGTCGCGGCCGGGAAAACGACGGACCCCTATCGGGATTCGATCGACTTCTACACACGCTACCGCTCGGACATCGCCTTGGCCGCCGACCTGGGCGTCAAGGTCTATCGGGTCGGCATCGAGTGGGCTCGACTACAGCCCGAGCCGGGCAGGTGGGACCCGGACGGGCTGAAGTTCTACGACGGCGTCGTCGCCGCGATCACGGCCGCCGGGATGCGCCCCATGCTCACCATCGACCACTGGGTCTACCCGGGCTGGGCGGTGGACCGCGGCGGCTGGGACAACCCGGGAATCGTCGCGGACTGGCTGGCCAACGCACGCGCCGTCGTGGATCGATACGCCCGGTACAAGCCGTTGTGGGTCACGTTCAACGAGCCGACCTTCTACCTGGTGAACGAACTGCGGCACGGCGGCCTGGCACCGACCGCCGCGCCGGCGATGCAGGACCGGATCGCCGAGGCGCACAACAGCATCTACGACCACATTCATCGCGTTCAGCCGGATGCGATGGTGACCAGCAATGTCGCCTACATTCCCGGCGGCGAGGACGTGGTGAACAAGCCATTGGTGGACAAGATCGGCGCCAAGCTCGACTACATCGGCATCGACTACTACTACGGCCTCTCCCCCGACACCCTCTCCAGCTCGGCGAGTTTCACGGAACTGTGGAAGAACCCGATGCAGCCGGAAGGCATCTATTATGCGCTGCAACACTATTCGCGCCAGTTCCCCGGCAAGCCGCTCTACATCGTCGAGAACGGAATGCCCACCGAGAACGGCCTGCCGCGCGCGGACGGATACGGGCGAGCCGACTCCCTGCGGGACACCGTCTACTGGCTCCAGCGCGCCAAGGCCGACGGTATCAACCTGATCGGCTACAACTACTGGAGTCTCACCGACAATTACGAGTGGGGTTCTTACACCCCGCGTTTCGGCCTGTACACCGTCGACGTCCTGACGGATCCGGCATTGACGCGCAAGCCGACGGACGCGGTGGCCGCATACACGGCTATCACCCGAGCCGGTGGCGTAGCGCCCGATTATCGGCCGACCCGTGCGCCGAAAGATTGCTCGTTCGTCGACGTGCCCGCCAGCTGTGCCGACCCGGTCACCGTGCCCCGATGACACCGAGGCCGCTTCCGGGTACGCCACCGAATGGAGGTAGACGGTGACCGACGATCCCGTCGCGGTCCTCCGGCGCTGGGCCGACTCGGGCGGGATCTGGCGGGTGGCCGCACGCAGATCGGATTCGGTGACCATCGCGCTCTACCAGTGCACCGGTGGTGAGGAAGTGGATCGGCTGGTCTCCGCCGATCCGGAGTTGCTGCGCTACCTCGGCGATCGGACCAGCAGCGAGGACTGAAGTTCAGCTCGCGACCGGCCCGGTCACGCCTCGCCAGAGCCGTTCGAGCACTCGCGCGGCCGGCTCCACCGCGGTGACCAGACCGACGCCCTGTCCCGCGTCGATCGGCGCGACCGCCGGATCGTCCGCCGCGACCGCCCCGGCGAGTGCGTGCTTGGCCGACGGATCCGCAGCGAGTTCGTCTTCCCGGCCGGTCCACCGGTCGGTGAACTCGGTGCGTAGCACCCGCGCGGGAAACCGGGACGGCCAAGGCAATCCCATTCCCACGTCGTAGGCGCGGGTGAGCACGGCGTCCGCACCGCGTGCGTCGAGCAGGGCTCGGCGGCCCGCCTCCGACAGCAACGACTCCGAACAGGCGGCCAGGCAGGTGCCCAGCCACGCGCCACTCGCTCCTGCCCGGAGTACGGCGGCCAGGTCTTCCGGTGCGCCGATGCCGCCTGCCGCGAGCACCGGGACCGACGCCACGTCCAGCACCTCGTCCAGGAGTGGCCGTAGCGCCGCGTTCACCGCGCCGTGTCCGCCGCCCTCCACGCCACGCGCCACGAGGACGCCGATCCCGGCGTCTTGTGCACGCCGCGCGTCCTGCGCGCTGTACACCTGGGTGGCCGGGACGATCCCGGCGTCCGCGACGCGGGCCGCCCAGTCCAGGTCCTCGCCGAAGCTCACCGAGATCAGTGCGGGACGGGCCTCGACCGCGGCGTCCAGCAGCCGCGGCTCTCCGGCGACGACCCAGTCGACGAGGCCGATGCCGAACGGGCCGTCGACACCGCGAACATGCGGCAGCTCCCGCTCCAGCGCCAGGACCGACCCGGCGCTGCCCATCCCGATCATGCCGAGTCCGCCGGCCGCGGTGACCGCCGCGGCGAGCCGTCCGCCTGCTACGCCGCCCATCGGCGCGTTGACCAGTGGAATCCGCGCACCGATCCGGTGCGCCCATGCTGTCGCGGCAGTCAGGTCGGGTGCGGCAGAGCGCTCGCCGGGCGTCGTCACGCGCTCCATCGCAGCACACGCCATCCAGACCGGGCGCGGGCTCCCCCATTCCGGCGGGTGATCACCCGCGGTGACCCAGCATGTCCAGCAAACCGTCGAGCTGGAGTTCGAACAATTCGTCACGGTCGGCGAAGGTGTCGGCGCCGTACATATCGAAGACGTCGGCGCTCACCGCGCCGAACAGGCCGACCCAGAACGTCACGCCGCGCACGACCAGCCAGTCGGGCAGCTCGAGCCGGAACTCCTCCCGGATCGAGGCGAAACTGCCCGCCAGCGGCGCGGATATCCGCGGTTCCCGGGCAGGCGCCGCGAGCCGACCGGCGTGGTGGGCGCGCGCGAACAGCGTCAGCATCGTCGCGATCACGCGCGTGCCCGGTGCGACGGTCTCGGCCGCCGGCGCGTCGTAGCCGGGGACCGGAGTGCCGAACAGCAACCCGTAGCGGGCGGGCTCGGCCAGCGCCCAGCGCCGCACGGTACGCCCGAGACAACGCAGCTGATCGATCGGGTCGTCGGGGGCGTCGGACAGTGCGTCGTCGACCGCGTCGCCGAGGGCGTTGTAACCGTCCACCACGAGCAGGGTGAGCAGCTCTTCACGACTGCGGACATACCGATAGACGGCCGAGGACACGACGCCGAGGTCTCGCGCCACCGCGCGCAGCGACAGCGCCGCGGCGCCGTCGGTCGCCAGGTGTTCCCGTCCGATCCGGACGATGTCGTTCATGGTCTGGGCCCGGGCTCGGGCGCGAGGCGTCGTCGGCATAGGAAAACCATGCGGGTTTCAGAGAGCGATGTCAACTATTGAGAGCATCGCTCTTTTCGGTTCGAGATCGGTCGCTCACCGCGGCATCCGAGGGCGATCAGCCGTTCAGGGCGAGTTGCGAACCGTTACTTACCCGGGAGTAGTGTTAGCCGAGTCACTGGCGACAGATCGAGGAGTTCCACATGGACCAGCGGACGACGGATTTCGACGTGCTGATCGTCGGGTCGGGGTTCGGCGGCAGCGTCACCGCGCTTCGGCTGGTGGAGAAAGGGTACAAAGTCGGCGTACTGGAGGCGGGCCGGCGCTTCGCCGACGACGAGCTGCCCAAGACCAGCTGGGAGCTGAAGAAGTTCCTCTGGGCGCCCGCACTCGGTTGCTACGGCATTCAGCGCATCCACCCGCTGCGCAACGTCCTCATCCTCGGTGGCGCCGGGGTCGGCGGCGGGTCGCTGAACTACGCGAACACCCTGTACGTGCCGCCGGAGCCGTTCTTCCGCGACGCGCAGTGGCGTGACATCACCGACTGGCGCGACGAGCTGACCCCGTACTACGAGCGAGCGCAGCAGATGCTCGGCGTGGTGCGCAATCCGCACATGACGCCCGCGGACGAGGTCTTCAAGGCCGTCGCCGACGACATGGGCGTGGGCGACACCTTCGTGCAGACTCCGGTCGGCGTGTTCTTCGGCGAGCCGGGAAAGACCGTGCCGGACCCGTACTTCGGCGGTGTGGGGCCCGAGCGGACCGGTTGCGTCGAGTGCGGCGACTGCATGGTCGGCTGCAAGTACGGCGCGAAGAACACCCTCGTGAAGAACTACCTCTATCTGGCCGAGCAGGCCGGCGTCGAGGTCATCCCGATGACGACCGTCACCGAACTGCGCCCGCACCCCGACGGCACCTGGGACGTGTCCACTGCCCGCACCGGCGCTTGGATACGCAAGCAACCTCGGACGCTCACCGCCGGACACGTCGTGCTCGCCGCGGGCACCCGCGGAACCCAGAAGCTGCTGTTCGCCATGCGAGACAAGGGCGTGCTGCCCGATCTGTCCGACCGGCTCGGCGTGCTGACGCGCACCAATTCCGAATCGATCGTCGGCGCGGCCACCAAGAAGGTGGGCCCGGGCGTCGACTTCACCAAGGGCGTCGCGATCACCTCGTCCATCCATCCCACCCCGGATACACACATCGAGCCGGTCCGCTACGGCAAGGGCTCCAATGCCATGGGCCTGCTCCAGACGCTCATGGTCGACGGCGGTGGCCGGATTCCGCGCTGGCTGCGCTTCCTCGGCATAGTGCTGCGGCATCCGATGGATCTGCTCAGCTTCCTGAGCACCAAGAACTGGAGCGAACGGACCATCATCTCGCTGGTCATGCAGCACTTGGACAACTCGATCACCACGTACACCAAGCGGGGCCTGTTCGGCCGCAAACTCACCAGCAAGCAAGGCCACGGCGAGCCCAATCCCACCTGGATCCCGGTGGGCAACGACGTGACCAGGCGGGTCGCGCAACGGATCGGCGGCATCGCGGGCGGCAGCTGGGGCGAGATCTTCAACATCCCGCTCACCGCCCACTTCCTGGGCGGGGCGGCGATCGGAGCCGACGCCGAGCACGGCGTGATCGACGCCTACCACCGGGTGTACGGGTACCCGACACTCAGCGTCGTCGACGGTGCGGCGGTGTCGGCCAACCTCGGCGTCAACCCCTCGCTGACGATCACCGCGCAGGCCGAGCGCGCGGCGGCGTACTGGCCGAACAAAGGCGAAGTGGACGCCCGGCCGCCGGTGGGTACGGGATACCGGCGTATCGCCCCGATCGCGCCCGTGCATCCGGTCGTTCCGGCAGGCTCGCCTGCCGCGCTGGTGCTTCCGATCGTGGAGATTCGCAAGACACCCGCCGCCGGATAGCTCGTGGCCGAACGTCGCCCGTCTTCGACGGTGGGCGAGCGCGTCCACGCCTCGCCCACCGTCCCGAAGACCACCGAATCCGCCCCCAGCAATCTCATCTGAACTAGCCTTTATCTGGTCTTTTGTCGCTACAACAGCCAGGAGGCGACCCGTGAGCACACTGCGGCGCGCACTGCTCGGTCCCATGGCGATGGCGACGGCCACCATTCTCGCCGTGACGGGATGCGGCGACGACGAGCAGGACCCCACCGGGGCCGGGTCTCCCTCCAGTTCCACGGCGATGCCCAACCAGGTCGCGGGTGTGCCGATCCCGGACGGACGGATCGATGACGCCGTGGGCGAAGTGGACCAGCTCGCCGAAGATCTGCTCGCCTCCTCCGGTATCCCCGGCATGGCGGTCGCCGTCGTGCACGGCGGAAAGGTCGTGTACAGCCAGGGCTTCGGCGTCCGCAGCGTTGTTACCAAGGAGAAGGTCGACGCGGATACGGTCTTCCAGCTGGCGTCGGTCTCCAAGCCCATCGGAGCGACCGTCGTCGCTCGCCGGATCGCCGCCGGAGGCGTCGAATGGGACACTCCGGTGCGTCGGCTGCTGCCGTCTTTCGCGCTGGCCGATCCCTACGTCACCGAACACGTCACGGTCGGCGACCTGTACGCGCATCGCTCCGGGCTGCCCGAGCACGCGGGCGACCTACTGGAGGACCTCGGTTACGACCGTCAGCAGGTACTCGACCGGCTTCGGCAGTTGCCGCTGGGCGCCTTCCGGGATTCTTACGAATACACCAATTTCGGATTGACCGCGGCCGCCGTCGCCGTGGCCGCCGCGGCCGGGACCGACTGGGAGACGTTGTCCGAGCGAACGATCTACGGCCCACTCGGTATGAAATCGACCAGTTCCCGCTACGCCGACTTCGCGTCCCGCCCTAACCGGGCCGAGGGGCACGTCCTCGTCGACGGGAAGTACGAGGTCGCGAACCCGCAGCGGCAACCGGACGCGCAGTCCCCGGCGGGAGGGGTCAGTTCCTCGGTGACGGACATGACCAAATGGATGACGATGGTGCTCGCGAACGGCTCCGCAGGTGGCTCCGTCTTGGTGCCCCCGGAGGATCTGCTGCCCGCCGTCTCCCCGCAAGTCATGTCGTCGCCGCCGAAAACGCCCGACGCGCGAGCCGGGTTCTACGGATTCGGCTTCAACGTGAGCGATTCCGCGTCGGGCCGCGTCGTCCTCGGTCACTCGGGCGCGTTCGGCCTCGGTGCGGGTACCGCGTTCACCCTGATCCCCTCGGCGGACGTCGGCATCGTGACACTGACCAACGCGGCGCCGATCGGGGTGCCCGAAACGCTCAACGCGGAGTTCGCCGACTTGGTCCAGTTCGGAAAGATCCAGCAGGACTGGCGGTCGCTGTATCGCACGGCGTTCGAGCCGCTCGGCGCGCCGGCGGGCGCACTGGCCGGCGAACAGCCGCCCGCCGATCCGGCTCCCGCGCGACCCTCGGCGTCGTATGCGGGCAGCTACGACAACGCCTACTACGGACCGGCGACAGTCAGCGCCACCGGCGGTTCCCTGACGCTCAGCCTGGGCCCGCACAATATGACCTTCCCTCTGAAACATTGGAACGGCGATACTTTCGTCTTCACTCCCCCAGGCGAGAACGCCAATCATGGTTCGGTCTCCCAAGCGACCTTCGAGGGCGACAAGCTCATCCTCGAGTACTACGACACCGAGCACCTCGGCGTATTCACCCGGAAGTGACGATCGCCGCCATACCGGACACGCGGCCCATTTCCGGTGGGTGATCGCAGTTCCTCGCCGCGACCATTTCCCGAGGGTTTGCCGAGGAGAGTTGCGGGAAGTCGCTGAGTGCAGGAAAGGAGGCAGCGATGACCGAACCGAACGAGACCTACGACCCGCCCCAGGACACGGGCGCGCCCGACTCGGTCGAAACCGATCCGGCGGCCCTGAGCAGCGCCGAGGACCTCGATGAGGACCGGCTGCGTTCCGACCCGCTCGAGGCCGGCATGGACCCGCCGGAACACTGGAGCGGGGCCACGAAGTACGGCGTGACGGCGTGGGAGCAAGCTCATCCTCGCCCGATCGGCGAGCGGCTCGCCGAAGAGGAGCCGGACGTCGACCCGAACCGAGCGCCGGAGACCGAGGAGGCCCGGCCCGGTAGAACCGAGAGGCTCGAGGACATCACCGGAGACAGCGACGGGGTGCAAGTCGACCACCGCTACGAGGAGGAGATCGGCGTCGCAGCCGACATCGCGGGCGGTTCGGTGGCCGACGAGATCCGTCGACCGGCCCCGCCCGAATGAGCTGATCGGCCGTTACCCGCTGTGGTCCGGCGCGTCACTCCTGCGACGATCGCGCGAATATGGAGCGATCGCCGTGCGGGTGACGGGCCGGAGCCGGGCTGAACTCACTCCGGGAGCCACACCAAACAGAAAGTGTGTCCAACCGGATCGGCGTAAACGCGGAACGCACCGTCGGTTTCGGCTTGCACGAGCGTCGCACCCAGGGGGAGCGCCGCGGGCTCGGCTTTCGCGATGTCGTCCACCAGTACGTCGAAATGGATCTGCTGGGACGCCTCCGGGTCCGGGAATCGCGGCGGTTTATATTGTGGCGCTGTCTGAAACGCGATGCGCCTACCGGAGGTCTCGACCAGCACCACCCAGTCGTCGTCATCGTCCTCGAGTAATTCTCCCCCGAGCAGCTCGCGATAGAACCTGGCGAGTTTGCGCGGTTCGGGGCAATCCAGCACAACGCTGCGCAACTGCCCGACCCTATTGTTCGCTGCCATACTCCGACCTCCTGACATACGCCACTCGTCGTTGCCTACCCGCGTCGCTCGGCGACAAACACTTCAGCACACCTGTTGCGCGACAAGGATTTCTGTTGCGACGACGATCCTCCGGTCTTCCGTGCCGCCTCCCACGGGTCGAGGCCGGGCGCGGGAAGTATCCGGGAGGCCGGTACGACGGACTGAACGTCGCTGTGACTCACGGTGCACACCGGTCGGGAGGCTCGAATGCAACGGCCCGCCCGGCGTTGGATTACGCCGGACGGGCCGCTTCCCCGTTCGCCGTGCAGCGCCGCCACGTCGCACAGCATGATCATCGTAGGCGCCCGCGCGGACAGTTTCCGGCAGCCACGCCGTACCGACGGACGCCCGGATCGGGACCGCCGCTGCGATGGCCACGGATCGCCGGGCGGCTCCTATCCGATGGTCACCGGTGGGGACTTGGGGAAGACGACCGGCAAAGCCATCAGCGCCCGATGGAACGGACCCGGCCGCCACTGCAGTTCGTTCGCCGGCTTGGCCAACTGTATTTCGGGCAGGGCATCGAGCAGCTGGTCGATGGCGTTCTGCACCGTCATGTACGCGACGGACTTCGCCGGGCAGGCGTGCGGGCCCGCGCTCCATGCCAGATGGGAGCGGTTGCCGATCCGGCTGCCGCCGGGTTCGTCGGTTCCGCGGATCTGCGGGTCGTTGTTGCAGCCGGCGAGACTGATGACGACCGGCTGGTCCGCGGGCAACCAGACACCGTCGACCATGATCGGCTGGCGCGGGTACGTCGTGCAGAAATTCGCCATCGGCGGATCGTTGAACAGGACTTCGTCGAGCGCGTCGGTGGTCGACAGGTTCCGCCCGAGGACGTCGCCGAACCGGAACCTGTCGTCGGTGATCATCAGCAGCAAGGCATTGGTGATCAGATTGCGCTGCGCTTCGAAGCCTGCCCCGTAGAAGCTCATGAGCTGGGCGAAGATCTCGACGTCATCGAGGTCGGTCGAATGATGCGCCAGGCGCGAGGTGACATCGTTGCCGGGCTGTTGGCGCTTGATCCGGATCAGCTGCATCAACGCCTCTTTGACCATCTTCATGCCCTCGGGACCCCGGACCGTGTCGAAGCGCGCGGCCATACCGGTCGCGACCCGCTCACCGATCTCGGCCGGGCAGCCGACCATCTGGTTGAGGACCTCGAGGACGAGCGGAAATGCGTACTGCGTCACCAGGTCGGCGGATCCGGCTTCGCAGAAGGCGTTGATCAGCGGGAGAGCGATCTGCTCGACCATGGACGGCACGTCGAACAGGTCGATCCCGTCGATGGCGTCGACGGAGGCACTCCGATAGCGATCGTGCGCGAGCCCGGTGTTGTACCGGGCGGCCGGATACCACTCCATCATCGGCCGAACGGGAGAGTCCGGGGAGATGGACTTCTGCCACGTTCGCGGATCGGCTGGGAAGTGGTCAGGGTCACTGAGGATTCGCACCGCGGTCTGGTAGCCGATCACGAGGGTGGCCGGCACACCGGGCGCCAGCTCGATCGGCACGAGCGAGCCGTACTGACGACGCATCTCGCGGTATGCGTGATGTGGGTCGGCGACGAACTCCTTCGTGTACAGCAGAACTCGTAGGACATCCGCATCGGCGGGAGATCCGTGCTGGACGGGGCACGCTCCGGATCCAGTGGCGTGTGGCGCGGACATCGGGGACTGTGGTGTGGTCAAGGATGTGACTCCAAGTGCTGGAACAGGATTCGGCGGATACGGGTCGGTGAGCGGGTACACGTGCCTTCCAAGTCCTGTCGTCCAGAGCTCGGCGACCCGCTTACGCTAGCAACATAGCAACGCTCCGATCGTGGTGCTGACCTAGGCGGCGGCGCGCTCGGCCCGAGAGAAGTGTCCGGACAAGGTAATTCGCCCTCCGGCGGATCGCCACCGGCCGCCGTCGGGCAGATTACGGTTCGCGACCGGCACGGGCGGCTGCTGTCGAGACCGTGGTCGCGACCGCCCGCTGCGCCTCGTCGACGGTGCATCGGCCGAGTCCGCAGGCGGTGGCGACACCGTACGCCTCGCGACCAGCAGCTTGTTCGAAGAGAGCAAGCGCCTCGGCACTGCCCTCGCCGGAGTCCGGAGAAACGACGCCGGCGATCACTCTCCAGTCCGGATCGAGCTTGCGCAACGGTGCATAGAATCGCGGGTCCAGCGGAGCGGGCTCGGCCCCGTAAGCGCAGGGAATATGCACCGGAGGTAGTGGCGTCCCCCGCTTGTTCAGCAGCCGTGCGGTGCGGCCGAGCAAATTCACCGCAGGGGCGAGACTGCGTGGCGTCAGCAGGCTCTTGTGCTGGTAGTCGCCGTAGCACAGGTGCACGATGACCTCGGCCCCGATCTCGTGCATCCGCCCGATGAACCCGGCGAGCTGCCGTGCGACGAGCGGGGCGAGCGCCCACTGCGACCACAGTTGCTCGGCTTTGACCATACTCAACAGCGCGATGGGCGACTCCAGCTGCCAGACAACCCGGTCGCCGTACCGGTCGGCGATCTCGGTCATCTCCTGCACCACCGCTTCGGTGAACACCGGTAGCTGCCGGATCGCGTCCACCACGACACCGAAGCGACGCAGAGCGGGCCAGACGGGGAGCCCGCCCGAGACCGCGGCACCGGCGAAGACGAACATCGCCAGATCCAGTGGATTGGGTTGACTGATCTGGACTTTCGTTTCCGCCAGCTCCGGCCGCTCACTCCGGAGCGACTCGAAGGCTTCCACGACTCGGCCGATTCGCTCCACCCGGTCCATCGATACATGCCGCGGCTGCAACGTACGGCCCGCTCGCAGACCATAGCTGGGGAAATCGCTGTAATCGGCGTACTCGCCCGCCCGGACGATCTCGAAGACGTCGGTATGGTGCTTGCGCGTGCGCAGATAGTCGAGAATCCAGTCCGGGTCGAGGTCGCACGGCACGGCGGTGACCGGCCATCCCTCGCTGTGGTCGGTGAACCACTGCATGACGGCGCGATCGTCCGTCGTCAGTTCCGCGGGCAGGGTGCCGACATAATGCGCGTGTCTGGTCATCTGTGGCTCTTCTGTTGTCTGGATGCGGGTTTCGCGATCCAGGGCCTTCCCATTACGCCGATCGGTAGCTGTCCAAGCGTACAACGGCACGCTCGGATCCGGCACCCCTGATGTTCCCACGCTATCGCGGAGCGGAGGGAAGTTCTCGGCGGACTCCTCCGCGGCCGCAGGACGCGCGCCGGTCGACTGCCTTCGCCGCGTATATCGACCAGAGCTGTTGTCCGCCAGCGGCATAGCGGAACACTCCGCACCGGGGCGAGACCTTCGGGGCTGTTCGAAGCCGCCGTCTCCGATGAGCTGAGCCGCCTGCGGTGCCCGCTCAACGGTGCCGGGTCGCGCCTGAACACATCGGTGCCAGGCCGATGCAACTCGTCTGCTGGCATCCTGCGGTTGTCGGCGAAGTCATGGATCGCGCTCTTCCGTGGGCACCCAGCTCGCATCACCCACCGGTCCAGCGCGATTCGGGCGGCCGCGGTCCGCGCACGCGACCGGCCGGCAAGGGAGATGGCGGAGCCGGAGGTTGCTCGACCAGCGGTATGGGCCACCGGAGGTCGATCATGGTCGCGGTGTGCAGTGTCCGCTCGCGCTTCATGATCGGACCGAGTTCCGGCGCGCCGATCGATACCGTCACGGTGCAGTCGCCGGGGCCCACTGCCACCAGCATGCCGGTGCGGACCGTTGCGGTCAGCGGCTCGAGCAGCATCCCCAAGCAGAGCTCTACGGTGAACTCACCGACCGGGTTTCCGTCGACGGT
The DNA here is from genome assembly GCF_000308455.1 of Nocardia abscessus NBRC 100374. Taxonomy (GTDB): domain Bacteria; phylum Actinomycetota; class Actinomycetes; order Mycobacteriales; family Mycobacteriaceae; genus Nocardia; species Nocardia abscessus. Next base: position 31,445 of record NZ_BAFP01000270.1, on the reverse strand, counting down.
GACATCGAGGCACGGCCGGTAGGTCTGGGTGATCTCGTGTTCGAACAGCGTGACTTGCTCGACTCCGCCCGAGCGGGTGCGTATCGCCGCTCTGCGTAGCCGGTCGTAGCGGCGCCAACCCCCGATCGCGACACTGCCGAGGTCGACCTCGAGCAGCCCGTCGATCGTCTCGGCCACCTCGTGCAGCGCCGCGGACCGCAGAATCGCGGCGGCACCCGGCACTCGGCGCAGGGCCAAGTGTTCGACACCCGTTTCCTGCAGACGCTCGGCCAGCTCGCCCACACCGACATCGTGCGGAGCGTTCTGGAACAGTACTGCCCGAGCCCTGATCGACGCTGGACTTGTCATCCGAGCACCTCCTCGACGTGCAGCCAGGGCTCGCCGGCGCGCAGCCGAACCCGAACGGCGGGAGCGCGGACGACCTGGCGAATGTGGATCGATGGGGCGGAGTCCGCGACCACCCGCACGTGTACCTGCGGCGGATGCGGATCACCGTTGGGCGGGCGCGACCTGCCGCCCTGGCTCTTGCGCAGGCCACGCGCCAGAAGCAGTGCGGCGGCCAGGGCGAGGAGGAAGCCGCCGAGGCCGAGCATGTCGCCGAGGCCGGTCTCCTGGGAGCGGTCATCGACTTGTTGCGCCGTGGTCGGGCGCCCACTGGTCGGCGCGGTGGTCGATGGGGCGTCCGTGCTGGTCGTGGGGCCGTCGGTGGTGGTCGTGACAACCGGCGCGGAGAGTATCTCGACGGAGGTTCTCGCGACAATTCGCTGGAATGGCCCGAGGCAGGTGACGGGAAGGGACTGCGAGCCCAGTTCGGCTCGGTCGGGCACACCGACGCGGGCATCGAACGAACCGCCTTGCACCTGGGCGGTCACCGATTCCGCCCAGTCCGGGAAGGCCCGCACCATGTCGCAGGGCCAGTTCTCGCCGTGCACCGTGATCACGGTGCCGCGTCGGGCGGTGGCAGGCGCGTCGAGGGTGGGTGCGGGAAGCACGGCAGAACTTTCGGGCGTCACCGAGGACGGACCGGAGCTCGGTAGCGGTGTTGCCGTCGAGGTCGGGGGCGACGTAGTCGTCGAGACGGGAGGCGTCGTGGTCGGGACGGGAGGCGTCGTGGTGCTAGTCGTGAGAGGCGTTTTCGCCGTAGTCGTCGACACAGGGGTCGTCGCGGGCGTCGAGACCTCTTGTGGCGTGGTAGTCGGCAAGACCGGTTCCGACGTGGCTACCGGAGGAACAGGTTCGGTTGTAATCGGGTCCGTCGCCGCGATCGGTACCGATATGGCGCCGAGCAGTCCAGCTATGGCCGCCGAGACAAGGAATGCTCGCGAGTCGTTTCTCATGATCACCTCCTCCGAGATCGCAGTTCCCGGGGATCCAGTCGAGTGTGCGCCGCCCCCCGACCCGGTGACACGAGTAGCTAACTACTCGTTTCGGCCGTCGGCACACTCGGAACTGCACTCGCGATTGCCGAGGCACTAGGGATGATTGTGGCCGGAAACTATCCCTTCGAGCAGATCAGCGATCTTTCAAGGATCGCATTTCCGCTCCGAACACCCGATGGATCACAGCACTGCCCTCGGCCCATCCTCGCCGAGTGCGCCCATGCAGCAATCAATCGGCATCCATCAACGTCTCGTGCGATCGCCTGGACCGCACGGTTGCCTCATCGGCCGGGGCTCTCGGCAGCGACGCAGTCGGCGAGAGGCGAACATCTTCGCGCCGCGCCGATGTCTCACGATCGCGTCGTCCCGTTTCGGCGGCACAATCCGAAATTTCGCCACGTGCAGGCGTATTCGCCGTCTACTATCGGTGTCGTCCAGATCGGCTTGCCGTCCAGGACGATTCACCACCGCCTGGTTCGTACAGGCGTGTCGCGTACCGATTTGCTGTACACCACTGATCAGATCCGAACAACGCAGGCTGTCGACAGCGCCATCATCGATCGTCTCGGTATTCATCTCGGGGGTGAGACCACGCATGACCAACGAAATACCCGTCCGGACAGCGCCGACGTATCCGGGGCCGAGTCTCGGCTCACGACGGCTACCGAACCGGCACCACGGTAGTCGCAACGACTTGCATTGAGGGCGTCGTGGGCCGCTGATCTCGGTTCGACGCGAATCGGCCCACGGCACTCGACTGGATACACCGTCTTCCGGAGAGGCGATCGGATCCGGGGCGGTGAAATCCGTACCGCTACAGCGCGACCGAAGATCGAAGATTTGATCGACCTGGGATGGCGCGCCGAGCGTTCCCTGTGACCAGCATCCGTAGCGCGACACGCCCTGCGGCCGGTCACCGAGGCCGCGATCGCGAGAACCATCCGGACAGAACGGAGTCCCCGCATGGCCTTGGAATTTCTCGTGCCTGCTCTGACCGCGCTCGTCGCGGTCGTCGTCTTCGTGGCCGGGGATCGCCTGCATCCGAAAGCGTGGCGGCACACCGACGACGACACTGTCGGCTCATTGGTGCTCAACCTGATCAACACGATCTTCATGGCGGTGGTCGCGTTCATCGTGGTGATCGCCTGGCAGCAGTACGACAACGCCCGCAATCACACCATCGCCGAGGCCAAGGCGCTCATCGATACCTACTGGGCCGCGCACGGCATGCCCGAGCCCGACCATGCCCGAATCCAAGGCCTGGTACGCGACTACACCGAGCAAGTCCTCAACGAGGAGTGGACCGTCATGGCCGACCACAGCCGACTCAGCCAGTCCACCCAGGACACCCTCGACACACTGCGTGACGCGGTGGCCGCGGTGAACGCGGCCGAACCCGAGGTCGACACGCTCCGGAGCAACGCGCTGACCAGCCTGGACGCGGTCGCCCAGGCGCGCGCCGACCGTGCGCTGGACGCCGGTTACCGCGTACCCGGCTTCCTCTACCTGGCCATGTGGACCTGCACGGTCCTGCTGCTGCTCAGCGTGGTCCTCTCCGGCGTCCAGGTCGGCAAACGCAGTGTCGTGACGACAGCGCTGCTCGGCGCCATCGTCGGCGTGGTGATCCGGGCGATCTACAACCTCGACGAACCGTTCTCCGGCGGGAACCTGGTGCCGAAGGACGCCTTCGAACTCGCACTCTCCCGCTACCAGCACACGACCTGACCGTTCCGACCCAGTTTCGACAACGACGAGGCGACTGTCCATGCAACGCAACCGAGGCGCACTTCGGCCACGAAGGCTGACCCGAGGATTCGCCACTGTGCTGCTCCCCCTGACCATAGCGACGCTCGCGGCGCGGCCTCCGGAAGCATCCGCGGAGGCGCCGCCATGGCTGCCGCTCGGCGACCTCGCCACCGGGAGTTCGGGCACAGGCGCAGCGGATGCTTTCCCGGGCAGTGGTTCGAGCCTCGGTCCGTCCGGCAGCACCGTCGGTCCTGCCGCCGAGGGCGGGTCTCTGAGTCTGGGGCCGATCCGAATCCCCTCCGGCAGCGCCGATCTCGGTTACCGGCCCAGCGACAAGCCCGGCAGCGACCTCCGCGCCACCGGCGATGGGGAACTCGACGGTGGTACGCCCGGCCCAGCGAACGAAGCAGCCGACCCGAACGTCATCGCGGATAGCCCAGGCGAGACACCGAAGCTCGACACGGGAAGCGTCCAAATGGCGTGCACCGGCAGCGCGGCGACCGGCAGCGCTCTGCTGCTGCTCGGGCTGGCGACCGGTAGCGGCTTCGGCTCCCTCGTGCCGGGCCTCATCGGCCCGGGATCGAGTGGATCCGGCCTCGGCAGCGCTGCCGTGGGCAGTGCCGCTACCGGCAGCGCAGTGCTGACGTGTCTACTCCTGCTGCCCACCGCACCGCCGCCTGTGCCGATGAGCCCTCTCCAGCTCGGCCCGCCCGCCCCTGAGTTCCCCGTCGTTACGCTCCCGCCGTTGGCCACCACGCCGCTACAGACCCTGGCGGAGCAGCCCCGCACCGAGTTGCCCCCGCCCGCACGGAACCGCCCACGGCCAAGGGACCTGCAAATCACCGAACCTATTCCGGACCCGGAGACCTGGAACCTCATGAAGCTGATGACGGTATTGATGGTCACGGTCATCACTGTCGTGGGCGTCCGTTCCTCGACCGGTCCGAGACGAATCCGCTGACCGGGGATGCCGACAGCTCAGCGGAGAGGTGACCGCGGCGCCGCTCCGTAGGGCGGCCGGCTCAGCGCGGCGCCATCCGGATCGCGCCGTCGAGACGGATGGTCTCGCCGTTGAGCATCAGGTTCTCGACGATGTGACGGGCGAGCGCGGCGTATTCGGCGGGGTCGCCGAGTCGCGAGGGATGCGGCACCTGCGCGCCCAGCGATGCGATGGCCTCGTCGGGCAAGGTGGCGAACAGCGGAGTGTGGAACAGTCCGGGAGCGATGGTCACCACGCGGATCTTCAGCCCCGCGAGGTCGCGGGCCACCGGCAGCGTCAGGCCGACGATTCCGCCCTTTGATGCCGAATAGGCCGCCTGCCCGACTTGGCCGTCGAACGCCGCCACCGACGCGGTGTTGATGATGACGCCCCGCTCCTCGCCGACCGGATCGGCTCGGGAGATCCGTTCGGCGGCCAACCGGATCACGTTGAAGGTGCCGATCAGGTTGACGTTGACCACCCGGGTGAAGTCCGCGAGCGGGAATGCCCCGTTCTTGCCCACGGTCTTGATGGCATTGCCGAACCGAACGCCCACCGGAGACCACCGAGCCGGAATGACCCACTCAGAATCGAGCGGGTCTCAGGACTCGGCCGAGTCGATGTCCGAGCCGGGGTTGCCGGGCGTGGCGGCGCACAACTGGTCGATCTTCCGCTCGATCCGTTCGATGTCCGCCGCGTCCGCCCGGAAGAGCAGGTGTTTCGCGCCGAGCAGCAGGATCGCTTGAAAGACGAGTTGCAGCCACTCGCTCTGCCAGTTCTCGAACGTGCTGGCGAAAAAGTTCGCCCAGAATCCCGGCCACTCGAACGGTTGCCTGTGCACCTGCTGAATGCGGTGATATTCATTCAGCTGGCTGACGAACTGCCCGAACCATGAACCCGCGAAGAGCAGGACCAGCAGGTAGACGGCTCCCCAGCGTCGCAAGTGAGACATACGCCAGCGATACCCAGGGGGAGTCGCCACATGCCGATATATCGGGCGTTGCGGTGGGTGAATTGTTTGCGCGGAACCACGCACCCACCGCAACGTTTCGATCCACTGCCACGAGCGGATGCGTCGCTAGACCGCACCATTCGCCGTTGGCCTGCGCGACATGTCAGATGTCCGACTTCGCGAAGCGCTGGGCCAGCAGTTCCTTTCCTAGGCGCCCGCCTTTACGGCTGTCGGCCTGCGCTTTGCGGAAGAACTCCACGAGCTCGTCGCCTTGCATGTCCGCTCGATCGCCTACCCCGGCTGAAGGCGACCAAACCGTCACCACCCCTTCGTACTTGCGCTGTGCGGGAATCCCGCCAGGCCGCGAACGGAGGTGAGTCACGTTCGACTGGCGCAGTAGGACGGTAAGTGAAGTTGAGTCCAGATTCAAGACTTGACGTAGATCACAATTTGAGATTGAGTTCATGTTCAATCAAACCAGGCTCATGAGAGTGGCGGTCGATCACCAACCAGGGCGAGCGCGCCACGGTGAAGCGCTGCATTCGGTCCGACGGGAGTACCGACCGAACCGACTGCAGCGGCGTCTGTACGACGTCTCTCGAACGTGAGGTTCGAGGCACAGAGAAGAAGGAAATAGATGAGGAAAACGATTGCAGCAGCGACGCTGCTCGTCTCGACGCTCGGCGTGACGGCCGGGACGGTATCGGCCGCACCGGACCAATCCGGCGCGGTGGGGTACACGGTCTCGGTCGGGGAGCGATCGACGGTGATCGGCCTCGACGCGGGCTCGCTTGTCGCCGAAGAAGGGGCGCTGAAGATCAAGGCGCCCAATGGCGTTGTCCTAGCCGGTTCGGAATTGTCCTTCCGGGTCGATGATTTCGTCTTCCCGATCGCAGCCGACATCCGCGACCGCACTGCTACGTTGACGCCGCAGTTCGACCTCGAGCACGCGGCCTACAAGCCGGTGGCCCTGCCCTACGAAGACCAGGCTCCCTGGCGGACCCAGTACGACCGGGAACAAGCCGCCTGGGCGCGCTTGTCCTCCACGATCCTCATGGGCGCGACGATCGGTGCCGCCGTTGGTGGCATCGGCGGCGCGGCGGTCGGCTGCGTGCTGGGTGGCATCGCCGGGGCAACCGTCGCTTCCGCGGCGATTATCGGCTTGTTCGGTGCCTTCATTCCGGCAGCTGCCATCGGATGCTTGGGCGGAATCATGGCCGTCGGCCCCCTCGGTGCAGTGGCTGGCCAGCTTCTCATCACCGCTCCGGTCGCGATCATGGCGGCTGTCCAGTACTTCACGACAATCAACCAGCCGATGCCGGCTCCGGCGCCGGCTCCGGCTCCGGCTCCGGCTCCGGCGAAGTGATGCCGAGTCGCACGTCATCGATTCAGTGAGGCGATTGCCCTGCTCAGCCGTGTTCGAACCCTGGCTGGGCAGGGCTTTTGGCATGCACAGCCAGTCAACTTGAAGATGGGTTCATATTCGACTAACGTCGGAACGGTTGCGAACCATGTTCGGGCATGTTGGGAGGTCGGCCTCGATCCGGTGATCACCGGGCGGGTCGGAGCCGGGTGCAGACCGATGACGGGTGTGCGACGATCACTCCGAGCATCCAGGGCGGATAGGGAGGGTGTGGATGGCCAGGACGGTCGACGACGAAGCGGCATTGGGTGAGATCCCCTCGCTTGTCGATACTTCCATCCTCCGGGAACCTCCGCTCACCGCCCGCGGTCTACGAACGCGGGCGGCGCTGGTGGTCGCGGCCCGTGTGGTGTTCGAACGCGACGGCTACCTCGACGCGCGGCTATCGGATATCACTGCCGAGGCGAAATGCTCCACGGGCAGCTTCTATACGTATTTCTCCAGTAAGGAAGAGATTCTCCAAGCGGTCCTCGAAGCCTCCCAGCACGACATGCTGCATCCGGGCATGCCACGCCTGAGCGGCGACGAAGCATCTCCGGTGGCGGTCATCGAGGCGAGCAACCGCGCCTACTTCGAGGCGTACAAGCGCAACGCAAAGTTGATGCTGATCCTCGATCAGGTAGCCGCCATCGATCCGAAGTTCCGCGACTTGCGTCGGCGCCGCGCCCGTGCTTTCGCCGACCGCAACGCTCGCTCCATCAGGGATCTTCAGGAACGAGGCCTCGCCGACCGCGAACTCGATCCGCATACCGCGGCACGTGCGCTGTCGGGCATGGTCGGCCGGATGGCGTACTACGCCTTCGCCCTGGAAGAGGAGACCTCGCTCGACGAGCTCGTTCGAACAGCTACGCGCCTATGGGCCAATGCGCTGAAAATCGACGAGGCCGCCGGCTGAGCGTGCGAGGGGCCGCACTGTCCGCTATCACCTGCCTCGCTCGCGAATAGACGGCGCGCTGTTGCGGTGGCGGCCGCGCCCTTGGAATAGGCGATCAACGGCTGTGTGACTCACGTCATAAGCATCGAATCGGCGGTGGCCTTGACCACTGCGCAAGCCATCCAGCATGGTGTCCAGGGCTAAATAAGCGCTTAGTAAGTTGGCGGAGATAGCGGCCACAGTATGGCCACGGCGCTCCGCGTCTCTCCTGAGTCGATTCAGCGCAGAAAGGACTCCCCATGAAGAGATTCGAAGGCAAAACCGCGATCGTCACCGGCGCCAGCCGGGGCATAGGGCTCGGCATCGCGCGGCGGCTGGTCGACGAGGGCGCGAACGTCGTGATCACCGCCCGCAAGCAAGACGCCCTCGACGAAGCGGTCGAGGCGCTCGGCGGCCCGGACCGGGCGCTGGCGGTCGCAGGCCGCGCGGACGACGTCGCCCATCAGGCCGAGACCGTCGCGCGTGCGATCGATACCTTCGGCGGCGCCGACCTCCTGGTCAACAACACGGGTATCAACCCGGTTTTCGGCCCGATGATCGAGCTGGAACTCGACGCTGCTCGCAAGATCGTGGAGGTCAACTGCCTGGCCGCGCTGTCCTGGGCGCAGCAGGCGTACCGGGCCTGGATGAAGGACTACGGTGGCGCGATCGTGAACGTGTCGTCGGTCGCCGGTCTCAAGCCCGCACCGGGCATCGGCTTCTACGGTTCCAGCAAGGCGATGCTCACGCACATCACTCAGGAACTCGCGGTCGAACTCGGCCCGAATTTGCGAGTCAACGCGGTTGCTCCGGCTGTGGTGAAGACCAAGTTCGCCACCGCTCTGTACGAAGGCAGGGAGGACGAGATCGCCGCGACCTACCCACTGAAGCGGCTCGGCGTGCCCGAGGACATCGGCAGTGTGGTCGCGTTCCTGCTCTCCGACGACGCGAGCTGGTTGACCGGCCAGGTGCTGGTCGTCGACGGCGGCCTCACCCTGACCGGCGGGGTCTGACATGACATCGATGAAGGCGTGGCGGGTACATGAGCTGGGCGAGCCGAGTGCCGTCCTGCGGCTGGAAGACGTGCAGCGCCCGGAACCCGGCCCGCGGCAAATCCTGGTACAGGTCGCGTCCACGGCCGCCAACTTCCCCGATGTGCTGATGTGCCGCGGTCTCTACCAGGTGAAGCCGCCCTTGCCGTTCACGCCGGGTGTCGAGCTGTGCGGCGTAGTCGTGGCGGTGGGATCCGAGGTGACCGAGATTTCGATCGGCGAACGTGTGCTCGGCGGCACCGTTCTGCCGCACGGCGGATTCGCCGAATTCGCGATTATGGACGCGGCCCAAGCGTTTCCCGCGCCTCGGTCGTTGAACGATGCCGAAGCGGCAGCGTTGTATATCGGCTATCAGACCGGATGGTTCGGATTGCATAGGCGAGCCGGACTGAAGGCGAGAGAGACACTGCTCGTACACGCCGCCGCCGGCGGAGTCGGCAGCGCGGCCGTTCAACTCGGGAAGGCCGCGGGTGCCCGCGTGATCGGTGTCGTCGGTGGAGCCGACAAAGCTGCCTATGCCGAGGAATTGGGCGCCGACGTGGTAATCGACCGCCACCAGGACGATTTCGTCGAAGTAGTGAAGGATCTGACGAACGGCCGCGGCGCCGACGTGATCTACGACCCGGTCGGCGGTGACGTCTACCAGCGCTCCACGAAATGCATCGCCTTCGAAGGCCGGATCTTGGTCGTCGGATTCGCGGGCGGCGAAATTCAGCGGGCGGCGCTGAACCACGCGCTGGTCAAGAACTATTCGATAGTCGGCCTGCATTGGGGTCTGTACAACACCTACGACCCGGCTTCGGTGTCCGAATGCCATCGCGCACTGACCACGCTTGCCGCCGATGGACTGATTCGGCCATTGGTGAGCGAACGACTGCCACTGGACCAGATCGCCGACGGAGTGCAGCGACTCGCCGACGGCAAGACCGTCGGCCGCGTCGTCTACGCGTCGTGAGCCTGCTTCTACCTGAAACACCCTTGTCGAGGAGCACAAGATGAACAATGAGACCCAGCGCATCGCCATCGTCACCGGCGCGGCACGAGGTATCGGAGCCGCCGTGGCCCGGCGTCTCGCGAGCGACGGCATGGCAGTGGCGGTGCTCGATCTCGACGAAAGCGCCTGTAAGACAATCGTCGACCAGATCGAATCGGCGGGTGGACGCGCGCTCGCGGTCGGTGTCGACGTTGCCGACGAAGCCGCGGTGACACAGGCCGTCGACCGTGTCGCCACCGAACTCGGTCCGCCGACCGTGCTGGTCAACAACGCCGGGATCACCCGCGACAACATGCTGTTCAAAATGACCACCAATGACTGGGACGCAGTCATGAATGTTCACCTGCGCGGTTCGTTCCTCCTCTCCCGCGCCGCGCAAGCGCACATGATCGAGCAGAAGTGGGGGCGCATCGTCAACCTCTCCAGCACGTCGGCGCTCGGCAACCGCGGTCAAGCGAACTACGCGGCGGCCAAGGCTGGATTGCAGGGATTCACCAAGACCCTCGCGATCGAACTCGGCAAGTACGGGGTCACCGCGAACGCGATCGCCCCAGGTTTCATCGAAACGGAGATGACCGCTGCGACGGCCGAGCGTATGGGAATCCCATTCGACGAATTCACGAAAGCGATCGCGGCTCAGACTCCGGTCGCCCGAACCGGCACCCCCGACGACATCGCACACGCCGTCTCGTTCTTGGTCAGCGAAGGTGCGGGATTCGTTTCCGGCCAGGTGATCTACGTCGCGGGCGGACCCCGGAACTGATACCGAAGGAGCAGAAGCAGTGCAGATATTCCATGGCCTGACCGAACTGGAGTCCGCGGTCGGTACCCACCTCGGATTCAGCGGCTGGCACACGGTCACGCAAGAGCAGATCGATCGGTTCGCGGAAGCGACCGGCGATCACCAGTGGATCCACGTGGACCCGGAGAAGGCGGCCGCGGGACCGTTCGGCAAGACCGTCGCGCACGGGTTCCTCACCCTGTCGCTGGTGCCGATGCTGACCCAGCAGGTCTACACCGTGCAGGGCCTGTCCATGGGCGTCAATTACGGCACCGACAAAGTGCGGTTCCCCGCACCGGTCCCGGTCGGATCCCGGATCCGGGCAGGAGTCGAGTTGCTCTCGGTAGCCGCGGGTACTGCGGGCTCGCGGACGATTTCGCGAGTGACGATCGAGATCGAAGGCTCGGACAAGCCCGCCTGCGTAGCCGACTCCGTCGCGGTGCTGGTCCCCTGATGCCCGCTGAGCAGGACTCCTTGGATTTACCCGGTCTCGACCTGGACCGTCTGGCGGCATGGCTCGCCGACGCCTCCCCGGGCCTGGTCGCGGGCCCGCTGCACGGACGTCTGGTGGCCGGAGGTAAATCGAATCTGACCTACGAAGTCACCGATGGGACATCGAACTGGATCGTGCGGCGTCCGCCGCTCGGCCACGTGCTCGCGACCGCGCACGACATGGGGCGGGAATACCGCGTGATGAACGCTCTGGCCGACACCGAGGTTCCGGTGCCGATCACATACGCCCTGTGCACGGACGCCACGGTTATCGGTGCGCCGTTCTACGTCATGGAACGCGTCGCCGGAACGCCGTACCGCTCGTCGGCCGAACTGGCCGCCCTGGGCGTGGACCGGACCCGTGCGATCGCGACCGGACTGATCGACACCCTCGCCGCTCTCCACACGGTCGACCCCGCCGCCGTCGGACTCGACGATTTCGGCCGGCCGGAGGGGTTCCTCGAAAGGCAGGTCCGGCGTTGGAAGAATCAGTTGGACGCGTCGCGAAGTCGAGACCTTCCCGCGGCAGCGCGATTGCATGATCTGCTTGCGCAGCACCAGCCGGAGCAATCGCCCGCCGGGATCGTGCACGGCGATTACCGGCTCGACAATATTCTCGTCGACTCGCGCGACCGAGTGACCGCTGTCATCGACTGGGAGATGGCTACTGTCGGCGATCCACTCACCGATGTCGCGTTGCTCATCGTCTACCTGCGTTCCGGCGAGCTGGGCATTCCTGTGGTCACCGATGTTGCGTCGGCACCGGGATTCCTCGGTGAAGCCGAGTTGCTGGAGCGGTACGCGCAGCGAAGCCGCCGCGACCTGACTCGAATCGGGTTCTATCTCGGGCTGGCGGCCTTCAAACTCGCCGTGATCTGTGAAGGTATCCACTACCGCCATCTGCACGGCAAGACCGTTGGCACCGGTTTCGAGAACCTGGGCGACGCGGTCGAACCGCTCCTCCAGGCCGGAATCGCATATCTGGCGGAGGGCTATCGCTGACAACCGACGACGCGGGTCCTCGCGATGTGCGCCAGAATCCGATACGCGTCGGCGCCGCGAATTGAAGTTGACGCCAGATTCAATTACGGTGCGAAGTGGATCCCATGCCGGCTAGAACAAGAGGAGGACTCGGATGGTCGACGTCGCCTGTCCGACGAAGTGCTGTACAGGCACTCCGACCTCATCGAGGCAGCGGTGATCAGCGGCGAACCTTCCCGCGCGGAGGTCGCCGCAGTGATGCCCCGGGTCGCCGCAGCGGTATCGGAACCGGACAGCGCAGAGGTCATTCGCGACGTCATCGCCGCAGCAGTGCGGACCATCATCGATCGAAGGAGCCCGATGTTCGAGCTTTCCGATAGAGCCCGCAAATACCAAGAGGATCTGCTCGCCTTCATGGACGAGCACGTCTACCCCGCCGAACCGGTCTACGAAGCGCAGATGAAGGGGTCGGGTGATCCACATTTCCACCCGCCGATCCTGGAGAAGCTCAAGACCGAGGCGAGGAACCGTGGTCTGTGGAATCTGTTTCACCCGCATCCGGAATGGGGGCCCGGGCTGACCAACCTGGAGTACGCGCCGCTGGCCGAAATCATGGGCCGCAGTGTGCACCTGGCTCCCGAAGCTACCAACTGCAATGCCCCGGACACCGGCAACATGGAAGTGCTCACCCTGTTCGGCACCGCCGAACACAAGGAGAGCTGGCTTCAGCCGCTGCTGGACGGCACGATCGCGTCGGCATTCGCGATGACCGAGCCGGAAGTCGCCAGTTCGGACGCCAGCAATATCCAGTTGCGGATGGAGCGGGACGGGGACGAATACGTCCTCAACGGCCGGAAATGGTGGACTTCCAACGCCCTGCACAAGAACTGCAAGGTGCTCATCGTGATGGGTAAAACCGATCCCGCGGCGCCACCGCATCGCCAGCAGAGCATGATGGTCGCCCCAATCGATACGCCCGGGATTACCGTCCTGCGCAACCTGCCGGTCTTCGGCTACCAGGACAGGGAAGGGCACGCCGAGGTCGTGTTCGAGAATGTCCGGGTGCCGCGAACGGCACTGCTGGCCGGCGAGGGTGACGGGTTCATGATCAGCCAGGCACGACTGGGGCCCGGCCGGATCCACCACTGCATGCGGTCGATCGGAATGGCCGAACGCGCGCTGGATCTGATGATCGATCGCGCGCAGGCGCGCACGACTTTCGGTGAGCCGGTGGCCAACCGCGCCAATATCCAGGACTGGATCGCCGAGTCGCGGATCGAGATCGAAATGGCCCGCCTGCTGACCCTGAAGGCGGCATATCTGATGGACACCGTGGGCAATCGCCACGCGCGCACGGAGATTGCCGCGATCAAGGTGGCGGCGCCACAGGTCGCGTTGAAGGTGATCGACCGGGCGATACAGGTGCACGGCGGCGGTGGCGTTTCCGACGACTTCCCGTTGGCCAACATGTATGCCCTCCAACGGACTTTGCGTCTGGCCGACGGTCCCGACGAGGTCCACAAGCGCACGATCGCGCAGATGGAATTGCGACGCCGGGACCCCGCTTGGGGCCGGAGCGCGTGACCACCGGCGACGAGAGGAAACACGTGACCAAGATTCAACAGGTGCGGCTTGCACAAAGGCCCTCCGGGACAATCGAGGCGGATACCTGGAGTCTGACAACCGAGGAGCTGCCCGCCATCACCGCCGGTCAGATTCTGGTGAAGGTCGACTACATCTCGCTGGACCCGGCCATGCGTGGCTGGTTGAACGATGTGCGTTCGTATGTGCCGCCGGTGGGCATCGGAGAGGTCATGCGGTCACTGGACATCGCGACCGTCGTCGAGTCCGCGCATCCGGATTTCGCGGTCGGGGACACCGTGAGCGGCATATTCGGGGTGACCGAGTACGCGATCAGTGACGGCCGGAATGTGCAGCGGGTCGACCTCGGCGTCGCAGCGGGGCCGACCTGGCTCGGCACACTCGGAATGCCGGGAATGACAGCGTATTTCGGCCTCCTCGAGGTGGGCAAGTTACGCGCCGGTGAGACTGTCGTGGTGTCCGCGGCGGCCGGGGCGGTCGGCAGCGTCGCCGGCCAGATCGCGAAGGCCAAGGGCGCGATGGTCATCGGCATTGCGGGCGGTGCGGACAAATGCCGTGTGCTGACCGACGAGCTCGGGTTCGACGCGGCGATCGACTACCGCAACGAGGATGTCCTGCGACGGCTGCGCGAAGTCGCTCCAGACGGGATCGATGTGTACTTCGACAACGTCGGCGGGGATATCCTCGATGCCGCGCTCGCCAACCTCCGCCGCGGCGCCCGGGTGGTGATCTGTGGTGCGATATCGGCGTACAACGCGGAGCAGCTGCCGCCAGGGCCTTCCCGGTACATGTCCCTGCTGGTCTTCCGGGCATCGATGACGGGGTTCGTGGTGTTCGACTACGCCGATCGCTACGGTGAGGCGATCAGCGAGATTTCCGAGTGGCTGGCCGACGGCCGCATCAAAAGCAGGGAGCACATCGTCGAGGGCGGGATCACGCGGTTCGCCGAGACGCTCGACATGCTGTTCACGGGAGCGAATACGGGAAAGCTCGTACTCGCTTTGTGACGAGACCGCCCACGGACCTACCGTCGGGCGAGCAGGCTCCACAACTGCTCACTCATGCTGATGACATCGCGGTGCAGAATGACGGCGAAGGCTGTCTTCTGCGCCGCGATGTTGTTTTGGGGCTCATGTCGCGCCTGATGTGGCGCCTATGCTGGTGCTTCGCTGGAGCAACTTCGAGATCCACCAGGAGAGTACGTGGTCACGAGCATTCCTCGCCATGACTTCCCCATGGACAACGAGGCTGAGGGCCTCGCAGTGCTCGAAGAGAACGCGAGCTGGGTCCTCGCCGGGCTTGACAAGCCGAAGGGCGTCAGACGAGCCCAGGCCCTGAGCTGGACCCTGACTCTGGCAAAGGCGCGATGCGCAACGGACCCGGAGGCGGTGAAATTCGAGACGTGGGAAGCATGGGTCACGGCCATGCAGACCGGCTCCGCGCTGTTCGCCGCGGGCGAAGGTAGCAGTGTAACGGTCCGGATCAGGGAGCAGGAGCGATCCCTGCCCGCGATCGGCCCAGAGTCCTGTGTGGCCGCGGGGGCTTGGGTCACCTCCTTCTACCTTGCGTTGATATGCCGGGAGAACGAGCGCCTGGAGAAGTTGGCCCGGATACCGGTCTCCCTGTTGCGCGAGTCGCTGTCCGGATCGAGTGCGGTGTCCCTCGAGTACATCTACTCCTGGGTAGAGACTCTGCAAAGCTTCTGGCTCGGCCGGCCGGACATGTACGGCAAGCTGGTCGCCGCAGTCGACGCCACCGACCCGCAGACAGCTGGGATCGACGGACCCAACCAGGAGGCAGCTCCGTTCGACACGGAACTCCTGCTGAAGATCCTTTATCCGCCGATCAACCTCTTCTACCGCTATCTGCGGCAGGATCACGACGAATTCAACAGCGCGCTCGCCGACGCGCTGCGATGACACAAGGGAGTACTGGACCGCGACCGAGGATCGGGCCATGAGCAGTGAAGGTCTCGTCGCCCTCGATCTGCTCGCCATCGCCTGCCTTGCCTACGACGCCGGCTTCCCCATCGACATCGAATCCGAGTACCTGCCCACCGCGCTCCTGGAGTACGCCTGGGTCGGTGAGATCGACACCTGAGCGACGTGCACGGGTTGGAGATGGCGATCCCAGAGCCGCAGATACGGCGTCAGCCAGCTTGTCCAACTGCTCGAGGGGCCGGGAGCGAGGCGGTAGTTCCGTTTCCGCGCCTCCACTTCGCACGAACCCCGAATCCCGCAGCACGCGCAGGTGCTTCGAGACCGCAGGTTGCGGCAGCTCGAGGTGCTCGACGAGTTCGCCAACGGTCGCGTCACCGCTCCGCAGCCGCTCGAGGATCCGGCGGCGCTGCGGCTCGTCGGCGCCGACACCGTCACCTGCGGCGACGGGCGGATATGACGCGGGTAAGAAGGTCAAGGGCCGCAAGCGCCACGTGGCGACCGACTCGCGCCGACGATGCGCAGCGCGAGGTCCGCGTAGAAGTTCGCAATGTCCTCGGGAGACCAGGAGCCGTCCTCGTGATACCAGCGAGCTATGTCGATACCGAGCGACAAAAGCGCCGTAGCGGCCATATGCGCATCCGCTGTATTGAAGACGCCGGCCTCGGTGCCACGCGCGATCAGGGTACGGAGTTCGCCGTGGATGTCGCGGCGGAGATCCTTGATCTCCTGCTGATGGGGCGCGTCGAGGGCGGCGATCTCGTAGTTCACCACGCGGGCGACGACATGGGCCTTGGCGTGGTGTTCAGCGAAGTCGTGCATGACCGCGATCAATTGACCGATCGGATCCTCGGCCGAGCCGACGGCGGCACGCATCAAATCCAGCGTGGCCTGGTGACCGGCCTTCGAGATCTGATAAAGCAGTTCTTCCTTGGAACGGTGGTGCACGTAGATGGCCGCGGTGCTCAAACCTGCGAGAGAAGTGATATCGCGCGTTGTCGACCCGTGAAAGCCTCGCTGTGCGAAGGCAGTCGCGGCAGCCTCGAGTAGTCGCGCACGGGTTTCGTCCGCGCGTGGGCGGTCCTCGGCATCGGTCACCCGCATAGTCTCTCACCTGCGCACGCGGCGTTCGGTGGCCGCGGCGCCTGTGCACTGGCCGGAACACCGACAAAGTAGGGAGCCGGCGATGTCTCGAGACATCGCCGGCTGATTCGACATCGGTCAGGATTGCACGGATACGGAGGCATGCCCGTCGGTCGTCGCGGGCTGCTCGCGTGCCACGGTTTCCGGCAGTACCCAAGCACTGCCCAGTGTGCACAGCGCCATGATCAAAAGGAAAGCGGAGACCGCTGCCGTTGATCCGGTCGCCGCCAGCAGCGCGGTCATGAGGAACGGGGTGCCACCACTGACCAGGATCGCGGCCAACTGGTAGGCCAACGTGATACCCGAGTAGCGGATCCGGGGCTCGAACAGTTCGGTGAGATATGCCGCGAGCGGGCCGTACACCAGCCCGGAGGCGATGCCGCTGCCAACCGTAGTCGCGATCAGGATCGCGACGAGTGAGCCGGTGTCCACCAGCCAGAAGAAGGGGAATGCCCACAGCGCCATGATCGTCGCGCCGGTGAGCATCACTGGGCGGCGACCCAAGCGGTCGGACAGCGAGCCGGCGAGATAGATGACGGGCACGCCGATAGCGGAGGCCGCCAGGGAGACCGCCAATACGCTATTGCGCGCCAGGCCGAGTTCCCGGACGCCATAGTCGAGCACACCGGCGACGCTGATGTAGAAAATGGCGTTGGTCCCGAACAGTAGACCGGCGCCGAGCAGCACCTTTTTCGAGTGCTTCCGAACCACTTCGAGAATTGGAGCCTGGGCGATTGTGGTGGAGGCTTCGCTGGCACGGGCTTGGAGCCGGCGGAACTCAGGCGAGTCCTCGATGCGGAGTTGGATGAAGAGCACCACAAGGAACAGCACGGCGCTGGCCAGGAAAGGGATGCGCCAACCCCAGGTCAGGAAGTCGGACTTCTCGACGAGTGCGCCGACCAGGAGAAACGCGCCCGTGCCCAGCAGCAGACCGAGAGGAACGCCCATCTGGCCGAAGGTCCCCGCTTGTCCTTTGCGGTTCGGCTTGGTGGTCTCGGTGAGCAGCAGGGTGACGCCGCCCCACTGACCGCCCACAGCGAGGCCCTGCAGGAACCGCAGTACAACGAGCAGGATCGGCGCGGCCATCCCGAGCGACGCGGCCGTTGGCAACAGGCCGATCGCGCAGGTGGATGCCGCGACGAGGATCAAGCAGGAGACCAATGCGGGCTTGCGGCCGAACGTGTCGCCGACGTGCCCGAACACCAGTCCGCCCAGCGGCCGGGCGATGAAACCCGCCCAGAACGTGCTGAAGGACAGCAACGTACCCATCAATGGCGAGGAATGGGGAAAGAACAGCTTGCCGAACACCAGGGCAGCAGCCGTTCCGTATATGAAGAAGTCGTACCATTCGATCGAACTTCCCACCAGGGCAGCGGCCATGAGGCGCCGTAATTTCTTCTGATCCGGTGTGCCGGAATCCGTGTTCGGAGTCATACCTATCTCCAAGTCGAGAGCGAATCCGATGTGACGCTGGTCACGATCGTGGGCGGCACGTTACTTGAACTTGACTTCGAATTCAACTCTTCGGCGGCAATAGTGGGACCCAACCACGGATCGCCGTCGCCGCGCCACGCATGAGCTGCGGTCCTGGACTGTCTGCCAGCGCCTCGCCAACACGCGCCACCGTGCGGTATTCACCCCGCCCCTGGCAAGCCGGATGTGCACGAGGCCTTACATCTGGCGTTTCTGCGCTCGACACCGGGTTCTCGCCTCACGAGTGGCGTTCGACCGGCAGCGGCGTGTACGAGCGCCCGAGCCTCGCCGGTCATCGAGCATTCGATCCTCCTCGCACCCTCAGCGCAGCGGGCGGCGCCGTGGTCAGCCGCCGCCCCGCCGACGCCCGACGCATCTACCCACCGACTCCTTACTCCAGCGGCTCCCAAAAACCGCTGACCCGTCCACCCCATGCACTTCCCCACCGGAGTTCCTCACATGACCCACCTTGACCCGCACGTGCCATCCAGAGACGCACCGGTTCCGCTGCCCACGGCCCTGTCGGACGCGCCGACCAGCCAAGGAATGGTCGTGCCCTACATCACCTTGGCCCACCGCGACCGCTCACGCGCGGTGTGGGGGAACGTCGCCCCGCTTCGCCTGCACGAGGTGCTGTATCACAAGCTGTGTCAGATCTGCGGTACACCCCTCGGCGAGCAGGTCATCGTCTTCATCCGCCCCTCCGACTTCCACCAGGGCGTCGCGGTCGAACCTGGGCTGCACCCTTCCTGTGCCGACTATTCCACCGGGACATGCCCCATGCTGGCCGGCCGGATGCACCACTATCACCGGCATCCCGGACAGCGCATCACCCGATGCACCGATCCCGGATGCCACTGCCGGGCGTGGGCGCCGCCGCGACCCGACCCCGTCCGGGATGGGTCACCCACTGAAGCCTGGTACGAACTGCGCCTGCCCCTCGAGGAGTATCACGTCATCACCGTCCCCGGCTACCGGCAAACGCCCAGCGCTGACTGGTATCGACCTGAGGACACCGCGCCTGTTCAACCGGATCCGGAAGGTCCGTGCTGCCGCCGACCTCGCCCAGCACAGGGGCGACCCGTTGGCGACGCTCGTCGCCGCTGGCGCATTGTTCGGAGGTGGCGATCAGTGAGTGGAGCCGATCGGGCGCTCTCGCGCATCGCTGGATTGCTGCGTAAGGCCGAGGGCACCGACAACGCGCACGAAGCCGAGATCTTCCTGGCCCGTGCGCAAGAACTCGCGACACGGCACTCGATCGATCTCGCCCTCGCACGTGCCGTCGAGCCTCCCAGGACCCGCGCGACACCGGCAACGCGTCAGATCACCATCGGTGAACCCGGCACCCGGGGACTGTCGACCTACGTGCAGTTGTTTCTCGCGATCGCGGGCCCCAACGACGTGCGCGTCGACATCGCCCGCAATTCGACCTGGGTCATCGCCTTCGGCATGAAATCCGACATTGCCGCGGTCGAAGTCCTGTACTCCAGCCTGCTGCCGCAGATGATCCAACGAATCCCGCGCCTACCTGCAATCCCCCGAACACCGCCAGCGACGCGCCAACGGGACCGCGAAAGCGGGGATCACCGCGCGACTGGCCTTCCAACGCGCCTTCGCCGCCCGCATCGGCCGACGCCTCGCCGAGACCCGTGACATCACTCGCACCGCAGTGCTGGCCGCGGCTGACGATCCCGCCGCCGGGCCGAGTACGGCGCTGGTGTTGCGCGGAAAAGAACTCGAAGTCGCCGACTTCCACACCAGCCACACCACAGCCCGCGGAACCTGGCGCGCCCCACGCCGCCGCAGACACGGCGACGCCGCAGCCTCGCTCGCCGGCGATGAAGCCGGCCGGCGCGCCCGCCTCACCGAACAACCATCCCTGCCCGCTGCTGCACGGCGTTTGCCGTCACGACCCACAGCACCCGAGATACCTATCGAGGCCGCGTCTATACCGCCGAAGCGCTGGTGTGGAACATGTTCGACCAAGCCGACCAGCTGCCCGGCCGGCAGGTCGAGATCTTCGGCTCCCGACTGACTTTGCCGGTCGAGCGGCGAGTGGTGTCGCTGGAGTCGATGCGAACCTACGTATGTTCGAATCCCGCAAGCCCATCATCGCCGCCGTCAACGGACCGGCCGTCGGCGTCGGCATCACCATGACGCTCGCCGCGGACTTCCGGCTCGCGGTCGACGGCGCCCGCATCGGATTCGTCTTCAATCGGCGCGGCATCGTTCCGGAGTCCTGCTCGAGTTGGTTCCTGCCGCGTCTGGTGCCGATGCAGACCGCGCTGGACTGGTTGTATTCGGGCCGTCTCGTGGACGCGAGCGAAGCGCGCGAGGCGGGATTGTTCTACGCGCTGCATGCGGCCGACACCCTGCTCGACGAGGCGTATGCGCTGGCCCGCCGCGTCACCGAGCATTCCGCACCCGTTTCGGTGGCCCTGTCCCGGCAGATGCTGTGGCGCAACCTGGGGTCCGAGCATCCGATGATCGCGCATCGCGTCGAATCCCGCGGCGTCTACCACCGGGGCGCGAGTGCGGACGCCCGCGAGGGCGTGACGGCCTTCCTGGAGAAGCGGCCCGCCCGATTCCCGGACAGCGTGCAGCGCGATCTTCCCGACATCTTCGGCGAAGATCTCGCCGTCCCGCCGTTCCGACCTCGAGTTCGCGTCGCTAGCAGCACCGCGTCGTTCGCGACGAAGCTAGTCGGTCCAGGGTCCGTCGACGCTGGCGAGGAATTCCTGGAGCAGGGCGGTGACCGCCGCGGGCTGTTCCAAACTGCTGGTATGCCCACAATCCGCGAGGGTGTGCAGCCGAGCGGCGGGGATCAGCTCGGCGATGCGCTCGGATCGCCGAGGAGGCGTCGCCGCGTCGTCGGCGCCGACGACGACGAGCGTCGGCATCGTGACAGCGGTGATCTCGTGTTCCACCGACAAACGGTCGGCGACGCCGAGGACCGCCTTGCGCACAGCCGCACGATCACAGCGCCTTAGGCGGGTGGCCCACTCGTCGATGAGGGGCCGATTCGCGGGGTCGGCGCGAAAGCGCGAGCCGAAGAGGTGGGGTTCGATCCTGCCGAGGATCGGTCCTGCGCCGAAGAGTCGCAACGCCAGCGCGAGCCGCTTGTACTCGCCGATCTTGCCGGGGACTTCCGGCTCGGCGCTGCTGTCCAGCAACGTCAACGAGCGCAGCAACGCACCGTGACGCGCCGCGATGCGCTGCCCGACGAAGCCGCCCATGGACAAGCCGACCCAGTGCACCGGGCCGACCCCGAGACGCCGGATCACCGCGACGGCGTCCCCGGTGAGGGTGTCCATGTCGTATCCGCGGGCGGTCGCCGCCGTCGCGCCCTGCCCCCGCCAGTCGATCGCGATACAGCGGTAATGCTCGCGCAGGACTTCGATCTGGGACCGGAACATCCATCCGCCGAACAGCAGTCCGTGCCCGAACACCACGGTCGCCGCCGCAGGCCGGCCGAGCGGGACTCCGGTGTCGGTGTAGGAAATCGGTGCCCCATCGACTGTCATCGTCGGCATTCGTTCGCCTCCTCAGCGCCCTGCACTACACCGAGATCGACAGTTCGGCGGGTCCTCGCACATTGATCCGCCCGTTCCAGCGCACGGTCTCGATGGCGGCGTCGGGAAACCGCTGCACGAAGCGGGAGAAGGCGATTCGGGCTTCCAGCCGCACCAGCGCCGCGCCCAGGCAGTGGTGGATGCCCGCGCCGAACGAGAGGTGCTGCTGCGCGTTGGGCCGGTCGAGGCGCAGCTCGTCGCCGTCCGCTCCCCAGAAGTGCGGATCGCGATTGGCGGCGGCGACACAGGCCAGCACCAAACTGCCGGGCGGGATCTCCGAGCCGCCGATCGGCACGGGTTCGACGGTGATCCGGCGCATCAGTTGCACCGGTGTGTCGTATCGGAGTAGCTCCGCGACGGCATTGTCGGCCAGTCGCGGGTCCTTCCGGAGCCGTCGCGCCTGGTCGGGATGACGCAGCAGGGCGAGGATCCCACCCGCGAGGTGATTCACGGTCGTCTCGTGACCCGCGATGTAGAGCAGCATGACCTGAGCGACCAGCTCGTCTTCGCTCAAGACATCGCCCTCGTGTTCCGCGGCGATCAGCCTGGTCAGCAGATCGTCGCCGGGAGCGGCGCGTTTCCAGCGGACCAGTTCGCCCACCATGGCGAACAGTTCCTGGTTCGCCGACCGGATCGCGGCCTGCAAGGCCGGATCCGCGAGGGGTTCCAGCGCGAGCACGAGAATCGCGGTGAGCTCACGCAACCGCGTGTGCTCCACCACCGGGACACCCAGCATTTCCGAGATGACCCCGAACGGCACCGGGAAGGCCAGTTCCGTGACGACATCCGCGGTGCCGGACTCGGCGATACGATCCAGCGCGGCACCGACGAGGGCCTCGACCCTCGGCAACAACGCCTCGATCGCCCTCGGGGTGAACGCTTTGGTGACGAGACGGCGCAGCCGGGTGTGATCGGGCGGGTCCCGGTCCAGGATGGACAGTCCGCGCATCATCCGGTTCTCCTTGCCCAGCCGGTCGCTGTCGCTCTTCCACGACGGCAGCCGGGTCAGGTGCTGCTCGTCGACGGACTGCGTCGAGCGCTGGAGCCCGGCGACATCCTCGTAGGTCGACAAGATCCAGAATCCGAGCGGATGCTCGTAGGTGGGAGCGTCGGCGCGCAGCCGGGCGTAGTGCGGGTACGGATTCTCGGCGAAACCCGCGGCGAACGGGTCGAACACGAATGCGTCGGCAGTCATGGCCGCACCCCTCGGTCCGCGGTGAACAGTTTCACATTGCGCATCGTGACAAACGCTGTCGCGCAGAGGGTTTCGTCGTCTCCGTCGACCGAGTAGACATCCGCCGCGGCGATTGTGATGAGGGCTCCCGGCTTGATCACCCGGCCCCGGGCGACGACCGTCGGGCCTTTCGCCGGGGCGAGGATCTTCACCGTGTAGTCGATCGTCATGTTCACCCATCCCGGCTGCAGCAGGGTTCCCGCCGCCGAACCCGCGGCGAAATCGGCGAGGGAGCCGAGCACCCCGCCCTGGAAGAATCCATCGTGCTGGGTCAATTCCTTGCGATAGGGCTGAATGATCTCGGCTTCGCCGGGAGCCACCCGGCCGAACCCGAAACCCAAGTGCCCGGCGGCGGGCATGCTGAGCACCGCACCGGTCACCGCCGCTTCGAAGTCCGCGTTTGCCGCTTGCCAGGCCTGCATGTGCTCAGCTCCTCGTACGAAGTTCGGTGGGTTCTTCCGTCCGTGGCGACCAGATCTCGAATCCGCCCGCCAGATACCGTTTCCTGGCCGCCGCCCGCATCGTCTTTCCGCTGCTGGTCTTCTGACCCGGCCTGCCGGGGTCAGCACCACCTCGCCGATGGCGAGTTCGTGCTCCTGCAGGACCGCCGCCCTGATCGCGCCCACGATGTCCGCGGTGTCGGCCTCCGGCGCATACTCGCGCGCGACCTCGTGCACCACGACGAGTTTCTCGCCGTCGCGACCGGGCACCGAGAACGCCGCACCCCCACCCGCCCGGAGCGCGGGATGCGCGCCCTGGACAGTGTGCTCTATGTCCTGCGGGTAATAGTTCCGGCCGCGGACGATGACGACATCCTTTACTCGCCCGACCACGTACAGCTCACCGTCCACCAGAACACCGAGATCGCCGGTGCGCAGGTAGGTTCGTGCGGAATCGTCGGCGCATCGCGAATGGAAGCTCGCGACGGTCGCCTCGGCATTTCTCCAATAGCCCTGTGCGACATGCTCTCCCGAGACCCAGATCTCGCCGATCCGGTCCGGCGGGCAGATCCGCCCGGTATCGGGATCCACGATGCGCAGATGTTCCTTCCGCAGCACCCGCCCCGACCCGGCAAGGGTACGGAACCGATCGGCTACGACATCGGCGTAGTGCCCGCGCTCGAGCGCTTCGATGTCCACGTCCAGCGTCACCGGGCCACGCCCTTTCTCGCTGCCCGTGACCAACAGCGTGGCTTCGGCGAGGCCGTAGCACGGATACAGTGCCCGCGCGTCGAACCCGTAGGGTGCGAAGGTTTCCGCGAACCGGGTCAACGTCTCGGCACGGATCGGCTCGGCTCCGTTGAACGCCACTTTCCAGCTGCTCAGGTCCAGCGCGGGCACCTGCGCCGTGGCCGCGCGCGCCACGCACGCGTCGAAGGCGAAGTTCGGGCCGCCGCTGGTGTGCGCGCGATACCGGGAGATGGCTTCCAGCCACAGCAGCGGCCTGCGGATGAACGTCCCCGGCGACATCAGGATGCTCGTCGCCCCCACGTACAGCGGTTGCAGCACATTGCCGATCAGGCCTTGGTCGTGGAAGAAAGGCGCCCAGCCCACCACGGTCGAGTGCCGGTCGTGTCCGAACGCCTGCCGGATCATCTCCTCGTTCGCCATCAGGTTCCGGTGCGTGACCATGACGCCTTTGGGAGCCGCGGTGGAACCGGACGTGTACTGCAGGAACGCGACGGAATCGAGGGCGGCGGCGGGGGCGCCGTCCGCGCCCGTCACGGGCAGGCCGTCGACGGCGATCCACTGCCGGGCCGTGCGGATCGGCTCCAGCGCAGGCCGCAATGTCTCGATCAACGCACCGAGCGTCAGCACCACGACAGGTTCGCAATCGGCGGCGATGGATCGCGTCGCGTCCTGCACCTTGTCGCGGCGAGGCGGATTCACCGGCACCGCGACGACGCCCGCGTAGAGGCACCCGAAGTACGCGACGAGGAATTCCGGGCTCTGGGGAAATACCAGCAGCGCGCGGTCGCCCGGCGCACATCGGGAGCCGAGTTCCCGTGCCACCACCAGTGCTCGTTCGTGCAGTTCACGGTAGGTCAGCGTCGTTGTCTCCGAACCGTTCTCGTCCAGGAACAGATAGGCGGTGCGGTCGGGCTCACTGGCGGCGCGGCGCTGGAGGATGTCGGGAAGCAGGATGGTGTGCGGCACGTCGGGTCCTCACTGCAACGCGGCGGTCATCGCCGCGGCGATGGCCACTCGATGCCGATGGTGGAAGAGGTGGTCGCCGGAAAACTCATGGATCGCGAAGCGGCCATCGGTCAGCTCGCGCCAGGCCGCGATCTCGGCACGGTCGACCACCGGATCCTCGGTGCCGTAGAACGCCGTGATCGAGCAGCCCAGCCGGGGCGTCGGCCGGTAGCGGTACTCTTCGGAAAGTTCCAGATCCGCGCGGGTCAGTGGCAGTGCGTAGCGCAGGAAGGTGCGGCTGCGTCCAGCCGGACCCCAGGCGTTCAGCGCGGCGAGCGCGGCCGCGAAATCGTCGTCGGGCAAGTGGTGGATCGGCGTGCGGCTCGCGGACAACTGCGGGGCGCGGCGGCCGGAAACGAACAGGTGCGCCGTGGGTGTGCCCGCCGCGGCGAGCGCGCGGGCCAGTTCGAACGCCACCAACGCGCCCATGCTGTGGCCGTAGATCGCGACTCGCACGCCGCCCCACTGCTCGACCTGCGGCAGCAGTCCCGCCACCGCGGCGCCGACGCGGCGCAGCGCCTGCGCACCGGAAAGATCCTCCCGGCCGGGCAATTGGACCCGGACCGCGGCGATGTCCGCCGGGAACAAGTCCGGCCAGCGGTTGAACGACGACGCGCCGGCACCGGCGTGCGGAATACAGATCAGTCGCACGGGCGCTTCGTCGCGCTCGTACCGCAGCCACGTCTTCGTCGCTGCGCGTGTCATCGGGCGTTCCGCAGTGTGACCGGCAGGTGGTTCAACCCGCGGACGATGAAGCTGTGGTCCTGCCATTCGAGCTCGCCGTCCGGCATCCGCGTGTCCGCCGAATGCCGGAAGAGGTAGTCGAAGGCCACCTCCGCTTGCAGCTCGGCGAGCAGCCCGCCCAGGCAACCGTGCATGCCGTGGCCGAAAGCGAGATGGCCGGCGGTGCTGCGGGTGAGATCGAACTCGTCCGGGCGGTCGAACACGGCGGGGTCACGGTTGGCGGCGCCCAGGCACACCAGCACTTGGTCACCGGCCGATATCCGCTTCCCGTCGATCTCGGCATCGCGGGTGGCCAGGCGCTTGGTCAGCTGGAGCGGACTGTCGTAACGCAGCGCCTCGGTGACCGCGGCCCTGACCGCCGCCCGCTTGTCCCGCACCAGCGCGGCCTGATCCGGATGGCGCAGCAACGCCAGCACACCGTTGCCGATCAAGGATTTCGTCGTTTCATTGCCCGCGACGAAGCACATGATGCAGACGAAGATGAGCTCCTCGTCGCTGAGCAGTTCGCCGCCCGTCGTGCGCGCGGCGAGCAGCCGGCTGATCAGGTCGGCGCCGGGCCGGGATCGGCGCTCGACCAGCACCGCGTCCAGGGCGGTCGCGAACTCCTCGACCACCGCGCAGACGCGCACGAAGTCGCCTGCTTTCATC
The DNA here is from genome assembly GCF_000308455.1 of Nocardia abscessus NBRC 100374. Lineage (GTDB taxonomy): Bacteria > Actinomycetota > Actinomycetes > Mycobacteriales > Mycobacteriaceae > Nocardia > Nocardia abscessus. The sequence continues at coordinate 5,205 of NZ_BAFP01000270.1, read as the reverse complement.
AGCCCCGGCTCCAGCAGGAACCGGATGTCGTGGGTCCAGGAACCCACCCGTTCGCGCAGGTCGCCGGGTAGGGCCATCCACTCGCACAGCACCGTGATCGGCAAGGGCGCGGCCAATTCGGTGATCACATCCAAGCCGCCCGCGGGCCAGGCTCGCCGCATGAGCCCGTCGACGGCCTGGGTCACCAGGGGGCGCAGGTCGGCCACGGCCCGGGAGGTGAACACCCGGTTGACCAGTCCGCGTAGTCGCGCGTGGTCCGGATTGTCGGTGAACACCAACGACTTGCGGCCCAGCCGCTCGACGCGCGCGACATCGCGCTGCCCGAATCGCTCGGCCTGCTCGCCGACCAGCCGCGGGATCAGACCGGCGCTGAACGAGCGGTCGTGCAGGACGCCACGCACATCGGCATGCCGGGTGAGCACCCACATGCCCAGCGTCTTGTGCACCGGTTGCGCCCGGCGAAGCTGCCGGTAGAGCGGATAGGGGTCGCGGCGGAACTCCGCGCTGAAGGGGTTGAACCGCACTCGCGCCGGATGCGCCTGCTGGTGTGTCTGTATCGTCATCCCGCTCGCACCCCTCGGCGGGCGAAGAATCGGTCGCCATACGGTGCCAGCACGAGTCGCAGCAGGCCGATCTTGCCCATCCGGAAGCCGAGCGCGGACAGTTTGAGGTAACGCTCGTAGCGGGCGACTACGTCGGCGCCGACGATCCCGACGGCTGCCGCACGGTTCGCCCGGAGTCTGCGCGCCCATTCCTCGCAGGTCCACGCATAGTCGAGACGCCCGTTGGTGAGCGAGCGGATCTCGAAGACGCCTTCGGCCGCGGCCGCGATCTCCGTGAGCGTCGGCAGGTCCGCGTCGGGGAAGATCTCCCGCTGCATGAACGTGCTCGCCTGCTCGCGTCCCATGTTCGCGTAGGCGATCGTCTGCAGCGACAGCACGCCGTGGTCGCTCAGCCAGCCGCGGCAGCGGGTGAAGAACTCGCGGTAGACCCGGATCTTCTCGGCGGACGAATCCTCGGGCCGAGCGAAGTGTTCGAAGGCGCCGATCGAGATGATGCCGTCGAAACGGATGTCCGGTTCGAAGTGCATCCAGTTCTCCAGCCGCACTTCGGCACCCGGGAGATCGAGCGTCCGCACGAACTCGGCCTGCGCGGGGCTGAGGGTCAGGCCCACCGATCGCGCGACCGCGTGCTGCCGCGACAGGCGTTGCAGGATCGCGCCCCACCCGCAGCCGATGTCCAGCACCGCCGCGGCGCTGTCGGCGCCGATCGCGTCCAGATGGAACCGCAGTTTCCGTTCCTGAGCCGCTTCCAGCGTATCGTCGCCGCTCTCGCGCAAGGCGCAGGAGTAACTCAACGACGAATCGAGCCACAGTCGGTAGAAGTCGTTGCCCGCGTCGTAGTGGTGCCGGACCGCGGCCGCCGCCGCGGCGGCCCGATCGGCGCCGGTCGGTGCGGACACGGCTACGCCACGCTCCGCCGGCTCTGCTCGTGCAGATAGCCGGCCACCGCGTTGATATTCGGGTTGTCGAAGAGATCCTCCGGGGCGAGATCGACGCCGTACCGCTCCTCCACCTCGATCAGCAACGCGACGGCGAGGGCGGAGTCCACACCCAACCGGTCGAAGTCCGCGGCGGGGTCCACCGCGTCCGCCGGAATCTCCAGCAAGTTTCCGAGGTATTCCCTGCACCACCGGACGATGGCTTCTCTACTCGTATCCACGTTGAGCATTCCTCACGCTGCGCTGCCGACCGGGTCGGACTTTCCGGAAATACGTTTGGCGGCCATCCGCGCTGCGGACGGAGTTTTCAGATCCCGGGCCAGACCGCACTTCTCGAGCATTTTGATGAGCCAGAAACCGGGATCGAGCCGGTACCAGGCCAAACCGAAGGACGGCGACTCGGGAAACGCGTGATGGTTGTTGTGCCACGACTCCCCCAGCGTCACCAACGCGAATATTCCACCGTTGTGGCTGTTCTCCCGTGACGCGTAGCGGCGGGTACCGAACATGTGCAGGAACGAATTGATCGCCCAGACGATGTGCTCCAGGACGAAGATCCGCACCAGCCCGCCCCACAGCAGACCGCTCACCGCCCCGGTCCAGCTCAGCGAAACCAGTCCGCCGATCACTGTCGGGATGAGCAGTCCCAGCCCCACCCAGTAGTAGTAGAGGCGGGCGATCCGCACCAGGCCGCGATCCTTGACGAGGTCCGGGGCGTAGTGCACGACGTTGGGGTACTCGTGGCGGCGCATCCACAGGAAATGCGAATGCGCCAGACCACGGAGCGTGCCGCGGAGACCACCGCCGGACAGGTTCGGCGAGTGCGGATCTCCTTCCCGATCGCTGTACTCGTGGTGCCGCCGGTGCAGCGCCACCCAGGACACCACGCCGCCCTGTCCGGCCATCGAGCCGAGGACCGCCAGCACCCCGGCCACCCACGGCGCCGCCTTGAACGTGCGATGGGTGAACAGCCGGTGGTAGCCGACGGTCACTCCGAGGCCGGTGACCAGCCACATCGCGAACAGCAGCACGAATTCGGTTGTCCCGAAGGGGTGTACCGCGAGGAACGCGAAAGCGCCCGCCGTGCCGAGAATCGGCAGGACATCGAACAGCAGGAAATGCCTGCGCTGCAGCCGATGAATATAGGGACTGCTGATCGTCTTCCGGCGCGGTTGCTGGTTCGCACCGGTGGGATCACTGTTTTCGGCCATCACTCGACAACACCTCATCGGTCCGGGACCGGATTCCGCCAGCGGGACTTCCCGACCGTAACGTCGGTTTCCGGGCGAACGCCGGACGAGCCGGAGCTGCCGATCGCAAGATCGAAAACGCTGATCACGCGGGTCCGAGCCACGGGCTGGACCACCGGCAGCCGAGTTGTCCACCGGCAACGACGTCGCCCTCGCTCCCGACGGCACGTGTACACCAGGCCGCCGCTACGCTCCGGCCCATTCGCCGGGCAGGTCCGGCGCGTCGACACCGACGGCACACTCTGCGCTCTCGCCACCGGGCTCGCCCTGTCGGCCGGATCACCGTCGGTGTGGACCGGTCGGGGGGCGCGTCTACGGCACCACCCATTCCGGCCGAGTCGTCCAGAACCCGAATGCGGTCCCCGCCGACGGCTACTGCATCGACGAAGACATCATTCAGCGGCTACCTGCCACCGTGGTACTCGATCCACGCCACGGCACGCAGCGGAAACGAGCCCATTCCGCGCACCGGGGCAGGTAGTGCGACCAGCCTGGCACCGGTGTCGGGGACCGCGTCCAGATTCGTCATCTGCTCGATGACGGGGATTCCCGCACCGAGCAGTGTGTGGTGGCACGGCCGGGTCGGCAGGGACGTGTCGTCGATGTCGAGCGAATCGATGCCCACCAGCGCGACGTTGGCGGCGACCAGCGCCTCGGCGACCTCGCCGACCAGGAACGGATGCCCGGGGCGCCGATAGGCGGGCGAACCCCACTTGGCCGACCAACCGGTGTGCACGAGGATCGCCTTGCCCCACAGCCGCGCCGGATCGCCGAGCACATCCGGCCCCACCGCGCGGAGCCCTGGTGCGCGGATCACGACGATCGGCACATTGCACAGCCGCTCGACGGGCAGTTCGGCGACGTCGGCGCCGCCGGGGTGGTACTGGGCAGGCGCGTCGATGTAGGTGCCGGTAGCCCCGACCATGTCCACACGGGCGACTTCGCAGGTCATATCGATCAGCGACGACTGCTCACGCGAGATCTCCGCGGTGATGCGCGGTCCGGGCAGTCCCGGGCAGGTGAGCATGCCGTCCGAGATCGGATGAGATAGCTCCACAATCGCTCGGCTCATGCCTGGGACCGTACCGACCGGTCCGCTGGGCGGGCAGGCCCGTGCCATCGCATTCGGCCGGACGACCGACCTCGTCCGTTCCACAACGACAAACTTGCAGGTGAGGGTTCGGACGGGCGGGCGGAGATTTATCGGAACGGCACGTGCGCGTCGCCGTGAAGAGGCGCAGAATGGAATCGGAAAGGTCATCATGCGACTGTTGAAAGGCCTGCTCGGCGTAGTGCTGGGAATTGTCACCTCCGTGCTCGGCACGGTGCTGGGAATTCTCGCGGCCGTGGTGTGGCTGGTGGGCGCGGTGCTGTGCGTGACGATCCTCCTACTTCCACTGGGCCTGCCCGTCGTGCGGCTCGCCCGCCGCCTGTTCGGCCTCTCCCGGCAGCTGATGCGTCTTCCCTGACGGACCGCCGTCCTCGGTCGCGCCGCACCGCGCGAGCTGCCGCGCTGCTCGGTTCTCCGCCCCATGGGTCGCGGTTACGTACGCATCACCACCGAATCTGTTGTTCCTCAGCATATTTCAGGGACGCCTCGGTGCGGGTCTCGGCGATTCGCCACCTTCGATCAGCGTGGCAGCAGGTAGCGTGTGGCGGTATGGCGACCCCCTTGGCGTACACGGCCACCTATTCCCATTCGGCCGACGCGCTTCGAGCGGCGCTCGCCGACGAGCAGTACTGGAAAGACCGCATCGAGGAGGCCGGTGGGGTCGACGCGCGGCTCGTCGAGTTCGAAGCCGCCGAAGATCGCTTACAGGTGCGGCTGGTGCAGACCGTTCCGTCGTCGGAATTGCCCAGTGCGATCACCGCCGTGCGACCCGAGGGCCTGGTGATCGCACGCACCGAGACCTACACCCGCGAGGGCGGCAGCTTCCACGCGCGCGTCGAGGGTGTGCCCGCCGAGGTGAGTGGCACCGTCCGGCTCACCGAGAGCGACAGCGCGACGGTGGCGGTCGTGGACGGCTCGGCCGAGGTCGGCATCCCGTTGTTCGGCAAGAAGATCGAAGCCGCCGTCGTGGCGCGGCTGCTGGAGATGCTCGCCGCCGAGGCGGAGTTCACCGACACCTGGATCACCGATCACTGATCCCGTGTGCCGGCAGACGCCCGGTCAGGCGCTCATCACGGTCATAGCGGTTGCCTTCGGGGTTCGCCGTCGCCGAAGAACCACCCCGAGCCGTTCACCGATCCTCGGCAAGGGCGGCGCCGATCGTCTCCCACGAATTGTGCAGATCGTCTTGCCAGTATCTTCCGGTCGGACGTAGCACGAAGGTTGCCGGTACGGCCAGCTCACGCAGGCGATCCCGGAGCTGGCGAGTGCACACACTGGTGACGGCTTCCAACGGTGCGCCGAAGATCAGCTGATAGGCCAGTTGTATCCCGGCGCCGTTCGCG
>NZ_BAFP01000271.1 GCF_000308455.1 Nocardia abscessus NBRC 100374 | reverse complement strand
CCACGCCCACTTCACCATCACCATCACCAAACCCACCATCCAACACATCAACCACCTCACCAACCACACCATATCCAAGCAGAAACCGCCCCTACCAGTAGAAACACAAGACCCCGCCAACTTCAGATCTGTAACGACTACCGGACCGTATTCACCCCACTCGTAGTTGTCGGTGAGGCTCCAGTAGTTGTAGGAGACGATGTTGATGCCGTCTTGGCGTGCGCGCTGAATCCAATAGACGGTGTCGCGGAGATGGTCGTCGCGGCGGTACCCGTCGGCACGGTTCTGATCCGCGTCGGTAGCCAATCCGTTCTCGATGACCCGCAGCGGTTTGTTCGGATATTTGGTGGCGAAGTAGCGCAGCACGTAGTACATGCTCTCCGGTGATTGCGGCAGATTCCAGAACGAGCCGCCCGAGGCGGCGAACGACGACAGTTCCGACGGCGCGATCGAATAGTACTGGTCGACTCCGATGAAGTCGCTTACTTACCAATCCGAACGCACAGTCCCCGATCCCGCTAACCTACTGGGCGGCGATGGACACGGACTTCTCGATGAGTCGAGTCAGGAATAAGGGAGACGCGGATGGCTGCGACGGACGGCCTGTCGGCACGCGAGGCGAAGCGTCTCCAGACCAGGGAACGCCTCATGGGTGCGGCGATCGGGGAATTCAAGCGGACCGGGATGGCCGACGCCGATATCGGTGCCATCGTTGCGGCCGCAGGGGTCGCGCACGGCACGTTCTTCTTCCACTTCCCGACCAAGCAACACGTCCTGCTGGAGCTCGAGCTGCGCGAAGAGCAGCGCATGGTCAAACAGCTCGGCCGTTTCCTGCGCGGCGACCGCGACCTGACGGAGGTGCTGAACGAGGTAATCCGCCTGATCTTCGATCTCGAGCATCGCCTGGGTGTATTGCTGTTCAAGGACTTTCTGTCGGCGCACTTCTCGCAGACACGCCCGCCCGACGACGGTAGGGAGCATCCGCTCATCGACCTGGTGGCCCAGCGGATCGAACTCGCGCGCGACAGCGGGGCGATCGACCCACAGGTCACTCCGATCAACAGTGCGGTGTTCTTCCTGCTCGGCCTCTACGCGCTGCTGATCACCACCAGCGGGTGGCCGAACCGACCAGCGCTGGTCGAGGACTACCTCATCCGAACGATGCGCAGCCTCGCACCGGCCGAATGAACGCCCATACGGCGGTCTCGATCGCCATCTTGTTGACTTCAGTCAGTATTGGTACCTTTGTGAGCGCCCAGATCGGCCTTCGCGCGCCGACCCTCGTTCACAGGGGAGATCGATGTCGATTCCCGGCAAACGCACTGAGCGCCTTGTTGCCCGTGCCGACGCGGATGCAGCGAGCGCGACACTGTCCCTCGATGAGCACGCCAGGCGATCGCGACTGGCGCAGCGTCGCGCCGACAAGTGGTTGATCAGCGGCAGCGTTCTGATCGGCACTGCCGCACTGGGGGTCTTCGGCCTGCCGCTGTTCCTGTACGGCATCCGACTCCTACGACGCGCCCAGCGCGACGGGCTGACCGTTCGGCCGATACTGGTCACTCTCCTGGGCTATCTGGTTATCGTCGACGCCGCGATCAATACGGTCGGCTGGGCGCTGGACCTGGTCGCCAATCACACATTGCTGGCCCGCGTGCTGTTGAACGGTTGGGGCAACATGTTCGACGCCGGATACTTCTGGCACTACAACGAACTGTGGGTCGGCGGCGCGGCGGGCCCTGGTGAGAAGGCATGGGAAGTCGGGCTGATCCTGACGGTCTTCTCCATGCGCATCGCCGCGGCGATCGGGTTCCTGCAGATGAAGCGCTGGGGCCAGCAGTGGATGATCATCACCTGCTGGATGGGCGTGGTCATCTGGGTCGGGTATGTGTTCAACATGACCATGTACGCCGATGTCCGCTACGCCGGCACGGTGTTCCCCGTCATCGGCTGGTGGCTCTACGACATCTTCTACATCAGCCCCTTCCTCGCCATCCCCTATCTCCACACCGTCAACCGCGAAATCTTCTCCGACTGAACAGCAGTCGAGTACGGCCCAGCGCGCGTGACATCCGGGCGCGGGCCCGATTGCGGGCGCCCGGACTCGTGTGGCCGCCTCCTGCCGCGCCATAGCAGAGCCTGACTCAACTCAGCTCATCCAGTTCAGATCAGAATCTTTCGGCGACGAATTCTGGCTCTGATTGCGTGTTCAAGCAGATCTCATCCGACTGTAGACAGTAGTACTCACAACCAACTATATTGACTTCGGTCAGCCAATTGCACGGATGGGGGTCTTGTGATGGCGACGCCGGACCTCGAACCACAGGACCTATCTCCCGCTCCGCACGGTGCATCACACCGAATTCCGGTACGGCGGCAGGGTCCGCTGACATTTCGTCATCCAATCGAGGTCAGGAGCTGTGGTCATGGGGTATCTGTGGGAAATCGCGCGTTACGCGGCGGCGTGGGGCGGCACGGTCGGGATCATCGCGTTCTGGTACTGGATGTTCTCCAACATCGGCACGTTCTGAGTGACGCGCGCGTGAGTCATCGCGCGTCAGCAGGTTCGCGATGACCCGACTATCGGATACGCACTCGCTGATGGTCGAGCGCAGTTGCGCGCTGACCGCGGTCGTGCTGAGCGACCGACGCCGTGACGGTGTCGTTCTGGTCACCGGTGAGCATCGTGTGTTCGGGCTGAACCCGAGCATGAAGACCGTTCAGGTGCCCTATCCGCCGCTCGCGCGGGACTGGTCTCGGCGCACCCTGACATGCGGGATCGCCTTGCAGTGTGCACCCTCGAAGGACCGGCTCACCGAGTATCGGCTCAACGAGCTCAGCGGCGGTGAGCTTCGCGCACTCGCGATCGTCGAGGCCGAGGTCGCGTTCGGCTGGATCGGGGTCAGATGGCCCGGGCTGGTACCCGAAATCCGTGGCGTTGTCCCCGATCTGGAGATGGCGGCCGCGGACATGGCGGCATCGGCGATGGTGGAGCGGGCCGTGACCATGGCGGCAACGGGGCGCACTCGGACACCGCACCCGCTGCTGGGACGGCTGCCGATCGCGTATACGCGCCCGCGGACCGTGACCGACAGGTTGCGCCGCAGCTTCGGGAGGATGCCGTGGACAACCACGCAGAAGCGGCTGCCCCGACCGTATTCGACGCCGGTGGGCGGTGACGGCGGCGTACGCAATCCCAACCTCCCGCCCCCGAGCCGACCACACGACAACGATCTCGACCGCACCCCCGATCATCGTCCTGGCATCCCGTATCCGGAATGGAACATGTGGACTCGGCGATTCATGCCCGGTCACGTGGCGGTGCTCGAACAGGCCCACACCGCTCGCGACCCGCAGACGGTCACCGTCACCGCGGATCTGCGCAAGTGGTTCGAGCAACGCACCCATCGTGAGATGACCGACCGGCTCGAGGACGGCTCGATCCTCGATGTCGACCGATACGTGGGCCACTACATCGATCTGGCGACCGGCAGCGCGGGCGAGGCCCGGATCTTCCGTGAACTGATGCCGCGCAGTCGCGATGTCGCTACCGCACTTCTGCTGGACGGCAGCTCGTCACTCGGCGTGCACGGCGGGCAGATCTTTCGCCTCGAGTTGGCGTGCGCCGATGCCCTCTCGCACGCCATGCGACGCGCGCGTCAGCGGCACGGGATCTTCGTGTTCACCGGCAACACCCGCCATCGCGTGGAAGTGCGGCGCCTGAAGGACTTCGATGACGCGCGGTTCACACCGCCGGGCGGGCTCGGACTGGAGACCGGTGGCTACACCCGTCTCGGGGCACCGCTGCGGCACCTGACCGCGCGACTGCTCGACCAGCCCGGCGAGCACCGCCTGCTGATCGTCATCGGCGATGGCCTGATCTCCGATGAAGGCTACGAGGGCCGCTACGCCTGGGCCGACGCGGCACACGCGGTGCAGGAGGCGAACGAGGCCGGAGTGACCATCTACTACATCGGCATCGGACCGGTGCGCGTCGACCCGCTGCCGGAAGTCTTCGGCCCCCGCCGCTCCCAACGCATCGGGCGAATGGAGGACTTGCCACGAGTCCTGGCTCAGGTCCATCGCGAACTCGTCGCCGCGTGAAATCTCAGAGATCGAAGGGAATACGATGACCATCGACACCTATTTCGCCAACGGCAGCGAAGTACAGATGTTCGAGTTGGCGTTCGGACGTCGCGTTCCTGTCATGCTCACGGGCCCGACGGGTTGCGGAAAGACCCGCTTCATCGAGCACATGGGCCTGTTGCTGGACAGACCCGTGGTCACGATCAGCTGCCACGACGACCTCACCAGCTCGGATCTGGTCGGCCGGTTCATAGTCGCCGGCGGTGATGTCGAGTGGATCGACGGGCCGCTGACACGCGCGGTCAAAGCAGGCGCGATCTGCTACCTCGACGAAGTGGTCGAGGCCCGTCACGACTCACTCGCCATCCTGCACTCGCTGACCGACCACCGCCGCACGCTCTATCTCGACAGGGCGCAGGAAGTAGTGCAAGCACCGCCGACCTTCATGCTCGTGTGCTCTTACAATCCCGGCTACCGCAGTTCGCTCAAAGAACTCAAACCCTCCTTCCGGCAACGATTCGTCACCCTGGCGATGACCTACCTACCACCGCAGCGCGAAGCCGAACTGCTGATCTCCGAAACCGGGATCGACCCGGCCGCCGCCCAGCGCCTGGTCGCCTGCGCGACCTCGATTCGCCAGGCCGACAGCGCCTTCCACTTCGAACCACCCTCGACTCGGGTACTCGTCACCGCGGCCGCCATGATCGCCGCCGGTGCTACCGAGATCGCCGCCGCCGAGGCCTGCGTTCTCGCGCCGCTGAGCAGTGACGGCGCGATCACCGACGGGCTGCGTGAGATCGCGGCCGCCACCCTGCTCACTCCCGAAACCTCGACCACATCATAGAAAGGGGCATCCGGCATGGACCTGAAGGAGCGCAAACGTAAAAGGGCGCTGATCGTCTTCCAGATCCTCATCTACGGCTATCTGCTGACGATGTTCCTCATCCAGCTCTACATGTCCTTCGCGCGTGGATGGTGGGACCTGTGACCACATCGCGACCAGCGGCCCCCGACACACCACCGCTGTCGCTGGAAGACCACCACGAACAATCCCGCCAGGCCCAGCGCCGCGCCGACAAATGGATGATCATCGGCGCCGCCCTGATGGGTATGTGGGCTCCCGGCCTCATCGGACTGCCGATCTTCCTGCGCGGTGTCCAGCTGCAACGCCGAGCCCAGCGCGCGGGTCTGTCGGTCCGTCCTATGGTCATCACCCTCATCGGGTATCTCGTACTGATCGACGGCTGTCTCAACAGCCTCGGATGGGCACTGGATCTGGTCGCCAGCCACACCCTCATCAACCGGGTACTGCTGGTCGGGTGGGGCAACATGTTCGACGCCGGATACTTCTGGCACTACAACGAACTCTGGGTCGGCGGTGCAGCCGGGCCCGGCGAGAAAGCACTGGTCGCGGGGCTCATCCTCACGGTGTTCTCGATGCGGGTCGCCGCAGCGATCGGGTTCCTGCAGATGAAGCGCTGGGGCCAGCAATGGATGATCATCACCTGCTGGATGGGCGTGGTCACCTGGGTGGTCTACGTGTTCAACATGACCATGTACGCCGATGTCCGCTACGCCGGCACGGTGTTCCCCGTTATCGGCTGGTGGCTCTACGACATCTTCTACATCACCCCCTTCCTCGCCATCCCCTACCTGCACACCGTCAACCGCGAAATCTTCTCCGACTGAACGATATTCGAGGGATACCATCGTGACCACACCGGCTTCGACCGACACCGAACCCGCCAACGACCTCCCGGCGGGTACCACTCCCTACTACGCGCGCATGCACACCTGGATCAAAAGAGCCGTCCTGGTATGCCTGATCGCCCTCGTCCTCGAGGGCGCGTTCACGCTGCCGTTCATGGCGATCTACTACGGCTACCCGACCCTGAGCCTGACCGAGATCTGCAGCGAACTGTACAAAGTGCGGTACTCCGACGACACCCTCGAGTGCAAATACCCCTATCCGCCGCTCGGTCCTCCAGAAGGCGCGCAAGGCAAGGACACCGCCGAGGACGAGTGGGGAATTCAGCCCACACCGAAATACAACCGGCTCGGCTTTCGCGAACTCGTGCGCCTGCACGAGGAACGCGAAGCCCGGAAGGCTGCCGAGCAACAGCAGAGTGCGCCTCGATGAGCAGCGAACTCCGTGTGACCACGATGTCGGCGAGCACGCACTCGCCGCTGTGGCAGCACACCCCTGCCTGGAACTCGTCGGGACCTACGTCTACACCGACGCCAAGGCTGGGCGCGACGCTGGTGAGATCGCCGGCATCGGTCGACCACTGACATCGGATCGTGGCTCGCCACCGACTGCGTACGCTACCTGCCGAAGGCGAATATGCCCCCGGCCACCTTCGATGACGTCTGCGCCCTGCTGGTCCAGGAAATCGTGGACCAGACCACCTACGACATTACCTTCGTCATGTTCGGCATCATCGGCTTCGGCAATCCAACCCGACCATCCCGTGCCGATGGACGAATCCGCCCTTGCGCCCTGTGATTCAAAGCCGCCGCACTGACCGTCGAGCCCATCACCCTCCTCGGCACCGACCAGGCACGACTCGCCCACCGGGCGCGGCTAGAAGGTCACCGTCGAAGGACGACTACCGCGCTGGGATTCGCTTCGGCATCTAGCTTGAGTTCTAACCTCTGAGCTAGGTTTTCATCCTGTTCGGCGGGGTCGTGGCCCGGCGGGTGTGGATGGCTTCTGGTTGCTGGGTGTTTTGATGTGCACGTCGTAGCGGGGTACCGGACGCTGGTTGCGGTGGCCGGCTGGTCGACCGGGTCCGGGTCGGGAGGGTTTCGGTGCGCTGGCGGGACAGGCTGCTTTCCGGCGGAGGTGCCGAAAACCTCGACGGACACGTGCTGATATAAGTCGTTGTGGCGCTGCGGGTTTCTCCCACGGCCGCCGGATATCGATGGTGAGTTCACGAGCAAGGCGCAGCTGGGTATAGGCGGCCAGAAACAGCCAGGTCCATCTGTCCGCGGCGGCGGGGTCGCGGGGTTTCGGGACGTTCCAGCCGAGAGTTTGTTCGAGTATGCGAAAGGTGTGCTCGATATCGAACCGCCGCAGAAATGCCTGCCACAGCCGGTTCACGGACATCTCGATCGAGTCGCTCGCTCGAGTACAGAAATCCCACATATGCGCAACCAGATCGAAGTTTGCTACGTGATAGCTATGCAGGGAATATCTCGGCGTGTCCGCTCCTCGACACGCCGAAGGAGGCGCGCAACTGCGAACGTGCGTACGCAGCCGTCCGCGCCCCGCTACCGCCGATACCCCGGAAGGCCAGCTGGACCAGCTCCCCTGTCCATGATCAGGGCCGAAAGGGCGACGCATGCGACCGACTTGACCCATCTCACCAAAATCTCACACTTTCGACGGGAAATGTCCGGACTAGATGGGACTTCTCCAGCAGTGTGGATTCGAGAAATATCATCCTGACCAGGCAGAATGAGGCGCGACGGGATTCGCTGAGGAAACTTGAACCCAGGTCAAGTGGTCGCAGGTTCAAATCCTGTCAGCCCGACAGCGAAAACCCCTTCCGACCAGCGTCGGAAGGGGTTTTCTCGTTCCTGAGGGAGGGGCTGGATTCGACCCGAGCCAGTCAAAATCTCATACTTTCGCCCTCGCCGCCGCGAGCCCAGCGTTCCAGGACGTCTCGATTGTCCGGAACGGTCTCCGGGATGTCGATGTAGTGCGCCTTGGCGACCGCGCGGGTGTTGCCGAGCTGGCGGGCGGCGCGTTCGGGGTCGCCGTAGGCGTGGTCGACCGCGGTGGCCGCGCCTTTGCGGAACGTGCGCGGGGTCACCCAGGCGAAGTTCTCCCCGCGTGCTGCACGCCAGGTGCGGCCGAAGTTGTTCGGGTTGCGCAGCGACCCGTTGCGGGCGGGAAACAGCAGTCCCATCGGGTTGGGGCGGTCGCCGACTTCCAGGTCCTTGACGGCCTCTCGGACGGCCTCGACGGTGTGGGCGGGCAGCAGGATGCGCCGCCAACTGGTGCTGCTCGTGCCAGCCATGTCATGGATCGTTCCGGCGATCGTTTCGATCGCCCATCCCGCGCCCGGGGTAGCGCACTGGGTTAACGATTCCGGTGGCTTTGTGGCCTGGTGTTCGAGACCGGTTTTGACGTCGCATCCAGCGACGGCGCCTACGTTGCACTTCCCGACAGTTGCAGGGTTCCCGGACAGACCCGGCGGCCGAACCCCGCCCGTCGCCGGGCCACCGCGCATCTGGAAGAACTTCAGCGACCGGCCCGTTCGGGCGGCGCCCTCGAGTACCAAACCACCATGCCTCATGCGGGGTGAAAGTCACCCGCTCGGGCACAAGCCGGACGAGCCGTCCACGACAGGGGCGACAGTGAGCGCGCCACGGATGACGCGACTCCGACACCGGCAGATCAACCGCACGAACAGGCCGGACCGCGCTCCACCCTGGCGCTGATCCGGCTGCCAACAAGTTCGTCGACAGGGTGAGTCGGGGTCACGATCTTGACCGTGCCACGGCGCAGACCCTCTCGGCTGGTGGTAATGCGGGTCGGTTCTTGTCATCAGGGATGCTCGCGGTCAGGCCCTGCGACCACGCGAACAGCGTCGGCGATGGCGCGGAAGTCCTTGCGCAGGATGTTGCCGTGGTTGCTGGGCACTTTCGCGTGGATTTCGATGTTCGGGTTGCGTTCGACCACCTTGTGCAGACTGGCGCGGATGCGTTCCTGGGAATCGCCCTTGCTGCCCAGCGAGGACCCGGAGGCGTTGACATACCGGGTCGGGACGGTGATGTTGTCCATCACCGGGCCCAAGACACGTTCGCGGGCGATCTCGCCGACCTCGATGTTGCTCTCGGCCATCTGTTCTGCGGTCATCCGCGGTGCCATGCCGATCGGGCGTAGCAGCGGCATCGCCCAGCTCAACCGCCGCCACAACTTGCGCATCGCCTCGATATCGATCTCATCGATCCAGTCGTGCGGTTGTGCGCCCTCGACCAGTACCGCGCCCACGGTCCGATCGGGGTTGCGGCTGGCCCAGTGCGCCGCGACGAAAGCCCCGTAGGACCAGCCCACCACCAACGCCCGTTGCACACCTCTGACCGCGAGCACGGCGTCGATATCGGCGACGTTGGTCTCGAACGAATAGTCCGATGACGTCCCGGATTTGCCGCGGGCTCGCATGTCGTAGGTGATGTGGCGCCAGCCCTGCCCGAGCTCGGCGATCACGCGTCGCCAGTTCCGCTGCGTGGCGACGTGGCCATTGATGTAAAGCACGGGGATGCCGGGTCCGCCGGTGTCGGTGACAGCGAGGGCCGTGTCTCCGACCGCCACCCTGCCTGTCCAGGTAGCGGTCAGGTCTGCGGTGGATTGGCGTCGAGCGTTCATGTTGCTTACCTTTCGGGAAATACGTATAAGCAGATGCATACATATGCAGATGAGTAGAGGTACGCACTGACGGAATAGATGGGTGGATGGCCGGATCCCCGTGGTCGACCCCATGCTTGATCAACTCTCAGGCCCGCTACTCACTGCCACTGACTACTGCTACACAGTAACACTGAGTACCGGTTGGTCAACCCACTCGGCGGCCACTACTCTGTGCTACAGTCTAGCGGTAGTCAGCGCCACTGAATAGTGGTCACGATCGAAGGAGGCCGCCACGGACAACTTGACGGAGATGCTGAAAGGCACGCTCGAAGGCTGTGTCCTCGAGATCATCGGCACCGAGGAGACATACGGGTACGCCATCACGCGCCGGCTGAACGAACTCGGTTTCGCCGACGTCGTCGAAGGAACGGTGTACGCGATCCTGGTGCGATTGGAGAGGAACGGGCTGGTCGACGTGTCGAAACGACCGTCCGAAGTCGGCCCGCCACGCAAGTTCTACGCCCTCAACGACGCCGGGCGTAAAGAACTCGCGACGTTCTGGTCGAAATGGGAGTACATCTCATCGCGCATCAATCAACTCAAGGGAACCGAACGATGAAATTCTGGGAGACGATCACGGGAAGCGATCTGACCAGGGAATACAAAGCCTTCGAAGCTCGAGCCGAGACTCTTCCGGCCGAGTATCGAGCGGCGTGGGCAGAGATCAACACCCACCTTTCGCTCTACTCCGACATCACGGGTCGCAACTTGATGCCGATCCTCGATGGCGCCCTGGGCCTGCTCGAGGAAACAGCAGCGGAGGGACAGAGTGTCCACGAGGCGCTGGGCGACGACATCAAAGGCTTCTGCGCGGCGATCGCCGGCGAAGAAGGAGCGAAGAGCTTTCGCGACAAGTGGCGCGAACAGTTGAACAAGAACGTGGCACGAAAACTGGGCCGGCTAGGAGCATGACGTGGGCATTCGCGACATCATCGAAGGTAAGCGGGAATGGCGGGCCCACGTGGCGCGGGTCAAGGCGCTCCCTCCCGACTACAAGATCGTCTACGAGGAGAGCCAGAAGTACTTTTTCAAGATCGGGCCGGTCGAACTGGCCGATGGGAGCCTGCTGTCGAGCATGCTCGATTTTTTCGAGGAAGGGGTCGCGACCGGCAAAGGAGTTCGGGAACTCATCGGTGACGATGTCGCAGCTTTCTGCGATGACTTGGTGAAAGACTCGGAAACCCACGCCGACATCTATCAGGAGTCCATCAGCACGGACCTCGGCAAGAGAAGGAAATGACCGCCGGAGCCACCACCGATTCGCCGTCGCTTTCGCCGGGTCATACCTCGACCTGGGAGCCCATGATCACGGTCCGCTCGCGGGGCAACCCGAAGTAGTCGGCGGCGTCGGAGGTGACGAAGGAGGTGGCGATGAACAGGCGTTTGCGCCATGCCGCCATGGTGGCCGCGTCGCCCTTCTTCAGTTCGATCTTCGACAGGAAGTAGGAGGCGTTAGATCGGGCTGGTGCCGATATCACCGAACACCACCCCCAACGCGCCCACCACCACCGCCGCACGCACCGGGCCACGACCCGCTGTGTGCGCCGACGAACCGGCCTGTGTCTCGGTAACCATGTGCCGTGCTCCTTCTCGACCCGGGCCGCACCATATCCTGCCGTAGACTCAACCCTGGTAGGGGTGACGCTGATCCAGCTCCAGGTTCAATTGGAGGACATCGACCTGCGGCTCCCCGAGGAATCCCAGTGTTCGCCCAGCGGTGTGCTTGTCGACCAAGGCGCGCACCTGCTCCTCGGTGACGCCGCGTGCCTTCGCGACCCGCGCCACCTGAATGGCCGCGTACTCGGGAGAGATATGCGGGTCCAGTCCACTGCCGCTTGCGGTGACGGCATCCGGGGGCACTGCCGGAGCATCGGGGGCGTTGCCGCGAATCGGCACGATGCGGCCGACGGAGTAGTCCCGTCCGGGTTCGGCGCAGTCGACTCGCACCCCGCGATAGGTGTCGAGGAACGGCTGGGCTGCGCACGCCTCGTTGACGCTGACGACCCGCACGGGATGCGACACATCCCCATCGGGACCACGCGGTCCGATCACCGAGAGCACAGCGCCCACACCATCTTTCGTGCAGAACGGACGGCTGCCGTCGACCCCCTCACGGTCGCCGACCTCCTTGCTGCGGGCGCAGATCGTGGTGAGCAGGCTCGCGCGGGCCGGGGTGTCGACGATGTCCTCCGGTCCGAGATTGCTCGCGGCAGTGGACATCGGGTCGTAACCGTCACCCGCGGCCGACGGGCGGCTCTGGAAGTACTGCACCAGGGCGGCACCGCCGGAGTCGGTGAACGATTGCCCGATCAGGCTGGAGCCCACGGTTGTTCCGTCGACGTCCACCAGCGACCCGTCCGCTTTCTCGTGCAGGCCGGGCAGCTGGGCCACCGCGAAAATGGCCAGGGGGTACACGATTCCGGTGATTGCCGTGAGCGCGAGCAGGGCGCGCAATGCGGCGAGATGCTGCCGGATCCAGGTTGAAAAGCGCATATCAGGACATCCCGGGGAGGAATTGGACCACGAGGTCGATGAGTTTGATACCGAGGAACGGCGCGATGATGCCGCCCAGCCCATAGACGGTCAGGTTGCGGCTCAACAACTTCGACGCGTTCGACGGCCGGTAGCGCACACCGCGCAGCGCGAGCGGGATGAGCGCCACAATAACGAGGGCGTTGAAGATCACCGCCGACAGGATCGCCGACTGCGGGCTGGCCAGGCGCATGACGTTGAGCAGGTCCAGACCGGGGAACAGCGTCACGAACAGCGCCGGGATGATCGCGAAGTACTTGGCGATGTCGTTGGCGATGGAGAACGTGGTCAGCGCTCCCCTGGTGATGAGCAACTGTTTGCCGATCTCCACGATCTCGATCAGCTTGGTCGGATCGGAGTCCAGATCGACCATGTTGCCCGCCTCTTTGGCCGCCGCGGTACCGGTGTTCATCGCGACGCCCACATCGGCCTGCGCCAGCGCGGGGGCGTCGTTGGTGCCGTCACCGGTCATCGCGACCAGCCGTCCGCCCTCCTGCTCCCGTTTGATCAACGCCAGCTTGTCCTCCGGTGTCGCCTCCGCCAGGAAGTCGTCGACGCCGGCTTCGTCGGCGATCGCCTTGGCGGTCAACGGGTTGTCGCCGGTGATCATCACCGTCCGGATGCCCATCCGGCGCATCGCGTCGAACCGTTCCCGCATGCCCAGCTTGACCACGTCTTTGAGGTGGATCACGCCGAGCACGTCCGCCGATCCGTCGGCCACCCGGCCGACGACCAGCGGAGTGCCGCCCGCCGCGGAGATCCCGTCCACGGTCGCGCCGAGTTCGCTCGGTACCGAACCGCCGTGGGCTCGCACCCATTCGGTGACCGCGCTCGCCGCGCCCTTGCGCAGCAGGCGGCCATCGATGTCGACGCCCGACATCCGGGTCTGCGCGGTGAACTCGACCCAGTGTGCGTGGATCAGTTCGCCCGGCGTCCGTTCCCGCAGCCCGTACGCCTGTTTGGCGTAGACCACGATGGAGCGACCCTCGGGAGTCTCATCCGCCAGGCTGGAAAGCTGTGCGGCGTTGGCTAATTCGTCCTTGCTCACCCCCGGTACCGGGACGAAGTCCGCGGCCTGACGATTGCCGAGGGTGATGGTGCCGGTCTTGTCCAGCAGCAGGGTGTTCACGTCCCCGGCGGCCTCGACGGCGCGCCCGGACATGGCGAGCACGTTGCGCTGCACCAGCCGGTCCATGCCCGCGATGCCGATGGCCGACAGCAGCGCGCCGATGGTCGTCGGAATCAGGCACACCAGCAACGAGACCAGCACGATGCCGGTGACGCCGTGCCCGTCCAGCGCCGAGGTGTCCGGCACCCCCGGGTTGTTCGCCTTGCTGAAGATCGCCATCGGCTGCAGGGTGACGACCGCGAAGACGAAGATGATCGTCAGGGCGGCGAGCAGGATGTTCAGCGCGATCTCGTTCGGCGTCTTCTGCCTGCTCGCGCCTTCGACCAGCGCGATCATCTTGTCGATGAAACTCTGGCCCGGTTCCTGGGTGATCCGCACGACGATCCGGTCCGACAGCACGGTGGTGCCGCCGGTCACCGCCGAACGGTCTCCGCCGGATTCCCGGATCACCGGGGCGGATTCGCCCGTGATCGCCGACTCGTCCACCGAGGCGATGCCCTCCACCACGTCGCCGTCACCGGGGATGACCTCCCCGGCTTCGACCACGACGTGATCGCCGCGGCGCAGTTCCGGGGCGGCGACGCGCTCCTCGATCATTTGCGCGCCCGGCGACCACTCGACCAGTCGCCGTGCGACGGTGTCGGTCTTGGCTCTGCGCAGTGTGTCCGCCTGCGCTTTTCCCCGGCCTTCGGCGACGGCCTCGGCCAGGTTGGCGAAGATCACGGTCAGCCAGAGCCATACAACGATCGCCCAGGCGAAGAAGGACGGGTTCACCAGCGCGAGAATGGTCGACCACACCGCGCCCAGTTCGACGATCAGCATCACCGGGTTGCGCCACAGCGTGCGCGGATCGAGCTTGCGCACCGCGTCCGGCAACGAGGTCAGCAGCAGCTTCGGGTCGAGCACTCCACTCGGGACGCTCGTGCCCCGCCGCGGCCGGGCGGGCACGGTCTGCGCGGCGACGTTCTGATCGATGACGGGACTGGACATATCAGTGGATTCCTTCGGCGAGCGGCCCGAGCGCGAGCGCGGGCAGGAAGGTGAGCGCGACCAGGATCACCGTCACGCCGACGACCATGCCGACGAACTGAGGCCGGTGCGTCGGCAGCGTGCCGATCGACTCAGGCGTGGTGCCCTGGCGCGCGAGCGAACCGGCCAGGGCGAGCACGAAGATGATCGGCAGGAAGCGGCCGAGGAGCATGGCGAGACCGAGTGCGGTGTTGTACCACTCGGTGTTGCCGGTCAGGCCTGCGAACGCGGAGCCGTTGTTGTTGGCGGCGGAGGTGAACGCGTAGAGCACTTCCGACAATCCGTGCGGCCCGGAGTTCAGCATGCTCGCGCGCTGGCCCGGCATCGCCATCGCCGCGGCCGTGCCCACGAGCACGATCAGCGGGCTGATCAGGAAGTACGAGGCGGCGAGCTTGATCTCGCGCGGCGTGATCTTCTTGCCCAGGTATTCCGGTGTGCGCCCGACCATGAGGCCCGCGACGAATACCGTGATCACCGCGAGGATCAGCATGCCGTACAGGCCCGACCCGGTGCCGCCCGGCGCGACCTCGCCCAGCTGCATGTTGAACATGGTCATCAGGCCGCCGAGGCTCGTGTAGGAGTCGTGGAACGAGTCGACCGCGCCGGTGGAGGTCAGGGTGGTCGAGGCGGCGAAAGTGGCCGAATTCGATACGCCGAAGCGCTGTTCCACGCCTTCCATCGAGGCGCCTATCGCGGTCGGCACGGTGCCGTGGTGCTGCAGTTGGAACAGGTTGGTCAGCGTGACGCTGATCAGTGCGATCGTCCCCATCACCGCGACGATGGCGTAGCCCTGCTTGCGGCTGCCCACCATCCGGCCGAAGGTGCGCGGCAGCGAAAAGCTGATCACCATGAGCAAGAAGATCTCGACCCAATTGGTCCACGCGGTCGGATTCTCGAATGGGTGCGCGGAGTTGGCGTTGTAGAAGCCGCCGCCGTTGGTGCCCAGTTCCTTGATCACCTCCTGGCTGGCGACCGGCCCACCGGTGAGTGTCTGCTGGGTGCCGTTCAGTGTCTGCGCCACCTGATCGTGTAGGTGGAAGTTCTGGATCACACCGCCTGCCACCAGCACGAGCGCGAAGACGAACGCGATCGGCAACAGGATGCGCAGCGTGCCGCGCACCAGGTCCACCCAGAAGTTGCCGAGGTCGCCGGTGTGCCTACGGGCGAACCCGCGCACCAGCGCCACCGCTACCGCCATGCCGACGGCCGCCGAGACGAAGTTCTGCACCGCGAGCCCGGCCATCTGCACCAGGTGCCCCTGGGTGGACTCACCGGAGTAGTTCTGCCAGTTCGTGTTGGTCACGAAGCTGACCGCGGTGTTCCAGGCCAGCGCGGGCGTCATCTCGGTGCCGGGATCGTTCAGGTGCAGCGGCAATCTGTCTTGCAGGAGTTGGAAGAAGAACAGGAAGAGAATGCCGACCGCGGAGAAGGCCAGGACGCTGCGTGCGTACACCGGCCACGGCTGCTCGACGTCGGGTTGCGCCCCTATCGCGCGGTAGACCAGGCGTTCGGCGCGAGAATGCCGACGTCCTTCGTACACCCGGTACATGTAGTCGCCCAGCGGCACGTGCACCAGCGCGAGCGCCAGGATCAAGGCCACCACGAAAGCGACCCCGGCGGTTGTCGTGCTCACTCAGAACCTCTCGGGAAACAGCAGCGCCGCGATCAGGTAAACGGCCACGCCGACGGCCAGAACCAAACCGATCAGGTTCGCGGTCACAACTTCTCCACCCCGCGCTGGACCAGCCCGAGCAGCGCGAACGCCGCCACGGTGAGCGCGGGGAAAACCACGACCGACATAACTCGACAACCTCCATCCGCGCGCCATGCTCCGGCGCGACAGAGCGAGTGAAGCGCCCATCCGGCCTTTCCGGTCGCTTCCTGACGACTTCTTGACGCCCCGATCCACGGCATTTGCGGTTCGTTGACACCCCGGCAGGGTCCGCAAGTAACGCGTCAAGGTATGCGGGTGAACCGTCAACACACCGTAAAAATCGAGGTCCGTGGGTGCGACGAAGGTAGAAGTGGAGAGCCGGCCAGGCCGAGAACGCCGGGGCGACCGGTGCATCACCCGCCGGGCGGGAAGAGAGGATCGTCATGTCGGCAGTAGCCGTAGTTGTCTTGTTCGTCTGCTGCGCGCTGATCATCCGCGCGCTCGGAGCCCGCGAGGAGGCCCGCGCCCACCAGGCCGTGGTGGTCGAGGCGAACCAGGCGCGGCGGTGACGTGCGAGTGGCGCGGTCCGGATACAAGGCACAGCGCGCCGGAACGACCGAGGGCGGTACGGCCGAGGACGCGCGGCGCGCGATGATGGACACGTGAAACGCGGTCAGCTGCGGATCTACCTCGGCGCCGCTCCGGGAGTCGGCAAGACCTACGCCATGCTCGGCGAGGCGCACCGGCGGCTGGAGCGGGGCCGCGATGTGGTCGCGGCAGTGGTCGAAACGCATGGCAGGAAGAAGACCGCGCAATTGCTCGACGGCATCGAGCGCATTCCACCGAAACCGATCGAGTATCGCGGCAGCACCTTCCCGGAACTCGACGTCGAGGCGGTGCTGCGGCGCGCTCCAGCGGTGGTGCTCGTCGACGAGCTGGCGCACACCAACGCGCCCGGCAGCAAGCGTGAGAAGCGCTGGCAGGACGTGACGGCGCTGCTCGAGGCGGGCATCGACGTGATCTCCACGGTCAACGTGCAGCATCTGGAGAGCCTCAACGATGTCGTGGAGCAGATCACCGGCATCCAGCAGCGCGAGACGGTGCCCGACGCGGTGGTGCGCGAAGCCGATCAGGTGGAGCTGGTCGATATCACGCCGGAAGCGCTGCGGCGCAGGCTGTCCCACGGCAACGTATATGCCGCCGAGCGGATCGACGCCGCGCTGCGCAACTATTTCCGGGCGGGAAACCTCACCGCGCTGCGCGAATTGGCGCTGCTGTGGCTGGCCGACCAGGTCGACGCCGCGCTGGCCAAGTACCGGGCCGACCATAAGATCACCGAGCTGTGGGAGGCGCGCGAACGCGTCGTCGTGGCGGTGACCGGCGGCCCGGAATCGGAGACCATCGTGCGCCGAGCCAGCCGCATCGCCACCAAATCCAGCGCCGACCTGGTGGTCGTGCACGTGGTGCGCGGCGACGGCCTTGCCGGGGTCTCCACCGAGCGGATGGCGCGGCTGCGTGAGCTGGCGGCCAGCCTGGACGCCTCGCTGCACACCGTCACCGGCGAGGACGTCCCCACCGCGCTGCTCGAGTTCGCCCGCGAGGCCAACGCCACCCAGCTCGTGCTCGGCACGTCGCGGCGCTCGCGCTGGGCGCGGATTTTCGACGAGGGCATCGGGTCCACGGTGGTGCAGCTCTCCGGCAAGATCGACGTGCACATGGTGACGCACGAGCAGGCCCACCGCGGGCTACGCTACTCGGCTCTGCGCCCGCGCCGCCCCGTGGCCGCTTGGCTGGCAGCCGTTCTCGTACCGGCCCTGGTCTGCGCGTTGAGTGCCGCCTACCTCGACGAGGTCCTGGATCTCGGCGGCATCAGCGCCGTCTTCGTGGTCGGCGTCGTCGCGGTCGCGCTGCTCGGCGGCGTCGTGCCCGCGTCGTTCTCGGCGCTGCTGTCCGGCCTGTTGTTGAACTGGTTCTTCGCGCCGCCGCGCTACAGCCTGACCATCGCCGAGCCGAACAGCTTCCTCACCGTGGTGGTGCTGCTCATCGTCGCCGTCGCGGTGGCGGCGCTGGTCGACCTGGCCGCGAAGCGAACCGGCCAGGCGCGCAAGGCCTCCCGGCAAGCCGAGTTGCTGACCATGTTCTCCGGCGCGATTCTGCACGGCGCGGACCTGCCCCGGCTGCTGGAGCAGATCAGGGAGGTCTTCGCGCAGCGGGCGGTCGCCCTGCTGTCGGGTGAGCAGGTGCTCGCCGAGGTGGGGATCGACCCGCCGCGGCGGCCTTCCGACGCGGATACCGTGGTCGAGGCGGGCGATGCCGGTCACCGGCTGCTGCTCGCAGGCCGTCCGCTCGCGGCGGCCGACCGTCCGGTGCTCAACGCGGTCACCAACCAGGCCGTCGCGCTGCTGCGGCAGGCGCGCCTGGCCGAGGAGGCCAGCGCCGCCGCGGCCCTGCTGGAAGCGGATCGCCTGCGGCGGGCGTTGCTCTCGGCGGTCAGCCACGACCTGCGCACCCCGCTGGCCGGAGCCAAAGCGGCGGTTTCCAGCCTGCGAAGCGACGACATCGAGTTCTCCCCGGAAGACACCACCGAACTGCTCGAGACAATCGAGGAATCGGTGGACCAGCTCACCGCGCTGGTCGGCAACCTGCTCGACTCCTCGCGGCTCGCGGTCGGCGTGATCACGCCGCGGTTGCGGCGGGTCTACCTGGACGAGGCGGTGCACCGCGCACTGGTGAGCGTCGGGATGGGCGCGCGCGGATTGCGGCGCGCGGCAATGGACCGGGTGCACGTCGAGGTCGGCGACGTCTCCGTGCGCGCCGACAGCGGCCTGCTCGAACGAGTGCTGGCCAACCTGATCGACAACGCGCTGCGGCACGCGCCACGCGCGGGCACCGTCCGGATCACCGCCGAACGCACCGGCGACCGGGTATCGATCGCCGTCGTCGACACCGGCCCCGGCGTGCCGCACGGCACCGAGGAGCAACTGTTCGAACCTTTCCAGCGCCTCGGCGACCGGGACAACACCACCGGCGTCGGGCTCGGACTGTCAGTCGTGCGCGGGTTCGTCGAGGCGATGGGCGGCACGGTGCACGCCGAGCCGACGCCCGGCGGAGGATTGACCATGCTGGTCGACCTGCCCGGCGGCGAGCCGCCGAACGCGAACGGCACGGGCGGCGCCATGGCCCGCGAGACGACGAGTGCCGGTGAGTGAGGTGCCCGTGACGACACAGGAGGCGGCAGTGGCGAAGACGCCCGAGGCGGTGGCGACGAAGGTGCTCGTGGTCGACGACGAACCGCAGATCGTGCGTGCCCTGCGGATCAATCTGTCCGTCCGCGGCTACGAGGTGATCACCGCCGCGACCGGTGGCGCAGGCCTGCGCGCGGCCGCCGACCGGCACCCGGACGTGGTGATCCTCGACCTCGGCCTGCCCGACATGGACGGCATCGAGGTCCTCGCGGGACTGCGCGGCTGGACCTCGGCGCCGGTGATCGTGCTGTCGGCGCGGACCGATTCCGCCGACAAGGTCGAAGCGCTGGACGCGGGCGCCGACGACTACGTCACCAAGCCCTTCGGCATGGACGAGCTGCTGGCCCGGCTGCGCGCCGCGGTACGCCGCGGCGCCACCGATCCCGACGCCTCCGCGCCCGTGGTGACGACCGAATCGTTCACCGTCGACCTAGCCGCCAAGAAGGTCACCAAGCGCGGCGAGGCCGTGCACCTGACCCCCACCGAGTGGGGCATGCTCGAGATGCTGGTGCGCAACCGCGGCAAACTGGTCGGGCGGCGCGAGCTGCTGCGCGAGGTGTGGGGCCCCGCCTACGCCACCGAGACGCACTACCTGCGGGTCTACCTGGCCCAATTGCGCCGCAAACTGGAGGACGATCCCTCGCACCCCAAGCACCTGCTCACCGAAGCGGGCATGGGCTACCGCTTCCAGGAGTAATCCCGGCCACGGACTCTGGCTGCGCTTCGCGAGTTCTGCGAGCGCAGCTGATCAACTGGTGGTGTTGCCTGGAGACCGCCCGCGAAGGTCGCGCTTGCCCGTGACTGCGCTCGGCGGCGAACCCTGGACTGCATCTACCAGCGCGGTCCTTGGAGCCAGGCGCCGCGCCCGGATCGGATCCTGCTGGATCTCGACCTGCAAAATACGACGGCCGCCAAGTCCTCGAACAGATCGATGGCATCTCCATCCGCATCGACGCCCCTCCCACCCGCACCGACCCGAATCTGCCCCGCCGACCGCACCCTGGGTGGTGGCCGACCGTTCTCATGCCACGATCGGCGACCGGAGCCTCGGCAACTAGGCAAGGATCGATCCGAAGTGAGTGTCAGGACTTCGTCAAGATTACTGCGCAGACAGTGCGTCGGCAGGCACAGTGGCGGCACGACGGTCCGGAATCGGACAGGACACGATGTCGATAGAGGCGCCGACACTGGTGACCGGCTTGCACACGTGCGGCTCGTGCTGCGGACGCGCGAGTTGGTGGCTGTGGCGAAACACTGCATCGCTCGCACCGGTTCGGCAAGCAGCAAGCCGAACCGGTCACCGGTCCTGACCGCCGAATCTGTCGGCCCCAGACTGGACGGCGAGAACCGAGGAACCGATGGCACGCAGAGCCGACCATGCCGGCGGACACAACTCGCCCGCGTCACGAACAGAGATCCGAGAGTTGCGGGCATTCCTGGCCAGGTACCGCTACCTCGCGCCGGCGCTGACGGTGGTCGTCGCGCTACTAGCGTTACTCGCCGGCATCGGCGAGGGCGGCGGGTGGGCGATCTTCAGCGCAATCGGCCTCGGCGCAGTGACCGCCGCCGTCGTCTGCCTGGCCTGGGACTTGTGGCTGCACCCCTGAAGTTTGACGAATCCTATTTGCGCAGGGCTTTCGTCCTTGACGGTATCCATACAGCCCAGCTCATAGGCTGGAAATCGTGCACCCGACGCCTTGGCAGAACAGAAAAGCGCCACTCGAGCAGCTCGACCCGATTGATGGGGTATCACGACGGCGACGGGGTGGCGCACGGCTACGGGCCGCTCTCGGAGGAAAAAGGTTGGGGGCCACACTACGCGGGAACTGGGTCTACCTGTGTGCGGCGGTCGGCTGCATCATCACCTTTGTCCTTCTGTTTCAACCATGGCTGACCACTGGCACCGGCGGGACGGACGGTGTGATCCACGCGAACGCCTTCGGACGGATCCACGTGACCACCTTCTGGGTCGATCTCTGGGCGCAAACGTCGGTACCCAATCCGAAAGCCAGTGGAACGTGGGGCATCCTCACCAGCGTCGCGATCGTCATCGCAGTCTGCAGCGTGGCGGTCAACACTGTGGCCCGCAGCGCGGCGCTCACCCACCTGGTGATCGTTGCCACGGGGTTTGTCGCATTCTTCACCATCGCGGCCGCGCTCTACCTGAACAGCAAGGGCGATGAACTGACACGAGTGGTTTCCTATGGAACGGCCCGGGATCCGGGCACCCAGGTCGGATTGCTGATCCGATGGGCCAGGGGCCACGACAACTATCCAGCACCTGGGTTCCGCCAGGTTTCCTACGCCACTCACAGCCTCACATGGTCTGCGATACTCGCCGTTGCAATCTCGTTGCTTTCCGCTATTGCTGCCATCGCACAATGGATTCGAGGACGCAAGAATCGCCTGCACCAAAAGAGAGTGAAAAGCTCGGCGCCCGGACCACGTAATCGGTGAACAGGACAGGGAATAGCCGTCCCTCACCTCATACGAGGAGAAACCGTCGAAGCGGAGAGGGAAGATCGGCAGTCGGCGTCACAACTCGCGGGCGCTGGCCTCAGTCGGGCCCATCGAACGTCCGACAATCAGCTACGGGACTGTGGATTGCTCCTCTGTCAAGCTGCGGTTGGAGTTTCGGCTGATCGGTGGTCCAGGTCGGCGAGCATGGCACGGTAGACAACGTCGGAGAGTCGGCGTTTGAGGATCCGTAGCGCCTCCATGCCGCCGTCGCCTTTCGCCTTGCGCCTGGCCAGCAGAGCTCGTGCGTCCGGGTGGCAGCGTGCCTGCGTGAGCGCGATGCGGTGGAGCGCGGCGTTGAGTTGGCGGTTCCCGGTGCGGGACAAACGGTGGCGCGCTCGGTTGGACGACCAGACCGGCAGCGGTGCGCTGCCGTTGTGACGGGCGAAGGCGTCCTTGGATCGGAAACGGTCGACGCCGGCGGTCTCGCCGATGATCTTCGCCGCGGTCAGGCCCGCGCAACCGGCGATGGCGAGCAGCGACGGCGCGATCCGTTGGATTCGTTCGTTGATCTCACCGGCCAGTTCGTCGATCTCGATGGTCAGTCGTCGGTAGTGCTCGACCAGAGTGGCTGCCAGGCGGGCGACAAGCCCGTCGAACTGGGCCAGGTGGACCGTGACGCGGTCATAGGCGCTGGCGCGTTCGAGCTTGCCTGGTGGCGTCCAGCCCGGATCGAGCTCGTGCAGGTGCCAGCGCAGCCGTGCGATCACCCGGGTGCGTTCGGCGACGAGGTCTTCGCGGTGGTCGACAAGCAGCCGGATCTCGCGTTCGACTCCGTCGAGCCGGGCCACCGGCAGATCGGGTTCACGCAATGCTGCGCGGGCAATGGCCAAGGCGTCGATCGGGTCCGACTTGCCGTAGGTGCGCGCCGAATCCCGGGCGTGAGCCATCAGTTTGGGTGGTACTCGCACGACTCGCTCGCCAGCGGCGATCAGGTCGCTTTCGAGGCGACGGGTCATATTCCGGCAGTCTTCCAGCGCCCACAATCGTTCCGGATCCGGTTGCGCCCGTGCCCATTTCAGCAGAGCGAGATGATCGCTGCTGGTCGTTCCGACGGTCTTGGTGGATAGTTTGCGGCCCAGTTCGTCGGCGGAGACTGCGGTGTGGGTGCGCTTGTGCGCGTCGATCCCGATGACCATCATTGGTGCGTGTCAGCCCTTTGCGGTTGGGGATGTGGCACGGACCGGTCGGAAGGCACTCCCCAGTCAGGGCGATGCCACGCTCCTCTCAAGCCATCCCGGCCGGTCCCGGGTGTCGGCCGGCCGCAGAATCCACAACAGCCACGTAAGCGGGAATTTAACGGTCGAGCGAACCGGCCGACTCCCTGATCGTGACACTGGATCTAACGGTGTTTGCGGCCTGACGCGCTGAACGAAGTTCAGCGGGAAGGTGCCGTGATGACGACACTTGATGCTGTGGCGAGGAAGAAGGCCCAGGCTTCGGCGGAGGAGCTGGCGGCGGCGGAGCTGGTGCGTATGGCCAAGGAGCAGGGGTTGTCCCTGACCGGGCCGAACGGGCTGCTCAAACAGTTCACCAAGACCGTCCTCGAGACGGCGTTGAACGAGGAGATGACCGAACACCTAGGGCTCGAACCGAACCAGGCTCCCGCCGAGCGGGACTCGGCGAACGTGCGCAACGGGACCAGGCCGAAGACGGTGCTGACCGAGGTGACGGGGCCGGTGCCGATCGAGGTGCCCCGCGACCGCGATGGCAGCTTCGAACCCCAGATCGTGCGCACACCGCCGTCAACGCCGCCGCAGCGCGGACGGCGCTGGATGAGCTCCCCGAGCGATGGGGCTCGAAATACGGTGCGATCGTGCGTCTTTGGGAAAACTCGTGGGAGGAGTTCATTCCGTTCCTCGACTACGACATCGAGATCCGACGTGTCATCTGCAGCACGAACGCCATCGAATCGCTCAATGCCCGCTACCGCCGCGCGATCAAGGCACGAGGCCACTTCCCGACCGAGCCAGCCGCCCTGAAATGCCTGTATCTGGTCACCCGATCACTCGACCCGACCGGCGCCGGTCGGGCACGATGGACCATGCGCTGGAAACCCGCGGTCAACGCCTTCGCGATCACCTTCGCCGACCGCTGGCCCAACGCCCAAACCTACCAATGGAGATCGCCACAAACACCGTTAGCGAGATAGACCCTCAGAACTGGCTGAATAGGTAGGGACGCCTCGAGTATCGCGTCAGATCTCCGGGTTCGACTCGCGTATAGCCGACCTCAGGGTCGGCCAGGTGACCAGGCCGTCGCTGAACGCGAGTGAGCGGCTTCAGCTGTTCTTGAACGGGTTGAGGGTCTTTCCGACGAGGTAGCCCAGACGGATGGGCAGGGGCTTCATGGCGGCGGCGGAGATCTTGTTGACGGTGCCCGGGACGCACACGGGTCTGCCTTTCATCACGGCTGCCCAGCCCTCGGTGACGACGGCGTCGGGCTGCTGCCAGAGGATGCGGGGCAGGTGGTCGGCTCTGTCGCGAGTGCCCATCACATCGTGAAACTCGGTGTGGGTGAAGCCGGGACACAGGGCAGTGACGTGGATGCCGTGGGGTTTGAGTTCCATGTCGAGGGCTTGCGAGGTGTTGAGGACGTAGGACTTGATGCCGGTATAGAGCAGGCTGGCTGCGGGTGGAGCGAACGCGGCGACCGAGGACAGGTTGATAATGCGGCCCCAATGGCGTTTCTTCATACCGGGGATGACCAGGTGGGCGAGTTCGGTCTGGGCAGTCACCATCAGCTGGATCTCGCTGGCCAAGACCTCCCATGGGGTGTCGGCGAAGGCGGTCTTGCCCGACAGTCCCGCGTTGTTGATCAGGATGTCGATGTTCAGGCCCTGCTGGTCGGCGTGGTCCAGAATCGCGGCGGGTGCGGCGGGGTCGGTGAGGTCGGCAGCGAACACCTCACAGCGCACATCGTGCCGTTCGGTCAGCTGCGCGGCGAGTTCCCGGAGCCGGTCGCCGCGGCGGGCGACCAATAGCAGCTGGTAGCCGCTTGCGGCCAGGTGGTGGGCAAACGCCGCGCCGATGCCGGCGGACGCGCCAGTGATCAGCGCGGTGCGGGGGGATGTGGTCATGGTTCCTTCGCTCGGGTGGGGATCGGTAGGTGAGGGGCGTCAGGCAGGTAGGCCGGGCAGCTCGCGGGGGCCGGGCGTGAAGGCGGGCCGGGCTATGCCGATGTCGCCGCGGTACGGGCCGACCGGGCCGGTCAGCAGGAAGGGTCGGGGGACGCGGCGCTGAGCGTCGGTGAATCCCCAGGTGCCCATGCCCAGGTAGACGCCGGGCGCGGCACGCCGCACCTCGTCCACCATGTGGATCGACCCGCACATCGAGGTGTAGGCGCGATAGATGAGCGTGTAGGCCGGAGCGCCGTCGTAGCGGGACGGGGCCAAAAGCGTGCGCATCGGGTAGCGCTGCCGGACCCGGCCGAACTCGCCGAAAGTGTTGTAGCCGCGCCCGCCGTTCTCATCGACGGGCCGGAATGCCTTGCACAGCCACGGCCCGAGCGGGTTGGCCACGGCCACCTTTCCGGTCACCACGGCGAACAGATTCGGCTGGGCCAGCAGAGCTGCGGTGTACTCGCCGTCGATCTCGGCGATCGTGGGGGCTTCCAGAGTGGTGAACAGGGCAAGCAGGCCGCTGGTGTCGAGCCGGCGCAGCTCGGCGGCCGCGTTGTCGGTGTCCATGGGCAATCAGCCTCATCTCGCTTCTCTTGAACGTCGCTCAAGAAGCGTAACGTCTTCTTGAGCGACGTTCAAGATAAGGTGGTGAGGTGCCCAGGAATCGACGCCCGCAGAACCGCGAGGAGAAGCGCGAGGAGATCATCGCCGCCGCGCAACGCCTGCTCATAGACGACGGCTTCGAGTCGGCGTCCACGGGGCGGATCGCCAAAAGCGCAGGAGTCACTGTCAATACGATCTATTGGTACTTCCAGGACAAGGACGAGTTGCTCATCGCGGTCCTGGACCGCATCCTGGCCGAGGCACTCGCCACCTACGCGGAGATCGACGGCCTATCGTTGAACGACCGGCTGCTGTGGGTGGTCGACCAGCTGGAACAGCTGCACGGGCTCGTCAACACCGTGCACGCCCGCGCCGCGGCATCCCCCGCCATCGACACCTGGCACACCGCGTTCCACCAGCTGGCCGACGCGCTGTTCGCCGACAACCTCCGCACGGCCGGAGTCACCGAGACCGACCTCGCCGCCATGTCCGCCATCGGCACCTTCGTCATCGAAGGACTCCTCACCCATAAGCGCGACGACGCGGACAAGCGAGCGGTCATCGACCTGCTCGTCCGCAGCCTCACCGCCGCCTCCGGTCGACCCGGGCCGAAGTGACCAGCAGCGACGCTCCACGACACAGAACTTGCTTTCCTGTCACACGGACCCGTCAAGCCGGAAACGTCCGGCGAGGCCGCCGGCCGCGTGGGGCGCGGTCGAGAAGAACACCGACGTCTCACCGACGACCGTCGTGACACCCGCTGGAATCAGACAGCGAACCGGACTGAGTGACGACCCGCCGCCGAAGCGTGCTCGTCGGCATTACAGGACTTCCTGTCCCCCAGAGTCTCTCGCTTGATCATCGAGAGTGGTTCCAACATCGGGCAGAGGCCGTTTGTTGCCGGGAGGGGAGATCGGCTCCGAGCGATCTCCGAACAAGTAGTCTCGCAAGGCCCGCAGATACTCGTCCAGTTCCTGTTGATCAAGGAACCAGGCATTTGTCGGGTCGTACCACTCGCTCGGAGTCGGGCGCCGCGCGATCACATAGTCGAGGGCTTCGCGCACCATGGCCGCGTAGGTCGGATCTGCGGCCGATCTGGCACGCTCCATCCAGGTAAGGTCTTTCCACTTCTGATCATCGAACTTGGGATCGTGCATGTAAGCCAGCGGCAACAATAGGCGTTTGATATGCGGGATTTCGTCCCACCAGGTAGGAGACGTACCTGTGACAGGTGTCGGATAGCCGGGGCGTTCAGCCGTTCGGTCGACCCCCCGAGGGCGCCACATCGGTCCGGTCGAAAGGTTCCGGGGTGGGTACCACACGCCTCGCCACACCGGGACCCCGAGAGTCGGAGGATTCACCGGGAGTGGCTCGGCCAGTGAGATGTCGACCGTGATGCGGCGCACCGGGGGTAACTCCGTATCGGCGGGAAGGAGATCTGCCACCATCGACAAGCAGTCCTGCTCGTCGAAGCCAGTCACCCCGACGCCCTGGTCGAGCGCAATCCAGGAATCTGAGTCGTGCTCCAGGTCGAATTCGATCCAGAACCGCCGCACCGTGGACATACGCGATTTCCTCCCCCATGAGTACCTACCACCAACACTTGCTCGATAATGCCAACGCCGATCAGTTCCTACCACTCGATAATCGGCGTGAGAGTGCACTCAGCTATATCAGCAGCGGTGTCTGGGCGTCGTTATTGCGGCGGTAACCCGACAGTGGCCGCGATGATGTCTGGTCTCAGACGGCGAAATGCGCTGTGGCGTAGTGCCGGCCTCGACGGTCAAGAACTGGAGCGAGATCGACCCCGCCCTCCCTGACGAGCCGCTGCCCCCGTTCGGGGTCGGCACCGTCTCGGGCACCTTCGACTACTTCACCCACGCCATCACCGGCACCGAAGGCGCGAGCCGCACCGATTACCGCGCCGGCGAGGACGACAACCTCACCGCCGCCGGCTTTCCCCGTGACAAGTCGTTGCGCGCGTTGGACTTCGACGCAAATCCCAACCTCGAGGAAGCCACCATCAGCACCCTCGCCAAGGGCGATTGATCAAAAAGGGCCTGCCGCTCTGCCTGATCGGTGACTCCGGCACCGGCAAATCACACCTGCTCATCGCCTTGGGCACCGAAGCCGCTATGCAGGGACACCGCGTGAAGTACACCCTCGCACCCAAGCTCGTCAACGAGCTCGTCGAAGCCGCAGACCAAAAGCAACTGAGGAAGACGATCGCCCGTTACGGTCGCGTTGACCTGCACGAACGGCGCCTTCTCGCAGACGGTGACCCCGTCGATCCGCCTGCCGCCATCACCGCCAAGCCTGCGCGGGCAGATCCTTACCTACACGGTCTGTGATCGGGGACGGGTATCACGCGCCTCGAAACACAGCGCCACGAGATCCCTCGGATCGGCCCGAATCCCGGGCCGATCCGAGGTTGGGTACTCAGCGCCTGGTCTCGTACCTGGTCAGGACCACGCCGTCACGGAACGTCCGGGTCTCCACCAGGGTCAGGTTCACCCAGTTGTCCAGGGCCGCAAAGAACGGCGTGCCGCCACCTACCAGGACCGGATGGGTGACGATCGCGTACTCGTCGATCAGCCCCGCCCGCATGGCCACCGCGGCGAGTGTGGCGCCGCCGATATCCATGGGGCCGCCGTCCTCGGCCTTGAGCCTGGTGATCTCGGTGACCGCGTCGCCGGTGACCAGGCGGGTGTTCCAGTCGACCGTGCTGGTCGTCGAGGAGAACACCACTTTCGGCATGTCCCGCCAGCGGCGGGCGAACTCGATCTGCGCCGGTGCGGCACCCGGCTGCTGGTCGGCGGTCGGCCAGTGAGAGCTCATCGCCTCCCACAGTTTGCGCCCGTACAGCGCCATGCCTGTCGCCCTCACCCGATCGGACCACCACTGGAACAGCTCGTCGCTCGGCACACTCCAGCCGAGGTCGTCGCCGGGCGCGGCGATGTAGCCGTCCAGGCTCAGGTTCATGCCGAACGTCAGTTTCCGCATAGTGTCTGTCAGCCTCTCGTGAGTCGGTACTCGATGTACAGACCAGCAGGGCGCGGAAAAATCATCGGTCAGGCCACAGCGAGGGCCGGTTCACCACCTTCGCCGAGTTCGAGGTCGACCTGCTGCGGATGCGCACCCGCGAGAGCATGGCCGTGGGCCAAGGCGAAAGGCAAACTGCGCGGCAAACAGCCCAAACTGGCCTCGAAACAGCAAGCCGAGCTCCGCAGGATGCACGCCACCGGTGACTACAGCATCGTCGACCTTACCGAGCAGTTCTCCGTGTTCCCGTCCGACCGTGTACCGCGCCCTCCAACGTGGACAGCCCTGGCGGACACGCTGACTTTCAGCTCATTCGGGCCGCCTTCGCCGCTATATCCGCCCGATCTTTCCCAGTTACTACGGCTACCCGAACACCCCACAGTGACGTTACTTTTCACCGTCACGATCGCACCGATCCGCCCTTAGGTGACGCCAGCATTCGCCGATATCTCGCGGGCAATCTTCGCCTGGCGCGAGGTGAGCTTTGGTTCTGCCCACCTGTGCGGCCACGAGCGCGGGCGGCAGCCAGCCCCTCGGAAGTGCGCTCGGACATCAGGGCGTGCTCGAACTCGGCGATCGAGCCGAGTTCTGCCACCCAGGGGTCGGGCAGGCGGGCCGGACTCGTGGGCTTATCGGGTACCTGGATGTGTCGTGAGACGTCGGCGGCATTTCGGTGCGGAGAACCAAGTGTGCCCTTGATGTTTGAGCGATCACGAAGCGGTCCGTGGCATAGGGAGCGGTATCGTGTCGATCTCGGGGGCTGCCACACATGTCCCCGCGAACCTGCCAGGAAGGAACCGTGGATGATCACGGACCCCACGCTGCTCCGGATCGGTGAGGCAGCGCAGCTCAATCACAGTGGCGACAGAGAAGCCGCCCGCCTCTTGTTCGCCGAGATCTGGGACGAGATCGGCGGCGAGGACGGAGACCCGCTGCACCGGTGCACACTTGCCCATGCGATCGCCGATACGCAAGAAGACGTGCAACAGGAACTTTTATGGGATCAGCGAGCGCTGGCGGCCGCCGCCCTATTGACCGACGCCGACTTGGCGCGAGCCGGCGTAACGCTGCCAGCGGCGGGCTTGTATCCCTCGCTGCATCTGAACCTCAGTGACTGCTACCTCAGTTCCAGGCGCAACGCGTACCCCAATACACCCGACGACGAACCGCCGTTCTGATGTGACTCAGGGGCGTTCGTCAAGGATGGCGCTGGCGTCTTCCATCGCGAGGGCCCAGTCGATGGTGGGAGTCGACGACGCAGGCCAGGACGAATCCGGCTCGGTGGGTGGTGGCGAGTTCGTGGTATCGCCGCCGCCGTGGCCGCGCTGGGTCGGGTCGGTCGTCCACCACCTTCGCAGTGTCGCCGGCAATGATCCGACCAACGTCATGACCGAAATCCGCTAGCATCGCCTGGCACCCCGGACGC
This sequence comes from Nocardia abscessus NBRC 100374, assembly GCF_000308455.1. GTDB lineage: Bacteria > Actinomycetota > Actinomycetes > Mycobacteriales > Mycobacteriaceae > Nocardia > Nocardia abscessus. The sequence goes on along the minus strand of NZ_BAFP01000271.1, from coordinate 64,887 downwards.
CAGAATGAAACGTTATGCGCTTCACCACCCCGACCGTCATATTGATGATGGCGGCAGTTCTGCTGACAGGATGTGCTATTCCGGCACAAGGACCCGACCAGGCCGAGCGTGACAGCTGGTCACGCGTGATCGAAACTGCCATCCAGGCTCTTCCCGGGGTGGTCGATGCGTCACATTGGTTCGATTACGAGGGCAAGTCCCGCACGTACGCATCCCGGCTCGATGTGCAGCTCGAGGATGACGCCACACCGGACGAGGCCGCGTCCGTGGTGCGTGCCATGGGCGCCCAGCAGCTTCCGCCGCGCTACCAAGGAGACCAGACCGAGGTCGATCTCGACCGGATGACGGACTCTTATTCTGCGAATTGGCGGTTCGGTCGGGACGTGAGCAGGGAAGCGAACTCGGCACACACCTGGGTGAGAGTCTCGGCCCCCGGCACACAGGTGCACTGGTCGTCACGCGGCATCGACGTAGACCAGATGAGCAACGCCATCGGCGTCCGAGCGGGCTCCGAGGCGGAACCACACCGTGCCACCGCGGCGATGCGCCGAATCATCCAGGACTTTCCCGAACTGGCGCCCAACGATTGGACGGTGGCCACCGTTCCTGTGCAGAGCGGGTCCAAGAATCGCTCGAGACTGGAACCTGGGTGGCTCAACACGGACCGCCGACCCCTCTTCCCGTCCAGCCGACCCCGCTTCCCGTCCAATAGCGAACTCGAGCTCTGGGAGTGGTTCCTGACCGATCAACCCACCCCGTTCTTCGTCGAGATTTCCGTATACGACCCGCCCGGCAAAGCAGGCCGCACCCTGGACGTCGCGATATACCCTCCTGTCGGAAAGCAACTCACCGCTGCGCAGGCAACACAACTCGCCGAAAAGCATCTTCCCTACTTGGCCCAGCCTGGTGCCGTGGTCGACTACACGATCGAAACACGCAACGGCCCCGTTCTCGCGGTCTTCATCGGCGGTTGCCAGCCATCCTGGCGCGATGTTTCACCGGAGTCGCAGCCCTACGCGCGTCAGTATGAACGCTGCTAGGCCGTGTCTCAGTAGTGGTTTGTGTTGCAAGGCGCTGGGAAGCGGCGGCGGTGCACCGCGATCACTCGCGAGAGGAAAGGCGGGGCAAGCGATGGGCGGAGTTCCGCGGTTCGGGACCGACCGCGAAAACGGGGAACCGGTCATCCCACGGGTGGGCTGGAATTGAACACGCACCGGCCGACTCGGCGACAAGGGGATCTCCCCTTCGATGGACGTGTAGACCCACGGGCCTTCGTCGAGTTCGACGATGGCGATCGTCAGCGGCACCAGCTCACCCGGCCTGTCAACCGGGGCCCGATCCACCACCTGCCACGACACTATTTCGGGCTCTCCCCACGCGCGCTGGTTCGTAGCAAGCGGTTGCCCTTCGAGTATCGGACTGCTCTCTGGTGGCGCTCAGTTCGATGCCGAGCGGGATGTGTCGGTGTCTGCGGTGTTCGTCCCCAGCACGCGATCGAGCAGATGGTCAATGAGTTCGAGCGCGGATTGGGGGGTGATGAAGTTCTGGAGCATGGCCTGGGACAGTCCGCCGATCGTCATGGTGATGAGTTCGGCGTCGCGTTCGGGGGCGTTCGGGCCTGATCGGTCGAAGCGGCGGGTACGCCGGAGTTGGTCGGTGACTATCGCGGCGAGGGCTTGTGGCGCGGCGAAGGTTTCTTCGGCGGTGATGCCCCGGCCGGCGATCGCCGCGGTCGCGAACACTCCGAGCACGATGACTTCTTCCCGGCGCTGCTCGTCCAAGGGCAGCAGTTCGGTCAGGACCGCGTGGATCGCCTCTCGGGGTGTGGCGTCGGGCCCCAGTGTGGTCCATCGTTGGAGGAATCGAGCACCGGCGTCTTGCATGACCGATCGGTGGGTCGCCAGCAGGAACTCGTTCTTGGTTCCGAAGTAGTACTGCACCAGCCGTATCGAGATACCGGCCTCGGCGGCGACTGTTTGGAAGGTCACCGCTTCCAGGCCGCCGCCGACGATGACTCGGCGCACGGCATCTGTTATCTGGCGGCGCCGCACCTCATGGTCGACCAATCGTGGCAAGGGGACCTCGCCTTCCTCTTAGTGTCGGGCCTTCTCGACTAGTTGGTATGACCATACCGCATAAGTGGTATGGTCATACCAGCAAGATGGTACGTTCATACCATCAAACGGATGAAAGGGGCGTCCAATGCCGAAGATCGGGAGATTCACCAGCGAGGAAGCGAAAGCGAACTTCCTGCGCGCCTATGATGCGGTCGCCGCGAAATGGCCGGTGCCTTCGAGTCAGATCGACGTCGAGACATCGTTCGGGACGACCCGAGTACGCAGATCAGGAAACGGTGCGGGTGTGCCGATCGTGCTGCTGCCAGGCATCGGGGGAAACGGTCAGGTGTGGTGGCGGTTCATCGCAGAGCTGTCCCGCGATCGCGTCGTCTACACACCCGACGTCATCGGTTGGGCAGGGCACTGCAAACAAACGGCCCCCGTGCGCGACACCGAAGACATCGCGACCTGGATGGCCGAGACGCTCGATGGACTCGGCGTCGATCGTGTCCATCTGGCCGGAAACTCCCTCGGGGCATGGCTGGCGGGTGCCATCGCGGTACACCGCAGCGATCGACTGGCAAGTCTGACCATGCTCGAGCCGAGCGCGTCGACCTTCGCCAAACCGCGCTCGAGCCTGCTGTTCAAGTTCCTGGTGGCCGGGATGCGGCCCACGCCCGAACGGATGCGGAAGTTCAACAATTGGCTGATGCCAGGCTTCGAACTCGACGACGAAGAATTCGCCCTGGTGCGGGCCACGACTGAATTCCGGCCCGGCATGCCATGGGACCGCCCGTTCACCGACGAGCAACTGGCACTCATCACCGCCCCGACTCTCGTGGTCTTCGGCGCCGAAACGGTGGTGAACGACGTCGAACACGCGGGAGAGCGCGCCCGCCAACACATCCGGTCGGCCGAGGTCGAGATCTACCCCGGAGTCGGACACGACCTGCTGTGGGCCAACCCCGAACAGATCATCCCCCGCTACCTCGCCTTCGCCGGCAACCACGACCAGATCCGCGCATGACCACACCCGACCAACGCACCCTCGAAAACTGACCCATTCTTCCTCGACGGGGACGCGACCTGATCGCGGGCCTGGCAGGTAATTTATCGACGGCGCCGGCGCTGTGGATGCGGCTACGGCGGAAGGCGATTCAGCAGACAGGCCACCATCGTCATGTGATCCGGTTTGCCCGGGTTCTGCCCGATGGACTTCCGCCACAGTGGTCATTACGAGTGTGTGCCGTGGCGGCTGAAACCGCGGCGGCTTGATCAGTTCTCGGCCGTGACGAGAACCCGCCCCAGCAAGCCGGGGAACACCTGTTGCCACCAATACGCTGAGGTCATGGTGCGTGTACCCGCACCGATGCCGGCCCCGGCGGGCAACCCGGCAGGTTTGCACCTCGGACGATAATTGACAGTTGTCAAACAATTGCCGGTCGTCTACATTTTGCGGCGTGCGTAGTCGTTCTTCTCCCGTGTCTTCGGTCTCCGATCGACGGGTGCGGCGTTCGCGGGCGCGGTTGTTCGCTGCCGCGGTGCGGTTGGTGAGTGAGCGGGGAGATACCGCGGTGCCGGTGACCGTGCTGGCCGAGGCTGCGGATATGAGTCGCCAGGCGATGTATCTGCAGTTCGCCGACAGGGATGCGGTGGTCGTGGCGGCCGGGATCGACCTGATCGAGCGTGAGTTGTTCCCCCGGTTGGCGCAGTGTGGCGGGGCCCGGGAGATGACGTTGCTGGGCGCCGAGCACCTGGCGCGGTACCAGGTCTTCTATCGGGGCCTGGTGACGGGATCGTGCGCGTATTCGATCAAGCAGGCGGTCATCGAGGCGGTCCGCTGCTGGCGCGACGAATCGGGTCGGCCATTGGTGCCGGGGTTGGACCTCATGGGCACCGATGTGCTGGTGACGTTCGTAACCGGGGGCATGTTCTCGCTGTTCAGCCAGTGGCTCGTCGACAGCGACTGCCCCGCCGACCCTATGCGGGTCACCGAGCAGGTCCTCACCGTCGCGGCAGCTCTGGGCTATCGCGACCCCGACGCTCCCGTGACCCCGCAATGACACGCGCGCTCGATGTCCCCGCCGTCGACGACGGGACCCGCTCCGGAAGGTGTTCCATGTCCCACCATCACGACCGACCCACCGCCCTGCAACAAAACGGTGCCGGACAGTGCGGCTCCCGGCGCAGAAGACGTCTCGGCGCAGTGGCCGCGGCGCTGTTCACCGCACTGTCGTCCTACACGGTGGCGGCCGCCGCCCCACCCGCGGCCGGTGCACTTGATCCGGCGCCCTCGACCGGCTGCGGTAGCTCCGCGGTGTCTGCGGGCACCACGATCGAATCGTTCGGCGCCGCTGGCCGGTTCGGCAGCTATATCCGCGACGTCCCCGCCACCGGCGCGGGCACGCCGATGCCGGTGGTATTCGACATACACGGCTACCTGCAACCCGCGCTCATGCAACGCCAGTGGAGCGGGCTCGGCGAATACGGTCTCCGGCACGGCTTTGTGACCATTACCCCTGAGGTGTACTCAGCGGCGGTCCCGAGGTGGGACTTCGGGCTGGGCAGCCCCGACATCACCTACCTCTCCGAACTGCTCACCCACCTCGAACAGACCCTGTGCATCGACCGGCGCCGCATCTACATGACCGGATTGTCGATGGGAGCGTTCACCACCTCCTCCGTGGCCTGCCAGCTCGCCGACCGCTTCGCCGCGATCGCCACCGTCGCCGGTATCCAGAACTTCCCGTGGTGCAGCCCTTCGCGCCCGATTCCCGTCACCGTCTTCCACGGCACCGCCGATCCGATCCTGGCCTACACCGGCGGCCTCAACCCGGCCGGTGAATTGCTGCCCGCCACCGACGGAACACCACGGACCCTCGGCCGACAACGCGACCTCACCCCCTACGCCGACAACGTCCCCAAACCCGAATCCATCCCCGCCCAGACCGCGGCATGGGCCGGCCACAACGGCTGCCGGCCCGACCCGACCACCGAACAGATCACCACCGACACCACCCGCACCACCTACCCCTGCGCCGACGACGCCACCGTGCAGCTCTACACCATCGACGGCGGCGGCCACACCTGGCCGGGCGGCGACACCACAACCGTCCCCGTCGCCCTGACCGGCACAGTCACCACCACCATCAACGCCAACCACATCATCTGGGACTTCTTCCGCGCACACCCACTCCCACACCCCGAACCCTGACCCAGCACGCCGGAAAGCGGCCCCGAACCGTAGAACAGACACGCCCGGACCGACCATCGACTACCGACCCGAGAGGCTGCCCGCCTCCGTGCCGGACGGGACCCGCGCGAACTTGCGGAGCTCAGAGAAGCATCACGCCGCGCACGGCAGTCGGCGTCGGCACCGCCGAACCGCATGGCGCGACCCGCTGGCGGCTTACCCGAATCAGCCGGTGAAGGACTCGGGGCCGAAGCGGCCCCAGGCCACGAAGGCGGCCGCAGCGAGGTAGACGACGTTCAGCGCGACGTATTTGTACTGGCCGTAGCGGGCGTGGGTGATCATCGCGCCGATCATCAGCAGGATCCAGCACACGGCGGTCACCGGCACCATCACCGGTGCGATGTCGAGCACGGCGGGCAGGATCAGACCGGCCGCGGCCAGGATTTCGAGGCCGCCGAGGGTTCTGACGAATCCGGCGCTGGCGTGCTCGGTCCATCCCCCACCTGACTTTCTGCCCAGTTCGTCCAGTTTGTCCTTGGGCATGAACGCCTTGGTGGCGCCGCCGAACAGGGAGAGGGTGGCAAGCAGCCCGGCGACGATCCAGAGGGCGAGGTTCATGGGCTTCTCCTTCAGGTGCAGGCGAGTCGGGCTCGTCCTCGATCCGGCCGGGCCGTTCGTCGCCGACGGGGTGCCGGATGCCGTTCGCGGCATCTCTATCGGCTTCCCGATGGTGTAACTGGTCGGGCATCAGACACCGCCGGCCATGGGCGTGTGACACCACGCGGGCGTGACGTGCGCCACCGCTGGTGCTGCCCCTTGCGGCGAAGTCGAGCTGAGCACGTGGAGTGATCTGCCTCATACACCTGTCACGGCGATCGATCATGCGGTGTCTGGTGGCCGACACCCTGTGAATCGAAGGAGAAGCCGATGACCGAAGCAAGTAGGGAAAGCGGAGAGTCCATGAAGGCAGTGCGGTACCACTCCTACGGCGGAAGTGATGTGCTGATCTACGAGGAGGCGGACCGTCCGGTCCCGGAGGCGGGTCAGGTGGTGGTGCAGGTGGCCGGCACCTCGTACAACGACGCGGACGCCGGGCTCCGCGCGGGTTTTCGACAAGACGTTGTCCCGGTGACCTTCCCGCATATTCCGAACGTCGACATGGCTGGTGTGATCACCGAAGTCGGCGAGGGGGTGACCGGCTGGAGCGTCGGGGACGCGGTGGTCGCGGTCTTGCCGGTGACCGCGCCCGGCGCAGCCGCCGAGTACGTTGCCGCGCCCGCCGAGATACTGGCTTCCGCTCCCGGCAGCGTCGAACTCGCGGACGCCGCGGCCCTGCCTTTGGTTGGGCTCACGGCCTGGCAATCATTGTTCGAACACGCCGGTCTGAAGCCCGGGCAGGGTGTTTTGATCAATGGTGCGGGCAGCGCGGTGGGTGGGTACGCCGTCCAGCTCGCCGTGCAGGCCGGTGCCACCGTGACCGCGACCGCCAGCCCGCGCAGCCGTGACCGCACTAGCTCCTACGGCGCGCAGCGGATCATCGACTACACCGAAACCCCCGTCGTGCAGGCGGTGGCCGGACAGCGGTTCGATGTGGTGCTGAACCTGGCGCCCAGCAGCCCGGAGGAGAACACGGAGTTGGCGAACCTGGTCGCCGACGGTGGGGTGTACGTCAGCACGACCACTCCCGTCCCGCAGGATGTCGGGCGCGGGGTGCGGGCAGTGCGGCCCTTCGCGTACAGCGACGCCGCTCAGCTCGCCACGCTGGTCGCTCGCGTCGACGCCGGAGATCTGGAGATCGCGGTGGCCGAACGGCTGCCCTTGTCCGAACTGCCCACTGTCCATGCCCGCGCCGCCGAACGGATCGCCCATGTGACCGAACTGGCCGCCCGCGTCGAGGGCCGAGAGCTGGGTTTCGAAGTGGCCGCACAGCTGCGGGCGGAAGCGGACACTGTCGACGTTCGCGACGCCGGTGGAGAGATAGTCGGCAAGGTCATCCTGATTCCCTGACCCGAGCGACACCAGGTGTGAGTTCCCATCAGGATGCCAGCCTGGGATTTCCGACAGCCACGACAGCTGCGGGCGGAACCCGGTCAACTCCACCACCCGATCCACATCCTCGATCCGGCGACCGGCATCCGACACCAGCGTGTGCCAGCCGTTGCCGGTGGGCTCGACTGCGGCGGTGCGGAATCCGGGCATCACGGTGAGCAGACCGGCGTCGACGGCTTGTTTGGCGCGCTGCCCGAGCGCGCCGCGGGCGCGAGCTGATCGGCCTCGCCGCCACCGAAAATGGGCCCGACCTCCCCGCGGCGCAGCATGGGCTGGGCTCGCGAAAGCGAATCGAGGGCCCGCAGTTTACCGGTCCGGATCACGGGTAGCCCGTCGGCACCGTTGCCGCACACGCGGGGAAGTGGAGGTAGCCCGATGACCGTCTCGAACCAGCACCCGGTACCGGCACACCATCGCCGCGGCCGGACTCGCGGCGAGTTTCCGGATGACGGCCGCACAACCAGAAGCCATGCCGGTGAGGGGATAGAAGATGGCTACAACATCCCCGGAATTGTTCTGTGCGCGATGGGGATCGTCGCTTTGGCGTTGACCCTGACCGCAGCCGGCTACGGATTCGCCGGGTGGGCCGTTGTCGGTGCCATCGCCGCTGCGGCGCTGGTTGGCTCAGGCGTCGCGTGGATACTGCTCGAGCACCGGCGGGTCAAGGCCAAGGAAGGCCTGACTCTCACTGATCAGCGGGGGCACTGATACCAAGGCGGCCGAACACGAGCCTGGCGGCCCAGCCGTGTCCAGAGGCGACAAATGTCACCCGATGAGCACGAACCGTCCATCACAGGCTATTGTCGATCGAGTGCGTGACCTGTCACGCCAAGCGTCGTAGATCGCATTCGCTTCGCAACCAGCGCTTGCCGCATCCGCTCTTATTACGGCGATCGATTTTGCCCATCGGCAATCTCGCCATTTCGTGCCCCCGGCGCGGACCCGGAAAGGTCCGCAGACGGCCCGGGCACCACCTGATGCCCGAAAGGCACCGCAACACATATGAGTTCTGCTGACATCTCTTTTGCCGCGCTCGGCGTGAGCGCACCGCTGGTGAAGGCGTTGACTCGCGCCGGGATCACCGAACCTTTCCCGATCCAGACCGACACCCTGCCCGATTCGCTGGCCGGACGCGATGTGCTGGGCCGCGGCCGGACCGGCAGCGGCAAGACGCTCGCCTTCGCCATTCCGATGGTCAACCGTCTCGGCGGCGGTCTCGCCGGTAGACGCGCACCGAGCCGCCCGACCGGCCTGGTGCTGGCGCCGACTCGGGAATTGGCCACCCAGATCGCGACCGCGCTGGAACCCCTCGCCGCGGCCTATCGCATGACCGTCACCACGATTTTCGGTGGGGTCTCGCAGAACCGGCAGGTCCGGGCGCTGCGCGCCGGCGTCGACATTGTCGTCGCGTGCCCCGGCCGGCTCGAGGATCTGATGAACCAACGTCTGATCTCCCTGGATGCCGTCGAGGTCACCGTGATCGACGAGGCCGACCACATGGCCGACCTCGGGTTCCTGCCAGGCGTGACTCGCATTCTCGCGGCCACCCCGAACGGCGGTCAGCGCCTGCTGTTCTCGGCCACTCTGGACAACGGCGTCAACAAGCTGGTCAGCCGCTTCCTGCCGGATGCCAAGCTGCATTCCGTCGATGAGGCGAACTCCCCGGTCGCCGCCATGACCCATCACGTTTTCGAAACCGCGAGCGTCGAAGCCAAACGCGAGGTCGTACACCGGCTCGCCTCGGGCTCGGGTCGGCGAATCCTGTTCATGCGCACCAAACACCAGGCTCGCAAACTGGCCAAGCAGCTGACCCTCGCCGGAATCCCGGCCGTCGATCTGCACGGCAACCTCTCGCAGGGCGCCCGCGACCGCAACCTCGCGGTCTTCGCCGCCGGTGATGCCCTGGTGCTGGTGGCGACCGATGTGGCCGCGCGCGGCGTGCACGTCGACGGTGTCGAGCTGGTCGTGCACGTTGATCCGCCCGCCGAACACAAGGCGTACCTGCACCGTTCGGGCCGTACCGCGCGGGCAGGCAACTCCGGTGAAGTGATCACCCTGGTGCTGCCCGGCGAACGACGCGACCTGGCCGACCTCATGCGCAAGGCCAAGATCACCGTGACCCCGCAACGGGTCACCGCCGATTCGCCCGTGGTGGCCGAGCTCGTCGGCACGATTGCCCCATTCGTCGCGCCCTCCTACAGCGAGCGGGCGGCACGTGAAGACGACCGCCGCAGCAGCGGCGGACCGTACCGTAGCAGCGGCGGACCGCGCCAAGGCAACGGCGGACCGCGCCAGAGCAATGGGGGACCGCGCAGGGGCAGTGGAGGATCGCGCCAAGGCAGCGGCCATCGCAACGGCAATGCGGCGCAAGGGCAGTCGCGCGCCAAGCCGCGCGCTCACTCCGCGCGCGGAACGGCCGCATAGGGCCCGTTTTTCGGTCGCTCCCCCAGGACAAGTCCATGCCGAGATCGCCGACGCGCTGAACATCGCCGGCGGACTGCCGGGCAGCGAATGCTGGTGAACGTGGCCGATGACTCCGGTACCGGCGGGCGACCCATCGGGCGCGAGGCATTCGCGCTCGATGGGTCGCGCCGGTCACTCGACCAGCAGCACCGTGCCGGACTCGGCTTCCTGTTCGGTCTCGACGACCTTCGACGCCTCACCGATCCCGGGACGGTCGATCAGGCCGGCCCACCACTGGGCCTCGGCGTAGTCGTCGAAGGACTGCGAGGACTGACGGCGTGTGCCGTCGGTGTCGTGTAGTGGATGGGAACCGGCCGAGCAGCTCGGGCGTTGCCCAATGCCGGACGGCAGTGGCGCCCGAAAGGTGATCCGGTCGAGGTCGAGGATCACAGCTTGACGAAGTTGGTCGTCAGGTCGGAGGTACACTGAACTCGCGACAGGTTGCTGGCGGATTTCTGGAACGATCCGCGCGCTCGCACCGGTGACGGGTAGTGCCCGGCCGCGTACTCGCCGATGCGAGCATGGCTGGGAGATTCGCCCGCCGACCATAGCGCCGACTCTCGGCTGTCTGGCCTGGCTGAATCAACCAGTGTGAGGCCACCCGCTCGGGCGGGGGTCGGAATGCAATCAAGTACACCGTTTGCCAGTCGGGTGGTCATGGGACGGCACAATGAATGACACGGTACTGGGTGACGGGGACGCCACTCGAGGGCCAGCGGAGGTGTTCGGACGCTATCGGCTTTTGTCGTTGCTGGGTCAGGGCGGCATGGGCCAGGTGTGGCGGGCGCATGATTCGCTGACCAACCGGGTGGTGGCGCTCAAGGTGTTGCCCGAGCGCTTCGCCGATGACGAGCAGCTGCGCGAGCGCTTCCGCCGGGAGTGCCGCGCGGTGGCACAGTTGACCGATCCGCATGTGATCCCCATCCACGACTTCGGCGACATCGACGGTCGGCTCTATCTGAATATGCGCTTGATCGAGGGCACCGACCTGCGCACGGTGATCGCGCGAGAAGGGGCCTTGCCGCCGCGGCGGGCAGTGTCGATCATCACGCAAGTGGCCGGCGCGTTGCAGGCCGCCCACGACGCCGGGCTGGTCCACCGCGATGTCAAACCCTCCAACATCCTGCTCGGGGCCGACGAGTTCGCCTCCCTGATCGACTTCGGGATCGTCCACGCCACCGACGAGCGCACGCTGACCACGATCGGCGAGACCATCGGCACCGTCGCCTACATGGCGCCCGAGGAGATCAGCGCGGAGGTCAAGGCCGATGCCCGCGTAGACGTGTACGCGTTGACGTGCGTGCTGTATGAGTGCCTGACCGGCCGGCCGCCGTTTGCGAGCGCATTGGGGATGCAGGGTGTGATCGCCCATCACCTGCACACGCCGCCGCCGCGTCCAAGCACCGCTGAACCCGGTGTACCGCCTGCGTTCGATGCGGTTATCGCCAAGGGAATGGCCAAAGACCCCGACGATCGTTACCAGACCGTGCGCGAGCTGGCCGCGGCGGCCTGCGCCGCGGTGGACGATTCCGCGGTCAGCACTACCGGGGGGATGGCTGCGCACCGTGGGCGGCGAATCGAGTTGTCGCGCAAGACCGCCATGCTGCTCGCCGCCGCGGCCACGGTTGCGGTGGTGGCCGCCGTAGCTGTCGTCGTCGGTGTCCGACTGGAATCAGGCGGCGGTGACAACTCGCCCACACCTATCGCCCCGGACTACTCGTCACAGACTGCGCTGCCGTTCACCGGCGTCAGCCTGCCCACCGGCGTGTCGGTCGACACGGCGGGCAGCGTGTACGTCACCGACATGGGTAACGATCGGGTGGTGAAATTGGCGGCGGGCGCGTCGGCGCCGACCGCGCTGCCGTTCACCGGCCTGAAGAATCCCCAAGATGTGGCGGTCGACAACGCGGGCAACGTGTACGTCGCGGACACGAGTAACAATCGGGTGATGAAATTGGCGGCGGGCGCGTCGACGCCGACCATGCTGCCGTTCACCGGCCTGAAGAGTCCCCAGGGTGTGGCGGTCGACAGCGCAGGAGATGTATACGTCGCCGACCGGGGTAATAGTCGAGTGGTGAGGTTGGCGGTGGGGGCGTCGACGCCGACGACGCTGCCGTTCACGGAGCTCCGAGATCCCCAGGGGTTGGCGGTCGACACGGCGGGCAACGTATACGTCACCGAATTGGGTACCGAGCGGGTGTTGCGGTTGGCGCCGGGCGCCGCGGAATCCACCACGTTGCCGTTCACGGGGCTCCAAGATCCCCAGGGTGTGGCGGTCGATACGGCGGGAGACGTGTACGTGGTCGACTGGGGTAACGAAGGGGTAGTGAGGTTGGCGGCGGGCGCGTCGACGCCTACCACGCTGCCGTTCACCGGACTCAAAGATCCCCAAGGTGTGGCGGTCGACACGGCGGACAACGTATACGTCACCGACCTCGGCCCCAATCCGGTGGTGAAACTCCCGGTCGGCTGAACCACCGTTCCGTGTACCGGTGACCCGTCCAATAGCCGGGCGGGCGGCGCAAGTACGAGGGCGGGGCGGGATCGCCTGACCGCACTCGCTCCCCGGGCCGGACCGCCGGCGCGGCCCAACGGACGATCATGACTGCAGTGCGCGCCCCGACTGCACTTTCGGGCAATCTCCACTCACCGTCGCGGTCTCCAGAACCCGAGCCGCATGTCGGGATCGATTCCCCGCCTTTGCTCGGAGCGGGTACTACCAGCGCAAGAGCCGGCTCGAATAGCGAGCGAATCAAGATGAGGCAGCGCGACCGCAACGGCCGAATCGACCCGGCCGTCCGTCTGCACCGCATGACGGTCGAGATTCGCGACAGCCTGCTGCATCTCAAGCGCTACAGCGAAAGCCCCGACGATCTGGCCGCCACCGGCGGCGACCCGCATATCTCTGCCCGCCGCATCGCCGAGGCCATTGCGACCAAAGCTGCCGGGCACCCCCCGAGCGCGAGCCGGTTCACGCCCCGGCACCAAGTCCAACCGGGGGCGCGGGACCTCAACGCGGAGCTGCGCCGGTTACTCGCACTTGCCGAGGCATGGCCACAGGTTCGCGGCCTGACAAAGTCGCCGTAGCGTCGCGTTCAGGTGCGACTGCCGTCGACAACGTCCACCAGGGTTCCCCTCCCGCGCCGCGCCCACGATTGGGCCGACTATAACGCTCGGAACCCGAGCTTGCCCAGGTGCTTCGGGTCCCGCTGCCGGTCCGGGCGATCGCCCAGTCCGCCCGCGGCGTGCGCTAGGGTTCGAACCCGTGTCCAAGCTGCGGCGGCGCGTGGTCGAGGCTGCGCAAGCAACGCTGGCCCAACGCAAATATGTGTCGGCGGTCGATGTATTCGGTGTTCTGGGGTGGGTGCGATCCCGTCAAGTCGATCGCTGGCGCCACGGGCAGGTGCCGTCGTTGGAGCGGGTCACGGCAGTGGACGGGCGACGAATGCGGGAGGCGGCGGAGCTGCTGGGCGAGTGGGCCCGCGAGCACGGGCTCACCGCGAGCACCGCGGCGTATCTGTCGAGCGGACGTGATCGCGAGCCGCTGCGGTTCGTCGACGACGGCGAAGACGAGGCTTTCCGCGTGCACTGGCTCTCGGCGGAGCTCAGCCCGGCGCGGCGCGAACAGGTCGTCCAACGCCAGAACCAGGTCCCGGATCTGACGGTAGTCGAGGCCGTGGAGCCATGGACGTGCGCCGAATGCGCCGAAACCGGGCCATATTTGATCACCTCCGCGGCCGGGGCGCTGTGCCTGACCTGTTCGGACCTCGACCATCTGGAGTTCCTGCCCGCCGGGAACGCGGCGCTGAGCCGCCGCGCCAAGAAGGAGAGCACCCTCGCTGCCGTCGTGGTCCGCTTCAACCGGCGGCGCAAACGCTACGAACGGCTGGGCATCCTCGTCGAGGAGGGCGCCCTCGCCCGCGCCGAACAGCAATGCCTGGCCGACGACGATGCCCGCGCCCGCCGCCGCGAACGCGACCGCGTCCGCCGCGCCGCCCAGGACGTCGAATACTGCGCCCGCATGTCCGACGAGATCCGGCGACTGTTCCCCGGCTGCCCCGGCGACCGGGCCACCGAGATCGCCGAACACGCCGCCGCGCGCGGCAGCGGCCGCGTAGGCCGCACCGCGGCAGCCAAGCTTCTCTCCTCCGAAGCGCTCACCCTCGCCGTCATCGCCTCCATCCGCCACCGCGACACCGACTACGACGAACTCCTCATGAGCGGTATCCCCCGCCCGGAGGCCAGGGCCCGGATCCGTCCCACCGTCGACCGCGTCCTCGAAATCTGGCGAGGGTGACGCGTGGGGACCTCCGGGATCAAATGGCAGATCAGCAATTTGAGATAGAACAGCGGGACGAACCAGGCCAGCAGCGCCGGTACCGGGAACGCGATCAGGTTGATCAGGAACACGGTCATGTAGGCCGCCATGGCGACCGGGCGGCGCAAGGCGGCCTGCACGGATTCGATCAGCAACGCGGACCCGAGCAGTAGCAGCGTATTGGCCACGAACCAGGCCGGATCGCCGAGGAGTAGAAATCCCACCACCGCGAGGTGCACGGTGTGAACCGCGACGAATGCCAAACGGCCCCGCGAGGAGCCGGTGCGGTGGTACCAGCGTTTCGCCGAGTTCGTCGCGTTGGTGAGCACGCCGCCGACCAAGTCGCACGCAATGACGGCGAGCGCCCCGACCTCCACCACGCTGCGATCGGAAGCCCTTGTCCAGCAGTATGTTACGAGCAGAATCACACACACGGCACCGCCGATGTATTCGACGGCCGATTCGGCTCGGGTCTTCCCGGGTCCCATGAACCGCTCCAGGCGCCCCGCCCATCCCGGTCGTGTTGCCGGGATCGCCCAATCCGCTTGGAGATCCCTACGCACGAGGCGCCCACAATCCGGCCAGAAGACCGAATATCTGATCAGGGTCGCCGCCGCTGGTCAGCGCCCAGTGGTCACCGGCGCGCAGAACGGCCGCGGACGCCGCGGTCAGCAGCCCGCTGTCCACGTCCGTGCGGACGATGCCGAGTTCGATGCCGTTGGCGATCACGGCGCCGAGCCACGACTGCTCGTGCCCGGCGGGCATACGGGCGATTGCGGCGTCGGCCAGCGCGAGGTCCAGTGGGTTGTCCCGGAGGAAACGGACCAGCGCGGCCGAGCCCTCGCGCAGACGCGTCCAGAACGCGTCGGAAGTGCCGGCAGCTACCCACTCCCCCAACTGTTCTCGCAGCCGGTCGGAGACATCCGACAGCACCAGCGCGAGTATGTCTTCTTTCCCGTCGAAATACTGGTAGGCCGAGCTTTTCGAGATGCCGGCGTTGGCGATGATCGTGTTGTACGACGCCCCTTCCGGTCCGTGATGCGCGAACTCGGTCTTCGCGGCGTCGATGATGGCGCGTTGTCGTTCCGGCGGGAGGCGATGAAAGCGAGGAAGCGGCATGTACCTATGGTACACACCATTGGTACGCACCGGCAGTCCACGCCACGCGTGCGGGCGAACTTCCGCCCCATGGGCGCGTCGGTCTTGCGCCACTCCAGGTCGCTGGATGTTAGCTAGGAATTTGGTCGACGACGGGGCACAATATTTGCAGGGATGAATGTTCCGGAGTGATCTTGTCGGATTCGACGGATCGCTTCGCCCACTGATCGGAGGGCGAAACGGACGACATGCACCGGGACGGCGAGCGCCCGAGGGGGCTCAGCGTTTCCGCGCTGGCGGCGGTAGCGAACCCGTCGTACTCGCGAATCGACACGTGGAATCTGCTCGACGACGTGTGCCGTCGGCTCGCCGATGTCAACCGTGCCGGGCTGGACACCACCCACGAAGTCGCCCGGGTGCGGCGCCTCCTCGATCGTCTCGCCGCCTTCGAGCGGTACTGGCTGTACCCGGGCGCGGCGAGACTGGCGGCGTTTCGCGGATATCTCGCCGATCTCGCGACGGTGCGACTCACCGAGGAAGTGTCGCTGGCCGTGCGCCTGCTCTCCGAGTACGGCGACCGCGCGGCTGTGTTCGACATGTACGCGCCGTTGGCCGATCAGGAGCTCGTGGCACGGGCCAAACAGCAGAAGTTCTACACCGTTCTGCTCGGCGACGATTCCCCGCCCGAGGCTCCCGAGGGCCTGGCGGAGAGCCTGCGTGCGCTTCGCGACCCGTCGGACGATGTGCAGTTCGAATTGCTCGTCGTTTCGAGCATCGAGGACGCCATCACCGCCGTCGCGTTGAACGGCGAGATTCAAGCGGCGATCATCCGGCATGACCTGCCGCTTCGTTCCCGCGACCGGGTGCCGTTGATGACCACGCTGCTCGGCGCCAACGAGGACGTGGCCGCGAGCGAGCGCACCCACGACTGGATCGAATGTGGCGAGTGGATCAGGGAGCTGCGGCCACATATCGACCTGTATCTGCTCACCGACGAGTCGATCGCCGCGGAGAGCGAGGACGAGCCGAACGTCTACGATCGCACGTTCTATCGGCTCAACGACGTCACCGACCTGTACAGCACGGTGCTCGCCGGGGTCCGGAGCCGTTTCGCCACACCGTTTTTCGACGCCCTGCGTGCCTATGCGGCCGCGCCGGTCGGCCAGTTCCACGCCCTTCCCGTCGCGCGTGGCGCCAGCATCTTCAACTCCAAGTCGCTGCAGGACATGGGCGAGTTCTATGGCCGCAACATCTTCATGGCCGAAACGTCGTCCACCTCCGGCGGGCTGGACTCACTACTGGACCCGCACGGCACGATCCGGGCGGCGATGGACAAAGCCGCCGAGACGTGGTGTGCCGATCAGACGTATTTCGTCACCAACGGGACATCCACCGCGAACAAGATTGTCGTGCAGGCCCTGACCCGGCCGGGCGACATCGTCCTGATCGACCGCAATTGCCATAAGTCGCACCACTACGGCCTGGTGCTCGCCGGGGCGTACCCGATGTACCTGGACGCCTACCCGCTCGCGCCGTACGCGATCTACGGAGCCGTGTCGCTGCACACCATCAAGAAGGCGCTGCTGGACCTCGAGGCGGCCGGCCAACTGGACCGAGTGCGCATGCTGCTGCTGACCAATTGCACTTTCGACGGCATCGTCTACAACCCGCGGCGCGTAATGGAGGAGGTCCTGGCGATCAAGCCGGACATCTGCTTCTTGTGGGACGAGGCGTGGTACGCGTTCGCCACCGCGGTGCCGTGGGCCCGACAGCGGACCGCGATGGTTGCCGCCGGGCAACTCGAATCGGCGTTGTCCTCCCCCGGGTACGCCGAGGAGTACCGCAGGTGGCGTGCGTCGATACAGGGGGTCGACCGTGCGGAGTGGAGCAACCACCGGCTGCTTCCCGATCCCGGGCGTGCGCGGGTACGCGCGTACGCGACGCATTCCACCCACAAGTCGCTGTCGGCGCTTCGGCAGGCGTCGATGATCCATATCCACGACCAGGATTTCAAGGCTCTCGTCCGCGAGGCGTTCACCGAGGCGTTCTTGACCCACACCTCGACCTCACCGAACCAGCAACTGCTGGCGTCGTTGGATTTGGCGCGGCGGCAGGTCGACCTCGAGGGCTTCCAGCTGGTCCGCAACGTCTACGACATGGCGCTGGTGTTCCGTCACCGCGTGCGCAAAGACCGGCTGATCGGCAAGTGGTTCCGCATCCTCGACGAGGACGACCTGGTACCCGAGGAGTTCCGGCCGTCTGCGGTCAGCTCGTACCGGCAGGTCAGGCAGGGTGGCTTGGCAGAGTGGAACGAGGCGTGGCGGTCCGATCAGTTCGTGCTCGACCCGACACGGGTCACCCTGTTCATCGGCGAGACCGGCATGAACGGGTACGACTTCCGCGAGAAGATCCTGATGGACCGATTCGGCATCCAGCTCAACAAGACCTCGATCAACAGTGTGCTGTTGATCTTCACCATCGGCGTCACCTGGTCGAGCGTGCACTACTTGCTCGACGTGCTGCGGCGGGTGGCCGCCGACTTCGAGAGCAACCGGAGCGCGGCCGGGAAGGCCGATCGCGCCCTGCAACAGCGCCGGGTGGCCGAGATCACCGAGGATCTGCCTGCGCTGCCCGACTTCAGCGAGTTCGACAGCGCGTTTCGTCCCGACGGCGCCAGCTCGTTCGGCGACATGCGGTCGGCCTTCTACGCCGGGTACGAGGAGTCCGACCGCGAACACGTTCTGCTCGGCGAGGCCGGGCGACGGATCGCCAAGGGGAAGGTCCTGGTGTCCGCGACCTTCGTCGTCCCCTACCCACCCGGCTTCCCGGTGCTGGTCCCTGGGCAGGTGGTCTCGAGGGAGATCCTGTATTTCCTGGCCGACCTCGATGTCAAGGAAATCCACGGGTACAACCCCGACCTGGGGTTGTCGGTCTTCACCGAGGCCGCGCTGGCGCGGCTGGCCGCGGCTCGGCACGCAAGTGCCACGGCGTCCGACGGTGCGCCGGAACATCGTCGACAGGCGGAACAACTGGTCAACCGGAAACTTCCACGCTGACCAACGACACCCACACTCCACGAATGCGAAAGTGACGACCTCGTGACCGGTGCGTTGCTCAGGCCGTAGCGGACGTGTCCTGACCCGGGGCAAATCGGTGGCGAGTTCTCAGATTGATGGCGACTATGTACCGATGCCGAATTCAACTGAGCGTCAGAATGTTTCGTCAAAAGACGGACCTGAGATCGGTACGGTTGCGGGCGCGGTGCGTGGCAGGTGGGAGGGCGATGTCGCGGTCTTTCGAGGTATCCCCTATGCAGAGCCACCGTTCGGCGCACATCGGTTCGGAGCTCCCGTCCCGGTCCGGCGGTGGGATGGTGTCCGCGACGCACTGGAGTTCGGTCCACCGGTTCCTCAGGCCCGCCATACCGGTTCGGTGATGTCGGCGGCGTCCGGCAGCACCGATGACGGTTCCGACGACTGTTCGACTCTCAACGTCTGGTCACCCGACCTCGGCGCGGCGGCACTGCCGGTGATGGTGTGGATCCAGGGAGGCACCTACCTGGAGAACAACTCCGCCAGCCCGCACTGCGACGGCGCGACCCTCGCCCGGTCCGGCGTGGTGATGGTCAGCATGAACTATCGCGTCGGCATGGAAGGCTTCGCCCACATCACCGGAGCCCCGGACAACCGCGGCATTCTCGACCAGATCGCCGCGCTGCGATGGGTCCAGGACAACATCGCCGCGTTCGGCGGCGATCCGGACAACGTCACCGTCTTCGGTCAGTCCGCCGGCGGAGCGTGCATTGCCGCCCTGCTGGTCATGCCGATGGCAGCCGGACTGTTTCGCCGCGCGATCAGTCAGAGCATGCCCGGCACCTACTTCTCCGAACGGCTCGCCGCCACGATCTCCGCGACCATCGCCGCGCAACTCGGCGTGCGTGCCACGATCGGCGAGCTGGCCGGTCTCCCACCACGCGCACTGACCGACGCGACGGACTCCGTGATCCAGCAGATGCCGGAATACGTCGAATCCTGGGGCCCCATGGCGCTCACTCCCACACCGTTCTCACCCATCGTCGACGGCGACCTGCTCCCGGACGCACCATGGCGCGCACTCGCGCATGGCGCCGCGCGTGACATCGACCTGCTCGTCGGGCACACCCGCGACGAATACCGGCTGTACACCTCGCGGCCCGGAGGTGCGCCCACCGATGCGCGAATGTCCGCAGCATTCACCCACCTCACACCCACCACGGACACCGACAGCGACTACGGCACCGCCTACCCTGCCGCCACCCCTGGGCAGCTGTACGACCTCGTCAACACCGACTGGCTGTTCCGGATGCCCAGCCTGCACCTCGCCGACGCCGCGCACACCGGCGGCGGACCCATCTGGCTCTACGAACTCTGTTGGAGCTTCAATCGGGAACAAGGCGCCTCGCACTGCCTCGACTTCCTGCTCATATTCGGCACTCTCAGCCCCGACGAGGTACGCGGCCACCGGTCCGCCCACCCGAACGCCGCGAACGAAATCAGCCACGTTGCCCACCGCATGCGCACCGACTGGGTGAGCTTCGCGTCCACCGGCAAACCCGGCTGGGCACCGTACGATCCACACACGCGAACCACCCGCGTCTACAGCGCAGAGCCGACCACCCAGCCCTACCCCGAAGAACGCTCCCGCCGCATCTGGGCCGCACACCGATTCGGCATCCTGGACCTACCTCATGCCCACTGAGTCTTGGCACTGACCCCTCGGAGCGGATCTGGCAGGAAAGCGACTCGCTCATCGACCTCGCCGAGACCGTGCTCGCGATCACTTCGACCAGAACCCTCCGCCACTATTCCCCCGGCTCCCTCCGACGGAACTACGACCGCTGGGTCAGCTGAAACGCTGCTGAATCCATCGGCCGAACCATTCCGCCGAAGTGTTGACACCTTTGGAGTGATCTGCCTCACAGTATGTCAGGATATTCGTTCTCGCGGTGTCTTGTGCTCGAGCCCCTCGGAGCGAAGGAGACATCATGAGGAAGAACACCGACGTGGTCGTGATCGGCGGCGGATACGCCGGAGTGATGGCGGCGAATCGTTCGACGCAGCGCGAGGACGTGACGGTGACCGTGATCAATCCGCGCGCGGCCTTCGTCCCGCGGCTGCGGCTGCATCAACTGGTGGGCGGGACCCATGATGCGGTCGTCGACTACAGCGAAGTCTTGGCCGAGGGCGTCCGGCTGGTCGTCGACAGCGCAACGCGGATCGACGCAGCCGGGCGCAGTGTGACGCTGGCCGAGGGCGGCAGTATCGGCTACGACTTCCTGATCTACGCGGTGGGCAGCGGCAGCGCAGGCCCGCGCGTGCCGGGCGCGGCCGAGTTCGCCTACCCGATCGCGACCTTGGAGGCGGCGCAGCAATTGCGGTCGGTGCTCTACGACACCCCGATGACGGCCGCGGTGACGGTCGTCGGCGGCGGCCCGACCGGCATCGAGACCGCCGCCGAGCTGGCGGAGCAGGGTCGCACCGTCACCCTGGTCTGCGGAGGAGTCCTCGGTCCGTACCTGCACCACCGGGCTCGACGCACCGCCCTCAAGTACCTCGCCGAGCTGGGTGTCAGCGTCCTCGAAGGTCCCGACACGTCGGTCACGGCGGTGACACGGGAGGCCGTGGAACTCGCTGACGGCCGCGCGGTGGCCAGTCAGGTCACCATCTGGACCGCGGGCTTCGGTGTGCCGGATCTGGCCGCTCGCAGCGGATTACGCACCGACGCCGCCGGACGTCTGCTCACCGACGAAACACTGACCAGCCTCGACGACGAGCGCATAGTCGCGGCGGGCGACTCGTCGGCACCATCCGACCTGCCGTTCCGGATGAGCGCTTACGCCGCGGGTTGTTTGGGCGCCCATGCCGCCGACACCGTGCTGAGCCGGATCGCGGGCGTCCAGCCGGCGCCGATCGACCTGTCTTTTCCCGCCATGTGCATCAGCTTCGGCCGCCGCACCGGGATCTTCCAGCTCGCCCACAAGGACGACACCGCGATGCGGCTCTACTTCAGCGGGCTGGTGGGCAAGAAGCTCAAGGAACTTTCCTGCGCCGCCAGCGTCGAACACCTGGTGACCGAAGCGCGCAAACCCGGCTCGCACTCCTGGCCCAAGGACGGCAAGCACAGGCCCGCCCTGCTGCAGGCCCAGCGCGGGGACGTGGCGGCACCGGTCGCGTAGGACACCGCCTCGTCGGCCGGTGATTTCGCCTGTGCGGGTGGGCAGCGCCTGAATTCGGACGCTGCCGCACCCGTGCATCGACAGCCGGCCGGCGCCCGACCTGACAATGCCCGACGGGAAAGGACCCCATGGACACGACAAGTGGACGCGGTGGGCGTCGGCGGCCCGCCGACACACCAGCGGGCCGCGACAGCGGCGACCACGTCACAGCCGAAGCGACGGAAACGTTTCTCACCCACCGCAATCTGCTGTTCACCGTCGCCTACGAGATGCTCGGATCGGCCGCCGACGCCGAAGACGTCATGCAGGAGACCTGGTTGCGCTGGGTCGGAGTCGACGCAGCGCACGTCGACGACCCCCGCTCCTACCTGGTTCGGATCACCGCCCGCCAGGCGCTCAACCGGCTGCGGTCTATGAAACGCCGCAGGGAGGCATACGTGGGCTCCTGGCTCCCGGAGCCATTGCTGACCACTCCGGACGTGGCCGCCGACGTCGAACTCGCCGACAGCGTGTCGATGGCGCTGATGCTCGTCCTCGAGACACTGACCCCGACCGAACGGGCAGTGTTCGTACTGCGTGAAGCATTCGGGATGGGCTACGACGAGATCGCGGCCGCGATCGACAAGACCCCCGCCGCCGTGCACCAGATCGCCCACCGCGCCCGCCGCCACGTCGAAGCCCGCCGACCGCGCCGCACGGTCACCGCGCGCCAGGCCGAAGCGGCTGCCGAGGCGTTCCGGCGTGCCCTCGAGACCCGGGACCTACCGGGCCTGCTCGCCGTACTCGCCCCCGACGTCGTGGCGATCAGCGACGGCGGTGGCATCAAGCAGGCCACACCACGTCCGATCATCGGCGCCGGGAAGGTGGCTCGATTCATCGTCGGCGGCCTCACCAAGAGAGACGTCGCGCTCACCGTCGAGGCGACCACGGCCAACGGCACCCCCGCACTGGCTCTGTACGTGGACGGCGAACTCGACGGCGTCATCGCGATGCGCGTCGAGGAAACCCACATCACCGGCCTCTACTTCGTCCGCAACCCGCAGAAGTTGACCCACATCGAAACCGAAACCCCGCTCACCCTGCGATGAACACCGGCCACGTCCCACCTACCCGAGGAGCAGACATGACCATGCGGGCGCCGCTCGCCACCGACCCGCTGCCGTCCCGATGGCCGACGGTGGCCGCAACAGTCACCCTGCTCACCGCGATCATCAGCGTGCTGCTCGTCGCCTTCGCCTGGCCATCGGTACGGTCGTCGGTGCACGATGTGCCGATCGCCGTCGCCGGGCCCGCCACGGCAGTCGCACAGGTACGCACCGCCCTCGATCAACGTTTACCGGGCGGCTTCGAGATCACCGAGGTCGCCGACACCGCCGCCGCTGAACAACTCATCGGTGACCGACAGGTGTACGGAGCAATCGACCTCAGCTCCGGCACCCCTCAGGTCATCGTCGCCTCCGCCGCCAGTTCGGCGGTCGCGCAGTCCCTGCAGACCATGGCGGCAGCTCTCGGGCAGGCAGGCAGCTCCGGCACACCGGTCGCTGTCCGCGACATCGCCGCCCTGCCCGCCGACGACCCGCGCGGCGCCGGCCTGGCCGCAGGCGCCCTGCCCCTGGTTATGGGCGGTCTGCTGGCCGCAGTGCTGCTGACCAGGCTTGTCCGCGGCGCCGCCCGCCGGGTCACCGGGGCGCTCACCTTCGCAGCCATCGGCGGCCTGACAGCGGCAGCGATCCTGCAATTCTGGCTCGGCTCACTGAGCGGGTCCTACCCAGCCAACGCCGCCGCCGTCGCCCTGACCCTCGCGGCCACATCGCTGACCGTGCTCGGGCTGGAATCTCTGCTCGGATACGCCGGAATCGGGATCGGCGCCGTGCTCATGATGCTCATCGGCAACCCCCTCTCGGGCACGGCGACCGCACCCGAGATGCTGCCCGGCCGGTCGGGCACGCTCGGCCGACTACTGCCCCCCGGAGCAGGCGGCCAATTGCTGCGCTCCACCGCCTTCTTCGACGGCCACGGCGCCACCCACCCCGTCACCGTCCTGGTGACCTGGCTCGGGCTCGGGTTCGCACTATGCCTGATAGGCGGCCTGCGCGCGACGAGCCACCACCGTCGCCGCGGAACTTCCGAGGACACCCACATCGCCGACCGGTACGACCTCCGCGCCCCGCAGAAGCTGACGTAGTCATCTGGCCGGGGGCCACCCCGGCCTGGGCGGGCCGAACGGTAAGCCAGTCGGGTGTATTCGGCCCGATGACGGCGATGCGGTCGCCATGCCGGACTCCCAGGCGCTGCGTCCTTGCGGCGATCCGGCCGGAATGTCGGTCCAGGCCGCGAACCGCTTCTTCCGGTCGGCGGTGGGCCCGCCCAGGAAGTCGGCATCTGTCGCAGCCGCACTTTCGAGGACGTCGTGGACCGGCTCCGTGCTGTCGTCTTTACGCTTTCGGGGCGAGATGTGTGGTGAGGAACTCGATTTGATCGGCCACGACGCGCTCGACAACCGGCGGGTGGTAGACCGTGAAATGGTCTGCGTCGTAGTGCTCGACGACGGCCCGGGTCACGTTGCCGGCGACCTTCGCCGAGATCGCGGGATCGATGAGGTTCTCGCGGTCGCATGCGCAGATCAGCAATGGGCATCGCACGCGGGAGGCGCGAGCCGCTGCGTTGTAGAACAGTATGCCCAGCCCGGAGCCGGCCGTTATCCGGTTGTCGAAGCGATAGCCGGGAGGAGTGACCGACTGCCAGCCTTCCAGGGCTCCGGGCTGGTTGACGAAAGCCAGTTCGCCCGGCTTGCCGACGAGCGGTACATAGCGCCGCGGCAAGCGCAGGGCGGCACGTAGCAGATCGGAGACGATCGGCACGGTGAACCGGGCCAGATGCCGCACTCCGGCTCGCGCGACGATGCCGCGCCCACTGAAGACCGGGCACTGCACTACAGCGGCGGTGAGTTCGGGATGCCGTGCGGCTGCCGCGAGGACATGGCTCGCGCCGAACGACGTCCCCCACAGCGCCACCCGGCTGCAATCGAGATCGGCGCGAGAGCGGACGAATCGCAGCGCCGAGTCGATATCGGCGGCATATCGGCGCGGGCTGACCAACTGCCGTGGCTCGCCGCCCCATTCGCCGAGATGGCGGAAGTCGAAGGCCACCACGGCCAAGCCCGCGGCGGAGAACCACTTCTCATACTGACCGAGCATCATCTCGTGCGTTGCGCCGCCGCCGTGCACCAGGACGACGACCGGATGCGGTCCCGGCCCGGACGGCAGGGTCAACCATGCCGCGCACTCGTCGCGGCCGGAGGGAAAGGTAGTGCGGATCGTCATGACAGCCTCATTTAGGTACGTTGTACGTGAACGACAACAGCTAAACACGTACTGTGTACTTAATCAAGGAGGAGCATGCCCGCCCCCAGGAAGTTCACGCGCGAACAACTTCAGGCCGCCGCCCTGGCCCTGGTCGACCAGCAAGGGCTCACGGGGTTGACCATGCGCAGCCTGGCGGCGGCTATCGATACCGGCCCGATGACGATCTACAACTACGTCGATGGACGCGACGGACTCGAGCAACTCGTCACCGAGGCCGTGATGGCGCAAGCGCACTGGCCCGCCGAACCTTCCGGCCACTGGACCGATGAGGTGATCGCGGTCGCGGAAGGAATGTGGCGCGCCGTGCGCGCTCACCCGCATGCCATTCCCCTGATTCTCACCAGGCGCAGCGTGGACCTGGCAACACTCGCTCCAGCCGAAGCGCTCTTGCGGGCACTCGCCCGTGCGGACCGGTCCGGGACCGAATTGCTCGTGGCGTTCCGCACGGTATCCGGGTTCGTCACCGGCTTCGCGCAGGCCGAGCTCGCCGGTCCCCTCTCCGTAGCGCGCGGCGAGGACCTCGCGGCGATCACCGATCGGGTCGCCGCCCTGCCGCCCGACCGGTTTCCGAAGCTGATCGAGATCGCGCAAGCGGCTGCCACGAGCGATCCGGAGCACGAGTTCCGCGCCGGCCTACGCATCATCCTGGCCGGGCTCGAGGCATAGCCGTCGGCACCACTCCGGCCGACGACCATGGCCGGCATCGGCTACCTGATCAGAGCGAAGCCGGTGACAGTAGCGATCGTCCGCATTCGACGTCGCGCCGCAGTCGAATCGGGCCCTGGCCGGACTGCGAGCCGCTACGGTCCGAGGTGGGTGCGGGGTGCCCACCCCCTGGGGGCACTCCCACCCACCCGGGGGGTGGGCGCCCTCCACCCCCCGGGGCCCCCGAGGGGGCTTGTGCGGGAACGCGAGTCCGGGGCGGGCCTGATCAGCTGATCAGGCCGGTACCCCGACCAGTCCCCACGCTTCGACCGCGTCGCGGGAGTACCAGTGCCCGGTCCATTCCCGCCCGGAATCCAAGGCGTCATAGAACTCCTCGTCATCGGGCAGCGCCGGGCCGTGGGCGTAGACGATTCCAGGGCTGTCGGCGTGGAAGCGGCGGGCGCGCTCGACCGCGCGCGCGGAGCGCTCCGCCACATACGCCCGCTGGGTGATCAGCCACTCCTCGCTCGTGCGACCGTCCGGGCCGCCGTAGTCGAGGGGGTAATGAATCTGATACTCCAGCCGCGCCAACTGCTCACCGGCATGCTCGTACACCCACACGATCCACCCGGGAACCTCCGGCTGCGCAGCCAGCGCACGGGCAGCGAATCCACCACGCGCGATCGGGCTTTCCGGATCGCCGTGTGCCGCAGCCGTGACACCGGCGACTGCGGCGGAGTCGATGCCGCTCCATACCCGGTCTTTCCGATGCCTACCTCCCATAGCCGATAACTCTAATTCCCCGCACCGACACAGACGACGGTTCGCTCGAAGTTGGCCCATGACCAGCGGATTGAGCAGTCGGCCTCCCCGACCCCATCCAGTTCTCCCACCAGCCCTGCGGAGTCCGGTGCGAGTAGGTGTGCGGCGTCGGCCGCTATCGTCGTTGCAGTCGCCCCTGCGGAAGGAAGGCCGGAGTTTGCCGCCATCAACCATCAGTCGCCGCAGTCTTCTCGGGGCGGCAGCGCTCTTACCGTTGGCCGGATGCGCGGCGGAAAACCCGCCTCCCGCCTCCCCTGTCGTGCGGACCGACGACCATCACGATCGGCTCGATGAGCTGGAACAGAAATTCGACGCACGGTTGGGTCTGTATGCCCTCGCGACCGGCAACGGCACCACCATCGCTCACCGGGCGGACGAGCGATTCGCCTTCTGCTCGACGTTCAAGACGCTCGCGGCGGCAGCCGTCTTGCACCGTAATCCGCTGACACACTTGGAAACGGTCGTCACCTACACCGAAGACGATCTGCTGAAGAACGCCTCGATCACCCCGCGGCATGTGGCCACGGGGATGACGATCCGCCAGCTCTGTGACGCCGCTGTCCGCTACAGCGACGGCACGGCGGGCAATCTCCTTCTGCGCGATATCGGCGGACCCGCCCAGCTGACGGAGTACGTGCGCAGCCTCGGCGACATGGTCACCCGCATGGACCGCATCGAGCCGGCGATCACGGAAGCCACGCCCGGAGACCTCCGCGACACGACGTCCCCCCGGGCGTTCGGCACCGTTTACCAAAAGATCGTGCTCGGCGACGCACTGCCCGCCGACAAGCGCGATTTTCTCCGTGACCTCATGGAACGCAACGCGACTGCCGCGGGCGCGCAGCGCATCCGGGCAGGCGTGCCGCAAGGATGGACGGTAGCCGACAAGACAGGGACCGGCGACTACGGCACCCTCAACGACATAGCCATCGTGTGGCCCACGGCCTCCGCGCCTGTCGTCCTCGCGATCATGTCCGGCAAAGCTACCGCGGACGCCGCGTACGACCAGGCTCTCATCGCCCAGGCCGCCGAATACGTAGTAGCCAGGCTCACCTGATACGACCTCCGGCCATGTCCGAATTCCCGTGTGGTTCCGCTGCGCCGAGCGTTCGGTGGCGGCCTACCGCCGGTAGAGTTCGGTCGAGGGCGGCGTCGCCGAGCGCGGATCGGGCGTCAGCGCTGTCGTCGAGATGAGGAGGCCCCGATCGAGACATCTCGTGTACATGATGGGCAGCATGCCGAGGGCGAACAGGACAGCACCGCTGCGCCGGGTTTCGCGGTCCTGACGGGAACAGTCTTCGGAGTCGCGGTTCTCTTGTGCGTCCATCTCGACTGGGTTCCGTTCGTCCAGAACTCGACCGGTCCCGATCAGCTCGTCGGCCTGCTGATCGGCGGGCTGCTGCTGAGTGTTTGCCTGCTCGTGTGGGCGGTCAAGACGCTCTACTTGCTCGGCAGAGAGCACCGGTGGTCATGGAAGGTCGCCGCGGTGCCGGTGGTCGTGCTCGCGGGCCTGGTAACCGGAGCGATCTTCCGGCCGGCGAGCTTCGACTCCGCGCGTCCGGAGATGGAAGAGGTCGCGGTCGCGATGCTGCGCGAGGCCGAGCCGAGTACCCGCCCAGACATGAGCTTCGGTGGGCTCGAGATCAGCTCGGTTCGCCGCGAGTCCGATGGGTTCGTCTACTTCTACGACGCCGATGGGTTTGTCGGTTCCACTGTCCGCGGCTGGGTCTACTCGCCCGGGACCGAGCCGGTGGGGACCGGCGACCGTCGGTTCGAGAAGTTGTCCGGAGACTGGTATTCGTTCATCTTCACGATCGATTGAGGTAACAGACTGATCGCCACCGCCACGGTGGTGTGCCTCGGGGGACGCCGAGCAGCCCGCAGGGCTCCTGTGCCGTGCGAATCGAAGCCGAACCGCTGACGGATGCAGCAGTGGGAGCCCGCGGTCGTGCCACACTGGCGTAGATGGAGAAAGCGAACGCTTTCCACGACGAGACGACCTCGCCCACGGTCGGTGGGGAGAGTACCCGCACCGTGATCGTCGCCTTCGGCGCCAACGTCGCGGTCGCGGTTGCCAAAACGGTCGCCGCGACGCTCTCCGGCTCGGCGTCGATGGTCGCCGAGGCCGCACATTCGTGGGCGGACACCGGCAATCAGATCTTTCTCCTCGTCGCCAACCGTCGCAGTGCGCGCACAGCCGACGCC
Source organism: Nocardia abscessus NBRC 100374 (assembly GCF_000308455.1). Classification (GTDB taxonomy): domain Bacteria; phylum Actinomycetota; class Actinomycetes; order Mycobacteriales; family Mycobacteriaceae; genus Nocardia; species Nocardia abscessus. The sequence goes on along the minus strand of NZ_BAFP01000271.1, from coordinate 36,458 downwards.
GAGCGACCCCTCGGGTACGGGAGGGAAGCCTATGTCTGGTCGTTGCTTGCGGCGGTCGGGCTCTTCGTCGCCGGTGCCGCGGTGTCGGTGTGGCACGGCATCACCGAACTGCTGCGCGAGAGTCAGGGCGAACAGGACTATGCGATTGCCTACCTCGTGCTCGGGATCGCCTTCGTCTTGGAAGGGACATCGTGGCTACAGGCCACGCGACAGCTCGGCGGCGAAGCCCAGAGCCACGATCAGGACATCCTCGAATACGTGCTGGAGACCTCCGATCCGACGTTGCGCGCGGTATTCGCCGAGGACAGCGCGGCCCTGATCGGCATCGTCATCGCCTTCGCCGGGATGGGGCTGCACCAGCTCACCGGCGCAGCGGTCTGGGACGCGCTCGGCTCGGTGCTCGTCGGCGCGCTCCTCGGGGTGATCGCCGTAGTGCTCATCGACCGTAACCGGCGCTTCCTGACCGGCGAGCCGGCCTCACCCGAGCTCCGCGCCGCCGCGGCCGCCCGCATCGAAGAAATGCCCGAAGTGGCGTCGGTGCGCTTCGTGCGCCTCGAATACGTCGGCCCCCGTCAAGTCTTCCTCATCGCCAGCGTCGATCTGGTGGGCGACCCGGCGGAGTCCAGCATCGCCCTCACGCTGCGGGCGCTGGAGCGGGAACTCGAACGCAACCCGCATGTCGCCGACGCGGTCCTCACGATCGCCGCTCCAGAGGACGCCGACTGAAAGCGGCAGGGAGCTGAGCGAGCCCCGCTCGCCTACTCGCCCGCCGCCACGCCCGCCATGGTCAGCTGGAGGTAGGCGTCATCGATTTCGCCCGCGCCGAAAACCCCGGCGAGCGCGGCGCGTTCGATCTTCCCGCCCTCGGCCGCGTGCACCAGGCCGAGCGCCGCCTCGCGAACGCGGGCGCCCGGTTCGTCCTCGACCAGCGCGGCCACGACGGCGGCGGTGTTCTCCCGGCTCCACACAGCGGGGACTGCCTGGGCGACGTCCACGGCGGCCGGTGAAGCTCCGCGATACCACCGGCCGCGATCCCACCAGTAACAGAAGGACAGCAGGCCGGTGCCGGCGCGCGGGTTCAGCAGCGGGTTCGCCACCCAGGCGGGTGCGCCCGCGTAGAGGTCCGGCATCGGCGCCCCACCGTTGTAGACCGCGTCGAGAACTGCGTCGTTCCACACTCCGCCGGACAGAACGGCACGGTCGCCGGGCACGATCCAGAGCGAGGACCCGCTGCGCTCGGCTCCCTCGAACAAGCCGAGCGCAGGCAGGACCCGCGGCCCCCACGGGGAACCGACTGCCACGAATGCCGCCGAGAGCACCGCCCAGCGCGCCACCAGCACAGGCAGCGCGGGCAGACCGTCCTCCGCCACCGCCGTGCCCGGTTCCGCCCGCGCCGCCGTCTCGGCGGGGCGCGACTGCCGGTCGGCATGCCCGATGTGGGCGGCGAGCCACACCGGCAGCCGGGCGCGCGGGAATGCTTCGAGATCCGCCCGATAGACCTCGGCCGGGAAGAGGTGATCCTCGGGAAACGGTTCGTCGCCGAAGTCGTAGTCGGTCTGCACCTCACCGGAGCCCGAGACCACGAGCAGATACCGCCACCAGGGGCCCTCGGGCAGGGCGGCCGAGGCCTCCCGATGCCTGCGGACCAGCGCAAGGACCTCCTCCGGCGGCACGATCTGGACCGGACGGCCCTGCTCGTCGGTGGCGACGACCGAGGCCAGCTCGGCCGCGGCCGTCAGCACGAAGATCGCCTGGATCTCGTGACTGCCCTGCCGCCCGAGCCCGGTCAGCAGCTCGGCGATCCGGCGGCTCGCCTCATCCGGCGGTTGTCCGCCCGCGGGCGGCTCCTCGGCAGCGGTCACGACGTGACACCTCCTCGTTCGCGGCGCGAGGCTACCACCCGGCGGAGAACGAACGGTGTTGCCGACACGGGCTTTTCGCATTCGGCCGATCGACCCATGCTGTGCGCGAGCAGAATTCGCTTGCGTGTCGATGAAGGTTCAACTTGTTGCGGTGTAATCCGATGACGTCGACCGCCGAGGAGGCGAGCTGTGGGGAGCAAGCCGAGAGGGCGCTTCGGGGCCACCGCGGAGCAGCGGTGACCATCTACCTGCCCGAGGGATTGCAGTGGCTGGCCTGGGTCGCGGGCACGACTTGGCCGAAGGGCGACGAGGACGCCGCATGGGCGGCCTCGGAGGCGTGGAAGACGGCGAGCAAGGAACTCGAGGCGCTGCTCGCGGGCATCGATGAAGCCGAGCAGGCCACCGTGGCGGCATACCCGCAAGGGGAAGGCGGCGCCGCGATGGGGGCTCGCTACGATGTCCTGCGCACCGGGGATCAGTCCCTGGAGGCACTGGCGCAGCTGATGAGCACGGTCGGCGACAGCGCGTTCGACATGGGCACCGAGATCCAGGCGACCAAGATCACCGTTATCGTGACCCTGGCCTGGCTCGCGCTCGAGATCTTGTGGGCATGGCTGTTCCCACCGACCGCGCCCGCGGTGGAGGCGGCCGCGATCACCACGACCCGGTCCTTCCTCAAGGTGTTCGAGGACTTCGTCCAGAAGATCATCACGAATATCGCCGCCCGGCTCGGCGCACCGACGGTCAAGCGGCACTTCTGGACCCGCGCGGTGCAGCTGCGCCCGGTGCTGCCCACGGCGAAGGGGTACGGCGTCTACGGGGCGCGGGCGATCGAGGCCGCCGCCATCACCGGAACGATCAACGGGGCGGTGCAGGTCGGCCAGCTCGCGGCGGGCAAGCGCCGCCACTTCAACGGCGGCGAGTTCGGACTGTCCATCCTCGCCGGGGTCGCCGGGGTGATCCCCGGCCGTGAGTTCGGCCGGTATCTCGGGAAGGGCATCGACAAGATCGCGGGCAAGAACCTGGACAACGCCTTCGGGCGGGTGGGCCGCGGTGTGGTGATCGGCGGCGCCTCCGGCGCCGTCGGCACCGCGTTCGGGAACGTGGCGGCGGGCGCGGTCACCGGTGACTGGTCGTCGTTCTCGTCCGGCGCGGGCTGGGTCGGCGGCATCGCACGCGGTGGCCTGGTCGGCGGCGCGCGCGGCGGATTCGCCCTGGGAACTCCGATTCCCCCGGGGCGCGGGGATATCCGCTCCTATGTGTGGATGCCGAAACCGTCGACCGGCAACACCGGACGCCCACCGGTCCAGGACGGATCGTCCACCGGCACGGGCGGGAGCCGACCCCAATCGACCACCACCAACACGGGCGGAAGCCGATCGACCACCACCGGCACAGGCGGGAGCCGACCCCAGTCGACCACCACCGGCGCCGCGGCGAGCGTGCCCGCCGGGCGCCCGTCGCCTGCCGCGTCCGCGGTCGCCGGTTCCACCGGCACCCCGGCGCCGCACCCCACCGGCTCCACCTCCGGCGCTACGCCCGGCGGCTCGCACCCGGCCTCCGATGTCGCCGGCGGCAGCGCCGCGTCGACCCACTCGGGCCGCGGCGACGTCTCGTCATCCGGCAGCAGCTCCGGCCACACCGTGTACCACGACGCCACCAGCGGCTACAGCGGCGGACAGTCCTCCCGGCCCGCCACACCCGACAGCGTCGGTACGGGATCGGGCCAGACGGTGTATCACGATGCCGCCAGCACCTTCTCGGACTCCTCCTCGTCCACGGGATCGACCGCCGGCTACTCCACGGGTTCCGGGTCGGGCCAGTCCGGCCATTTCACCGGCCGGCCACCCACCTCCTGGGAATCGTCGGTGGACGGCTGGGGCTCGACCGGAGGCCCGCCGCCCGGCAACACGGGATCGGGATTCCCTGGGGGAGCGCCGCTTCCGCCCGTGCCCCCTTCCCCCGGCAGCACGCCGCCCGCGACACCCACCTCCAACGGGCACACGCCGCCACCTCACCCCGGTGGTAGCCCGCGCCCCGCCGGATCGCAGGTGACCGGTGCGTCCGGTACACACGGGAACCCGATCGCCACCAGCGCCGACGAGCCGTTCCTGGGTGAGGGCAAGGACGTGCGCGGCAAGCCCCGCCCGAAACAATGGCCCTCGGTGGAGCCGCTGCCCGGCCCCTTCACGCCACCCGCTGGCGGCGCGTCGCAGCCGAACGACTGGCTGCCCGGGGCGCCCTCCCCCGAGCCCGGTGCGCAGGCCGCCGCCGCGGGCCCCGAGGACGTGGATGTGCCTTTCACCATCTGAACCGCCGACATCGAAAGGAGTGCCATGGCCGCCGACCACGTGGAGGTCGACCCCCACAAGCTGCGCCGGGCATCGGAGCTGACCGCAGAGTTGTCGACGAAGGTCACCGCCACCGCCGAGAAACTCCGGAACACCCTGGCGGGCATCGAATCCGACGCCACCACGATGCCGTGGGGAGACGACAAGCGGGGCAGGAAGTTCGCCCAAGGCGAGAAGGGTTACCAGGCGGCGCGCAAGAACCTGCTCGACGGCGCGACGAGCGCCGCGCAGACCCTCGACGACATGTCGGAGGGCCAGCGCGAGGCCGCGGACTCGCTGACCGGCACCGACGATGCCTCCGGCGGGCAGCTGGGGAAGTGAGCGGCACATGGTGAACGAACGCCTGCGCGCGGACATGGCGACGATGCTGGAGGGCCTCGGCGAGCAGTTCCGCGGGATCGCCGAACTGCAGAAGCAGCGCTCGCTGCTCACGGCCACGGTCACCGCGTGTGACAAGCGCATCGAGGTGACGGTCAACGCCGACGGTGTGTTGATCGCCACCAGATTCGCCGACGACGTCCTGGATCTGAGCCTCGAGGAGATCGCCGAGAACATCACGGCGGCCGTGCAGGCGGCGGCCGCCGAGGTCGCCGGGCGCGGCAGGGAACTGATGGCGCCGCTACTGGACCGCAGGAACGCGCTGCCGAAACTCTCGGAGATCGTCGAAGGAGCCCCCGACCTGGGCGCGATGATCCCGACCGCGCCCGCCCCGCCCATGACGCCGCCCGATCCGGCACGCTGGCCCGTCGACGATTCCGGCGCCACGGGGCCGCGGTCGGTGGTCGCCGACAACGACGACTGACGCCGCACCGGCAGTGGACACCCGAAGGAGCCGGGCCCCGATCCCCGGCGGAGAAAGGTGACGATGGCCCTCGAACCGAAAACGTGGTCCGGACTGGAGAACCAGGCGAAAGCGGGATATCTGAAGTTCGATCCCGCCGATGCCCTGGCCGCGGCCAAGGCCTGCGCCGATCTGGTCGACGACCTGCTCGGGATGGCCGCCGCGGTGACCGACCTGCGCTTGAACAACTTCGCGCCGATCGGCACCCTGACCTCCGGGGCCCAGCTGGCGATGGCGTTCACCACCAAGGGAACCCGCCTGCACACCATCTTGAACGACCACGCGAAGATCGTCACCGACATGGGCGAGACCTACATCGCCGCGGGCAAGTCGTATACCAGGACCGACGGAGATTCCGGGGACACCTTCAAGGCGCTGAGCGCGCTGAAGATGCCGACCGAGGCGACGCCCTACACACCGGGCAAGAAGGCCCCCGGTGCGCCCGACGCCGAATTCGACAAGCCAAGCGGCGGTTTCACCTGGAAGGACGAGGACGGGCACATCCACGTCGCGAAGGCGAACGCCGAGAGCTTTCCCTCGTCGTTGAAGGACTACCAGGGCGCGAAAGACACCGGCGTCACGGCCAACATCGAGAACAAGGACAGTCTCAGCTTCACCGAGTTGTACGAGCTGGGGCGCGATCTCGATCCGCAGCCGGTACTCGCCGCCGCGGGCACCTGGCACAGCCTGGCCAATGATCTGCTGGGCAAGCTGAACAGTTTCGTGTCCGTGATCTCCGCGGGTACCGAGGCATGGGAGGGGCAGGGCGCGAGCGCGGCCGCCGCAGCGGTCCGCAGCTACTCCGACGGGGTTCAGCCGCTGATCACCTCCATGATCGCGATGAGCCAGAATCTGGACTACACGGCGCAGTGGCTGCATCTCACCAAACTGAGCATGCCCGCGACCTCGGATCCCGGCGACTGCTGCCCGGGCAGGGTGACCCGGCGATACCGCGACGAGTGGCAGAAGCACTACGGCGAGGGCATGAAGAACACGGTGTCGGTGATGCCGGTGGTGAACGGGCCGATCGCCGCACCGCAGCCCTCCGGCGGGCAGGGGCAGAACCAGCCGGGCAACAATCAGAACAGCCCCGGTAACGACCCGAACGGCCAAGGCGGGCAGACGGGTACAGGTGGTGGGCAGCGCCCCGGCTACGGAGACCAGGGCACCGGCGGCCAGACCCCCAGCGAGGACTATCAGGCCGGCTACCAGGAGGGTTACCGGGAAGGTCTGGAGGCCGCACAGGGCAACGGCGGCTCCGGACCCACCGGCACGGGCTCGGATACCGGCTCCGGGGCCGGTACGCCCGGCGGCGGCACCCAGACCGCGGGCTCCTCGCACGAGAACGGTGGCGCCTCCCTGCCCCGCGGCTACGACGCCGCTTCCGGCGGGACCGGCTCACAGTCGGACGGCGGATCCACCGGCAGTGGCTCCGGTTCCGGCCCCGCCGGCCTGTTCGGCGGTTCCGTCGGGTCCCAGGGCGGCACGGCGCCCGCGCGTTCGTCCGGCGGGTCGGGAAGTTCCGCCTCTCCCCGGGGGAGCACGTCGTCGGGCGGGCAGCCCGAATCCGCCGCGAGCGGCAGTATGCCCGATGTTCCCTCCCTCGGCTCGGTCCCCTTGCCGCGCATGTCCTCCGGATCGGGCGGCTCGCCCGGCGGGACGCCGTCGAAATCCAGCGGCACGGCTCCCGGCGCGGGCGCGGCATCGCTCGAAGACGCGCTGGCGCGGGCGACGGGCGCGGACCCCGCACAGGTGCGGTCGGTCCTCGACAATCTCCCCGGCCTGCTGAACGAGGACACCCTGTCGAAACTCACCGGGTTGCCGCCGGAGCAGGTGCGTTCGATCCTGGACAGCATCCCGGAGGTCGTCGACGAGAACGCGCTGTCGAAACTCAGCGGTGTGGACCCGGCCGGGGTGCGCTCGGTCCTGGAGAACCTTCCCAACGCGCTCGACGAGCAGGCGCTGGCTGCTGCGACCCGCACGGAGGGGCCGTCAGCCGCCGGAGCCGGTCTCGCGTCGCGAGACGCGGCATCGGCGGCGGGTGCCGCAGGCGCGCAAGGCGCCGGTTCGCTCGCCTCCGCGGGCCGGGATCTGCTCGGGCAAGTGGGGAAGGCACTCACCCAGGGGCTCGAGGCGCTCACCCGACTCGGGAGCACGCTGCCGGGTGCGGAGAAGCTGCAGGAGCTGTTGCGGCAGTTCGATCCGAATGCGCTGGCGGCCGCGGCCGGGCACGGTCCCGTCGAGCCCCGCGGGCGCGGGTGGCCCGGGGCCCGGGCCGAGTGGCGCGGGAACCGGAGTGGAGGCGGGGCTGTCGGAACATCCGACCCAGCAATCCCGTGCCGCGCAACTGTTCCCGCGCGCGTCGCTGCCCGGTGCGGAAACGCCGATTTATCCCGCCGCGGCGGCCGGTGCGCGTCAGGACGGTGTGCCCGCCGGCGCGCCCATGATGGGGGCGCCCGGCGCCGCCGCAAGCGGCGCCGGACAGGGCAACACCGCCCACAAGCCCGCGAAGTTCCTGCAGTCGAAGACCCATCTCGACGACGCCATCGGGGCGGTGCCCGATCGGGTGAAGCCGGTGATCGACTCGTGAGCGCGACCTGGGAATTCACCGATCTGGAGTTCAACCTGCTGTGCGAGGAGGTTCGGCAGGGCGAGCTACCCGCCCCGTTCGTCTTCACCAGCCGCACCCGGCTCGCGGCGGACTACGAGCTGGAGAAGGCCCAGATCCGGCAGCAGCTGCGGCAACGGCTCGACCACGATCTGGACGCCATGGCCAGCGCGCTCGCCAAACCCGACGTCTTCGTCGTCGCGCACGCGTGGAACGACCAGGATTTCGGCAATCCCGAAGCACGCACCCGCGTGCACGCGGTCCGGCACCGGGCGCGCGGCTATGTGATCACCCAGCGGCCGGGCGAAACACTCGCGCACAGCGGGGGATTCGACGCCGCCGAGTGCGACCCCCACGCGTTGGCCGACACCGTGGTGGGACTGCTTCCCCGCTGCGGAGCGGGCCGGCTCGACGACATCCGCCTCTCGCTCCCGGCCACCGAACCGGAGCCCGAGCGCGAACGCAGGGCCACGATCTCCGACAACGACGACGATCCCGACGACGACGCGTTCCGTAGCGCCGCGTTCTTCGACGCCCCCACCGTCAGCACCGGAATCGTCAAGGTGCTGCAGGGCCGCTCGAAGTACGGACCTCGCGGACGTATCGAAGCGGGCCTGCTGTGGCGGGACCTCCCCGACGACGGGCGCTACGTGATGCCCCTGGATCACCCGGGCCCGGTCGCCACCGCCATGGGCAGCGACCGGCTGACCCTCTGGGTGCGCGACCGGATCGAGGAGATCCTGTCGCGGATGGATTCGCACATGGAAACCGAGGAGTGATCCGCCACGGCGTCGCCGTCGCACCCGCGCAGGACGGCTCAGCGATCGGTGAGTCCGATCGGGCCGCGGATCTGGCGGGCCACCGCACGGAACCAGCCGGAGTCGTACCGGCCGTCCTCGGCGTCGAAGGCGGGCCGGAGTTCGTACCAGCGCAGGCCCGGACGGCGATGGTGCATACCGTGCAGGTTGAAGCTCAGCGCCAGGATCTCCAGTGGCGCGGGCAGTTCCAGGTTCAGCGCCTCGAGCGGCTCATCGAGGTCGGTGCCGTAGTGGTACGCGTTGTCCGACAGCGAGACGATCACGCCGCGCCCGGCCGACGCCGCGAGCAACATCCACCAGTGAACACCGTAGGCGGCGAACGCCGCGCCGTGGAGCACCGTGATCGCGGCCGCGTCGACGCGCAACTGCCGGAACGCCTCCCCTTGCGCGACGCGCTCGAGCAGCGGCCCCGCCACCGTGTCCGGCCCGTCCACGGCTCGGGCGAGCCGGCGCACCGCCGCGGCGGGCAGCGCCGCCAGCACCACGGCCGCGACCTCGAGTAGATACAGCCCGCCGAACAGCCGCAGGTAGTACCCGGGCGCGGCCTTCGCCCAGCTGGATGTCGCCGGGTCGTAGACCTCGGCCCGCTCCCGCGTCCGGCTGTAGCGGTGGTGCAGCAGGTGACCGGCTTTGAGCAACGCGAACGGCGAACCGTACAACACGGCGAGCACACGTCCGTACCGGTCGTTGCGGGCGCGCCGATGGTGCAGATTGCCGTGCACGGCCTCGTGGATCACCGACCAGAACGTCGTCGTCAGCAGCGCCGACGGCAGCAGTACCCAACCCCACGCGCGGTCGCGGGGCAACAGCAGCAGCGGTAGCGCGAAGAGCTGGAAAAGACCGAGCGCCACCACTCCGGCGGTCAACCACGATCCGATCCGATCCCCGTCGTCGCGGCGCTGCGCGCGGGCGGCGTTGCCGGTGCGCCGTTCGGTCATCTCGCCCTCGATCACCTCTGCGGTCTTCCTCCGGAAACCGAGCGTGCCCGATCCGCACCACGAACGCCCCTACACACGCTGTCGCGCCCCTTACGTCCGCGCAACGAAACGGTGATGTGGCAGGACAGCTCGGCAAGGCGAATCACTTCGACAGCAGCTACACGACGGCAGCGGTCGCCGTACGGCCGAACTCGGATTCAAGATCTCGCTGATCGCAATCATTCTTCGAATGTCGTGCCGCGCTTAGTGTCCCGGATACCCCTCTGTCCGGACCGGGTCCCCTGCGGACCGCAGTGGACTGCCCTGCCCACCTCGGTTCGCGACATCGAACCTACTTCCTATTCCGGAGCGACGTGCAGCCAACTCCCTGGTCGGTCAACGATTCTCGACTCGATCGCGTACCGAGCGCGGTGCCGGGACGGCTCGCCGGTTCCCGCCCGCTCCTGTCGACGCTGAACGGCTACTGGGGCTATCTGGGCGCCGTGGCAGGCAGCATTGTCACGCTTCTCCTGCTGTTCCAACCGTGGCTGAGGGTCGCCGGTGCCGACGGCAAAGCCAGCGCCAACGCTTTCGGCCGGGTCAGCGCGACCACCTCCTACCTGAACGCCTGGTCGTCGTCGCAGCCACCCGCCGCGCGGATCAGCGGCGCCTTGGCGCTTCTCGCCGCGGCCGCGATCGTCGTCACCGTCTGCGCGGTGGCGGCGAATCTGCGGTATCGCACCGAGGTGCTGGCGCGGGTGGCGACGCTCTCCACGGTGACCACCGCGGCGCTGGTCGTGCTCACCGTGCTCTACGTCAACAGCAAAGCCCCCGAGCTGCGCGCCCCGCTCGCCCGCAGCTCGGACCTGGGTGGACAGGTCGGAATGGTGACGAGCTGGGCCTTCGGCAATGGCAGCCTCATCGTGCCGGGTGTCAGGCAAGTCTCCTACGACACCGCGGGATTGACCTACTGGGCGCTGCTCGCCGGCGCCACGTCCCTCGGCTCGGCCATCACAGCCGTCACCCAATGGGTGTACAACCATCCACCGAAAGCCCTCCGCCTGCCGTATCGCATCACCGGCTCGAGACGCTCGGACGAACCTGCACGGCGAGAGTGAACGGGCTGTGTTCACTGCCGCTGCGCGGGTCGGCGGCGGAACAATCGTCGGATGTACCGGCCGATACCGGCGAGCGCCCGCGGTTCCGCGGTGGTTTCGACGGTTTCCTGGGCCGACGTCGCCTGGGCGAATCGCACGTGCAGTTGTTCCCGGACCTGGTCCGGGGTATAGGCGCGGCGGCGGCGCTCGGCGCGCACCACCACGACACCGGTGGCGACCACACCGGCCGCACCCGCCAATCCCAACGCCTTCCACCACCTCATACGCATAGGCTACGACCATGACGGGTGCGGGCATCGATCTCGACCGAGCGGTCGAGGTCACCAGGACGGGTGACATCTGGCTTTTCCGAGGCCATTCGACAGCCGACCGGGTGATCCGGATGACGACGAACAGTCCGGTGAACCATGTCGGGATGTCGGTCGTGATCGACGATCTGCCCGCGTTGATCTGGCACGCGGAGCTCGGGCGATCCCTGCCCGACATGTGGTCGGGAAACGCGCATCGTGGCGTCCAGTTGCACAACCTGCGCGATGCCGTGCTGGTGTGGGCGCACCGCTACGGTCAGCAGGCCTGGTTGCGCCAGTTGGATCCTGCCGCCACTCGGGAGATGGAGGACAGCGTGCTGCGCACCATCGCCCGGCTCGACGGCACCCCGTTCCCCTCCACCGCCGGTCTGGCGGCGCGCTGGCTACGCGGGCGCGCGCGCCTGCCGCGCCGCAAGTCGCGTCGGTCCACTGCCCGAGAGGCGGAGAACGCCTACTGCGCCGAAATCGTCGCCGCGACATACCAAGCGATGGGACTGCTGCCGCAACACCGGAGCCCGGACTGGTACGACCCCGGCCGGTTCTGGAGCGGAGACGGCCTGCGGCTGTCCGGCGATTACGAACTGACCGGCGAGATAGCCGTCCGAACACCGCCCCGCACGAACGCCTGAGCCAGGGCTCCCGCCGGTCTGGAGGGTTCCGGTACGAACGATCAGACCGGCGGGAGGCCGGGGTGTTCCTGGTTGTCGCCGAGACGAACGGGAAACGTCAGGCGGCGGTGACGGTCAGCACATAACCTGCCGCCGCGCCGTCCGCGGAAGAGACGACGACCTGGTAGTCGTTGCCGTCGGCGACGAGATCGGCATGCGGAACCTCGGCGGCGACCTGCGGCCCGATCAGCGGGGCCACCGAGACGCGGGCGTTGCCGTTCGCGGAGGTGACGTCGAAGCTCAGGCGCTGCCCCGGAGCGGTGGCGATGGAGTAGCTGTCGGACTTGCCCTGGCCGACATTGCCGCTGGCCTCGGCGGTGTTCTGACCGGGGTTGATCTGCAGGCGATGCACAGTGCCCGGCACCGACGGAATGCCGGGCGCGGCCTGTGCGGTCGCGACGCCTCCGGCCGCGAAAGCGACGACAGCGAGCACCGCGGGCACGGTACGCCACGACGAACGAAACACTCGAGATGCGATCATGGTCACCATCTTTCCTCACGCGGTGGTCGAGTCCACAGGCGACTCCGCGGAATTGGTGGCCGGTCGCCCAGGGCACCCCACGGAGATGCCGCCGCACCGGCGCAAGTGCAGGTGTTGTTGTCGGCCATTCCCCAGAACTGCCGGTCACAGATATCCGACAATCGAGGCGCCCGGCGTTTCGTCGCGGGCCAGTGGCCGATAGGAGAACCCGATGACCCAGCTCGAGTCCCCCTCCACCGCAACCTCCTCCCCCACACCCGGACATCGCACGGCGACCAGCGTGTTCGTCAACGGGCACTTTCCACGACGGCGCCGACTGGTCCTGCTGCTCGGCGTGCTCGGGGGATTCGCGCTGACCGTGGTGTGGTCGGCGTCGTTCGTGGACAGCGCGATCGGCGGCACGGTGGCCGACGGGCTGCTCGGGCACGACGCGGAGGAGACCGCGATCACCGGCATCGGCGCAGGCGTCGTCTTCGGGCTCGTCTCCGGCCTGGCCGGTACCTTCACCGCGTGCAATATCGCCGTGTTCGGTGCGGTGGCTCCGCTCGCGGGCGGCGCGGGCGGCTGGTGGAGCCGAATGCGGGCGGTGCTGCGGCCGCTGCTGTGGATGGCGGCCGGAATGGTCGTGGTGTCGGCCGCTTACGGCGTTGTCGTCGGCATCTTCGGCACCGATATGCCGCAATTCGGCACCGCGCCCAGCCAACCCGGTCTGCTACCGGCGCGCCTCGTCCAATCCATGGTGGTGTTCGGCGTGATCGGGCTGATCATGATCTACCTCGGCCTCGCGGTCCTGGGCCTCGTGCGCGACCCGTTCGCCCGCATCGCCGCCCGCTTTCCCAACGCACCCCTGGTCTTCTTCGGCGGCCTGATCGGCGCATTCCTGATCGGACGCCCGTTCCCGTTGTTCCGCAAGTTGTTTCGCGATGTCGCCGAAGAGGGCAATCCCCTGTACGCCGCAGGCGCCTTCGTCTTGCAGTCCCTCGGCAACATCCTGATTCTCGCCACCCTGCTGATCCTCACCGTCCTCGTCGGTGGCCGCCTGCAACGCTGGTTCCAAGCCGATCCGCGCCGGGTGAGCGTCCTCAGTGCCACCGCACTGCTCATCGTCGGCGTCTTCACCTTCCTCTATTGGGACGTTCGGCTGCTGGCGATGCGCGACATCATTCCGTGGTACCCCGTAGCCCCTTGGGTGTAGGCCCTTCACCGGATCTGGCGGAACCCAGCGGAAACGTTCCGGCACACCAACGGGCCGGGCGGTCGATACCGCCCGGCCCGCGTTCGATCGGTGTCAGCGACCGCTGTGGCTGTGCTGGCCGCCACGCGCCTTCGCTTCAGTGGGCTGGGCTTGCGCGCCCTTACGCCCGGCCGCGCTCGGGTCGGCGGAGTGGCTGGAGCCGAAGCTTCCTGTGCTGGCCTGGCCGCCGCGGCGCGCCTGTTCCTCGGTGTCCGAACGGTTACCGAACTGCCCGGGGTTGTTCTTGTCTGCCATCACTTGCTCCTTTCGGTAGCGGATGAAACCGACTGTGGCTCTGTGCGCCACGTCTTCGTGCTACCCGCCGCATGGGGCGTGAATCAGCCCGGAAGCTTCTTCACAAGATCGCAAAGATTCGTCTCCCGGTTTCAGCGCAATCGGTATTCGCCCGAAGCGAGGAGGCGCCGGACTTCGGCGGCCGTCTGGACGGCGTCGAGCTGCCCGGTGTCGATCGCGTGGTCCTCGAGGTCGGCAAGGCGCTCGAACGCGGCGTACAGGCCGGTGATCGCCTCGACATCCTTCAGTTCGTGTTCGGCGCGCTGCCTCGCGCGCGACAACGTGGTGTCCAGGTCGGGCCTGAGGACCACGTAAGACAACGTCAGGCCGTCGCGGTCCGCGGCGGCACGGAACGGCGGCAGGAACCACGGTCCGACGATCCCGTCGACCACGACGTCGTAGCCGCCGCGTGCGAACGTGGTGACGGTGGCGACGATCGCATCGATGACCACTTCGTTCTGCCGGTGCGCCGCGGGCAGGAACGGCAGGACGAATCCGCTGCGAATCGAGCGATAGAACTGGTCGGTTGTCAGGTGGACCGCCGGGGAACTCGCTTCGGAGGCGAGCAGTTCGGCCACAGTCGTCTTACCCGCCCCGGGCGGGCCGGTCAGGGATGATCACTTCACCGGTCACGTTCCTGGAAGGTAGTCGCGTGATCTGTCCGCGGCCACGATCAGGCCCGAAGGCGCCCGGCACGGTGGCTCACGAGGGCGGCGTGTCGAGTTTGTCGATGTCGGCGAGTACTTTCTCGTGCCAATCGATTTCGGCCTGGATTCGCATCGTGGCGTGTTCGACGATCAGATCGTCGGCCGTGTGCCCGGCCTGAACCGCCGCCGCAGCGTGGCGGGCGATACGCTCCGATCGATGTGCGAGGACGAGTACGGGCCCGCGGATCTGGACACCAGGGTCGGGGTCGTCGCAGCGGCGAATCACCTCGTGCAGCCCGACTCGATCTTCTCCCGCCAGGTGGTCCACTTCCCTTCCTGACCCATCGGGAAGTCCGTTCGGCTAGGTGGTCGCGCGGTGGCGGCGGTTTTTGGTTCGGCGGCGGAACAGCCAGGTCGACAAGCCGGTGAGCGCGAGCGCGAGCGGAGTCAGGCCGAAGGCCAGCCACACCAGTCGCCACCATCCGTTCACCATCCAGCCGAAGTGCGCGGGCTCGAAGACTTTGGCGTAGAAGGTGTTCGCCAGCGGTCTGCCGTGACTCGCGTCGACCACCTTGATGTCGGAGCCGTCGTAGGTGTTCACGTACACCAAGACGTCACCGCTGTAGAAGAGGCGGTGCTCGCGAGGTGAATAGGCGCCGGCGACGGAGGCTCGGTAGTAGGGGGCGGAATCCGTGGGCAGCAGAAGATAAGCGAGCCGGCCGGGAGCGGCCCGCTGCGCGATCGCGCCGGCCTCGCCGATGGTGATCGGCGCCCGGCCGGCGCCGTCCGAACGCGGTACGAAATACTTCTCGGTGCGTTCGAGGTTCGTGTTGCCGCCGGTGGCGACGAGCCATGCCCGCGCAGCGGCGGGCCACTCCATGGTGATTCCGGTGATCCCCCACATCAGCAGGAGCGGCACGGCGAGAACGCCGAGGACGCTGTGCAGGTCGCGGTCCCGAGCGAATCGGCCCTTCCGCAACCGGACCCGGAACCCGTTGCGCAGCCGTTCGATCGACGGCCACCAGATGATCGCACCGGATACCGCGAGCGATATCAGCAGCAGGCCGAGCGCGCAGAGAATCGACGCCGCCCACGTGATGCCGATGATCGGAGCCTGGTTCTCCAGGATCGGCAGCGCACCGGAGTAGCGCAGACAGCCGAACGCGCAGTCGTGCAGGTTGATCAGCCAGCCGAGTACGCCGTCGGTCAGGTTCACCCGCTCGTTGATCCGTCCGGTGCCCGGATCGACGGAGTACGCGGCGGTGAACGTCGTGTTCCCGACCACGATCACGCCGCCGTCCCGGCCGACCCAGCCTGCGTCGAAACCGGGATCGGCCGCCCGGACCAGCGCGACGGCACGCTCGGTGTCGACCACCGGCGGCGCGTCCGTGTGCCGATAGAACGAGGCGTGCTGGGCTCGGAACAGTTCGGCGTGATACAGCAGGATCGCGCCGGAAGTCGACTGGACGACGAGGACCGAGCCGAGAATCAACGCCGACCAGCGGTGTATCGAGATCAGCATGCGCCGCGCGGGTTTTCGAGCACGCTTCCGCGCTCGGACGATCCGCTTGCCAGGCTCGGGCACCACCGCGGTCGCGTTCATAAGGGTAGGCTAACTTGAAGAAGCGCCTTCCCCGGAGTGGGCAGAGCGAGCTCCGACGGTCAAGGAGAGCGAATTCCCCTGACCCGCCCCCGCTTCCCGGTCACCCCGCGGGCACCAGGTCGACGCCGTATCTCCGGTACATCGGCGACTCCCCTGCCCGGAACGCCTCGGTGTGGGCGACCACGTCGGTCGCGAGCCCGGCAGCCTGCAGCGCTCGCGCTTTGAAGGCGCGCCCGGCCAGGCTGACCCGATGCTGGACCGCCTCGACCCGATGGTCGAGTTCGGCGGGAAGGCCCTCTCCCCACATCGTCACCTCGATGAGCCCGCGATCGAGGCAGTCGAGTACGCCGTCGCGAACTCGGCTGTCGCACCGATACATCTCGGATGCGACGGCGATGGCGTGCGGCCACGTCTCACCCACCGGCGCGGCCATGAACTGCTCGAGGTCGAGCACCGTCGCGCCGAGGATGCGCAGCGGGCGGGTATCCGGGTGACCGGCCACCAGCACCGTGACCTCCCATCCCGCGATGGTTCGATCGAAGAGCCACCCGCCCGCGTAGCGCACGACGTCCGCGACGTCGGGTGCGGCCACCGCCAAGCGGTATCGATGTGGGCACCGGCGAGCCTGAGCTCGCCAGCCGGCGACGGAGCGCAGTCCTGGAGCGCCTCGGTCAACGGAATCGACGGATCGTACAGCCATGGTTCCCATCCCGCTATCACCAATGAAGGTATCGATAGGTCCGGCCGCGGACACCAACTCCGATGGGTACCAGCCATCGTGCCGGCCATAGCGGATCAGCGAGTCGGGCGGCCCGTGGGCGGCCGCATGCCGAACCAGCGAAGGATCCGGAGAGCGGGACGACGGTTGAGGGCGGATCGCCGCACCCCTCGCCGGATGGTTCTGCCGCACACACACTAAGGCGGGCGGCGAGCCTGCGAGAGCGCTTCGAGCGAGCTGTATTGTGACCTATCTCACTCACGCAGCAACTTACTGGTCAAACCGTTCGATTCACCTACCGCCACGGCTTCTCGCCGCAGCGCCAACGCCCGTTCCCCGATCGCGACAGACACAGAAGAGTGGTGCCTCGCGAATCAGATCGCCCGGCGCACGCGCCGCACTGCCCGGTACGCTTCCCTAGAACCTCACTACAACAGCATTTTCCGGCGTCTGCGCGTTCGACGCGCACCCGCCCGTGCTTGCGGAACGCACCATCGGCGACAGCTTGACGACACTGCGCGCATCGTTCAAACTGTTCCCTACCGGACAATGCTGTCCGGAATCTCAACAGGACTGGACCATACCTGTCGGCAATACTGTGGCAATCTCTCCGAGCGATTGCCGCGCGACGATTCCACCTGCGACCGAGGGGGGCGGCATGGGCAAGTCGGCGTCTCGGCGACGATCATCAGGAGACGGATGCTCACATCCACCAGTCGTGCCGATCCGGACGACCCGCTCACCGCGACGGCGTTCGATCTCCGCGCGGGCGCCATCGTTCTCGCCGAGTTCGGCGCTCCCCCGGCCGACCCGTTCAGCATCCGGCACCGCCTGGCGGACCTGACGCCACTGGGCACACCGATCCGCCCGCTGCCCGGACACCTGCGCCATCTCGGCGTCCTGCTGCGCTGCTGCATCGACCACATGGCGATCACCGCCGAGATCGCGCAGATCCATGATCTGATCGGGCTCGCCGACGAGCTCGTCGAACTGGTCGACATCATCAGTGACTCCGCCACTCATACCACCGAAGGCATTGTCGCCGTGGATGATTCGCTACAGCGACAGGCCCACGCCGCTGCGGTGCGATTGCGCACCCGCGGCGCCGAGGCCACGGTACACCGGTTGCTCGCGCGCTGGTCGGCCGAAACCGGAATAGACTTCGCGCAACGGGAATTCGCCAATGGGCTGCTGCACGTGATCCGTTCCTTCGAACGCGTCGCCGACGCGCTGACGTCCATCGACCGCTCGCCCTGAACGCGCCGCCGCGCCCTCAGCCGCGCAGAGCGCGGTCCAGCAAGGCCCACGCCTGCCGGGCGGTCTCCTTTTTCGACTGCGCGTCGGTCTTGGACAGGATGGCCGCCAGCATCGCCAGCGCCATGACGACGTCCGCGGTGGTGATATCCGCACTGATCGTGCCGCGCTGACTCGGATCCTCGAGCTTTTCCGCGATGAGGGTGATCAGCCGTCGCGCCACCTCGAACAGGCGCATGTCGTCGGTGTCGGTCGGATGGATCATCGCGATGAACGCCGCCGAGGTGGTGATCTGGTCGACCATGATCGCCAGCAGATCGTCGACGGTGACCGCGGGGTCGGCCGCCAGCGCCTCCATGCCCTCGATGTTCTCCTCGAACACGGCGAGCGCGATGCTCTCCCGCGTCGGGAAGTGCCGATAGAGCACACCCTGGCCCACCCCGGCGGCCCGTGCGATGGAGCTGAACGGCGCGTCGAAACCGCTGTCCGCGAAGACCTCCCGCGCCGCCTGGATCAGGGCTGCCCGATTGCCGGCCGCCGCCTTCGGCCCCCTGTTCGCACGGCGTGGCGAGGTCATTCGGGCAAGGTTACCGGACCTGGATGTACCGGCCGCGGCACGCCGAACGCCCATTTATTCCTGCGCCGCACCCGCCCGCTGTTGCGCGAGTTCGGCGAGACGGTCGATGGATGCCGACAGTTTGTCCGCCGTGGTCGCGCGGGCGCGGACCTGGCGCTTCTCGTCGGTGAGCGTCGTCCAGTCGTAGGTGTGGGTCACCCGGGTGCGCCCTTCGCCCACCGGCTCCAGCTCCCAGCGCCAGAGGTGGCCGGGCGGCTCTTTGCCGGGTTCGGACGGGCGCCATGCGATACGGCTGCCCTCGGCGAACTCGACCACGTGGTTGTCGCGTACGGCTCCGTTGGTCAGGGTGGTGCTGAAGACCGCACCGGCTGCCCGCACCCGCTGGCCCGTCGCGGCCACGGCCAAGTTGTCGTTGCCGTCCCACCGCGGCTGCTCGGCGGGATCGGCGATGAGTTCGAAGATCTCCGCCGGACCCGCGCTGATCTCGCGGCTGGCGCTGACGATACGGGGAACCTCGTTCTGGTCGGTCACGTGCCGATCGAAGCATCGGGTGTTCAGCTGAGCAAGCCTTCTGCTCGAGACTTGCGGTAATTCCGGCGCCGATGCGAGCACAGTGCCCGCCGGTGGGGTCGCCGCCGCCACCACGGCGGAGGCGGTGCGGTATGACTGACTCGACATCCGACCGACGAAGGGATGCGCTCATGGGCGAGCGAGTTGCAATAGTGTCCGGCGCCGCACGAGGGATCGGTGCGGCGATCGCCGAGCGATTGGCCGCGGACGGGCTCCGGGTCGGCGTGCTCGACCTCGACGCGGCCGCCTGCGCGGGCACCGTCGGCGCGATCACCGAGGCGGGCGGCCAGGCCGTCGCACTCGGCGCCGACGTGTCGGACGAGGAGTCGGTGGCCGCCGCCGTCCGGCAGCTGGAAACCGAACTGGGCGCGCCGACCGTCGTGGTGAACAACGCGGGCATCCTGCGCGACAACCTGCTGTTCAAGATGACCGTCGAGGACTGGGACGCGGTGCTGAACGTGCACCTGCGCGGAGCGTTCCTGCTCACCCGCGCGGTGCAGAAGTACATGGTGGAGCAGAAGTGGGGACGGGTGGTCAACTTGTCCAGCACCTCGGCGCTCGGCAATCGCGGCCAGGCCAACTACTCGGCGGCCAAGGCGGGCATGCAAGGCTTCACCAAGACCCTGGCGTTCGAACTGGGCAAGTTCGGCGTCACGGCCAACGCCATCGCCCCCGGCTTCATCGTCACCGACATGACCGCCGCCACCGCCGACCGCGTCGGCGTCTCGTTCGAGGACTTCCAGAAAGCGGCCGCCGCGCAGATTCCGGTGCAGCGCGTCGGCACTCCCGAGGACATCGCGCATACCGCCTCGTTCCTGGTGAGCGAGGGCGCGGGTTTCGTCTCCGGCCAGGTGATCTACGTGGCGGGCGGTCCGACCGACTGACGCCGCCGCCCCGCCCGTCGTGCGGCGGCGGTAACGTCGCAGCACATGAACCGGCGTGCGGCTCGTCGTACCGTGACGAGCTATGTTCTTCTGCTGCCGAGCCTGATCGGTGTCGGAGTGTTCCTGGTGCTGCCGATCCTGGTGGTGGCATGGCTCAGTCTGCACAGCTGGAACCTGTTGGGTCCCATGCGATTCGTGGGACTGGGCAACTGGCGCTCGGTACTGGGTGACGCCGCGTTCGGCCATGCCCTGCTGGTGACGCTGGCATTGACCGCGATCGTGGTCCCCGCGCAGACCGTGCTGGGCTTCACGGTCGCCGCTCTGCTGGCGAGGCGGCGCGGTGCGACGAGTCTGCGGGTGCTGTACGCGCTGCCGTGGATGTGCGCGCCGGTGGCGGTGGGCGTGGTGTGGCAGTGGATGTTCGCGCCCACCGGGGGCGCCGTCAACGCCGTGCTCGGCCGGCGCGTCGAATGGCTGTCGGATCCGGCGCTGGCGCTGCCGTCGGTGGCCGCGGTGAGCGTGTGGGCGAACTTCGGGTACGTGGCGCTGTTCTTCGTGGCCGGGATCCGCGCGATACCGAGTGAGATCCTCGACGCGGGAGCGCTGGACGGGGCGACCGGCTGGCGCCGGATCCGCTGGCTGATCCTGCCGCTGCTGCGTCCGACCATGTTCTTCGTGCTCGTCACGGGCGTGCTCACCGCGTTCCAGACCTTCGACACCGTGTACGCGCTGACCAAGGGCGGGCCGGGTGATCGCACGGACGTGGTCGCGATGCGGATCTTCGCCGAGGCGTTCGACGCGGCTCGGCCGGGGCGCGCCGCCGTTATGGCGCTCGTGGTGTTCGCGGTGATGTTCGCGATCACCGTGGCGCAGCACCGCTACTTCCGGGATCGGACCACCTATGAGCTCTGAACGTCTGCGTTCGGCGGCGGCCTACGCGGTGGTCTCGGCCGGAGCGCTGCTGACCGTCGTGCCGCTGCTGCTCAGCGCGGTCACCGCAGTGAAGACGCCCGACCAGTTCGCCGCCGGATCGCCGCTGGCCCTGCCGAATCCGGCCACCACGGACAACTTCCGGACCGTCCTGGACTACGGGTTCGGGCGGGCGGTGCTGGTGACCGCGCTGATGACGGTCTTCGTCACCGGCGGCCAGTTGGTCACCTCGGTGGCGGCGGCGTATGCGTTCGCCCGCACCGAGTTCCCGGGCCGCGATGCGCTGTTCTGGGTGTATCTGGCCACCATGATGGTGCCGCCCATCGTGACGTTGATCCCGCTGTATCTGATGTTCGCGCAACTGGAGCTGCTCAACACCTTCTGGGCACTGGTACTGCCGTTCGTGTTCGGCTCGCCGTACGCGATCTTCTTGCTGCGCCAGTACTTTCGCGCTATTCCACAGGAGCTGATCGGTGCGGCGCGGCTCGACGGCGCGAACACCCTCGACATCATCGTGCACGTGATGGTACCGATGAGCAGGCCGGTGCTGGCGACGCTGACGCTCATCACGATCGTCTCGCAGTGGAACAACTTCATGTGGCCGCTGGTCGCCAGCAGTGGGCGCTCGTGGCAGGTGCTCACCGTGGCCACGGCGAATCTGCAAACCCGGTACAACGCGCAGTGGACCCTGGTGATGGCGGCCACGACGCTGGCCATCGCGCCGCTGGTGGTGCTGTTCGTGGTCTTCCAGCGGCAGGTGCTGCGCTCGATCGCGTGGACGGGAGTCAAATGAGAACCTCGACCCGCGTTCTGCTCGCGCTCGCGCTCGCCGCGGCGCTGCTGGTGGGCGCCGTCTTGTGGCTGGGCCGCGGCGGTGACGGTGGCGGCCGCACCGTGGTGGGGTTGCGGATCTGGGACGAGAGCTTCGTGCCCCGCTACCGTGCCTCGCTCGCGGAGTTCGAGCGGGCGAATCCCGACCTCGACGTGCGGATCACGGTGGTGCCGTGGTCGTCCTATCAGCAGAAGCTGCGTTTGGACGTGGCGGGCGGGACCGCCGACGACCTGTTCTGGACCAACCTGTACGAGGACTACGCCGATGCCGGGCGGTTGCTCGACATCGGGGCGGCGCTCGGTCCGGAGGCCGCGCGGTCCTGGGACCCGTCGTCGGTAGCGCAGTACACGCGTGACGAAAGGCTCTGGGCGGTACCGCAATTCGTCGACGCGGGCACGGCGGTGTACTACAACCGGGAATTGCTCGCGGCCGCGCACGTGGATCCCGCCGAGCTGGCCGCGCTGCGATGGAGCCCGAACGGCGACGACGGCTTACGCCCGCTGCTGCACAGGCTGGCGGCGGTCACCGCGTGGGCGTACAACGCGGGCCACGACTTCCAGTCCATCGAGCTGCCGTATCTGGGCTCGGCGGGAGCGCGATTCCAGGACGACCACGACCGCTTCGTCTTCGACAGCCCGCAGGGCGTCGCGGCGTTCGATTATCTGGTGCGGTTGATCGCCGATGGGCTCACGCCCTCGCCCGCGGACACCAATACCAATCCCGACTTCGCGAAGAATGCCTTCCTGCAAGGAAAACTCGCGCTGTTGCAGTCGGGCACGTTCAATCTCACGCAAATCTCCGAGCAGGCCCGGTTCCCGTGGGGCGTCGCGCTCCTGCCCGAGGGCCCGGACGGACGGGTGAGCACGAACAACGCGATCGGCGTCGCCGCGAGCGCCGCCACCCGGCATCCGGACGCGGTGCGCCGGGTCCTGGCCTGGCTCGGCAGCGGCGCGGGCAATCGCTACCTGGCCGAGGACGGCGCCGCCATTCCGGCCGTCGTCTCCGAACAGCAGCGCTATCGCGACTATTGGGGCGGGAAGGGAGTAGACGTCGCCCCCTTCTTCGACGTGCTGCGCGGCCCGCGCATCTCCCCCGGTGGCGGGCCGGGCTTCCCCGCAGCGCTCCGAGCGGTCGAACCGATCTTCGCCGAAATGTATCTCGGCCGGATACCGGTGCCGGAAGCGCTGTCGCGCGCGCGCTCCGCAGCCGAGTCGGCCGCCGCCCAGAACTGAGCGAGGATGCGGCGCGACGATCAGTGGGACCAGTCCACCCACTGCCGCTGGGCGGTGAACAGCACGGATGTCGAATGGCGATATCCCAGGGTGTGCAGACGCCGTTGGATCTGCGCGCGCACCTCGTCGAAGAAGTCGACGTCGCGCCGTGGCGTGCTCGGACCGACGACGAAGGCCAGTTCGACATCGAGCCTGCTCCCGACTTTGGAGGCCCGCACGAAGAATTCGTCGAATCCGTGCGCCGCGCGAAGCTCTTCACCGACCTCCGCGACAGCCGAGCCGACCGGCTCCGCGGCGGCCATCGTCAGGATCTCCCGGAGCGCGGCCCGGAACAGTCCGACCGGAACCCACAGGTAGATCACCGACACCACGATCACCAGGCTCGGGTCAACGAACCGCGCGGCGTAGTCGTGGCCGGTCGCGTTCAGGATCACAGCGATCAGGAATCCGCCCAGGGTGACCAGGCTCAGCGCCGCATCGCCTACCCATTCCGCCGCTTCCGCGCGCACCAGGCCCGTATCGGAGCGAGCGGCCCGCAGCAGCACCACCGCGACGGCGATGCCGCCCAGCGACGCGATCGCCGCATAGGTGAGCGCCGAACCGGCCGACACCGCGCGGCCACCGTGCACGATCTCCCGCACGGCGTTCACCGATCCGTACAGGCACAGCCCGCCGAGCGCGGTCGACTTCACGACGATCGCGACCGGCTCCCACGTCTCCCGGCCCCACGGATAGATCGAGTCGGCACCCTTCGCGGCGGTTCGGTGCGCCATGATGGCCAGGGCCGAGAGCCCGATGCTGACCAGCGAATAGAGCCCGTCGAAGACGATCATCTGCGAGCCCGCCGCGATTCCCCACACCAGGGACAGTACGACGAAGCACACCGAGGCCCACAGCGAGAAGAGAAGCGCGCGCACGGCCGGACTACGTCTCGGTGCCGCGACCGCGGTCCGCGGTGCGCGCCAGCCCTTTTCGGTCGTAGAAGATCGTCACCGCCGCACCGAAGCACAGGCCGATGACGAGTCCGAGCAACGCCATCCAGATGCCGCGTTCCAGGCCCGCCGCGCCCCTGGCTTCGAAATAGAGGATGGCACGGATGCCGAGGAAGACCTGGTGCATCGGCTCGAAGGTGGACAGCCAGGCGAAGTACGTGGGTGTCGCTTCGATCGGCACCGTTCCGCCGGCCGAGGGCAGCCCGAGGACGATGAACAGGATCAGGTTCACCAGCATGCCCACGGCGCCGAACGCGGCCAGTATCGACAGCGCGGTGACGCCGACGGCGAGGATGGCGAACGTGCTGTAGAGGAACAACAGCAGGGCCCGGTCGATGGGCATGTCCAACGCCGTCGCGACCGCCAGGAACACGGCGGACACGATCGGCGCGACGACGGCGAGAACGCCCCATTTGAGCAGCAGCGTCCGCACCCGGGAGATCGGGGTGGGCGGGTAGTGCACGTACCACGGCCCGTACTCGGTGGGGGTGAATCCGAGCGAGGCGTCCACCATGGTGTGGATGATCATGGCGCCGGTGAATCCGGCCAGCAGGATCAGCAGGGTGTAGAAGAAGGCCGACAGCCCGCCGCCGGTGCCTTCGGGCAGCGGCCGGTACGGCGCGATCACCACGTCGATGGGATCGGCCAGCAGCAACTGACTGGCGCCGGACAGCGGCGGCGGGGCCGTACCGGAGGACCGGAGCTGGGCGTCGACGGTGTCGGTGAGCTGCTTCCCGACGGAGGCGTCGACCTTCTCCAGCGCCTGTTCGGCGATCCGAAGCGTGATCTGCGTGGCATAGGTTCCGGTGCGCGGGTTAGTTTCGATGGTGATCACCGGCCGCTCGACCTTCCCGGACACCACGCTCGCGGCGCCGAGGATAGCGAGCCGCTTCGTGAAATCGCTCGGGATGACGATCGCGCCGTAGATCTTGCCGTCACGCAACAGTCGCTGCGCTTCGGGGACGCCGAGAACGCGCAGGTCGACTTTGTCGGCCGGGACGTTCGCGGTGAGCGCTTCGGTGATCTGGTCGCCGACATTGGCCGGCTGTCCGCCCAGCGTGTCACCGACGTCCTGATTCACGACAGCCAGTGGCAGGTCGTGCAGATTCTTCTCGGGGTTGACGACGTAACCCAGGTACATCACCGACAGCAACGCCATGAGCAGGGTGACGACCACGACGGGTCGGGTCCAGGTACGAACACGCGTGGGCTTGCCTGCCATGGGGACCGGCTCCTCTCGGTGACTGCTCGACGGTGACGCGGACGCGTTCGGCGAACTCTGAGCTATCTTTGCTGCTGCGCGGCCGTCAGGGGCGGGATCGCGGTTGGCGAGTTCCGCTGGAAGACAAGGCCGCGGCCGCTGGTGGATCGGAACCAGCCGGTCAGGCGCCGACCGCTGCGGCCAGCCTGGGAAGCTGTCGCAGCGGGTTGATCCGTTCGACCTCCATCCGCTGTTCGGCGTCGAAGATGTCGCCTAGCCCGGGAGCCGGATCGTGCGTGCCGGTCTGCGGGAGGGTGAGCGCGCTGAACGGCCAGTCGGAACCGAAGACGACGTGCTCGCGCGTGCTGACGGCCAGCACACTCGCCATCGCCGCGACCGAGCCGCTCAGCGCGGTGTCGTAGTAGAAATTCGCGATCTGGCGTTGCGTGTCGAGTATCGACGGCCGGGGCAGATCATCGGGCCAGAGCTCGCCGAGCACCGTTTGCGAGGCCACGCTGACGCGGTGGGACACGAAGGGCAGGGTGCCGCCCGCGTGGGCCAGCTGGAAGCGGATGTTCGGGTAGCGCTGCGTCGAGCCGGTGGCCATCATGAAGGTCGCCGCGCGGGTGGTGTCGAAGGTGAATTCCTCCAGGAAGTCCGGCAGCGGCAGCTGCGGTTTGGCGTCGGCGGGGATGGCGGCCGGGTGCACGAAGACGTAGGCGTTGCGCTGATTCAGCGCGATCATCAGGGGCTCGAAACGCGGATCGCCGAGGTAGACCCCGTCGTAGGCGGACAGCAGGACCACACCGTCGAGGTGCAGTTCGTCCAGCGCGTAGACAGCCTCCGCGATGGAAGCGGGAATATCGGGCATCGGCAGCACCGCGAAGGCGCCGAATCGTTGGGCGTGCGTCCTGAACAGCCCTGCGGCATAGGTGTTGCAGTAGCGGGCCATGTCGATGGCTTCCTTACCGCGCAGGAACGACACGCCGGGGTCGGACACCGACAATGCCTGCGCTTGGATCCCGTAGTAGTCCATGAACGCCAGTGCCTGTTCCGGCGACCACTCCGGCGTCGGGTATCCCCCGATGGTGGCGTGACCATGGTCGAGTAGCGCCGCGCGGTAGTCCGGCGGGAGGAAGTGCGCGTGCAGGTCGATCCGGTAGGCGCCCGAGGGCGCGGGCTGCCGGGTGCGCACCGGGGTCGCCCGAGCGACCGCCGCCGTCGCGGCGAGGCCGAGCGTTCCGGCGAAGACGCCGCCCAGGGCACGACGCCTGTTCATTTTGCTGCGGGATCGGAAATCGGTCATCAAAGTCCTCACGCTGCCACGATTGTCGATGAAATCATCAGTTACGATGAAACCATCGTCAAGAGGAAATGACGAAATAGTCAGGGCCGGGGTTGGGGTACCCAGCTACCGCCCGTCAGCACAAGGCAGCGCCCGGGGCGGCTGGTCGACTACGAGATCGGCCGATTACGCCGAGAAACCGGCCGCCGCTCAGTTGTCGTACGATGCGACGCCGACCGGGCCGACACCGATGCAGAGATCGAGACCTGTTGTCTCGGAAGCGATTCGAAGTGCCGAACCGCTGCCTACGACGCGAACGAACACGGTGTTGGGCCCCTTGCGGACCGGCGCCGACACGGTCTCACCTTGTTCCATGGCAACGCTTATCCGACCATCGCGACTGGCGAGGTAGTTGAGCTGTGCCGTCCATTTGTTCCCGAGCATCGGGCCATCGAGGGGCAGGCGGGCCGGAGTGCTGCCCTGTATCCGGTGCCCACAGCCGGGCTCCGGTCCGGGGAGGATGATCCGGTTCCACCAGACCGCCGCTTCGACGATTTGCCCCTCGTCGGTGATCATGCGCAGGTGAGGTGTCGAGTCTCCGAACGTGCCGGGAGCGGCCACGGGTGCCAGCGCGTTTCTGGTGAGATTCTGGGGATACGCCAAAGGATTCAAGACATTCCATGGCACCTCCTGCTCGAGCAGGGGAGCGCCGTCCCACGCGCGCAGCGCCGATTTCACGTTCGTGACATAGGTTTCGGTGGGACCGACACGCCACGATTGCACGAACGTCCGCGTGGACCACAAACTGCTCACCAGGAAAGCCACCGTTACCGCGACCGTCACAGGCCGGCCGGGAAGCGCCGCGAGCATCGGGCCACGCGACGGCCGGGGGCGGGCACGCAGCATCAGCGCACCCGCGGCGGCCACCACCACGGCCATGTCGGCGAAGTAGCGCAGCGACTGCATGAGCTCGCCCGCGGTGTTCGGCCCGCCCCGCGCCAGTGCCACGGCCAGCTGCGCGATCAGGACATAGGCCGCGGCCGTCAGCCAGACCGCCCCGATCCGCTGCCGGGCGCGCATCGACAGCGCCACCACCAGGGCCAGTGCGATCCAGGCCGCCACCACCGCCCATCCCGGGGGGTCGGCCCATGGCGTCGACGGCAACCACCGCTCCCACACCCAGGGCCCGCCGAACAAAGCGGGCACGATCCCCAGCGAAGCCGCGCCGGGCAGCAGGTCGCGCAGTTCGTCCGCACTGCTCGGCAGGGCGGGATCGTCGACGACCACGAGATATCCGATCGACCAGCAGGCCAGCACCGCGCCCGAACCGATCCACAGGGCCGCGCCCCGCCGCGCCACCACTCGGATCGCGGCCGCGCTGCCGTCGACGTGGCAGACCAGCGCCGTGACGGCGAAGGCGACGAACGGCACGATCGCCGACTTCTCGAAGAACAGCAGCGCCACCGCGAGCACCGCTACCCCGGACAGCGCGTATCG
The DNA here is from genome assembly GCF_000308455.1 of Nocardia abscessus NBRC 100374. Taxonomy (GTDB): domain Bacteria; phylum Actinomycetota; class Actinomycetes; order Mycobacteriales; family Mycobacteriaceae; genus Nocardia; species Nocardia abscessus. The sequence goes on along the minus strand of NZ_BAFP01000271.1, from coordinate 8,736 downwards.
GCGCTTGCCGGTCCGCACCAGCAGCACCGCGTCACCGATCACCCAGGCGAGGGCGAACTGCAGCGGCAGTGCGTTCAGAGCGGCGGCCCACCAGGCGAACGCCGGAATCGTCAAGGGGCAGAACAGGTAGAAGACCAGTGGGGGCAGGATCGACCAGCGTGGGCCCACCAGCAACAGCAGCATCCGCACCACCGCCACCGACGCGCCGAGCTGCATGACCAGCAGCACCACCACCGGACCGGCCCAGGTCAGCGGGGCCACGGCGGTCACCGCCCAGGCCGTGACGAAGGCCAGCGGCATGAAGTGTCCGTCGTGGTCGTACAGCAGCAGGTCGGTGGACCACAGACCGAATCGAGCCGCTCGGCCGACCAGGATGAAATCGTCCCAGTAGAAGTACCCGCTGCCCGCTACCCACCACCGAATCGCCAGCTGCACCACGACCACGCAGCAGGCGGCGACGACTACCGGCTGCGCGTTCGCGATCCTCCGCAACCGGTCCCGCGCCGACGCCCCGGACCGCGGGGCGCGTGCGGACTCCGGAAGGGTGAGCACAGCAGTGTCCATGTCATCCCACCGTAGCGTCGGTCGGGCCGGGAATTCGTCCCTTCGCGACTACGGGCAATGTCCGCTACCGCCAATACGGCGGGGAGCTCGACGGCTGGATCTCCTCGACGTCCAATGACGCGTCGGCCCGCAATTCCTCGATCAGCGCGGCGGTGCCCGCGATGCCGGTCCACGGCAGGTCGATCTCGGTCGCGACGAACCACGCCCGGTCGGCCGGCCAGATCAAATTCGGGCTGTTGATCTGCCGTGACCACCCCGGCAGCAGGTCCGCGGCGCCCCACTGCCCCGCCTCGCTGAGCGGCCCGCGAAACAGCAAGTAGTCCCGGGCGGGAATCCGCAGCCGCGCGCCATCGATCACTTCCGGCGGGAAGGCAGGCGCGACAGTGGGCGCTGCCGCGAGATCCGTGGACTCCTCCACGCTGAACGCCACGATGACCGACGAGCCGCCGTAGATGTCGCCGAAGCCGTCCCAGAGTCCGAAGTAGCAGTCGTCGGGCGTCTCGGTGTGCCCGGCGAGAATGCCCGACAGCTGCTTCAGCACCGCTGAGTCGAGGTCGCCCGCGCGATCTTGCAGGGTGCCGGTGTCAGACGGATCGTCGCCGGGGTCGGCAGGATGGAACAGCCGGGCGTACCGCGCGAACCCGCTCGGTCCCATGGAGCACAGTTGCGTCCAGGGATCGCGACGCTCGGTGAACCAATCGGCCTTGGAGACGTCCGGCTCGTGTCGCAGCGCCATCCCGCCAACTTAGCCTGCCACGGAACGATTTCCCGTGGGCGCGAACACCGTGGCGGGCCCGGTGTGCCGGGAGAGACCCGAGTCAGTGACCGACGGCACCGCTCACCTCGTTCGGTGTGCCCGGCAGGGTGACGGTCGCCGTCTTCGCTCCGCTCGCCAGCTCGATGCGGTGGATCTGCTTGGTGGCGGGGTCGGACACGTAGGCGGTGCCGCCGCGGACGAACAGCGCGGGTCGCGGCTTCTGCCATTCCAGCGGCTCCTGCCAGGAGCCGATGACCGGGATCGTGCGGACGACCGCCCCCGCGACGGGATCGATCACGTGGATGCGGCCGTCGGTGCCGAGGACGAGGGCTTCGCCCTGCGGGCCACGGGCCAGCGAGCGGAAGGTGTAGCTGGTGCCCAGGTCGACCAGTCGCAATGTGCCGGTGACCGTGTCGATCAGCGAGACCTGCTGTGGGCGTTCGAGTTCGGCGTCCTCGTCCTGCTTGTAGTCACCGAGGACGACAGGCGAGGCGTCGCTGCCTGCCTGGTTGCCGATCCGGCCGTACGCGGTCGGACTGGTCACCTTGGTGATCCTGCCGTCGCGGTAGACGAGCACGCCGTTCTGGCACCCGATCACGACGGCCTCGCCCGCGGCGGTCGCCTCACCGTGCACGCCGGGGCAGTCCTCGTTGCGCGCCTTCTCGGTGCGGTTGCGGTCCAGCACCACGATTCCGGTGCGCTTGTCCGCGGTGCCGAGCGTGACCACGAGGTCGCCGTTGGTCAGTTCGATCGCGACGCCGTGGTGCGCGGCGGCCGCGCGGTAGGTCGACGTCTTCGGCTTGCCGTCGGCGAGATCGGCGGTGTCGAACGCGAGGACTTCGCCGGTGCCGTCGCTGAACAGGACGGTGCGCCCGGCATGGCGCACCACGTGTCCCGGCTCGGGGCCGGGGAAGTCGGTGCCGGTGAATTCGGCTGCGGTGGCGTCGAAGACGCGGAAGCCCTCTTTGGTCGAGACGATCAGGTGCCGGTCGTCGCCCGCGGGGTTGAGCCGGTTGAAGCCGTCCAGACCGACCGTCTCGGCGAGGTCGAGGGTGGCGCCGTCCAGCACGTAGATTCCGCCGTCGTGGGTGACTGCGACGGGGTCGGCGATCCGTTCGCGCCGGGTGTCCTGCTCCGCGGAGGTGTCGGCGCCGCACCCGGCGACGGTGAGTACTGCGGTCAGCAAGCCGGCCAGGGCAGCCGATTTCGTGGTTCGTGACCGAACAGGCATGGGTGACTCCGTCTTTCGTTCTGCTGATTGGGCGCTAAGGGGCGGCGAGGCCGCGCACGATCGACTCGGTGTTGGCCCGCATCATCTCCAGGTAGGTGCCCGCGCCACCGCCCGGTTCGGTGAGCGATTCCGAGTACAGGGGAATCACCTGGACGTGCACACCGACCTGGTCGGCGAGCACGCGGGTCAATTTGTCGGGTTGCGCGGAATCGGCGAAGATCGCGCCCACCCCGGCGGCGCGGATCGTTCCGGCGAGCGCGGCGAGATCCGACGGGCTCGGTGACGCGAGCGTGGTTCCACCCGGTATCACGGCGCCGACCACCTCGAAACCGAAACGCTGTGCCAGATAACCGAAGACGTGATGGTTGGTGACCAACTTGCGCCGCTCGGCCGGGATCGTCGCGAACCGCTCGGTCATCCAGCGGTCGAGCCGATCGAGTTCGGCCAGGTAGTCCTCGGCCCGGGCTCGGATGGCCGCGGCGTCGACGCCGTCGACGTGCTCGATCACCCGGTCGCGGATGACCTCCACCGCTCTGCGCACACGGCGCGGATCGGTCCAGAAGTGCGGATCGGGCTTCCCGTTCGCGTCCTGCGCCGAGTAGCTGATCGGATCGATCGCCGCACCGACGGATACGCCGGCCACTCCGGACGCCTCGGCCGCCTCGACGTTGTGGAGCACGCTCTGCTCGAGGCCGAGGCCGTTGTAGACGATCAGGCTCGCGCGTTCGAGCTGGGCCGCCTGCTGAGCGGAGATCGCGAAGAAGTGCGGATCCGCGTCCGCCGGCATGAGGACGGTGACCTCGACCGTGTCACCGGTGACGGCGCGGGTGAGATCACCGAGAATGTTGGTGGTGACGATGATTCCGGCGCGGTCCGCGCCGGAGGTCGAGCATGCGGTCAGTGCGAGCAGCGCGGCACCGATCAGCGCGCACAGACGAGCGGCGAGTCTCATCGGCCCGTCTCCACCATGGCGGCCGGGGTGATGTCGAGGGTGAACGTTCGTGCGACGCGCAAGTTGTCCGTGTAGTCGATCTCGTGGATCAGCCGAGCCACGGGGTCGTTGATGTAGGCGCGGTGTTCGTCGACCAGGATCACCGGCGCGGGCGCGCCGTCGAGCACCGGCGCGACGAGCGGCCGCGCTGCGGCGGACTCGTGGCCGGACGCGGCGTCGTAGCTGTGCAGGAGACCGTCCGCGGTGAGGGTCAGCAGCGCGGAGCCCTCTCCCGCCGTGTTCGCCGCGATCACCGGGCCGGTGTCCACCGGCGTCCAGGTCTTGCGCCGGGCATCGAGCACCCAGACGCCGCGCCGACCTGCCTTCGCCGCCAGCGTCGTGCTGCCGGGGCGGTGGAAGAATTCGGTCGCGCGGTCGGACTCGGCGGTTCCGGGTGGATAGGGGATCTTCTCGCCGGTGAACACCGCGTCGCGTGCCGTCACCACCAAGGCTCCGTCGGCGCAACCGAAGACGACGCCACGTCGGGTCACCGCCGAGCCGCGCGGATCGGGACACCGCTCGGCGACGACCGCGGCCGGTGCGCCGTCGCGCGTGCGGACTTCGACCTGCGCGCGGGCGGGTACGGCCACGAGCAGGTGCTCGGCGTACGGCACGGCGGCCGCGTCGGCGATCACGTCGTCCCGGCGCAGTGACCCGGCGCCGAGCGCGGACCGGTCCAGCAGCGCGGTGGCGCCCGATTCGAAAGTCACTGCCGTGAGAACGCTGTCGCCGTGCGCGCCCGTCACCGGACCGCCGTCGAACGTGCCCAGCTCACGGGCGGGTGCCCGGTAGTAGTGCACGTGATCGCCGTGGTCGACCGTCCAAGCGCCCGCGTCGACGACCCGCACCCGCCCGCCGGCCGACAAGAACGCGAAGCGCCCGTCGGTGCGCACACGGTCGACGCCCGCCACCCCGCCGAGGTCGGTGACCTTCTCGGTGACGAGATCGATCACCCGCACGGCGCCGGTTGCGTTGTCGGCCACGACGAGACGCGGCTGCGCCTCGTCGGCCTCCTCCGCACCCGCCACGTACCCGTGTGGCGTCGGTGCCGCCGGCGAGCCGGATTCGTCTGTTCCGCAACCGATCAAGGGCGTGATCGCGGCGAGGACCAGCAGTAGTGCCAGCGGTTGCGGAGTCACGCGAAAGGAGCGGACCCGTTCGCGCAGCCAGGCCGTCAGCGCCGAGACGAAGAACAGGCCGACGGCGGTCGCCGCGATGGTCGCCCCCGCGGCGGTGCGCGCGTGCCACGAGATCAGCAGCCCGGCAACGGTGGCCACCGCACCCAGCGCCGCGGCGGTGAGCATGATCGCCGGGATGCGATGCACCCAGTAGACAGCCGCCGCGGGCGGCGCGATGAGCAGACCGAAAACCAGCAGCGTACCGACGATATGGAACGACGCGACGATCGCGAGGGTGACCAGACCGATCAGCGCCACGTTCGCCACGCGCGGCCGCAATCCGAGGGTGTGCGCCTTGCGCGGGTCGAAGGTGAGCGCGACGAACGCCCGATAACCCAGCACGGAGACCACGGCGGCGATGACCGCGGCCGCTGCCAGATACCACAGGTCGCGCTCCCCCACGGCGAGCACGTCACCGAAGAGGAAGCCGGTCAGGTCGACCGCGAACGAGGGCGAACGGGACACGATGATCACGCCCGCCGAGAGCATCCCGACGAACAGCAACCCGATGCCGGTGTCCGCGGCGAACCTGGTGCCTCGGCCGAGCACCGAGACGCCGACCGCCATCGCCGCTGCGCTGAACGCCGCGCCCAGCAACAGGTTGCCGCCGAGCAGCGCGGCGATCGCCACGCCGGGCAGCATGCCGTGCGCCATCGCGTCGCTGAGGAAAGCCATGCCGCGCAGCACCACCCAGGTCCCCGCCAGGGCGCACAAGCACGACACGAGCAGCCCGCCCCACAGCGCCCGCTGCACGAACGACACCTCGAACGGGGCCAACCACTCCATGGAGCAGCACTCTACAATGATAACGGTTTTCATTTCAACGAGGTGATCGGAGCTCGCCATGTCGCCGCCAGCTGTCCATGTCGCCGAGGTGACGGCCGGTTACCGGGGCCATCCGGTCCTGCACGAGGTCACCGCGGCGATCCCAGGCGGACAGGTGACCGCGCTCGTCGGGCCCAACGGATCCGGCAAGTCCACCCTGCTCGGTGTTCTCGCCGGCGTCATCACGCCCACGGCGGGAACCGTTCGCCGGGAGCATCTCCGGCGACCGGCATTCGTCGTGCAGCACAGCGGCGTCCCCGCGACTCTGCCGATCACCGTCCGCGAGACCGTCGCGATGGGACGCTGGGCACATCGCGGAGCATGGCGGCGTCTCACCCGGCAGGATCACGCCGTCGTGCTCGCGTGCCTGGACCGGATGGCGATCGCCGACCTGGCCGACCGCAGGCTCGGCACGCTCTCCGGCGGTCAGCGTCAGCGCGCCCTGCTGGCCCAGGCGCTCGCGCAGGAGTCGGACCTACTCCTGCTCGATGAACCGACCACCGGACTGGACGCGGCCGCGCAGCAGGAGATCACCGACGCCATCCGCAGCGTCGGGGCGCAAGGCGTGACAGTCGTCCACGCCACCCACCGCCACGAAGACGCCCTGCGCGCCGACCACTGCCTGCTGTTGCACGACGGCCGCGTCACCGGCCAGGGTGATCCGCGCACCGTCCTCGGCTACCCCAGCACCGAACCGCAGAAAGCCACGGTCGACTAGCGCGGCACCCCGGGCAGGCCCGCGAAAAGGATCTGAAAGATTTTGGGAGCGTTGAGGATGACCGCGGTGGACGGCGTGAAAGGCGTTCCCTCGTTGGTATCAGTGACTACGTAGTCGGCGTGCTCACCAGGGATCCGGTCGAGGATTCCGGCGCAGCGCGGGCCGCCGGTCGCGTTCACCTTCGGCAGGTCGTCGGGATATTCGTAGGGCTGCGCGCCGTACATGAAACTCGCGTTGAAGATCGCTCCGGGCGCGTTTCCTCCGATGATCGCCTCGGCCGCGGGAAGCGCATTCGCGATGCCGACGACCACGCAGTACAGCACGGGTGAGTACGTGTCGAGCAGCGAACTCGTGGGCCGCAGGGTCTCCAGCACCGCGGTGAGCCCCGGCTCGTTCTCCGTGAGCGCCGACCGGGTCGTGTCGGCCAAGCCGATGAGGTTGAGCAGCACGGCATCCAGGTCCGCGGCACCCTGCGCGACCGTCCCGCCGGTCACGGTGGCGTTGCCTGCCGTGCGCAACAGATCGGGAGCGGTGTCGGCATACAGCCCGGTGACCTGACCGGCCGACGACAGATCCCGCCGCAGCGCGGGCAGGCTCGGATTGATCTGCCGCAGATAGTCGTCGGAACGGGCGAGGAGATCGCCCAGCCGGTCGCCGCGGCCCTGCAGCGCCGTGCCGAGCGCGGCCAGGGTGGCGTTGAGCTCGGCCGGTTCGATCTCGGCCAGGATCTCGCTCATGCGCTGGAACAGCGTGTTGTATTCGACGGTGACCGAGTCCGCGCGGATCGTCGCGCCGGGGCGCATGGGCGTCGGCGAAGGGACGCCGGGCACAACGAAATTCACGTATTTGGCGCCGAATACGGTGGTGGAGCGGATATCGACGGTCGCGTTGGCGGGCACCAGCTCCAGTAGTTCGGGATCGAGCGCCAGACGCAAGCGCGCCCGGTCGGCCCGGGACTCCACCGCGCTGACCCTGCCGATTTCGACGCCCCGCATCCGGACCTTGGCATCGGGATCGAGGACCAGGCCCGAGCGGGGCGCCTCGACGGTGACGGTCACCGTCGAGTGAAACCGTCCGGCATACATCGCGACGGCGACCACGACGACCGCGGTGACGATCAGGATCAGCGCCGCCCCGGCGATCTTCAACCGAAATATCCGCCACGTGACCACCATGGTCTGCCTGCCGAAATTCATCGTCGTGCAATCCGATCAGCGTGGCGGAGTGCGGCGCGCGGCGTCGGGATCGACTCCGGCAAGCGAAGCATCGGCCACGGGGCCGCCGCCGGTCCCGCGCAGCGAGGCGGCGGCGCGACCCGCGACGAGCGGCAGGTCGAGATAGGTCCGTACACCAGGTTCGGCGGCGACGACGTAGGGAATCGAGTTCACGCAGTGCATGGCCGTGGCGACGATGCCGGGGTTGCGGACCAGACCGGCGGCGGCGCTGTGCGCGTGCATGCCGGTGAACGTCACCCTCGCCCCGGGATCACCGACGATCTCCACCTCGTATCGTTCGCCCGCCGGACCGAAGGTCCATGGCGGATCGAGGTTTTCCGCACCCATGAACCAGTTCACCGCAGCCGTGATCACCGGCGTGCCCCGCACGGTTCCCTGCCAGCGGAAGCGTTGCGCGGCGACGCGGCCGGGGGCGATCGGACCGATCGGTGAGTCGATCGGCGCGGTGGCCACCGCCACCTCGTGCGTCACCCGCAACTGGTCGTCGAGTGCGATGCCCAGCGCGTCGGCGATCATCCACACCGACTGGCCGTAGCCGCCCGCGAGGACGTTCGCCATCACACTGGTGGCGGCCTGTTCCGGCGTGGCGCCGAACAGCATCCAGTCCCGGACCACCTCGGGCGCGCCGTAGGTGCGGATGTCGGAGAACTCCTCGGCCCGGACTTCGGTGATCGCGCCCGACAGCGCGGACACCACCAGCGGGATCTTCTCGGTGATACCGCCGGGATGTATTCCCGTGCCGTGCAATGTGACTCCGGCCGCACGGCACAGCTCGTCGTACCGCTGCCGCTCCGCGCGGCGCGGATGGAACCAGCCCAGGGGTGTGACGATGTTCTTGCCGGAGCGCAGGATCGCGCGCACGGTCTCGGTATCGGCCATGAAGGGGCTGTAGAGCACGCAGTCGGCCTGCATGGCCAGCAGGCGGTCGGCGTCGGTCGTCGCGCGCACTCCGATCGGCGGGCGGCCGACGAGTTCACCCAGATCCCTGCCGTCCTTGTCGGCGCTGTGCACCCACGCTCCGGCCAGTTCCAGCTCGGGATGGTCGAGAATGCCCTCGATGGCGGCTCGGCCGACCCCGCCGGTCGCCCATTGGATCACCCGGATCACGTCAGTCCACCTTGTGGTCGGGTCCCCGGCCGGTGACGTACTGCTTGGCCCACCGGTAGTCGGGTTTGCCGCTCGGCGCCCGCACGACGGCGTCCGCGATCCAGATCTGCTTGGGCACTTTGTATCCGGC
>NZ_BAFP01000272.1 GCF_000308455.1 Nocardia abscessus NBRC 100374 | reverse complement strand
CGTACCCGGAGCGATCACCACCGTCGGACGCGCACCCGGCCCCTGCCACGGACCGGTCGCGTCGATGAACGTTCCCGACACCGCCACCGGCGACCCGTCCTGCAACCGGCTGGTGTACATGACATGCTGCGCCTTACCCGGCCACCCCTTATCCGTGGGCACCGTCGCGAACAACGCCATCGGCGCGGTCTTCACAATCGCACCCGGCTCCACCGGAATCTGCGAAGGCGGAAGATAGAAATCGTTCACCGGGGCCGCGGCCGCCTCCCTTGTGTCCACCCCCACCACCGCCACCGCGGTAGCACAAGCTACGGCCACCGCCGCCGCCACCGCAACGGCCCACCGCCGCCACCCCGACCGAGACCGCCCCTGCTGTCGCTGCATCGATCACTCTCCATGAACTCCACCCGGCACCGTCGCCGAAGTGTCCTGAGTCGCTATAGCCGTACAACATGAAGTACGTCACAGCTTCCGACCTACGGAACGGTAACACGGTTACCGAAAAGTTGGAATCGCGCGATGCCAACTTCTGGCGACTGGAGAAACCCGTCCAAGAAGGTCGGCGCTTGCCGAGCAAGCTCAGAGCAAACCTCATCGCGGCCTGCTGTGCGGTCGGCGCCGCAGCGAGTTCGGCGGATTCAGCTGCGGCGATGCGTACCGCGTCATGACACGAGCACAGGTGATCCGCCACAGGCCGAACGTATGAGACGTGTGGAGCCCGCGCGGCGTCCGAGGTTTACCGAGGCGGCACGAAATATGGACGCGGCCTGCCGAGCGGGCCGAGATCGGCACCGGCCAGGGGATAGGGCCAGAGCCCGCTACGGAAGATCTCGATCGCGCCGACCGAGACTCCCGGGGTCGCCGCGGCGATCAGCGCCTGCGCCTTGAACGCCTGCGCGGCGACACTCAACCGGTGCAGCACCGGATCGACCCGATACCCGGACGGAGACGGCCGACCCTCACCCCACACGAGCACTTCGACACCGCCGTCGTTCAGCGCCTCGAGCAGCCCCCTGCGCGCCCGGTGATCGCGTTCGCAAACGTTCGCGGCAACAGCCAATGCGTCCGGTCGACGCCCATCGCCCCATGCGGCGAGCGCCGACTCGAGCTCGGCCACCTCCGCGCCCAGGATGCGCAGCGGCCGGATATCCGACATCTCCGCAACGAGCACCGTCACATCCCAGCCCCCGACAGCTCGATCGAACAGCCAGCCACCGGCGTGCTCGACGGCATCGGGAATACTGCTGGCAAGCACGTCGAGGCGATACCTCATCGACTCCCCCTCCGCCCGGCGAGGTCACCCGAGGCGGCTGCCGACTCGCGAGTGTCGATCCTCATTTCCGAACGGCCACGGCACACGATCGCAGGACCACCGCCGCCGTGCTCCGATCGGCACGCGCTCGCCCTCCCAATCGGACGTTGTCGATGCATCGAAAACCTCCCACGAACTCCACCATCGCGACTTGCCGCCGGTGTGATACGAATCACCCGGGGATGAACATGACGTCCATCACAGGAAACCACCGAACGGTAACATAGTTACTCTGCTTTGCGGCCAGAGTCGCTGCACTGCCGCTCGAGGCGAGGCCGCGGTCGCCTACAGCCTTCGTGGCGGGCATCCCGGCGAGCCGGGCCAAGAACAGCTTGGCACCGCAGTGGTGCCGAGCTTCGCCCTCGGCGTTACCGTAGGCGGATGGGTCCGGGACCGAGAGCCGCTTCCACCCGGCAAGTCATCATCGGCGTTGTGCTCGAGTTGTTGGAATCCGACGGCTACGACGCCGTCCACCTCAGGGAGGTCGCGCGCCGAGCGCATGTCTCGCTGACCACCGTCTACAAGCACTTCACCGATCGCGACGACTTGATCGTCACCGCTGTCGAGCGCTGGATGGCGAGACACAGCTACGCGGCGATGGAGCGACCGCCCGCGGATGAGGCATTGCACGACGGGCTGATGCGAGTCCTGCGGTACGTATTCGAACCGTGGGAGCGCAACCCCCGGATGCTCGAGGCATACCACCGCGCGCGCACCGGTGCGGGCGGACATCGCTTGGACACCCAGGGCATTCACGCATTGCTGCCGATCGCCGCTGCGCTGTTCAAGGGTGCCGACTCGTCCTACGTCGAGGATGTCGCACTGGTCCTGTCCAATATGACCTACGCACTGATCGGACAGTTCGTCGACCGAAGCCTCGAGATCACCGAGATCCTACCCATCCTCGAGCGAGCTGTGCACCGGCTGACCAGCGACAACCGCGCAGTGGCCGGCATAGCCGGAAGCACGATGGCCCAGCACGATACGCCCACATGGAGCGTGAGCCCTACCCTCGCGGCACCTTTCCAGCCGGTAGCCGATGAACTGCAGCGCGGGCAGCGGACGCGCCACGAATGAAAGAGCCTTCGCTGCAAGCCCCGAACGAGGTGCGGGCGTGAAAGCCCCCAGGAGTCAACGGTGATGGCGAGCAGTCCGCTCGCAATCTGTCATCGTGGGATCGGCACCGGGGCATGGGGACCGCCGTAGGGAGTGGGGATGGACAGTGGTCCGACCGGTGCGGGGTCGGCGGTCTGGAAGGGATCGCCGTGCGGGGGGCGTGGCACCGGGTCGTCGGGTGGTCGTGGAGCGTTGCGGGCGCCGCGAGGCATGAGTGTGGTATCGGGATCGGTGCAGTCCACGTGGAGGTAGGGCTCGGCGTAGTCGGGCACGGAACCGGGACGTCGTGGCACGTTGTAGTCGCAGGCGTAGCGGGGGTAGATACTCGCCAGTGCCCAGACACCGCCGTCGTGAAACGCCGAGGTCACGGCATCGAGTGCCGATCCGGCACGCTGCTGGGGGAAGAAGAACTCGTTGAAGGCGGGGATTCTGGAGTAGGAGACCTGTGAGACGGTGACGAGGTTGCCCAGCAATTGCACCATGGTCGGTGCGTTCTCGACGATGATGGTGTCGAGGGTGGTCAGCATCGGCGGAGTCTGTGTGACGAGTCGTTCGAAGCCGCCGGTCATCGAAGATATGCCGCTGAGTGTGGCCGCCAGGTTCGCCGAAGTCGACTGCAGTGCGTTCTGGCCGTCGCGCAAGGCGGCGAAGACGACTCTGCTGTTGCGGAGCAGGTTCACCGTGTGCGGCAGTGTCGTGTCCAGCGTCGAGATGAGGAACGTACCGCCGTCGATGATCGTCGCCAGTTTGTCGGGGCCCGCCTGGCTGACACCCAGTTCCCGGGAGATGGCTGCCAGCCGGGCGGGATCGATCTGGGCGAGTGTGCCGCTGAGGCTTTCGAGCATGTCCGACAGCGGCACGGGGGTGGAAGTGCGGTCGGCCGTGATCAGTGCGCCGTCCGCGAGGTAGGGGCCGTCATTGCCGGCGGGAAGGAAATCCAGATACTGCTCGCCGGCCGCGGAGAGGGCGGCGGCACGGACCTGTCCGGACGCGGGGATCCGGACATGCTCATCGATGGCGGCCACGGCGATCACTTTGTCGCCTGCGACGTCGACGGCGTCGAGACGCCCGACGCGGACTCCACGCAGTGTGACCTCCTGTCCCGGGAGCAGCCCGCCGGATCGATCCAGTTCGACGCGTACCCGGTACGGATGGTTGAGCGGATCGATCTCGAGTGTCCCGATCAGCAGATACCCACTGGCACTGCCGAGTATCGCGAGCAGACCGAGCAGCGAGGCCGCCACCCGATACCGGTGTGCGCGGCGGACGATGCCGACGACTAGGCGGGCGGGTGCCTCCCACTTGCTCTGGCCGGATGTGCTGGTCATCGTGGCGGGCCTTCCAGTCGATTGCCCAGTCGATCGAGCATGTGCTGCAGCGAGCCCACGAAGGCGGTCCAGTCCGTCACGTCGGGAAGCCTGCCACCGGGTGTGCCGGGAAATCCGGGGTCGGGGACGGCGCCGACGGCGAGTTGGACGAGGTCGACGTCGACGTGGCCGTTGGGACCACTGATCATCTTGAGGACGATGCCCAGCATGTTGTTCAGCTCGTCGAGGTCGGCGTCGGGATTGACAGCCGCGGCATTCAGCCCCGCGGCCAGTTGGTTGATGTTGGCGATCATGCTCGTGTCGTTGGTGCCCTGGATGCTGGGGAACCGCGCGAGTTGCGCGGTGATCGTGTGGATGCGGTCCACCAGTGTGACGAACGAGTCGGTGTTGTCGGCGAGCACCTGCATGGCTGGTCCTGCCGCTGCGACGGTGTCGGTGAGGGTGGCCTGATGGGTGGCGGCGGTCGCGCTGAGATCGGCTGCGGAGCGCAAGACTTCATCGATCCGCTCGGATCGGGCCGAGAGCGTGGCCAGCAGTGTCCGCGTCTGGTCGAGCAGCGCGGCGAGTCGCTCGCCGCGCCCCCCGACGTGCTCGCCGAGCGCGGAGATCACTTTGGTGAGATAGTCGATGGTGCCGCCGCTGACCAGAAGTGATGCGCGAGTGAGCATTTCCTCGATCGTTGTGGCAGCCGAGGTGAACTCCAGCGGAATCGCGCTGCCGTCGCCGAGCATTGCGGTGTCGGGCTCCCGGACACGAGGTGGTTTCATCGCGACGAAGACATCGCCCATGGGCGTGGCCGATCTCAGCTCTGCGGACGTGCCGAGGGGCAGACGCACGGTGGAGATGATGCGCAGGGTGACCACGGCGGTGTAGTCGCGGGCGGACATGGAGTCGACCTGGCCGATGTCGGCGCCGTGGAGCTTTACCTTCGCCTTGGTGGGCAGGTTGAGGGCGTTGGAGAAGGTCGCGGTGAGGGTGTAGGTGTCACCACCGAGTCCTGGCGCGGGGAGCGGCAGCCGGTCCAGCCCCGCGGCGCATCCGGTGGCGGACAACGCGAGTGCGGTGGCGGCGGCGAGGTGGAACATGCATTTCGATCGTGTCATCGGCTGTGCTTTTCCGCGATTCCCGCCAAGATGGCGGTGATACCGAAATCCGGTCCCATGTCCCGCATGGTCCCGGTGGCGCAGCCGAGATTTTGCAGCTGCAGCAGATTGCAGATCTCCTTGACCATCTGGCCGTCGAGCAAGAGTCTGTTGAGGTCGATCGTGGCGCGTAGCGCGCCGACGTTCTGGTCGATGGCGTGGTAGGTGTTGTCGGTGACCAAGGGGAACACGTCCAGGAATTCGGCGATGTTGTAGTCGTAGGCGGCCAGGGAGGCCGACACGGTGTTCGCGTCGGTCGCCAGCTCGGAAATGGTGCCCTGGTGGCGTCGGAGTAGATCGGTGACCTGCACGATGATCCTGTTCAGCGCTGCACCGGTGGCGCCTGTGCCCAGCTGCTGCTCGGCCAGGAAATCACTGAGTTGCGCTACTGCCCTGCCGAATTCACGGAGCGTTCGATCGTTGCGCGCGGCGGCCGCGGTCAGGGAGTCGAGGTTGGTGACGACGGTGGTGATCGCGTCGCGGGTCGCGGCACCGTGGTCCTCGCCCAGTTGCAGCGCGCGGGAAAGCTCACCGAGCGCGGCCCGCATGTCGCCGCCGTTGCCGCTGGTCGCCGCATCCCCCAGGTTCATCAGGTCGGCGATCGGGCCTGAGCCGTTGCCGTCACCGCCGAGCGAGGTGGACAGCTTCTGCGCCATCGACAGCAGGGCATCGAACTCGACCGGGGTCTTCGTGCGGGTCGTGTCCAGCACCGCACCCGCAGGCAGTGTGGGGCCACCTCGGTAGACCGGTGTGAGTTCGATGTGGCGGTCGGTGAGTATCGAGTCGGAGATCGTGACCGCTTGGACATCGGCTGGAAGCCGGATTTCGCTGTCGATTCTCATCTCGACTTCGACGTCGGCGCCGCGGGCGTCGATGCGCACGATGCGGCCGACGCGCATTCCGAGGACCGAGACGGAGTTGCCCTCGTAGAGACCGTTGGCATTGGCGAATCGGGCTGTGATGGTGGTGGTGTCGACGCCGGGTCCGGACGAGCATCCGGCCAGGCAGGCGGCGGTCAGCGTGACCACGGCCAGTTTGAGGGTGGACAGCGTGACGCTCATCGGCAGTCCTGGAGGTAGGGGGCTCGGCCGGCCGCGACAGCGGTGGCGCTCAACGCGCACATCCAGGAGTCGATGAAAGCGCCATCGGGTGCGTTGGCGCTCAGTTCCGCTCCCGTACCGGTGGCGTTGGCGAACAGCCGCCACGGGACCGGAAGGATTCGCAGGATGTTGCGTAGCAGGTCGTCGTGGCCTGCGATCATCGCGGCCATGTCGTGCAGGTCGGTCAGCAGTTGCTCGATCTCGGCGTGTTCGCCGACCACGATCGGTTCGAGTCGCCGGACCAGGGTGGTGGTCGCATCGAGCAGCCGGCGCAGCGCGTCCTGGCGGGCGATGATCTGCTGTAGGACGGTGCGGCCCTGGCCGATCACCGCCGCGAGATCGGCCTGCTGAGTTCGGATGACGGTGCTGACCTGGCCGGCACTGGTGATCAGGGCGCCGATCTGGTCACGGCGTTGCGCGACGACGGTCGAGAGTGCTCGGATGTCGCGCAGTATGCCCGGGATCAAGGATGGCACGCCTTCGAGCCCGCGAGACAGCGACGTCATCGACTGGGCGATCCGGTCGGCGTCGAGCTGGCCGAATGTGCTGGTGGCGTCCTGCAGCGCGGTCTCGAGATCGTAGGGGACGGTGGTGCGGGACAACGGGATCAGATTGTCGCGAAGTTCGCCGGTGCCGGTGGAGCGCAGTTCGACATAACGCGAGCCGAGCAGGGTGGTAAGTTTGATCGCGGCTTCGGTGTCTGCGCCCAGTGTGACGTCGTCGTTATCGATCGTCATGGTCACCTCGACATGGTCACCGGCCAGTCGCGTGCTGGTCACCGTGCCGACGGGGATACCTGCCCAGGTCACCGCGTCGCCCGCGCCGAGCCCGGCGGCCTGCGCGAAGTCGGCTCGGTATGTGCGTGAGCCGAGAGGCAGCGAGTCGACTACGACCATCGCGACGAGCACCAGCGCCAGCGCGACGACGGCGATGAGCCCGGTGCGCAGCGACTTGTCCGCGTCTGGCGGGCCGGTGCCCGCTGTGCGCGGCCGCGGTAGCAGGCGGGTGAGGGCATGCAGTTGCTTGATCATTGTTCTACCTGCAGATCGCGGAGTTCTGGGGTCGGCCTGTGGGAGAAGCGGCTCCCAGGATCTGCGAGATCACTGGATCGACTCCCGGAACGATGCTGAAGCCGATATCGCAGACATAGGCGTTGACGAAGGCGCCACTGTCGGTGGCTCGGACCATGGATTTGAGCAGCAGCGGAAGATTGAAGCCGAGATAGGCGAAACGCTCCCGGCCGGCGACGAAATGCCGTGCGAATCCGGGTTCCCGGCCGACGAATTCGTTCAGCGACGGCGTGGCGCCGTCGACGACGGCCGCGGCATCGGCCACGACGGTGGCGATCCGGCCGGTCTGGTCCATCAGTGTGTCACGGCGGTCCTGGAGTGCGTCGAAGATCTTGCGGGTTTGGGCGATCGTTGTCCGCATCCCCGCGCTTTGGCCGGCCAGCGCGGTCATGACAGCCGAGAGGTTGTCGATGAGTGCTCCGAGGATCTGGTCGGGCCCGGCGAAGGCTTGCGCCAGTGTCGCGGTCTCGGTGATCAGGGCGGCGATCGCGCCGTCGTCGCCCTGGAGTGCTCGGATCAGCGCGGAAGTCAGATTGTCGACGTCCTGAGGGGCGAGGGTGCTGAACAATGGCTGGAATCCGTTGAGCAGCCCGGACAGATCGAAGGAGGGTTCGGTGTGTTCGAGCGGGATCTGCGCTCCGGGCGCCAGAGGCGCCGGGTCGCCGAAGTCGGACATGCTCAGTCCAAGGTAGCGTTGCCCGATCAGATTCTGATAGATCACCGAGGCGAGGGTGTTGCCGTAGACGGGTTGATCCCGGCGCAGCCGGAAGGTGACCTTCGCCTGCGGTCCGTGGATGTCGATGGCATCGACTCGGCCGACCTGCACCCCGGCGACCCGAACGTCATCGCCGACACGCAGTCCGGAGACATCGGTGAACACCGCGGAATAGGAGTGCGTGTCGCCGGTGACATCGCGTTGCAGCGTCACGCGGACCATCCACGTCAAGAGCGCGGCGACGAGCAGGAACACGGTCAGTCCGGCGAGGTCGCGTCTACGTTTCACCGCGGTCCCCCTGATGCCGGTGATGTGGCAGCGCTTGCCGTGGGATCGGCCGCGGGCGGTGTGCCGGGATCGGCGAGCGGCTGCTGTGTCAGGCCGAACAACTCTGCGAGGCCGACGGATTCGGGTGGCAGGCCGAGGCGCTCGGCGACACGTTGTCGTTGTTCCGGTGTGTTCAGCGGCGGATCGGTGGAGCCGATGACGGGCGGCCCCCCGGCAGGGCCGTTTTCGCAACTTGCCCCGGCCAGTTCGCCGTAGCGGGGGCAGTCGGTCCGGGTGTACTGCTTGTGCGGGGTGAGCTCGATGATGACTTTGGCGGTGCCGCTCTGGCTGTCGGGTTGCCAGAAATCGCGAGCGAATACCCGAGCGATCCGGGTCTGCGAGGTCGTCATCTGGACGAAGTTGCCGCTGCCTGCGGCGAGGATCTGGAGAACCGGCCCCATTCTGCTGTTGAGGTCGATGATGGTGTCGGTCCGATTGGTCATCGCTGTGCCGACCCGTTCGGTGGTCGCGATGCTGCCGGTCAGCAATTGCGTCAATCGGAGTCGCTGCTCGGCCACGCTGCGCATGGGCACGACCGCGTCGTGCAGGGCGGCGAGCAGGTCGGGTGCTGACTGCTGTAACCCGTGCACTGCCTCCGAGAGCCCAGTGAGGAGAGAGTGTTCGCCACCGGAAGTCGCCTCCGCGTTGTAGGCGCGCACGACTCGCTCGAGCTGGGCAGCGGCTGCGAGCGCGTCCTCCCCCCGGCCCCGGGTCGCTCGCTCGACGGTTTCGAAGATCCCGACGGTTGGGTCTGAGCCGGGGCGTCCTACCGCGGCGACGATGCGGCTCAACGCTGTCAGCGAGGTCTGTAGCTGCACACTGGCGCGGCTGTGATCCTCCGGGATGGATGCGCCGGCCGTCACGGCGGTACCAGGACCGTTGTCGATGAGCTGGATCGACGGCACAGCGAAGACGTTGCTCGGGACGACCCGCGCGGTCACGGTGGCAGGAATCCCCGCGGCGTGCTCGGGCACCAGGTCGATGCGTACCTTGTTGGGTTGCCCATCGGCTGCGGGAACCACCTCCTGCACGCTGCCCACCAGGACACCGCGGTATTTGACATCGGACCGCTTCGGCAGCCCGTCGCCGACGTCGACCAGCAGCGCGGTGACCTCGACGGTGGGCGTGAACGCACCTTCGGACCGGGCGATCATCGCCGCGGCGGCGGCGGTGACAACGACCAGGACGGCTACGCCGCGCACGAACAGGCCCGCGTTGGTCAGATGCCTGTCATCGGATTCGAACAGTATCGACATCGCTCTACCCGCTTATTCTCGAACCGGCGTCGAAACCCCACAGTGCCAATGTCATCAGCAGATTCACCGAGATCATCACGGTGATGCTCGCGCGCATCGCTCGACCGGCCGCGACACCGACTCCCTGTGGCCCACCGCGTGCGTAATAGCCGTAGTAGCACTGGATCGTGGTGGTGACGATGACGAATACGATCGCCTTCAGCAGCGAGTACAGGATGTCGGTGCCGCTGAGCACCAGGTCGAAATAGTGTTCGTAGGTCCCGAACGATTGCCCGCCGATGAATCCGACGAACAGCTCCACGGCGAGGTAATCCGCGGCGAGGCCGGCCAGGAACAAAGGAATCACCGCCACGATCGAAGCGACCAACCGTGTCGAGACGAGGAAGGGAACCGGGCGGATCGCGATGGCGTCGAGCGCATCGATCTCCTCGGAGATCCGCATCGCGCCCAGCTGGGCGGTGAACCGGCACCCCGCTTGGGCGGCGAATGCGATAGAGGCCATGATCGGAGCCAGCTCACGGGTCGCGGCGGTCGCGGCGATCATCCCGGTCGCCGGCTGCATGCCGAGCAGCTTCAACGCGTTGAATCCCTCGATACCGACGATGCCCCCGGCGGCGGCACCCAGGATGATCATCACCCCCGCCGTTCCGCCACCGACAATGAGCGAGCCGTTTCCCCAGGTCACATCGGACAGGATCCGCGTGGATTCCTTGGTGTAGTGCCGCAGGGCCACCGGTATCGAGACCACGGCGCGCACGAAAAAGGTGAACATGTGCCCGAGCCGGATGATGCCGTACCACGGTGGGCGCGCCACGGCGATCGCGGCCCGAACTCCTGGGGGGCGATAGACGGTGGCCATTACAGTGTCGTCCTCGGGAACAGCATGGTGTAGAGCTGGGTGAAGCCGAGATTGACCACCATCAGAACGACGATGGAGGCCACGACGGCAGCATTGACCGAGTTCGCGACGCCTCCCGGGCCGCCCCGCGTGTTCAGGCCCTTTTCGCACGCGATGACAACGACGATCACACCGAATACGGCGGCTTTGACCATTGCCAGGTACAGATCACCCGCGGTCGCGAAGGAGGAGAAGGTCGCCATGTAACTGCCCGGTGTTCCGTCCTGGACATAGACGTTGAACAGGTAGCCGGCGAGGAATCCGACAAAACAGCTGACACTCGTGAGTGCCATGGCAATGACGATCCCCGCGGCCAGTCGAGGCACCACGAGCCGGCGCAGCACCGAGACTCCCATGACCTCCATCGCATCGATCTCCTCGCGGATCTTGCGCGAACCGAGATCGGCGCACAGTGCCGAACCGACCGCTGCCGCGAGCAGAAGGGCGGTGACCAGCGGCGCCGACTGACGGATCACGGCCAAGCCGCTCGCCGCGCCGGCCAGCGCGGTGGCGCCGACCTGCCCGGCCAGCAGACCGAATTGGATGGACAGTGTGGCGCTGATGGGCAGTGCGACCGCCACCGTCGGAAGCAGTGAGGTCTTGACCATGAACACCGCTTGAGCGACGAACTCGTCGAAGGGAAAGCGCCGTTCGGCGATGTCGGTGACGAGGTAGCGAAAAGCACGTCGACCGAGCGCGACCTGCCGTCCGACGGTCCGCAGCGACGCGATGGGGTGTCGCTGTGCGTAATTCTTCGACCAGTCCTTGATCTCGGCGACCGCGGATGACGCGGCCGGGTGGGAATTCGAGGTCTCATCGAGTGTCACTATGAGCCTCCTCTTTCCGGTGTCGACGTTGGTGCTTGACGGTGACGCGGAACGAACCTGTTCTCGACCGGCCGCACCATGGCGGTGGATCCCCGGCTCGAATCGTTACCGCGATTTCGGTGCGGCGAGTTCTCGAAGGGAAGACAGGAACAGTTCATCCATGCGCGGGCTCAGTTCGCTCAGGGTCGCGGCGCTGGCATGGCCGACAGAGCCGAAGACACGTTCGAGGGCATCGGTGGGTGTCGTGGCGCCGATGGAAAGACACAGGCAGGCGATACCGTCGGCGCGGAGTTCTTCGAGTGCCTTGTAAGCGTCGGCTTCCGCGTAGCGGCCTTCGTAACCGTCGTCGTAGGGACAACCGTCCGACAGGACGATCAGCAGCCGGTTCTGGGTGCCCGCTTCGGTTTTCAGGATTTCACCCGCACCGCGGATGCCGGCGCCGAGGCGTGTGTAGTTCGAGGGTTGGAGCTGGTTGAGCCGGGCTCTTCCGACGGCGCCGAAACGTTGCCCGAACGTCTTGATCGCCGGCAGATGAACAGCGTGGCGGCCCTGTGAGCGAAACGCGTAGACCGCGACGCGGTCGCCGAGTTCTTCGAGCGTGACGGCCAGTATGGCGGCTGCCCGTCGCTGGTGGTCATGGACGGCGAGGCCCTCGGTATCGGTATCGGTGGC
Organism: Nocardia abscessus NBRC 100374; assembly: GCF_000308455.1. GTDB lineage: Bacteria > Actinomycetota > Actinomycetes > Mycobacteriales > Mycobacteriaceae > Nocardia > Nocardia abscessus. The sequence goes on along the minus strand of NZ_BAFP01000272.1, from coordinate 134,368 downwards.
CGACCCGGAGGCATCGAGCAGAATGAGGACGCCGAGATTGCGCTCGAGTTTGCGGCGTTCCAGGTAGACGTTTTCCGGTGGTGAGTAGCCCGAACGCAGATCGACGAACAGATCGATGAGCGCTTCGATATCGAGTTCGTCGCCATCGGGGCGGCCGCGCAGGACCTTGGGGCCGAGGCCGATGCGAGACAACCGTCGCCGGAGTACGTCGTCGTGCGGAACACCGGCGGCGGAGATATCGGCGGCGACGGTGAGCGGAAAGTCGATGACCCGGCACCATTCCGGCCGATACCGGTTGTTGTGCACGTCCCACTCCGGATGCAGCGCGCCGCCTACCCCCAGCGCCGCACCGGGCTTTCCGTCATCGGTGAATTGGATACGGGTAGGCAGAGGTTGGGCATTGGCTCCCACCGTGCGCACTCGCCGAACAGCGCGAACCTGCATCTCCGCGCCGGCGGATCCGTCCCCGGGGGCGCGGGAGTTGCCGAGTAGCTTGCGCAGTTGGTCCGACAGCGCCCGCGAGTTGAACAGTGGATTCTCGAACAGTTTGAGGATCTTGCTTCCTCCGGACTGCTCGCTGTCATCGTCGTCCTCATCGACCTCGGGCAAGTCGATGAGATCGAATTCCAAGCGCAGCTCTTTGTTGGTGGCCCGCGCGCCCGGTCCAGTCGTAGGTGCCAGCAATCGGGAGGGTTTGATGACACCGAACCACTGCGGTGGGTCGCCTACCGGCACGCGGCCTGCGGCTACCTCGAGTGACTCTTCGGCGGTCGTGGTGGCCGGTTGCTCGTCAGGACCGAGCGCTGCCGCGAGTGGAATTCGCTCGGCGAGGTCGGCGATCACTCGCCGACCTTCCAGCGCCAGGTAGCGTCGCGCTACTGCGGGGCGTGCCCGAAATGTCCTCACCAGACGCGGATCCAGGCTCCCCGCTCCCAGCAACGCGGTCTGCAGCAGCATTTCACGGCGCTGTTCGGCGACCGAACTGCCCGCCGAGACGAAAATCATCTGACCGTTGGTGTGCGCAGCCTCGCCGGCCGGTGCCTCAGCGATATCGACAGACCGGCCGGCGATGAAGGTGGCGAGGAGGCGAAACCGGTCGAGGCTGTTCGGATCGGAAGCGTTCATGTTCGAGGCAGGACGGCATCGACGAGTTCGCCGAGGGCGCGCACGACATCCGGATCATCCGACAGTGCTTGGACGATGGCCGACTGGACGGCACTGCGCAGGCTCAGCCCTTCCGCGACGAGGCCGCCGGCCAGGATCAACAACCGGGTGGAGGCGACTTCGCGCAGAGGTGAGCCATCCAGGTTTCGAATCGCGTGACCGAGTTTGACCAGTGAACTCGCGGTATCGGATCCGATTCCGGCTTCGTAGGCGACCACTTCCGTCTCGATGTCGATGGGTGGGAAGTCGAGTTCGATCGCGACGAAACGCTGACGGGTGGATTCCTTGAGGCTCTTCAGGACGCTCTGATAGCCGGGATTGTAGGAGATCACCAGCTGGAAGCCGGGCGCCGCGCGCAACGTCGTGCCGAGTCGATCGATCGGGAGCTCACGGCGGTGGTCGGCGAGCGGATGGATGACCACGGTGGTGTCCTGGCGCGCCTCCACCACCTCGTCCAGGTAGCAGATGGCGCCCTCGCGCACGGCCCGCGTCAAGGGCCCGTCCGACCAGACCGTTTCCCCGCCCTTGAGCAGGAACCGGCCCACCAGGTCCGCCGAGGTCATGTCCTCGTGACCCGCGGCGGTGATCAGCTCGCGGCCGAGCTCGTGGGCCATGGCCTCCACGAAGCGCGTCTTCCCGCATCCCGTGGGGCCCTTCAACAGCACCGGCGAACCACGCCGGGCCGCGGCACGGAAGACCTCCACTTCATCACCGACCGGCCGGTAGAACGGCGCATCCAGAACCGGGAGTACAGCGGTGGATCGACTGATCGACATATCAATTCCCTCGCTCGAATGGAACGACTTCCGGAAGCTTCGCGCCCTCGGGTAGAACCAGCCGGCCGTCCGGATCGATGTAGCCGGTGTCCTTGCCGGGGAGCGGCAGGACAGGATCGGGGCAGAGCCGCCCTGTGCCTTCACCGCAGATACCCATGTCGAAGTACGAGCGCTTCTGGATGTCCTCGGGCCAGGGATCGGCGTTCATGGCGAACCACTGCGCGGGAAGGTTGTAGCACACGAAGAAGAAAAGGCTGCACGCCGCGAAGATCGCCAGGAAGCGCGTAGCTTGCTGCTTCACGAACCCCCCTTGGATACGTTCGAGTCCCCGCTCTACGAATGTCCGTCCACGATCGTCGGTGAAATAGCGCAGAGCGCACAGGCCAGCTTGGACGCCTCCCCACATGAGCCCTTCATAGATCGGCCATTGGTAGTAGGTACCGGCATTGATCGACAGGGACTGGATCGCGCCGGGGTAGGTGAAAAGCCCCATCGGCATCAAGAACATGCCTTCGATGACGAGATCGAAGAAGAACGTCCAGACGATCAGGACGCCGATCAATCCGTAGTTGTTGATATTCGGCCATTTCGCCTTGGCTCGGCGCATGATCCAACATCCGAGGATCGTGCACAGCAGAACTCCGTAGGAATAGCCCGCGGCATTCATCAGCAGCGGTTCGGCCATCATCTGGCCCGGTTCCGCATACGACCGCCAGCCCGGAATGTGCGGAACCCACGAGCCCCGGTTGAACATCCAGGTGTTGTACGTGCTCCACGTGTTGAAGTAGTTGAGGAGCGGATCCTGGAAGAACAGCAGGCCGCAGGCCACCAGCAACATGCCGTCGGTCGTGATCCGCCGCTCACGCCGCCAGGGCCTGATGATGAAGTAGTAGATGCCGATCGGCCAGCCGACCAAGATCACGGCTGTCCAGGTGATGAGGATCGTCTTCATCCACGTCGGCGGATCACTGGGTCCGGTGGGCACCCGCACGAAGAATGGCCCGGACACCCAACGGATCCACACATATACCTGGAACGCCAGGATCAGACCGCCGACGATCGCCCAGATCACGACAGGCTTGCTCGGTGACTGAACCTGGGCGCCCAGCGAGGCCGCTTCGCCGAGCGGCTCGGTGACGGTGGTCGACTTCTTCCTCTCCCCCGGGCCGCTCATCGCACAGCCTCCTTCGGGATCACCACTGTCCAACGCACCGCAAGCTCGTCGGCGTCGCGGGAAATGTCTGTCGTCGATGGGGCAGTCATCGGTCGCCCTCCTTCAGTAGCCTGACGTCCGAAAATATACCAGTGAGAATCTGAGTATCGGAAGGGTTTCTTAGATTCATGGCATAATCGCAGGTATGGTTGAGCCTTGGACGAGGGAGCGACGCCTCGAGCACACCCGTTCGCTTCTCGTCGACGCCGCGGAGCAGGTGTTCGCCGAGAAGGGCTTCACGCTGGCAAGTCTCGACGACATCGCACGTGCGGCCGGCTACACGAAAGGCGCCATCTACAAGCACTTCTCCACGAAGGAAGAGCTTTTCCTGGCGGTGAGCGACCGGTACTGGCAGCGCTACTTCGATACGTTCAGCGAACTGCTATCGGCGGCAACCGATGTGGGAGCGCATGAACTCGACCAAGTTGCCCAGCGGTGGCGCCAACTCAGTGAAGACCGCGGGGCGGAGCCCGCCGCGTTGGGCTACGAATTCACTTTGTATCTGCTGCGCAACCCCGAGGCCCGCGAACGGGTAGCGGCCAAACGAGCAGAGGTCGTCGAAGCGCTGGGACGGTTCATCGTCGAGGGCCTCGACCGAATCGGTGCCACCCTGCTGATCCCCCCACTGACGTTCGCGCGCGTGCTCATCGCCACCACCGACTCCGTCGCACTGGGAACCCAACTCGATGACGTCGACCTCTACAGACCAACGCTCGAAATGTACATGTCGGCAATCAAACTGCCCGGACGGTAGTTCCGCTGTGCACTCCGCATGATCGGTGCCCTGCGCCGACAGCCAGGCCGGCGCGATCCGCGCTCGGATTCCACGGTCGAGCACACGTGGCGACGAGTCATTTCGGCATGCTCCGGTCGGTGCGACCCAGCCGGGCGCGCCGAGGTCTAGATGATCTTGGCGGTGATCAGCAGGTTCCAGATCTCGCCCTGATCGATGACTTCGACGCCGAGCTTCTCCGCCTTGGCCAGTTTGCTCTCACCGACTCCCGCGCCGGTGATCAGCAGGTCGGTGTTCGCCGAGACCGAGGAGGCTGCCGTCGCTCCCGCCTTCTCGCACAGGCGTTGAAATGTCGGGCGGGCGACCTTCTCACCGGAGCGCGGGTCGCTGATTGCGCCGGTGATCACCACCGTCTTGCCTGCCAGGGGCGCGCCGGCGGCGATCACTGGGGGAAGGTCTTCCTCGCGCACGTCCAGGCAGACGCCCGCGGCTCGCAGCCGCGCCAGTTCCGGACGCAGTCGAGTGAGGTGCGCGACCAGGGAGGCGGCGACCTTCGGTCCGATATCCTCCACCGCCACGAGCCGTTCCTCGCCCGCGTCGGCGACCTCCTCCAGGGAGCCGAATCCCGCTCGGGCCAGGCGGGCGGCGGTGCCGTCGGAGGCCATCGGGATCGCCAGGCCGATCAGCGCGCGGCGCAGGCCGACTCGTCGGCTAGCATCGATCGAGTCGATCATGCGCGCGGCCGAGACCTCGCCGATGCGGTCGAACTCGAGCAGGCGCTCCTTTGTCAGGGTGTAGAAGTCCGACGGGCGCTCCAGAATGCCCGCCTCGGCCAGGCGCTCGATCCATACCTGCCCGATGGCGTCGATGTCGGCCGCCGCCCGCGACGCCCAGTGGATCAGCCTGCGCACCGTCTGAGCGGGGCAGGAGACGTTGGTGCAGAACAGCTCTCGGCTGTTGCCCTGCTCGGTCACCGGCTGTTCGCAGGACGGGCAGGCGGTGGGCGGCACGATCTCGCGCTCCTCGCCCGTGCGCTTGGCGGCGTCGAGCACGCCCGCCACGAACGGGATCACGTCGCCCGCGCGGCGCACCAGCACAGTGTCACCGACCTTGATGTCGCGGGCACGGATCACCTCTTGGTTGGCCAGCGTCGCCTTCGTGACCGTCGTGCCACCCACGAACACCGGCTTCAGCCACGCGACCGGGACGATCTTGCCCGTCTTGCCGACGTCCCAGACCACATCGGCCAGCAACGTGGTCTTCTCCTCGGCCGCGAACTTGAACGCCAGCGCGCCACGTGGGGAGTTCGACCGAGTCCCGGCCGCGGCGTAGGCATCGCGGTCGGCCAGCCGCAGCACCGCGCCGTCGAGGTCGTAGTCCAGCTCGTTGCGACCTTGCTCGATCGCGGCGATCGCCGCCTGCGCCTGCTCGGCGTCGGCGCACAGCCGCATCTGCGCACCCGCGACCCCCAGCGCCCGCAGGCCCTCCCCCAGATCGACCGCAGCGCCGCCGGCAGAGGTGTCCAAGTCGAAACCGAAGAACCGCAGGCGGCGCTCGGAGACCGTGGCCGGGTCCTTCGCCCGCAGCGTGCCCGCCGCGGCGTTGCGCGGATTGATCAGCGGCTTGTCCGGATGCGCTGTGTTGTAGGCAAGAAAGGTCGAACGCAGCATCACCGCCTCGCCACGCACCTCCACCCGCCCCGGGACGTCGATCCGCTCGGGGACGCCATCGACCAACGCGCGGACCAGCACCGTCACGTCATCACCGGTGGTGCCATCACCCCTGGTCACGGCACGCACCAGCCGCCCGTCCTCGAAGACCAGGGCCAGGGACAAGCCGTCGAGCTTCGGCATCACCACCACCGGCTGGCCGGGGAAGCGGTCGAAGAACGCCGCGACCTGCTCGGGCGTGGTCGCCTTCTCGAGTGACAGCATCGGACGCGAGTGCCGGATCGGGGCGTGCAGCACTGCGGGCGCGCCGACCTGCTCCAGCGGATTCGGGTCGGGCGTGAGGTCGGGGCGCGCCTCGATCAGGCCACGTAGCTCGTCCTCGATCGCGTCGTACTCGGCGTCCGCGACCAGCGGCGAGCCCTGATAGTAGGCGTCGCGCAGCGCCACAATGCGGTCGGCGAGGTCTCGGATGTGTTGCCCTGTGTCCACGGCGGTGACGCTACCGATACACACCGACACCCGGTGTGCACCGGCACACCCAGTGACGGCACTGCGAACCTTCACTCGGCCGCCGGTAGATTTCGGCGGTCAGCACCGCGCATCCGGTTGTTCGGTTGCACCGGTGGGTCACCGGCGAGTTGGACGCGGGTGGTGCGTGTGGGCGCCGTATCGTTCGATCGTCGCGGAGATCGCAGTCGTGGCAGCTAGCGTTTCGGCTGCCAGATCACGCCGGTCACGGTGATATCGCTGACTTCGCCGTCGCGGTTCTCCTTCCAAATGACCTGCAGGATTCCGACGCGGGTGTCTCGGGATCGCACACACACGGTCGTTTTGGAAGGCAACTGCTCCCATGCCAGCGAGTTGACTTCGTAGGTCGTGTCGCGGCAGGTGGAGTAGCTCGGATCGGTAACGACCGCGAACGCGGAAGCGTTCGCCGCGCTCAGGCCGAAACCGGCATCGACAACGACATCGGAAGTACTTTCGGGAGTACCGCTCCAATTCGGGCTGTGGAATGCGATGCCAGAGCGCGTAGCGGAAATGCGAACTGTGCCGGAGCTGTGCACCTGCGGCACCGGATCACCATCCGCCGCTGTCGTGGAAGGCGCCGCTGCTGCTGGAGAGCTTGTCGGCGGACTCTGGCCGTTCGGTGACGATCTCGGCCAGCATTGCACGAAGAAGGCGAGCACCGCGATCAAAACACTGACAACCGCGGCGATACCGCCAACCTTTGTCCACAACGCTGTCTCGTCACGGCCGCCGCCGCCGCTCTCCGGTGTAGCGCCATCCTGCATCGCTGCTGCCCCTCCTAGTAGCCACACACACCCCCGCAATGGCGGAGTCGCTGTCGTAGACAACGTAGCTTTCGAAGATCAACCCCCGCCTCTAGCGCCGCGAGAGCGGCTACCCACCGGTGCGATCGCGCGCACAGCGTGACGGCGTTCAGGACGGGCGAGGTCGGCGTGGCGAAGTCGGCGTTTCGCGAGGACACTGAGGACGTAGCGCCCAACTCGTCCCCAGGAGCACATGCGATGGCAACCAACGGGCCTTTCGGCATCGATCCGGAAGATTTCGAACGCGCACTGCGCGGGGCGGGCACCGAACTCCGCGACCTGCTCGGGAAAGCCGGCGTATACCTGGATCGCGTGGATCACGCGAGCGTCAGTTCGCTGGCGTCGCTGTTCGGTCAGTTCGTCCAACCGGAACGGCCGCGTCCACCCGAACCCGAGGGCGAGACCACCGGTGAAACCGGCAGCGGGGTGTGGGCGATCTACAGCCTCGATGACGTCGGCGAGGCCAGGGTCGACCAGGTCTTCCCGAGCGAGCTCGAAGCCTTACGCGCGCATCGCGACAACACCGATGATCGCCGTCGGGTGCGGTTCCTGCCCTATGGGGTTCCGGCAAGTGTGTTGGATGCGCCCTGACAGCGCTGCTCGCTGCACGAGTAGCAGTGCACGACGGTAGCTTCGCCGTAGACGGCAGTATCGCTCCGCGAGGGGCACGGCCGCACCATGAACCTCACCTGGAAACGCCCCGCTCCTCGCTGACGTGAGATCGAGTATCCGACGGCCCCCTACCACGATTCGATCAGCGGGACATCATGCTCCTGCCGCTGCCATTCCTCGGTGAGGCGACCGAGTCGGTGCGGGGCGGCGATGCCGCGCACGCCTGCGATCTTGTCGTCACGGATCTCCAGGATCGCGACACCGAGGACCCGGTCGTCGAGCGCGAACAACATGGCCGGGCAGCCGTTGACCACGGCGGCATGGATCGACGGCGAACCACCGGCGAGTCTCCGCTTGGCCGCGGACGGTCTGAAACCCGCCCGCACCGCGTCGGCGAGCCGCTGCGGAGTCGAGTACCGGATCAGCGTCTCGGCCAGTCCCGCGGCGCCGTCGGAGAGGCCGGTCGCGTCGTCGGTCAGCAGCGCCACCAGCCGTTCGGTCCGGCCCGAGGAGGCGGCAGCGACGAACGCCTCGACGATTCGCCGCGCGGAGGCACGGTCGATATCCCGGGAGTTGCGCTCGGCGGTGATACGGCGCCGGGCCCGGTGGGCGTGCTGTTGGCTCGCGGATTCGGTGATGTCGAGGATCTCGGCTATCTCGGCGTGGCTGTAGGAGAACGCCTCACGCAGCACGTAAACGGCCCGTTCGACCGGCGAGAGGCGCTCCATGAGCGTAAGCACCGCCAGGGTCACCGATTCGCGCTGCTCGACGGTGTCGGCCGGGCCCAGCATCGGGTCGCCGTCGAGCAGCGGTTCGGGCATCCAGGCGCCGACCGCGCGTTCGCGCCGCACCTTCGCCGAACGGAGCCGGTCTAGCGCCAGGTTGGTGACGATCTTGGTCAGCCATGCCTCGGGCACCTCGACGTACTCCGGGTCGGCGGCCTGCCACCGCAGGAACGCGTCCTGCACCGTGTCCTCGGCGTCGGCGGCCGAGCCGAGCAGGCGGTAGGCGAGCGAGGCCAGCCGATTCCGGCTGGCCTCGAAACGCGCCACGGTGGCAGTGTCCATGAGCACGACTCTATGCAGCGACCACGTCGGGCGAGTGCTCTCGGGTGGTGGCCAAACGGTACTTGTGGCTCGGCATCCCGAAGGTCGGGTGGCTCAGTGCCCAGGCGGCAGTGTCGAGGATTGCCGACTTGACGCGCGCGGCCGTGCGGCCACACAGGGCCCGCGACTTCGATCGCGCGGCACCGTCGACCGGCTGGAAGATCGCGTCCTTGCGGCCGAGGCTGATGTGGTTGCCGACATACGACATCGTGATCGTCGGGATCTTGCGCCCGGTGAGGTTCCCGATGATCGCGGCCGTCGCCTGCTTGCTGGTGGGTCCCGCGGAAGCGCAGGACATCGGCAACGGCCGACCGTTCTCGCCGATGACGAAGGCGCTGTCACCGGCAACATAGATATCCGGGTGCGAGACCGACCGCATCTGACGGTCGACCGTGATCTGGCCGTTGGCTACCACCTCGAGGCCGCTGGCCGCGGCAATCGGGTGGACGGCGAAGCCGGCGGCCCACACGGTCGCGTCGGAGGCGAAAACGGTGCCGTCGGCGGCGACCGCGGACGCCTCCTCGACGCGCTCGATGGTGGTGTGCTCGTGGACCGCGATACCCAACCGGTCGAAGGCGCGCAGCAGGTGACGGCGGGCCTTCGTCCCCAGCCAGCCGCCCAGTTCGCCGCTGGTGGCGAGGCTGACCCGAAGTCCTGGACGGGATTCGGCGATCTCCGTGGCGGCCTCGATCGCGGTCAGGTTGCCGCCGACTACCAGCACCTTTCCGTCCTCGCCCAGCTCATCCAGGCGTGCGCGCAGGCGCAGCGCGGACGGCCGCGCGGCCACGTGGAAGGCGTGCTCGTGGACGCCAGGAACGCCGTGGTCGGCGGCGGTGCTGCCGAGCGTGTAGAGGAGGGTGTCGTATTCGAGCCTGTCGATGCCCGCGCTGTCGATGACTGTGACGGTCCGGTGCTCGGCGTCGACTTGGGTTACCCGGGCCACTCGTAGCCGAATGCCGGTGCCCGCGAACACCTCTGCCAGCGGCCGGTGACGGAGATCCTGCCCGGCGGCGAGCTGATGCAGGCGCAGCCGCTCGACGAAATCGGGTTCGGCGTTGACGACGGTGATCTCGAAGTCGTCGGAGTGCAGTTGGCGGGCCAAGTATCCGGCAGAGAAGGCTCCGGCGTATCCGGCCCCGAGGACGACGATGCGGTGCTGCATGTTTCGCTCCTGTCTGGTTCGCGTGCTCCCTGAACGAGACAGGCCCCGAATTCCTGACAGCATCGACAGTGATGTGGATCACTCCCGAGACTTGCTCAGCGGACGAACTCCATTCGGCCCGTTGAACGGGCATCGCACCGTGTCACTGCTCTCAGCCTCGGTTCGGGGCGGCAGAACGCGCTAGCCACCGCATTGAACGCGCCGACCGCGCCTTCATCGCACCGACCGCCGTCCAGGAGAGCATCACAGGAGTCGCCGGTCGACGCAGAGGTTCGGCCGAGCACCCCCTGCGGTCAGAAGAGCCTCAGGTTTCCGACATAGACCTTGCCACCGATCGCGACAGGTGGATTCTCGCTCGTGATCTCCCAGACTTCACCGTCGCTGCTCCACACTTCGAGTGAGTTGCCAGAACGGACCGCGTCGATGCCGACGGCGATCCGGCTGCCGTCGGTGCCGAGCTCGGCGCCTTTCGCTACGAGACCAGGGATCACATACTCACCGGTATAGGCGTTTACCACACGGCCTGATTCCGAGGTGAGGATCAGGGTTCCGGTGCCGCGCAACAGGAGTCGCTCGGGACTGTCGCCGGCGCCGAATGACTGCTTCTGCCACAGGACGGTACCGTTGCGCGGGCTGATTCCCGCGTAGGTCGTCCTATCGCCCTGTGTCTGAATGGCGGTCGGCACCGAAGTCTCCGCCGGTCCCAGCCCGACCAGTCTGGTCGGGCGCTCGCTCGGCCGCCAGCCCTTCGGTAGATCCGCTGTCTTGGTGCCGTTCCGATCGTAGATCCCGGTCGGTGACCGGCCGTCGGCGACGACGAATCCGTCGATGAAGACGTTCCAGTCCTTGTCACCGATCTCTTCGACGGAGTCGCGCCGGAACACCTCTTTGCCGTCTTCGAGCCGGATCACGCGGAACTCCCACTTCGACAAGGGTTCCGACGGATCTGGTGCGGACTCGACCACGGCCAGCCGGACCAGGTCGAAGACTTCGATCGAATGGCGCGGTTGCGTCGACCCCGACCGCGGGTAGGCATCGGTCCAGTGGATCGCCGGAAGTTCCCGCCCGTCCTCACCGATCGATCGCAGTGACGGCCGTTGAGACTGAACCGTCCTGTCCACGAAGACGAAACGCCCACCCGCGGCGGTCAGGCTGTCGATTTGGCCCATGGCGGGAAAGGTGTCGATGATCCGGCTCGCCGCGAGGTCGACCACCACCACGGCATCGGAGGGCACCGACGAGCCGTCGAGGTGACAAGCCGCTGCCGAATGACTTGCGCTGACGACACAGCGGCTGAGGCTTCGTTGGCTCGTGTCCACCATGATGGGCTCGGTGCCGGCCCGGAGCCGACCGGTGTTCGCATCGACTATGTCGAGGTACTTGACGCGGTTCGCGTCGGCCAGGCGGACTCTGCGGCTGAAGATGACGACGTCGGAGTCTCCGCCGAGCGCTGACACGCCGTCCGACTCGGAGCCGGGAGGGCCAGGAATATCCTGCAACGTCCAGATCGCGGTATCGGGCCGCTTGTCGAGCGACGGCAGAATCGGCGTCACGGGTCGACGGGGCAGCCGCGCGGCTTCCTCCGCACCCGCGTCGTGCATGAATGCCCGGACACCCAGCAAGCCGACGACAAACAGCGCCACCGTGATCACCATCGCTCCGATAAGGCGAGGCATATTGCGGCGCGGCATCGGCGGGGCGGGATGATGCGGTCCACGGCCGATCGGGGCCGAGCGGACGACGGTTTCTGCGTAGCGGTCGGCCACCGCCGCGGTTGGGGCCGCCGTTCCGGCCGACCATTGCCGGTGCGTCGCGGGCACGGCGAGGGCGTGACCGAGGGCGGTCGCGAAATCTTTGCTGGTGGGAAAGCGGTGCACCGGGCTCTTTGCCATCGCCCGTTCGATCACCGAATCGACGTGCAGCGCGAGATCGGGACGATGCTCTCGCACACTGGGGACGGGCTGTTGGGCATGAGCCATGATCACCGCGACCGGGTTGGCGCCGGTGAACGGCTGCGCACCGGTGAGAAGATGAAAGGCGGTGGCAGCCAGTGAGTACTGGTCGGATCGCGGCTCGACAGGCAGTCCCTGCATCTGTTCAGGGGAGGCGTATGCGATGGTGCCGATGGTCAGGCCGGTTCCGGTGAGGTCGGAGGTCTCCGGTCCCATTCGTGCGATCCCGAAGTCGGCGAGCAGGTAGTGGCCGGTTCTGGCGAGCAGGATGTTGGCGGGCTTCACGTCTCGATGGACCAACCCGCGAGCACCCGCGTAGTCGAGCGCATCGGCTATTTCCATGATCGCGCGTGCCACGTCGGTGCCGGGCAACCCGCCCGGCGAGCAGCTGAGCGACGCCGATAGATCGATGCCGTCGATCAGCTCCAACGCGATCCACAACCGCCCCTCGGATTCCCCACGGTCGTGGACGCTGACGATGCCGGGATGCGACAGGGATGCGGCGAGGTCGGCCTCGCGCTCGAAACGGCGTCGGTACGAGTCGTCGCGGGTGAACTGCGCGGCAAGCACTTTCACCGCGTCGGAACGGGGTAGCCGTGGATGCCGGGCGACGTAGACCTCGCCCATGCCGCCGACACCGAGAAGGCGTTCGATGGTGTATCCCGCGAACACCGACCCCGGCTCCAATGCGGCCAACGTTCGATCCCTCCGATACGCGATGGTGGGTCGATCACACCGCATCCCGGACTCATCGGCAACTTTGCGAATCGAGCTCGGCGTCACCGCTGCGACCGAATCCGCGATTGCCGCCACCCCTTCCCAGGGACCGGGACCTCGATCGATGCGTCCAGCAGCGCTTGGCGGCGTCCGGGATTCCTGCAACCCACTTGACACCACTCCATCTGTAGCACTACGGTTCAATCACTTCATCCAGAGTACTACAAATGATGCGATAAACCTGCGGGAGCTCTTCTTCCGCCCCGCCGAAGGCCCGGCCTCCACCGGTTTCACGAAAGGCACGACCGATATGCGAAAGCAGCACAGCACCTACCCGATTCGAAACAATCAGCAGCGATCCGTGGCTCGACCCGCGCCTCCGCGGGCTGCCACCTCCGCCAAGAACGGATGGCCCCGGCACGGCATGCGTGGAGCACGGTAGCGCCCGGCCGGAACAGTCCGCCGCACCCGGTTATCCGGGGTCGGTGACACCCCCAGGTTCTGGCAATGCCTGGTGGTGGGCGTGAATATTTCGACGAGGCCGGAACCGGCCAGAAGGACATGCTCTGAGATATGCGTGACGTGAATATTTGGAGTGAAGAGTTCGGCGCCGCGACGGATGCGCCGATCCTGTTGATCATGGGGTCGATGTCCCAGGGCATCCTGTGGCCGGACGAGTTCGTCGGCCGCCTTGTCGCCGGAGGCCGCCGCGTGATCCGGTACGACCACCGCGACACCGGCTTGTCGGACACCGTCGACTTCGCGTCGAATCCGTACACGTGGGACGACATCAAGAACGACGTGTACCGCGTGATGGACGCCCACGGTCTGGACAGCGCGCACCTGGTAGGCCACTCGGCGGGCGGGCTGCTCGCCCAGTTCGTCGCGGTGGAGCGGCCGGAGCGGGTGCGCTCGCTGACCGTCATCGGCTCCTCACCGCTCGGCGGCGGGGAAGGTCAGGTGATCATGCGGGCTCTGATGGGGCAGCCACAACCCGAGGGAAGCCTGCCCGAGCCGGCACCGGAGTTCACATCCTTCTACCGCGAACTGATCGCCACCCCACCGCCAGAGGACCGGCGCGCCCGGATCGACGGCATGATCGCCGAGCAACGCCTGCTGCACGGCACCGGGCTGCCGTTCGACGAAGACGCGGCGCGTCGGCTACAGGAACAGATCTACGACCGGGCCCGCGACCTGTCCGCAGTGTCCAACCACCGACTAGCCGCAGCCGCCGAGCCGGACTTCGAGCCAATGGACGTGCTGCACCAGGTGAAAGCGCCCACGCTGGTCATCGAGGGCAGCCACGAGCCGGCCAAACCCGGCCACGGTACGATCATCGCCGAGCAGATCCCGGGGGCACAGCTGATGATCGTGGCGGGCATGGGTCACACGCTGCCGCTGGAAGTACACGAGGAGCTGGCCACCGCCATCCTCGCGCATACGTCCGAGTGACGTCTGCCTGGCCTCCAGCCGGACCACTGCTGTAGCGGCCCGCGTTCACAGCGGCACGGCACCACGAGAGGCACGCCGTCACCAATATCCTCGGCCCCGCCACAGTGGACCTGCGGCAGGCGCTCGCTTCCTATTGCCACTGCGGGGATTTCATGTTTGCGAGTCGCCGAGCCACGGGTCAAGGATGGCTACATGTCGCATGCCCCGATATCTCTGCGTGAACTTCCTCGGCTACGCAACCGCCATATCGCGCAGATCGGTGGACTGATGCGCCCCGGCACGCACCGTTCCCCCTTGCTGGAAATGGGCGAGCGGTTCGTCGTCTCGCCGCCAGGGTTTCCGACCATGCTGGTCACCTACAACATGGACGATGTGCGAGAACTGTTCGCCAACCACGAGGACTTCTCGGTCGGGCAGGTGCTGAGCCGCTTCTCCAGCCACGACATGATGTTCGGCAAACAGACGTTGATCTTCCTCGACGGTGACGAACATCGGCGGGAACGCAAGCTGTTCGCGCCGCCGTTCCAGAGCAAGGCGCTCCGGTCCTACGAAGAGCTCATGGTGGAGGTGGTTCAGCGCGAGCTGCCGAACTGGCCTGTCGCTGAACCGTTCGAGTTTCTGAAGGTCGGCTACGACCTGGCCATCGGCGTGCTGCTCGGCGTCGTGTTCGGCGACGTGGCTGCGCCCCGTAAGGACCGGCTGAAACAGGCGGTGAGCCGGTGGTTCGGGGAAATCGAGAGTCGCGGTTTTCTCGCCGTCACCTTGCTCACCCCGTTGGTCGGTGGCTACACACTGCCCTACCCGCCGCTCAGCCGCCGCCAGTCCGAGGTGGACGCCATCATCATCGAGGAAATCGCCGCGCGCCGGACCACGCCCGGCGACGGCAACGGCCGGAGAGATGTGCTGTCCCGGTATGTCGGTACCGAATCGGATCAGCACGACGACGCCGCATTGGCCCGCAACATGCGTGGCATCCTGCTGGGCGCCTACGAGACCACCGCGATCACGCTCGGCTGGATCGCCGCCATGCTGGCCGTCCACCCGGCAGCCATGGCCGAGCTCGACGCGGCGGTCGACGCCGGCGACAGTGCCCGGCTCGACACATACCTCGACGCCGTGGTCGCCGAAACGATGCGGGTGCGCCCGGTGTCACCGTTCACCGGGCGGCGGGCGCTGCGCGACACCGTGGTCAACGGTGTCAGCGTCCCCAAGGGCGCCATCGTCATAGTCCCGATTCTCCTCATCCACGAATCACCACGGCACTACCCGGACCCGATGGTCTTCCGTCCCGAACGCTTTCTCGACGAGCCGCCGAACGGCCGCACCTGGCTGACCTTCGGTGCCGGCGCGCATCGCTGTCTGGGTGCCCAATTCGCCCTGGCGGAAGCGCGCATCCTCTTCCGCACCATCCTCGAGCATCGCCGCATCGGTGTGGCCCCCGGCCCCGTCGAGCCCCCACGGCGCTATCACACCGGCCTCAGCCCCGCCCACAACGCCCGGATCACCCTACTTCCCCGCTGAACGAGATACGCACCGCGGCAAAATGATTCGCCGCCGCTGGGGTATAAAAGCGCCCCTTCGGCGTGTGTGGCAGCGGATCTCATCCGCTGCCCGAGCGTCATGCGGCATGAGGGATGTTGCGGGAGCGGAGCGGTTACCGACTGCCGCGCCGGTCCGCCGGGTCAGTTCCGTTTCAGGGTGCCGACACTCAGCGATCCACTTGCAGCGGTCCGCAGCTTCTTCTCTGCCGCGCGGACATAGCTGACGGGATCCTTGTCGACCGACCGGACGCCGGCGTAGTTCCGCGCCTCGTAAGCGGCGAAGGCGACGGCCAGCTGATGGCGGCGCGGCAGCCCGGCCAGGCGGCGGAAATCGGTGAGGCCCTCGCGTTCTTCCTCGGCCATATGATCGCTGTTGGCCGAGTTCGCTGCCGCGACGGCGGCGTACCACTCATCGGTGCCGGTCTGATGACGCGCCACTTCGGCGATCGCGTCCCTGATCTCGTTGTGGTCGTGGATTGCGTCGAGCGTCTCGTCTTCCACCCCGCCCGCGCGCCGGGCCGCGATACCCACCTGCAGCAGCGCGGGGTAGAAGATCTCCTCCTCTGCCTGCGCGTGCAGCTCGAGGAAGGCCGCCAGCCTGTCCCAGATCGCGGAGAGCACGCCGGTCTCCGCACGATCGATCTGCTCCAGGATCGCGAACAGCCGCCGCTGCTCATGGTGGTCATCAAGGATCAGTTCGGTAATGTCCACAATTCCTCCCTGATACCGCACTTCAGGTCGGCGCTGAACGCCAGGGCAGACTGTTTCTCGGGGCAGCTGGCATGTCCTTAGGCAGCCGACGATAACGCATTGCCGAGCCGCCTCGTTGCTGACGCACCGCTGAGCCACCCCGCTGCCGCGTCCAGGAGCCGAGCGCCCAGCGGCATTTCTACCGATGCGCGCACGGGTGCCGATCATGCGGAATCGGCTAGAGGCGTGTAGCAGTCCGGACGAGGTCGGCGACAGCTTTGGATCGGCTGTGCGGTGGCCACGCGATTACCGTCGTGACGGTCGGCGCGTCCAGCACCGGCACGGCGGCGTGGTCGCGGCGCAGATGGGCTCGGACCGACTCCGGCAGGATCGCCGAAGCCCGTCCGAGCGCGATCAGCTGGAGCAGTTGGGTATGGTCGCGAACCTGCGGACCGGGGCCGTCCGGGTACGTACCGTCTCGTCGGGGCCAGCGCGGCAGCGGTAGGCCGGGTAGCTCGGCGACCTCGGCCATCCGCACGTGCGTCCGGTCGGCGAGGGGATGCCCGGCCGGCAGGAGCACGACCTGTTCCTCGGTGTACAGCTCCTCGATGTCGAATCCGGCCATCGCGTCGAACGGCCGGTGCAACAAAGCCACGTCGGCGCGTCCGTCGCGCAGCAGTCGTTCCTGCTCGCCGATCCCGCACAGGAGCACCTCTACGGTGACCGAGCCGGGCTCGGCGGCGTAGGCGTCGAGGAGTTTGGACAGCAGTTCGATGGACGCTCCGGCCTTCGTGGCCAGGACCACACCGGCGCGGCCGGTGGCGGCGAGGGCAGCGCGGCGGGTGCGTCGCTCGGCGGCCGCGACCGCGTCCAGCGCCGCCCGGGCCTCCCCCAGGAGCACCAACCCGGCCTCGGTCAGGGTGACGGCGCGACTGGTGCGTTGCAGCAGGACCACCCCGAGCCGCCGTTCGAGTTGCCCGATCGCCCGGGACAGTGGGGGCTGCGCGATCCCGAGCCGCTGCGCCGCCCGCCCGAAGTGCAGCTCCTCAGCGACGGTGACGAAGTATCGCAGCTCCCGCGTCTCCACGATCCTCAGCGTATCCGGCGCCCACCGGGATCGATACCCGAGCGGTATCGCTGGCCACCCAGTCGGTCTTGGACGCCCCGCCGGACTCCGAACAGGATCGACCCCATGAGTGAACAGACGATCGCGCTGGTGACCGGCGCGAACAAGGGCATCGGGTACCAGATCGCGGCCGGCTTGGGCGCCCTCGGTTGGAGTGTCGGTGTCGGCGCCCGGGATGAACAGCGCCGTGAAGCCGCTGTGGAGAAGCTGCGAGCGGCCGGTGCCGACGCGTTCGGCGTACCGCTCGACGTGACCGACGACGCGAGCGTGGCTGCCGCCGCCGAGCTGATCGAGGACCGCGTCGGACGCCTCGACGTGCTCGTCAACAACGCTGGGATAACCGGCGGCATGCCACAGGCGCCCACCGCCGTCGACCCCGCGACAGTGCGGGCCGCCGTGGAAACCAACGTGATCGGCGTCATCCGCGTGACCAACGCGGTGCTACCGCTGCTGCGACGGTCGGCATCACCACGCATCGTGAATATGTCCAGCACCGTCGGCTCCCTCACCCGCCAGACCACTCCCGGTACCGATACGGGCCCGATTTCCGCTGCGTACACGGCGTCGAAGACGTTCCTGAACGCCGTCACCGTCCAGTACGTCAAGGAGCTTCGCGACACCAACATCCTGATCAACGCAGCCTGCCCCGGCTTCACCGCAACCGACCTCAACGGTTTTCGTGGCGTCCGCACACCGGAGCAGGGCGCGGCAATCGCCATCCGGCTCGCGACGCTGCCCGACGGAGGACCGACCGGCGGGTTCTTCGACGACGCAGGGGTAGTGCCGTGGTGACATGCTCGGCGCGCGGAGTTGCCGATCAGGGGCAGCCGCAGTCCTTCGAGTCGGCGCGCGGTGGCCGCTGGTCGTTGGGGTTGTCCGGGTCGGGGTCACCGAACCACCGAGAGGGCTTGTGCTCGCCGTATGTGTCGTGCCAGTCCCACCACTCGTAGGGTGGGGTCTGGGGGTAATCCTCCGGCGAGTCCTCCCACTGCTCCTGGCGTCCCAGCGCGGTCATGTCGAGGAAGCTCCACGTGGTCCCCAGCGCCTCGTCGCCGCGGTTGTTGATGAAGTAGGTGCGGAACACGCGGTCGCCGTCGTTGATGAATGCGTTCGTGCCGTGCCATTCGTCCACGCCGAAGTCGGCGTCGAAGTCGTCGGTGATGGTGTACCACGGCATCTTCCAGCCCATCCGCGCCTTCACGCGGTCGATGTCGGGCTGGGGCGCACGGGAGGCGAATACGAGTGTGGTGTCGCGAGCGTTCAGGTGGGCGAGGTCGGCGACATGATCGGCCATCATGGAGCAGCCGCGGCAGGCATGATGGGGCCAGCCGCCCACGCCGGGCTCGAAGAAGGCGCGATAGACGATCAGCTGACGTCTGCCGTGAAACAGGTCGAGCAGCGTTGCTTTGCCCTCGGGGCCCTCGAACACGTACTCCTTGTCCACGGGCAGCCATGGCATTCGTCGTCGCGAGGCGGCCAGCGCGTCGCGGGCTCGGGTCACCTCCTTCTCCTTCACCAGCAGCTGCTGCCACGCTGCCTCCCACTCCTGTGGCGAGACGATCGGCGGTGTACTCATTGCTTATGTCCTTCCTTCGGTTCAGGTGATTCAGGCCAGCGGTGCTATGCCTGCGGCGGTGAGCGTGTTCGCGTGGTGGACGGGGTGTTCAGCGGTCGCGATCTCGAGAACCGCGTTGCCCACCTGCTCCGGGGTGAGAGGAGGTCCCAAGGCCCGCACGAACGTGTCGACATCGACACCTTGCCGCTCGGCGTAGGCAGCCACTGCCGCTGCCCCGAGGTCGGTGGCGGGCGTCAACTGAGGGAGAACGGACACGAACCTGATTCCCAGCTCGGCCCGTTCCGACTCGACGGCGGCATAGCTCGTGATGAGCTTGACAGTGCCCTTCGCCCCTGCGTAACCGCCGCTGAGCGGCGATCCGTTGATCGCCGCCCCGCTGGAGATCGTGATCACCGAGCTACCCGGCGCCAGCGGGCGCCGCAGCGCTTCGCGAATCCAATAGAACACCTGCGCGACGTCGACATTCCAGTTTTGGCTGAAGGTTTCCCAGGTTTGGTCCTGTAAAGCGCTCATGCGCGGAGCGGCTCCCGCGCACAGGACCACCGTGTGCGGTCGATGCTCGTCGAGGAGGCGGCCGGCCGTCGCGGGATCGGCGGCGTCGGCGCTGACCGCGGTGAAGGTATCGCCGAGTTCCTCGCGCACCGCAGCGAGATGCGCGCCGACCCGGGCGACGCCGACGACATGGGCGCCCGCGGCCGACAGCGCCCGGGCGATGCCGCGGCCGAATCCACGGCTGGCTCCGGTCACGATCGACGTCGTGCCGTCGAGGGCGCCGGGGTTGATTGTCTCGTTCACGGTCGTATTCGCTTTCGTCGGGGATGTGCTCGTACTGATTCAGATACGTCGCGCCGCCGAAATTCATCGGTGCGACGCCGCTGTTGTTCGTGACGGGCCGACCGATGAATTTCGGTTGCCGGACGTATCTGTACTGGTATGGGGCTCGCGTCCCCGTCACGTCGAGACACATAGGAGTACGGCTGTGCCGGTCAAGGAAGATTTCATCGAGCATGCGGCGCCGTTTCGCGCCGAATTGATCGCCCACTGCTACCGCATGCTCGGTTCGGTGCACGACGCCGAGGATCTCGTCCAGGAGACCTACCTGCGCGGCTGGCGCGGCTATCCGGCGTTCGAGGAGCGCGCGGCGCTGCGGACCTGGCTGTACCGCATCGCGACCACCGCGTGCTTGCGCGCACTGGAGAATCGCGCCCGCCGGGTACTGCCGGCTGGACTCGGCGCAGGTTCGGTCGACCCCGATGCGGGTCTCGACAGCGACACCGGCGCTCACCAATGGCTGGAGCCGCTGCCCGACGCGTTGACGCCGGAAACCACAGTCGTCGCCAAGGAAAGCGTCCGGCTGGCCGTGATGACGGCCATGCAGGAGTTGCCCGCACGCCAGCGAGCGGTGCTGATCCTGCGCGACGTCGTCCAGTTCAGCGCCGCCGAAGTCGCGGAACTACTCGAAACCACGCCATCCGCGGTCAACAGCGCACTTCAGCGGGCACGCGCCCGCCTCGCCGAGGTCGCTCCCACCGACGAGAGTGCGACCGAACCGGAGGACGTCCAACGCCGCGCCTTACTCGACCGCTATTGCGCGGCATTCGAGAAAGCCGACCTCGCAGCTCTCACCGAGCTACTGGCCGCCGACGTCAGGCTCGAAATGCCGCCGGTGCCAGTATGGTTCACCGGGCGCGATGCGGTGACCCGGTTCCTTGCCAAGCGTGCTTTCGCGAAGCCCGGCGATCTCCTGCTGGTCCCGACGGCCGCGAACGGACAGCCCGCTGTCGCCGAATACCGTCGTGGCGCCAACGGCATCCTGGAAGCCCACTCGATACACGTCATCACCACCGGTCACGGCGGGGTTGCCGCCATCACCGTCTTTCTTCAACCAACCCTGTTCGCCGCGTTCGGCATGCCACTGACCCGATAAGACCTTCGTGCCCGGACGATCGATACCGGCTGTCGCGCCGATCGGCCCGGCGGTGTCACGGCATCGGTGGCCGATCAGACGAAATCGCGAGGACTCCGGCGCTGCCAGTTCTGCGAGTACACCCGCTTGCGCACCGTCCGGGGATCGGTCTGCGGATCTTCGAGTTCGAACGCGTCGAGCTGCGCGTCGAGCACGAATTCTTCGGGAGTACAGCGCAATACGGTATGGGTGGTGACTTCGGTACGCCAATCGTCGCGCTCGAGCCGGCGTAATGTGCGGGTCTCGCCCCGGACCGAGGTGACGTCGTTGCCACGGAAGCTGAACCATTCGGTGGTGGCGCGGCGCACGATGGTGTCGGTGTCGTCGAGCGAGATGGTGCCCTGATCGTTCTCGATCTCGAGGGTCGATACCCCGCTCGCCAGATCCCGCTCGACCTTCCAGTGGTGTTCACCGGGTTCGATATGCGTGGCAGGCGCCTCCGGCGCCGCCTCGGGCGGATCGAACGGGCGCAGCTGGTCATCGTCCGCACGGGGCGGCCGGTGCGGCAAGGTCAGTGCGCTGCGGCCGGTCGTAACGGTCAGCACCACCTGCTCCGGCGACGGCCAGGCCAGCGGCCAGTACGACGACGACACCGATAGCCGGATCCGATGCCCAGGTGGGAAGGAGTGCGCTATGCCGTTGAGCGGCACCCGCACGCGGTAGACGCGGCCGATCTCGAGGGGTTCCGGTGCCGCGCTGCCGTCCCGATGGGTGAGATTGAGCAGACCGTAGGTCACCCGGGTCGCCTCACCGTTGGGCGCGACGTCGGACAGCCGGGCCGCCACCATCGCATTCGGCCGATCGGCCGATATCTCGAGTTCCAGCGTCGGCAGGCCCAGCACCTCGAATGTGTCATCGAGTGCTTCGGTTTCGAACACCAGCGAACCGCCGTCCTCATCTCGCTGATCGGACGGTAGATCCGGTGTCGCGGCATACGACGCCCATTTGCCCGCGAACATACCGACGCTCAATGGGGATTGCAGACGCAGGTTGCGTGACTCCTCCGCGTCCAGGTCTTCGGACAAGGAGTGCCGCCCCAGCGTGAATCGGCGCGGCTCCACGTTCGGTGAGGGCCAGCACGGTTCACCCACCCAGCGTCCCGGCCGGTCCGCGTAGGACGGGTGCGGAGGGATACTGTCCTGCATCCACGCGCGCAGCATCGGCTCGTCCATGATTCCGGTGTCGCGGCCTTTGAGCCAGTGGTCCCACCACCGGACCATCTCCTGCAGGAATCCGATCGCCGGTCCGGGCACGCCCAGATGTGGGTACTTGTGGCCCCACGGTCCGATCAGACCGCGGCGCGGCACGTCGAGGTGCTCGAGCAGCCGGAAGATCGCGTTGGTGTAGCCGTCGGCCCACCCGCCGACCGCGAGGACCGGGCACTGCACCGCGCTGTAGTCCTCGTTGACCGACGCGCGCTTCCAATAGTCGTCACGGCGTTGATGTTCCAGCCACTTCTCGATCCACAGTCCGCTGCCCTCGAGGCGTTCGTACCACATCTCGCGCCACCGGTCCCCGACGATCGCGGGATCGGGCGGCAGGCTGTTGAACGCGAACATCACCGTCGCCTCGGACAGGTTGTCCGACAGCAAGCAGCCCCCCATGTAGTGCATGTTGTCGACGTACAGGTCTTCGGTGGCGGAAGCGCTCACAATCGCCTTCAGCGCGGGTGGCCGATGCGCGGCGACCTGCAGACTGTTGAAACCACCCCACGAAATGCCCATCATGCCGACATTGCCGTCGCACCACGGCTGCGCGGCGAGCCATGCGATGACGTCACAGGCATCGTCGTGCTCGGTTGCCAGGTACTCGTCGAGAAGCACACCGTCGGAGTCGCCGCTGCCGCGCAGGTCCACGCGCACCGTCACGTAGCCGTGTCCGGCGAGGTAGGGGTGATTCATGGAGTCGCGGGCGCGGGTGAGGTCGCGCTTGCGATAAGGGATGTATTCGAATACGGCGGGCAACGCCTCCTCGGTCACCGGCCGCCACACCCGGGCGGCCAGCCGCGCTCCGTCGCGCATAGGGATGAAGACGTTCTCGGTGACGCGCACCTCGTACGGGAACGATTCGACCGTATGCACTCAGTCGACCTCCTCGAATTCGAACGACAGGGCCTCGAGGCAGTCGCGGTAGCGCTGCTCGAGTGCGGCGTGGTCGGCTGCGCCGATATAGAGGGTGGCGAGCTTGTATCGGTAAGGGTCCTGGTTGGGCAACTCGGACAGGCGGTCGCCTACTTCCACCTCGATCCGGACCACCGTGCCGGGGAATCGCTGCCGCAGCGCGGCGATCTCGTCATCGCCGGGGACGCGCGTGACGACGCCGTCGTCGTAGTGCGGCACCATGCACTGTGCCGCCACAGCGAATTCGCCTTTGCGATGCGACATTTCGGGGCGCCTCCCCAATGCGACATCGATGGCGACGGCATGGTTCGAGGCGCCGTCCACCTTGGCGAACAGATCGCTGTGCGACTGCGAGATACGGGTATTGACTTCGATCAACCACAATTTGCCGGTATCGGCATCCCACATGAACTCCGAGTTGAAGCAGCCGTTGTCGTACCCGGTGTGGCGTAGATAGCGCTCGGTGACCTCGATCATCTGCTGCTGCACCGCCTCGGGCACGGTGTGCGCGGGGTAGTCGAGGTGGGCGAAGCTGTGGCCGGTCGCATCCTTGCGCATATCGAATACGCCGTGCACGTGGTACTCGCCGCGGAACAGCGAACCTTCCGGCGCGGCCTGCGTGCCGGTGACGATCTGCTCGGCCAGGCAGGTGCGCGCACCTGCGGCCCGGACCTGCTCGGGCACGGTCACGTGAGCGAGGGCTCGGTCGAACGGATCCGCGATGCGGCCGATCTCGTTCCTGATGCGCTCGGTCGCCGCCGCGAACTCCTCGGCGTCGGACACCTCGAACCCCAGCTGGGAGGAGTGGGATTTGATCGGCTTGACCCAGAACGGAAAAGCGACGTCGATCTTGTCCAAGGCGTCGGGATCGAAAGGATCGAACGCACTGAATTCGGGCACGCATTCAGGGACCGATTCCCGCTGCAACACCCGGCTCCACAGCTTGTGCTCGGACCGGATCACACTTTCCGGGCTCGGCGACGGCAAACCGAATTCGGCCGCGAGAATCGGCACGATCACGCTGGTCGGAAAGTCCCAGTGGGCGATGATCGCATCGACGTCGCCGTCGAATGCGCGTAGCTCGTTGCGGGCACGGTCGAGCAGATCCTCGAAGTCGAACTCCTCCGCGCTGATCAAAGTGTCGTAGTCGAGCAGTCCGTGCAACCGGATCCCGCCGGGGATATCGACCGTGCCGATCTCCCCGCGCTGTAGGTCTGTCAGGGCAGGAACGAAAACGTTCTTCGTCATTCCTCGGGTCTAGCCTCGTCTGGCTTTCTGAAACACCGACCGGTCTTCACCCGTCGGCCGAGCGCTGGAACGGGCTCGATGGGCCCGCACCGTCGCTGTGTGCCATCTGCCGCCGTGTGGTCTCACCGCTCGAACGCGACGGCGCCGGCTGCGACAACGCAACAAGCCCCGAACTCGCTGCGTCTGCGGCAGATTCGGCCGAGGTTCCATGGCCGGAGTCCCTGTTCTCGCCGGGGCGCGATTCCCCATCCCGTCGCGGCCCGTAGCGTGATGATCATGTTCGACACCAACGAGCCGGCCGGGCGGTGATCGTCGGACCGGCCGTGATGGTCGCCGAGCAGGGCCGCCTGCGCGGCGTTCCCTTTCCCGCAGACACCCCTTCACCAGGAGCTGGAAGTTGACCCCTGATCCGACGACCGTTCACCCCCTGCCTGCGCACGAGCGGGTGGTTTTCCTCGCGCCGCTGATCAGTTCGCCGAAGATCGTGGTGGGCGAGTACACCTACTATGACGACCCGGACGGCGCGACGGAGTTCGAGTCCCGCAACGTGCTCTACGCCTACGGTCCGGAGCGGCTGGTCATCGGCAGATACTGCGCGATCGCCGCCGGCACGCGGTTCCTGATGGCCGGCGCCGAGCACCCGACGGTGGGCGTGTCCACGTTCCCGTTCACCATGTTCGGTGGTGAGTGGGCCGACAAGACTCTCGACATCGTCATGGGCATGCCCAGCCGGGGTGACACCGTGGTCGGCAACGACGTGTGGTTCGGCTACCAGTCCACCGTCATGCCCGGTACGACCATCGGGGATGGCGCGATCATCGCGACCGGCGCGGTGGTCACCGCGGACGTGCCGCCGTACACGATCGTCGGCGGCAACCCGGCCCGCCCGATCCGCCAACGCTTCGACGACGCCGACATCGAGCGCCTCCTCCGCGCCGCCTGGTGGGACTGGCCGACCGAACTCGTCACCGAGCACGTCCGCACCATCATGGCCGGCACTCCCGCCGACATCGCCCGCATCGCCGAGGGAATCCGATGACCACCATCCAGCACAACGCCGTGCCCGGCAGCGGCCCGTACGCGATCACCACGGGCCCGGACGACGCCCTGTGGTACACGCTTGTCCGGAGTGGACAGATCGGCAGGTTGGCGCCCGGCGGTGAACCGGAGAACCACCAGCTCGACCCGGGCTGCGGGCCGACGATCATCGCGTCCGGCCCGGACGGTGCGTTGTGGTTCACCGAGTACCAGGCGCACCGGATCGGCCGGATCACGACCACTGGCGAGATCACGGAGTTCCCGTTGCGGGAGTGCGGACCGTTCGGCATCGCCGCCGGACCGGATGGTGCGATGTGGTTCACCGAGACCGCCGCCGATCGCATCGGCCGGGTCACCACCGAGGGTGTGGTTACGGAGTTCCCACTCCCGACCACGGGCGCGTTCCCCTCCGCGATCACAATCGGCCCGGACGGTGGGATGTGGTTCACCATGAACCAGGCCAACGCCATCGGGCGGATCGACATGGACGGCACCATCACCGTCCACCCGCTACCGACCGAGGCCGCCGCGCCGGTCGGGATCGCCGCGGGGCCGGACGGTGCGTTGTGGTTCGTCGAGATCGCCGCCGGACAGATCGGCCGGATCACCCCTCGTGGCCAGGTCACCGAGTTCCCGCTACCCGACCGGGCGGCCCGGCCGCACGCCATCACCGCCGGACCGGTCGACGCGCTGTGGTTCACGGAGTGGGGCGGCAACCGTGTCGGGTCCATCACCACCGATGGCGTGATCGAAACACACGACCTGCCCGTCCCCGGCGCCGAACCGCACGGCATCACCCTCGGCCCCGACGGTGCACTGTGGACAGCACTCGAAACCGGCGCACTCGCCCGCATCACGGTTTGACCGCCGACGGCCGCACGGAGGGGCGCCTCGTGCATCCACCGCCGACCACCGTCGGTTCCGCCACGTCGACCAGAATCCGGGCGCACCGGCTGTCGCAGTGTCCTGTTGTGTCGTGAAATTGTGAGGTGGGTCCCTGCGTCGGTCGAGCTGTTGCGGGAAGGCGCAGGGTATGGCTCATTTCAGGCGTTGGGGCGCGGTGTATGTGTTGCTCCTGTTGTTCACGGGATCATTGGCTGCCCAGTTCTGCACCCAGCTCATCGACTTCCGCAACACCAGCGAAGAACATGGCCAGCCCTTCACCTGGTCTGGGTACTGGCCCGACTTCCTGGCCAGTACCTTCGAGAACTGGCAGAGCGAATGGCTGCAACTGGTCTTCCAAGCCATCCTGCTGCTGGGCGCCAAACACTGGATCTTCCGTGTCGATGCCGAAAACACCGAACGCATCGAATCCAAGATCGACGACCTGCGCGCCTACCTCATCCCACCGGAGCGTCGGACCCCGCCTCCCGGCGACTGACACCGATCCGCCCCGTCCCGCGGTGCGGGCCGAGGCTACCGGTGTAGCCGACATCGGGATACTCGACAGAGGTGTCGTGCCCGTCCAGCGCCAGCTCCATCGCCGTCAGTTGTTCGTTCCGCAGCCGTGGCAATCCGAACGTCTCCGCCGCCAGTCGCCTTAGCTCGCGGCCGCGCCGATCAGGTGTGCCGTCATAGGCGGAACACCCGTTTCGAGATCATGGGCGCGGGTTGATCCGCTGCCAGCCGCGTCCCTCGGAGCGCATGGCAGCGGCGCATCGGCGGCACAGTGCGAGACGGCGATCGCCCGTATCGGCCAACCACTGCGCTTCACTCCATGGCACATGGGGGAAGCGGGCGAGGCGAGCACGAGACAACGGCACGCCGCACAGGGTCTGATTGGTACCCGGCGCCCAGGCGTGGGTGTCGCCACCGGGGTAGCGAATGCCGTCCTCGCCGGTCCACCGGCTCGCGGCGGCCACCGCCAATTGCGCGGATCTGGGCATAGTGGTCGCATTCCCGAAGCCCGACCGCGAAAACAGTGTGTTGAGGCTGTGCCGCTGATTCTGTTGGCTCGAGACCGTCGTGCCGACGTGCGGCGATCCATGGTTTGGGCTGCCCAGGTGGTGGTAGTGCGCCGATGTCCGCAATCTGTTAGAACACGCTCGACCGAAACGTTCGACGCTAGTCCTGGTCTGGAGTAGGTGGGTTCCCGCCAGGGCGTTCGGTTCGTTGCACCTGTTCGTTGATGAGCGTGTCATCGTCAGCCGGGGGCTCGGGGTCATGCCATTCCTCTGCCCGGCTGGAGCGATTTCCGCGCAACGTGCCCTCCAACTCATGGGCCAGCTCGTCATCACGCAGTGGGCCGTGCTTGCTGCTTCCTCGTTCCATGGTCTCCTCCTTTCGATCGCTCGATACGCGCAAGCGTCAGCGGTGACGCAAGAGGGCGGCGACCCCTTCCTCGGGTACGACAGCACCTTCGACGGGCACGATGGAGCCGCCCTGCAGCAACGTGACCACCGGCAACGCTTCGTCCGCGCGGTAGATACAAGGCTGTTGCGCACTGTCATTGATCCAGTCCGCCTCAGTGATGCCCCGAAGCAGTTCCGGATCGAGTTCGACGGATCGGTCGCCTATGGTCTCCGCGTCGATCAGCAGGGTGTCGGCATTCGCCGCCAGCAGTGCCGAGACCGTCTCAGGCACCCCTTCCACGGCCATGCCATCGGCCCTGCCGCGCGCGGTGGTCAATTGCTCGACGACCTGCCGCTGCCGCTGCCGTGCCTGCGTCCGCACCGCCTGCTGGACCTGGGCTTCGAGTGCGGCGGAGTCCGCGCCCGCGGCGCGTGCCCCGGCCTCGACTTCGACGATGCGGGCGGTGGGCGACTCGAGTGCCTTGGCCAGCGCGGAGCGGGCGCCGACCTCGCCGACCAGCACGATGATCTGCGCGTTGATTCGATCTGCGAGATTTCGGACCGCCGTGGCGGCCTCGTCGACGTTCCGGCGGACCGTTTCCTCGACCCGCCGATGCATCGAGCGATGTGCCCAACCTCCGCCGTGATGCACCTTGTGCACCGGATGCGCGGTGCCCTGGGCGACCTCTTCGATCAGGTTCTCGTCTTCGTCGACGCCGTACAGATCACAGCCGATACGGTCGACCACTGCGATCACGTGCGGCACCTCGCGCGACTGCTCCTCGATCAGAGGCAGGAGATACGGTAGTGGCGACACCCGGGTGATCTCTCGCGGGGGCGGCTCCGGTAGCAGGTGATCCACGAGCACCCTGTCCGAATCGGCGATCAGCACGCGTCCGGCACGTCCCTGACCCGGCCTGGTTTCGGCGACTGCGTCGTCCAGCAGCGCCAATGCTGTCTCGGGGGCCTGCTGCGCGGCCAGCCGCTCGCGAATCGAGCGCCACCGCAGCTTTCTTTGATTCTCGGCGTCCTCGGTGTCGTGTGAGGCGTCGATGCAGAGCGAGACGAACGGGCCCCGCCGTTGCGCTACTTCCCTGAGATTCATGCCATACACATCGAGCGCGTACCCGATCCGGCAGCAACGAACCCGGAAACCGGCCTCGATGCGCGCGGGAACTTCCTGGACCGAGTGCGGACTTGCAGTGTTTGCCCGTATCGTGCGCCGGGCACCCGTTCAACGTGCTGGAGTCCGTTCTCTGGGGCGCAGCGGCCGGGGCCGTAGGCACCACCGCGCTGAACGCCGGCACGTTCCTCGACACGATCGCGCGTGGTCGGCCGCCGAGCCGTACTCCAGAACAGAGCATTCAGCGCATGGCCGACAGGATCGGCATGCAGGTGCCGGGCGACGAACAACAGCGGCAGAGCCGGGTCTCCGGCGCAGGAGCGTTACTGGGCGCGTTGACGGGCGTCGGTCGGCTGTACCTACGGTTTCGCCCGTTCCACGGGATGGCAGCCGTCTATTCTGGCCGCGAGCCCGGCCGAACCGCCACAGCCATGTCTCTCACTGGGATGTCGCTGTTCAGATTGGGCGTGTCCGATCCCCGCCGCTGGCAGCGTGCCGATTGGCTCAGTGACCTCGTGCCGCATCTGGCGTTCGGGGTGATCAAGTCCCTCACCTACAGAGTCCCATCGTCAGCATTTGGGCGGGATGGAAATCGCGTACAGCGCAGGCGAAGTCGCGAGTCTTCTCTCGGCCGACCTCGTAGTAGTCCGCGGCGGTGTATCGACGGCCGACAGTGGGGTGCGGGTGCATGGCGTGGGCTCCTCGGGTCAACGGTATGCCGCGCGGTGAAGACCCGCTGCCCGTGCGCGGCCGACGACTGCTCCGAACCGCGCACCATCGACCAGGGTCGGTCGACGGGTTAGGTGGCTTCTGCTGACAGGATGGGAACGTGCTCGCGCAGAACACTCTGACCTCGATCCGGACGAAGGTGCCCTCGACGTATGCACTGGTCGCGCTGATCGCCCTCGGGCTGGTCATGCAGGCGCCGCTGGTTCGCGCGGTCGGTGCGTCGGCACGATTGCAGACCGCGGTGACGATATTCTCGGGCGTCTTCGTGCAGGCAGTGCCCTTCCTGGTCCTGGGGGTACTGGTCAGTGGCGGCATCGCGGCGTT
This sequence comes from Nocardia abscessus NBRC 100374, assembly GCF_000308455.1. Taxonomy (GTDB): domain Bacteria; phylum Actinomycetota; class Actinomycetes; order Mycobacteriales; family Mycobacteriaceae; genus Nocardia; species Nocardia abscessus. The sequence continues at coordinate 104,708 of NZ_BAFP01000272.1, read as the reverse complement.
CGTCTCCCCTGCTGTGCTGCGAAAAGTACTGCCGCGCAACGAGTCCGCAGCGATCGGTGTAGCCGGGCTGGCGGGTATGGCGTTGCCGGGATGTGAGTGCGGTGTCGTGCCGGTGGCGCGGCGGTTGACCGATCAGGGGGCGCCGGGCTCGGTGGCGCTGGCTTTCATGCTGTCCGCGCCCGCGATCAACCCGGTCGTCCTGATCTCCACCGCAGTGGCGTTTCCAGGCGAGCCAGGGATGGTCGCGGCGCGGTTCACCGGTTCGCTGGCCACCGCGGTCGCGATGGGCTTCATCTGGTCGAAGTTCGGGCGTCCGGCGTGGCTGTTGCCGAAGGCCGGGCATGGCCACTGCGTGGTCGGCCGCACCCGCTGGGAGGTCTTCACCGAGGCCGCGCGCCACGATCTATTGCAGGCCAGCGCGTTTCTCGTACTCGGCGCGGTGGCTGCCGCCGCACTTCATGTGCTGGTTCCGCCCTCCTGGTACGAACATCTGGCCGGCCAGATGGTGATAGCCATCGTCGTTCTGGCGGTCTTGGCGATCGTGCTCGCGCTGTGCTCGGAGGCCGACGCGTTCGTCGCGGCGAGCATGTCGGCGCTGCCGCTGCTGCCGCGGCTGGTGTTCCTGGTGGTCGGGCCCGCAGTCGATGTGAAACTGTTCGCCATGCAGGCCGGTACATTCGGACGAGCGTTCGCAATGCGGTTCGCGCCGTTGACGTTCGTGGTGGCCGTGGTGTGCGGCGCCCTCGCCGGATACGTCTTTCTCGGAGGTGCCCGATGAGACGGGAGACCCAGAATCTGCTGTTGCTGCTGATCGGCGGCGCGGTCACGTGGATCGCGCTCGATGGCTCCTACCTGCGCTACGTGAAACCCGGCCTCTTTCCGTTTCTGCTGATCAGCGGCGCAGGTTTCGTCCTGCTGGGACTGATCGCGATCGTGCGCGACATCCGGCGCGGCGCGGCCACCCCGAACGACGAGCACGACCATGCGCACGGCACCGGCCGGGCCCAGTGGTTACTACTGCTTCCGGCCGCCGCGCTGCTGCTGATCGCCCCGCCCGCGCTGGGCGCCGACGCCGCCGTGACGAGCCCTCGGGTACAGGTCGTGCCCCGCGATTCGCCCTCGGCGCAACCGGAGCGATGGCCGTTTCCGCCACTGCCGACGGATCCCGCACCGACTTTGCGGGTTGTCGATCTGGTGGATCGGGCGCTGTTCGACTCGAACCGCTCCCTGGACGGCCGGGAGGTGACCATCAGCGGATTCGCCATGCGGCCAGTGGGTCTCGGTCCACAGCATCCCGACACCACCGACACAGATCTCGCGCGTGTGGTCATCACCTGCTGCGTCGCTGATGCCCGCTATGTACTCGTGCACCTTACGGGCATGACGGAAGTGATCGAGGACGACACGTGGCTCGAGGTCCGCGGCATCGTCGAACCGGACAGCGCCCAGCATGACCCCGACCACACACCAACCCTCCGCGTCACCGACTATCAGCGGATCCCGGCTCCGGAACACACATACGAACGCAGCCGCTAGGATTCCGCCGTCGCGGCGGCGAGATAGGCGGGAGACTCGTCCTGTACGCCGGTTCCCGATACGACGGGCTCGGATTCTGTTACGGCAGAAACGGCTCGGCGCGAGCGTAGTCGAGCCTCTGTGCGCCCTCCCGATCCATCCGACGATCGAACTGCGGCAGATCCTCACGGCCTCCCACCGGACGGGCCGCGACGATTGGCAGCCGATCCCGAAGTGACGACTGCGATTCGGGCTCCGGACCGGCTGAAAACGGCGCTGTTGACCCCCGGTTCAACTGGGTGAACCGCCGACCCGAGGCGCGCCGGTTCGATACAGACAGATGGCTCGAAACACTCTGCAACTGGCCGTAATTCGCTGACGCGAGAGGCTCGTAGCACCGCCCGGATTCCGGGCTTGCCGGGCGCCGCTGTACATTGTCGTCGCCCATTTCGAATATGACTTTCGTTACCCATAGAGAGGAAGTGTGGCGGTGAAGATCGCCTTCGTCGGAAAAGGTGGCAGCGGCAAGACAACTCTGTCCTCGTTGTTCATCCGACATCTCGTCGAGCAGGGTGCGCCGACCCTGGCGATCGATGCCGACATCAACCAGCACTTGGCCGCGGCTCTTGGCGTCAGCGAGGAGGAATCGGTGACGCTGCCGACCCTCGCCGAGCACCTGCCGTTGATCAAGGACTACCTGCGTGGCACGAATCCGCGAATTCCCTCGGCCGAGGCGATGATCAAGACCACGCCGCCGGGAACCGGGTCACGGCTGCTCGGTGTCGTGGAGGACAACCCGATCTACGCCGCCTGCGTGCGGCAGGCCGGCGGGGCGCGGCTGATGGTGACCGGACCGTTCGCCGACGAGGACCTGGGGGTCGCGTGCTATCACTCCAAGGTCGGCGCCGCCGAGATGCTGCTCAACCATATGGTCGACGGCTCCGGCGAGTATGTGGTGGTCGACATGACGGCCGGCGCCGACTCGTTCGCGTCGGGATTGTTCACCCGCTTCGATCTGACCGCCCTGGTGTGTGAACCGACTTTGCGCAGCGTCGGCGTTTATCGCCAGTATCTGGGCTATGCCAAAGATTTCGGCATCCGTGTCGCCGTGATCGGCAACAAGGTCTGCGACGAGGAAGATCTCGCGTTCCTGCGCGAGCAGGTAGGAGATGATTTGCTGTGCTGGGTGGGCCGCTCGGCGCATGTGCGTGCCGCCGAGCGCGGTGATATCCGGCCGATCACCGACCTCGAGCCCGACAACCGCGACGCCCTGACCACACTCCGGTCGGCGCTCGATGCGGTCGACCGCGACTGGGCAACCTACCAGCGCCAAGCCGTCGAATTCCATGTGCGCAACGCCGAGGCATGGGCGGGCAAGGACCTCGTGGCGCAAGTCGATCCGGGCTTCATGCTGCGACCCGAAGTGCAGCTCGAACAGCTCAGCGCAGGGGCGATCCGCTAAGACCGGGCCGGCGGGGCACGTCCGATCGCGACGACGATCGCCCCGCAGGGAGATACGAGCAACGAAACGGGGCCGGGTGTCCGCATGCACCCGGCCCCTGCGTGCTCGGGAGCCACGCCCCAAGGGTTTGACCTTGACCCTGCGTCAGGGTTGGAGGATTTGTCGCATGACAAAAGACACCACGTCCTCGGCTCGGCTCGCGCCGCCGGTCGGAGGGTTCCAGGAGATCGACGGCCGACGAATTTTCGTGCATCGGTCGGGCAGCGGCGGGCCGGCCGTTGTGTTCCTGCCGGGGGCCAGCGCGGTCGGTCTGGACTATTTCGGTGTCCAGCAACAGGTTTCGCAGTTCACCACCGCCGTGGTGTACGACCGCGGTGGCACGGGCTACAGCGATCCCCTCCCGTTGCCGCGCACCGCCGCCGCGGTCGCCACAGAACTCCACGAGCTGCTACGCGCCCAGAACATCGCCGCACCTTATGTTCTTGCGGCCCACTCGCTCGGCGGCTTCTACGCGCATAGGTTCACACAGCTGTACCCGCGAGAGGTGGCCGGGCTGGTCTGGTTGGACGGCCTGCACCGCGACTGGGACGACTTCATGCCGCCCGCGATGCATCTGGCCGCGGCCGAGCAGATGGCACCTGATCTGGAGCAGCTCGACCAGCTGCGCTCGGCCATGCGTGAGATGCGCACCGAGTTGCTCGCGGACTACCCGGAGCACGTCCGGGGGCCGTTGATCGATGCCAAGGCGAGTGACGAATGGATCAAGGTCGGCATCGCCGAGCGCAGCAAGTTGACCGAAGTGGCCACCGAACTGCGGGCCGGGCCGGACCTTCCTGATGTCCCGGTGGTCGCTCTCAGCGTGCTGGGCCCCGACCCCGCCCAGCAGGCGGAGACGCTGCAGCAGATGCATGATGGCAGGAGGCGAATGGACGCGGCCCTGCTCAGCGCCGTCTCGCACGGGGAACAACGCATCCTCTCCGACACCGTGCACCACCGGCTCTGCTTCGACCGCCCAGATGCCGTGGTGCAGGCGATCCGCGACGTCGTCGACCGGGCGGCTCGCCCGTAGGGGTGCCGGTGAGAATCGTGCCACCGGCCGCAAACAAGTCAGGATGACGTTGTGGCCGCCTGGGCGAGGCCTCTCGAGGCTGCGGTCGGGCAGTCTTCGAACCACCCCGACCGCGTCGCCCCCACCTTGCGGCTGGTGACACGATCCTTACGGGCACCCCTAGACTCGGCACGATCACTTACGAAGGCGAGGAGGACTGTGCTCACGATCAGTCAGCTCGCGGCGACCGCAGGCGTGACCGTGCGCACCGTTCGCCACTACCATCACGTCGGCCTGTTGCCCGAGCCCGAGCGCGATGCCTCCGGCTACCGCCGCTACAGCGCGCAAGCGGCGGTGGATCTCATCCGGATCAGAACACTCGCCGATGCCGGTGTTCCGCTGGCCCGTATCGACGCGCTGCTGCATGCGCAGCCGACCGAATTCTCCTCGGCCATCACCGACATCGACGCCGAATTGCGGCGCAAGATCGACCAGCTCACCGAAAACCGCCGTCGGATCGCCGAATTGGCCAGCGGCGAGCGGCTTGTCCTGCCTGCCGAAGTGGTCGCCATCCTGGACCGTATGCGCAGTCTCGGGGTCAGCGAATTGAGGATACGACTCGAGCGCGACTCGTGGATCCTGATGCAGGCACTGGATCCGCGGGCCATGCCGCGGCGGATCCGGGAAAAGAACGCCGGCTTCGACGACCCCGAGACGACGCGCCTGTATCTCGCCTGTGATCAATCAGTCGACTGGGATCCGCACGATCCACGCCTGGACCAGCTCATCGACGACCTGGACGCCTGGGAGATCGAACACGAACGAGACAGCAGCCGGCCGAGCTACCTGAAGCTGGTTTCTTCCCGGATCTCCGAGGCATCACCGGCATGGCAACGCATCCTCGACGCACTCGCCCACCGTGCCCGGCGGCGGCGCACCGCAGCTGAAGCCGACACCGTGGTCACGTCCGACAGCTGATGAACGCAGCGCGGAGGAGAAACCAGCCGATTCCGGCGCGGTGCTGAGATGCGGCAGAGCCAGCGACGGGCCTGCACGAGTACCGACCCCGGACGAGACTAGGTCGGAATGACGCCGAGTTGTCGCATTTGTGCGAAGACGTCGACGACACCCCAGATCTCAGCGATTCGGCCATCGGCGAAGCGGACGATGAAGATCTCGTTGTAAGTGACGGATTTGCCGGTTGGCGGCAGGCCCCTGTACTCGCCCTGATGGGTCCCGGTAACGGTGTTCCTGAAGACGACCTTGTCCCCCTCGGCAATCACATCCTCGACCGCGACGTGAATGTCAGGGAAGGCGCGCAGCAGCACCGCCCACACTTGCTCGAGTGCCTGCGCCCCCGTCGCATCCATCGGCACTGGCGCGTGGAACAGCAAGTCCGGCGCGACGACCTCGTCGATCGTCTTCGCGATGACCTCCGCGTCGCCGCTGTTGACGGCGTCATGAAGGCGGCTGAACGTCGCTATGTTGCTTGTTGCTCGAGCTGTCGACATATCGTTGCTCCTCGGTTCGACATGATATTCACTTCTCTGCGGCTTGCCGGCTTCCTACCGGCTGATCCGACGCGGTACCGCCACCGTGAGGAGTTTGTCCGGGTTGCGGATGGCGTAGAAGTTGGTGATCTTGCCCTCGCGGACCTCGATCAGGAAGACCCCTTCCAGATTGTCGTCGCCGTAGACAGCCATCGCGGGCGTGTTGTTGCAGTTGACCCTCTCGATCCGCAGGTTCGGCGTCTTCCTCGCCCGGTAGAACAGGTCAGCTCGGCGCGCAGCCGTTGCGCGAACTCGAAGTCAGCGATAGGGAAAGCGAACTCGGCCGCGCCGGGCACGGACGGTATCGCCGCTGTGCTGCCGACCGCGTAGATGACGTGGTCGTAGTCCAGCACGCGACCCGAGGCCAGCTGCACCATACGGGCGGCGGTGTCGATGCGCGTGGCGCTGTCGACAACCAACTCGATGCCCTCGCCGAGCAGCGTGCCGTAGTCGACTGTCGCATCGCCGGTTCCGCATACGAATTGGCGCAGCCGGATTCGATCGATGAACGTCGGGCGGGAGTTGACCAGCGTGATATCGACATCGGGGCGCATTCGCAGATGGTTGGCTGCGAGTGTTCCGGCATAACCACCGCCGATGACGACGACGACGACGACCTTATGGCGTGTGTTGTCCTCAGTCATGCCCTCAAGACACCGGGGGCCTCGGAAACATGACACGAATCGATGTGATGTACGCCACTCTGCCACTTTTGTCCGGCTGGACGGGTCGCCTGGTTTCCCCGCACAGCGGGAAGGCGGCGGGCTGGCGTTGATCGCCATTTGAACGACCTTCTTCCGCGAGGGGCACTGACCTGCTGGCGCCGGATCGCCTCCCGCCAACGGCCGCCGAGCGCGTCGTCGGCTCGGGTTGCGCCGTGTCGGGATCGAAGATTTGCTGCGAGATCGGCACCGCCGCATGTCGATACGCGGCACCGTCGTAGAAACAACCGAATTTGATCATCGGATCCGCATCCGGAGTAAAGATCAAATTGTGTTACCTCGGCACAATACGCCGTTAGCCCACTATTAACGGTGATCATTCCCACAATAAGAGAAGTGGCTTTGCCGATTTCTTTTTCTTAACGTTGCTGGTGCGCGCCGTGATGGTGTCGTTATCCAACTGTGGAAGGAAACTCCGTACATGTTCTCTCGCAAGATGCTTGTCGCCGCCGGCACCGTCTCCGCCGCCGCCCTGTTCTTCGGCCCGGCCGCGGTGGCCTCCGCCGATCCCGCCACCGGCTCCGCCGCCACCGGCTCCGCGGCCCTGGCCTCGGGTTCGGCCGGCGGCGGCTCGTCCACGGGCTCGGCCGGCTCGTCCTCCGGTTCCGCCATGCTCGACTCGGGCAGCTCGGCCCTCGACGGCGGCACCTCCGCCATCGTCAACATCATCGATGCGATCACCGGCGTCAGGGACCTGAACCAGCCCCAGCCGGCTGCCTGATTCAGTACCGGCAGATCACCGCTTCGTCCGTGTCGCCCCGCTACCCATCCTCCGGTGCGCGCAATTGCAGTGAATTTGCCATAAAGTAGACAGCCCCGATTTTGGACGGATCTGGGCACTGGGAGACCTTCCTGATCTCTCAGTTGGCGTGAAGGATTCGAAAGCGATCGGGTCCCGCCGGATCACGATCGACGACTTGGATGGGCGTCCGAGCCCATTGCCAAACGCTGATGCCTGGCGTTCGGGAGAACCGAATCTGCCCGCGGGCGCCTTCGACCGCAACGCGCGACCAGGCTTCGGCAATGCGCGCCCGATCCGCGCCGTGAGAACGCAGCACATCGGCGAGGACGGCAACCGTGTCGTAGCCCTCGAAGGCGACAAAGGAGGGCGCTTCGGCCAGCCGCGCGCGGAGGGCCGCCTCGACTCGTGCACCGAGTGAGCTGAGACGCTCGGGCAGGTAGCGCAAGAACGGGATCGCGGCGCTGTCGTCACCCAGCAACCTCGCCCATTCGGCGAACTCCGGTTGCCCGGCCGGAGCACCGATCATGATCTCGGCGAGACGCTGGTCACGACGGACGGACCTGACGATCGACACTGCCGGCTCCGGGTGGCCGACCAGAAGAACGAGGGCTGTCGCGCGCTTGTCCACGAGTTCGTCGCACACGGCTGTGGAGGCGAGCGCGCGCATGTCGAGTTCGATGACGGTGCCGCCGCGTGGAGCGAGGTGATCCCGCAGAATGCGGGACCCAGCTGCCCAGTAGACACTCGACTCGACTGCTACGGCGATTCGACTGTGGCCCGCGCCGAGGAGGAAGTCCGCGTAGATCTGCCAGCCGTGGGACTGCGGTGGGGCGAGGCGCGCGACCCATTTCGTGGGCCGTTCGGTGAGCGCGTCGAGAACCGCTGACGAGCAGAGGAACGGCAGGCCGAGGGCGTCGGCCCTGGCGGCAGCGGCGCGTGCGACGACGCTGTGGTACTCCCCCGCCAAGGCAGCCACGCCCAGGTGTGCCAATTCGTCTACGGCCGCCGCGGCCTTCTGTGGATCAGCCGCGGTATCTCGGACCACCAGCTCGAGTGGTCTTCCGGCGATCCCGCCGGCCTCATTGACTTCGCGAACGGCCAGCTCGAGTCCAGCGAGCAAGTGCCGGCCTGCCTCGACCCAGCCAGGCCGGGTCAGCGGAACGAGAGCGCCGATCCGGATGGATGATCCGTCAGTCCGCTCCGCGTTCGTCTCATCTCGCCATGGCGGGCGTCCCTGGGTGACCATGCCGGACATTGCATCCGCCACCATCGCCAATAGGCAACCGATTATCTGTTCGCTGTCAGCACACCGACATCGTGCGTGGCGTGCTGTGCTCGGGTTGCCCTGGCGGCGATGGTGGCGGATGACCTGGACGCCTGAGGTCGGCGTGCGGTTCGCAGCTCACCGCGCCGACCCACCCGCCGCCTGCCTCGGATAGGCCTCCGGAGGTGCCGTGTCCGGAGCGTTACTGCTGCAGGACGGACAGGACGTTGCCCGCGGGGTCGGTGAACCAGGCGATCAGGGGGCCGCCTCCGCGGTGGATGCCTTTCTCGTCCTGCTCGGCGAATTCGTAGCGTTCGAAGCGCACGTTGCGGCGGATGAGTTCGTCGACAGCCGCCTCGATGTCGGAGACCGGGAAGTTCAATACGGTGAACGTCGCGGGTGTGTGGTCCGGTTTCGGGTACACCAGCACCGTGCCCCCACCGCCGAGGTGCAGCTGGAGCATCCCGTTCTCCTCGGCGACCCGTATCCCCAGCGTCTCGGCGTAGAACGTCTTGGCCGCCTCGATGTCGTCTACCGAGAATCCACTGAACGCGTTGCTGTCGGTGAGCATCACTAGCCCCTCTCGGTCATCGCAGCCCGATGCTGCGGGCTCAGCTGAATGAGTTGAACATAGTTGCCATCAGGGTCGATCGCGGTGGCGAACAGGCTGCCGTCTCGATCGTCGAGCTCGGCCAGCCATCGTCCACCGAGGTCATCGATGCGAGCGGCTATCGCCCGGGCGTCGTCCACATCGACGTTCAGGATCATTCGGCCCGGTTCGGGGTTCGCCGCCCCGACGTCGTCGCGGCTGTCGATCATCACGTAGAAACCGCCGAAGTCCAGCACATCGTAGCCGGGCTCGCCGGGCGTACGGTCGACCTTCGGCGCGAAGACCGCCGCATACCAATCACGCAGACGGGCCGGATCGGTGCTGGACAACAACAGACTGCCGATTGTGGGTGTAGTCATACTCGGTAAGACGACACGGGGCCGACGAACTCATCGGTGCGGCGCATCCCCGACAGAGGTCGGTCCGGCTGGCACGGCTGCTCGAGACCTGGCTTCCTCATGGTCCGGGCGCAACCAGTCCCGAACGGCCACCGTCCATCGGTTTCGTTCCGCGAAATTCCGTTCCGGGGCAGAGGATTCCGGTTCGGTCGAAGCAGCGCAGAGCCGTGGTCCACACTCATTTGGCACCGCGCCCGACCCGGCTGCGTGCGCGCCACCTGTTCGCGATTTTGGGAGACGACATGACCGAAGCCGTGATCCAACTGCCCACCGCTGGAGAATCCATCTTCGACACCTATGAGCGCATCCGCCAACGGGGCCAGGTGGTCCCGATCGAGTTGCCCGGCGCGGTCGCGGCCTGGCTCGCGGTCGGTCACCAGGCCGTGCGCGAAGTCCTTGCCGGCGACGGCACACTGTTCAGCAAGAACGCCCGCAACTGCCCCGCGTTGCACGACGGAACCATCCCGGCGGACTGGCCCCTACGTGCGTTGACCGATATCGATCACATGCTCAACAAGGACGGGGACGATCACCGCCGGTTGCGCAGAACGATCGGCCAAGCGTTCACCCCCGGCCGGGTGGCCGCGCTGGAACCGCGAATTCGGCAGATCACCGGCGAACTCCTCGACGACCTCCGCGATCGCGATACCGAAGTCGATCTGGTTTCCCACTTCACGACACCCCTACCGGTACGCGTGATCTGCGAACTGTTCGGGGTGCCTGCGGCCGAACGAGCACAGATCCGGCGCTGGACCACGACGGTCGTGTCACACACCAGCACAGGCGACGAAACGAAGACCGCGGTGGAGGAAATGCTGGTCTACCTCACCGAACTGCTCGACCGCAAGCGGCGCGCTCCCGGTGATGACCTGACCTCGGCCCTGCTGCGGGCCAACGCCGAAAACCGTTTGGGCGACGAGGAACTGGTGCAAACGTTGTGGCTGCTCATCATCGCCGGACACGAGACGACAGTGCACCTGCTGGGCACCGCGGTCATCGCGTTGTGCACCCATCCCGAGCAACTCGCCAAGGCCCGTGCCGAGGACCGGTGGACGGATGTGGTGGAGGAGGCACTGCGTTTCCGTTCGTCAGCCTGCGTGATGTTCAACCGCTACGCGCTGCGGGATGTCAGCATCGCCGGGGTCGACATCCCCGCCGGCGCCATCGTCGGATGGTTCGCCGGGGTCGGACGGGATTTACGACGGTATCCCGACGCCGATGTCTTCGACATCGAGCACGATCACCACGACCAACTGGCGTTCGGTCACGGACCGCACTTCTGCCTCGGCGCACCGCTGGCTCGGCTCGAAACCCGGATCGCGTTGTCCGCGCTGTTCGACGCGTTCCCTCGCCTGAGCCTGGCGTGTGACCCCGCCCTGATCCCGCACAGCCCGCAGTTCATCACCAGCGGACCCCTCACTCTTCCCGTACTGCTCGGATCCCCCGCGAACTGACCCAGCGCACACCCATCCCCTCACCTTTTCTCGCGCCCTGACGCGGGCCACAATCGCCAGGGCCCGGTATGACCCGCTCCCTTGCCGTCCGCATGATCCGGAGACGAGTCGCCGGGTGCTGGTGACGGGGGTCGGGCGGCCGCGGCGGCCGTATGTTCTACGGCTCTTCGTCCGCCCGGCGCTGTTCCGCCTCGGCCTGACGTTGCTGCTCCTGCCGCCGCGCTTCGCGCCGCTGTTGTTCTGCGCGCTCCCGCAATCCTCGCAGAAACTCCTCATCGGCAGCCGGATTCTGCGGCACGTAACGACCCGGGCGATCGTACTCCGGGTATCGGCTTGTCCCCGGCCGTCGGGGCACGCTCGGCGGTCGGCCCAGCACCAGCCACAGAATCGCTCCGATCGTGGGGACAAAGAGCACGATCACCAACCACAGGCCCTTGGGCAGCTGCCGGATCTCCGCTTCGGGTGCCATGATCACGTCGATCATGCAGTAGACCCACAGCATGAGGGTGATCAAACCCACTACGGCGTATGGCATTTGGATCGTTCTCCTCGCGTTCCCCACCCGATATCAACCCGTCATTGTCGAGCTCGGACGCCCGATTCGCAAGCCGCACGATTTCGATCGCACATCACGCGCAACGCACAGTCGGCCACGGAGGCCGATAAGTTGTCGTCGGCTCCCGCAGCCCCCGAGCGGCGGGCGCCTACCCGATATCGACTACTCGTGCCCATGCGGGCGGCGCGTCCGGAACGTAATCGGGATCGTGTTCGCGCCAGGAAGCGGCGTGCTGCCGACGGAACAGGCCCACCACTGTCCGGCACGGTGGCCGTCTGGTCGGCCAGGGTGTCTGGCCATCGGTCAGAATCACGAGGACATCGGGGCCGGGTTGGGCTCGCAGCGCCTTGGCGATGCCCGTACGCAAGTCCGTGCCCCCGCCGCCCACCAGCGGTATTCGCTCGGCTCGACACAGCGGGTGCACGATCCTCGCCGCCGCGTCGCACGGTAGCACGGTGACCAGGTCGCGGCGGCCGCCCACGGCGCGGGAGATGGCGGCCACTTCGAGGAGCGCGCTGCCCAGTTCGGTGTCACTGACCGATCCCGAGGTGTCGATGAGCACCGAGACCCGAGGGGGCGTTCGCCGCAGACTCGGCAGCACCACGCCGGGCACTCCAGCCGAGCGCCGGGCCGGCCGACGATAGGTGTAGTCCTCGCCCGCACCGGCGCCGGAGACCGCCGAGCGCATGGCCGCTCCCAGCAGCTCGCGCCATGGCTGCGGCGGGTGGAACGCCTCTTCCGCCCAGCGCTGCCACCCTTTGGACGCGTTGCCCGGACGGCCGATGATGCCCTGCGCCACCCGGAACCGGACGGCGTCTCTTTCCTGTTCGCTGAGGCCGTCGGCACCGTCCGCTCCCAGTTCCCACTCACGTTCCAATCCGTCGGCGCCGCTGCCACAGTCGAGCCAGGCTATGCCCTGTGTATTCGGTCCGAGCCGGAACTCACGCAGGTAGTCCTCCATCAGCTCCCCTTCGGGCAGCCCCAAGGACGCGGGCGTGACAGCGTCCTCGGGCTGAGCCAGCCCGTCACCGAATGCGTCGTCGTTGATTTCGCAGTCTGCGGCGATGTTCATACGCAGTCGTTCCGCCGGGCCGGTCAGGTCGTGTTGCCGGGCGAATCGGTCGCTGCGAGCGTGATGGTCGCGCAGCAGATGCGACACCTCGTGCACCCACACTCCGGCCAGGTCCTCCACCGAAGTCCGGTCCACGAACACCGGCGAAACGTAGCACCGCCAGTGCCGGTCGACGCCCATCGTCGGTACTCGGCGCGACTCGACCACGCACAGGGCGAACAGGGCGGTCGCCAGATAGGGCCGGACCCTGGCGGCGTGCAATCGGGCGGCGAAGAGCTTGTCGCGGTCCAGCGTCCGCGGTGCGGTCGCGGTCATCGGCCTGCCTTCGCGGCGACACGGTCGGCTGCCTGATCCGCTTCCTGGGACACCGATACCACTCCGGCGAGTTCCTCGATCGCCGCAGGCACGTCCCAGTGGTCTCGGCGCAGCGTGGCGAGAGTGGTTGCGGGAACGACGATCAGATCCGGGGCTCCGGTTTCCAAAGCCTTCACCAAAAGCGCCCATGCCGCATCCCAGCGGGATTTTTCCGGGCGTTTACGGACCGCCGCCACAACACCGTCGAGCACGGCCTGGCGCAGATCCCCTCGCTCGGGCAAGGCAGCGCCCGCCGGATCGGCGAGCAGCGCCTCCGGGTCCGGGAGGTCCATCCGGTCCAGGCCGGCCAGCAGTTCGAAGCCCGGCCCATCGCCCACCGTGCCCCGGACCAGCAGGGAAAGCACCTCGCGAGATGAGCCGGCCGCGGTGGCGAAGGCGATCAGCCACAGTGTCATCTCCCAGCTTCGAGGCGACGGCCAGGGACCGCCCCGGCGCGTTTCAGCGCTGGGGAGTTGGTGCACGAGAGCGGGACGGGCCGCGAGGAGCACACACACCGCGCGGCGTGCGAAAGCCACCGCCTCGCTCAATTTCTCCGGAGCCAGCCGCGGCAGGGTCGCATGGGGCCAGGTCCCGCCGAGGCCGCGAACGACGACGTCGTGATCGTGGGTCCATTGCAGGTGCACGAATCGGTTGGCCAGCGGCGGGCTCAGCTCCCAGCCATCGGCCGCCGAAGATCGCGGGTTGGCCGCGGCCACGATCCGGACACCGCGCGGCAGTTGGATGTTGCCGATCCGCCGCTCCAGCACCAGACGGAGCAGGGCGGCTTGCACAGCGGGCGGCGCGGTGGACAGCTCGTCCAGGAACAGCAGTCCGCGGCCGGCCCGGACGAGTCGTACGGCCCAGTCCGGCGGAGCCATCGGGACGCCGTTCTGGGCGGGATCGTCTCCGATGATGGGCAGGCCCGAGAAGTCCGACGGCTCATGCACACTCGCGATTACCGTGGTCAGCGGTAGGTCCAGGTCGGCGGCGAGCTGGGTCAGGGCCGCGGTCTTCCCGATCCCCGGTTCACCCCACAGGAGAACCGGTAGGTCGGCGGCCACGGCCAGTGCCAGGGCTTCGAGTTGGGTGTCGGGGCGGGGTTCGGTGGTTACCTCGCGCAGCAGAGTCAGCAACTCGTCGGCGACGTCGAGCTGGGAGGGGTGGGCCGGATCGGCGGATGTGCGGACAGCAGCAAGCATGTGTGATCACCTCGGGGGTCGAGTGGATGTGGGACGAAATCGCCGAGTCAGTGCGACGTCGCGTGGCGCGGGTGCGCGCGTCGGTCGCGTGGACGGCGAACCGGGGGAATGCGGCCGATTCCGGGTTCGGACAGGCCTGCTCTGAACAGTCCATAGGTGATTCGCCGTTGCGCGGACGTTTCGAGTTCGTCGCGCAGAGCACCGTCGCGCAGTGATGCGTCGGTACCGAGCAGTCCCGCTACGATGGCCAGCGCGCCGGCGGTGTCGCCATGGTCCAAACGCTCCCGGACGCCAACAAGACAGTCCGGACGCCGGTGCGCCTCGTCAATAGCCCGCAGGCAAGGCAGCGGAGTGCCGGTCAGGGCGACCAGCAGTTCCTCCCGCCGGATCTCGGCCCGGTCGTGGTCCAGCGCGGACAAGACCCCGTTGACCAGTCCGATCCGGTGCTGTTCTCCCCTGCACTGCACGACGCGCGGTTGACCTGCCCGGTCCGGGAGGCGGGATGCCTCGGTCGGCGAGCAGTCGGGTACCAGTGCCGAGGCGACCAGCGGATGCAGCCGATCGGCCGCTATCGCGCCGGTGCGGATCAGTTCCAGATCAGGCAGCACCCAGGTCGCCGCGTCGGGCAGGACCGGCAGCGCGGAGACGCCGCCGGCCGGGTATCCCGACGCGATCCGCACCACGGGCGGTCCGGCGCCGTCGGCATCCACGTCCAGGATCAACCGTTGCCGGGCCCCGAACCGCACGACAAAAGTATTGCTACGCCGCCCCTCGGCGTGGCGGAGAATTTCCGCCTCCGCCGCCCATCGGTCAACGGCGCAGCGGTGGACTTGCGGCACCGTGGCGAGCAGCTCGGAGTCCGGCATCGGGCGGTCGTCTCCGGGCCGCTGCGCCCCGGACCGCGTCCCCAGCTCATCGATCCTCCGCGCGTCCCACAGGTGGCGATGGAGATCCAGGCGGAAACGCCGGTTGGGACGAGGATGCGGATGGAAGCTGGTTCCGGGCCCGGTGGCGGATCCGTCCCACAGCGCGAGACTGATCCGCTGACCGGCATCCGCCCAAGCCGGCGCGGTTCGAACGACGAGCTGTATGGGATGCGCGCCGCCGCGCTGGTCCGGTGCCACGTCGTACCGCGCCAAGGCGATGGTCAGACCTGGTCGCAACAACCCGTCCGGAGCAACCCTCGGCAGATGCCAGCGCAACAGGTCAGGAGCCAGATGGCGGAGATCGGACCGGATTCGAGCCGCGAGTTCGTGCCCGTGGCTACGCGCCACCGACCGCAAACTGAAATCGACATCGAAGCCTGCGGCGGCGCACGCGCCCGCCCAGTCGCCCACGCGACGGCGGGCGGTAGCGGTCTCGATCATGGTGGGCGGCACGGCGAACTCACGCACACGCAGCCAGAAGGAAAAACGGGAGTCGTCCCCATTCGCGATGTGAGTGAGCATCAGCACTCACCTTGCACGAATGGAACCCCCAATCTTTGAACAGAATGAGTCGTCATCGCGATGATCATAACGTCCCGCACCGACACCGGCCAGCCAAGGGAGCCCGGCGGTAGCTTCGCCGAGCCGCCCACTCGTTTCGAGCTACTGCTACTTACCCGCCCAGATATGTTGCCGCAGTTGATAATTGGTGGGTCCCTCGACCAAGCAGAAGCGATCCACAATCGAGCCCAAGGATCTTCTCCGAGTTGTTCGGGCGGTCGGTGGCCAGCAGCAGCTATTCGATGGAGGCCATGCCCAGGGTTCCCGGCGGTCGTGGCGGGAATCTGTGAGTTCGGCGTCCGGTGTCGACGGGTGTTTTCTGCCCAGAGCAGATCGCGTGGGGCGGACGAGCTGGTCCTCAGTAGATTTCCGAGAGTGGAAATCGTATCTGTATTGCCGCAGCTCGGGGCGCTACGGTTTGCCGAGGTGAACGACCTCAACGTCTACGTGTGGAACGACGGAGCGGAGGTGACGCTGATCGACAGCAGTCTGCCGGGGGCCGCCGCAGAGATCGAGCAAGGGCTGCGCGCCTTGGGTTTCGGCGCCGACCAGGTGCGGCGGGTGATACTCACCCATGCCCATGACGACCACATCGGCTCAGCAGCCGACCTCGCCGAATGGGGAGCCGAGATCTGGGCCCATCACGCCGATGCCGATATCGTGCGCGGCGAACGTCCACAGCCGGCGCCGGTGTTGCGCGATTGGGAACGTCCGATCGCCGAGGCTCTGGAACCGGGCACACCTCCGCGCCCGGCCCCGGTGCACCGCGAGCTACGCGGCGGCGAGGTGCTCGACTTCGGCGGCGGCGCCGAAATCCTCGCTGTCCCTGGACACACCGAAGGCAGTCTGGCGTTGCATCTGCCACATCACCGTGTGCTGTTCACCGGTGACACGCTGGCCAACCTTCGCGGTGTCACCATGCCGGGCGTGTTCAACCTCGACAGCACGGCCGTCGACGCAGCCGCGCATCGGTTGACCGCACTGGACGTCGATATCGTCTGCGTCGGCCACGGGGACGTACTGATGGGCGAGCCGCTGCGCGCGTGGCGCAGTCAGCGGTCGGCGCACTGACGCCGGTCGCGCCACGGCTGCGGCCAACACGAGTCCGTCCGCCCCCCGGACCCGTCAACCTGACGCCCGGCGTTGGGCGCCTATCTCGGCGGCGTGGCGGCTGGTGCCATGGTCTCGGTGAGACCACTGATCAGGATGTCGAGGCCGCGTTCGAGTTCGGCTCCGCCTTCGTAGGCGGCCAGATCCGAGGCGAGGCCGCGAAGTAAGGGAAATTCGCCGACCGGTAAGCGGTGCAGGCCGAGGCGCAGTACATCGTCGGTCTCCTCGGGGCGTTCGATGATTTCCTGGAGTTCGTTGAGGACGTGGCCATAGAGGAATCCGAACAGCGCGCGGTAGATGTGCAGGGCGTCGGTACTGCTGAAGTCGGCTCGGGTGAGCAGGTCGAGGGTGCGTTCCAATGGCCGCAGGATGCCGAACGGCCGCAGTCCGAGCGGGGTGGACAGCGGGTGGGTGACCAGCAGGGGAACCACGTTCGGGTGGGCTACGGCCAGTCGGCGGAAGTCGCGGGCGATGATGCGCAGTTGACGGCGCCAGTCCGGGTCGGTGGGGTCGACGGTGAGTTGTTCGAGCACGCTTTCGGCGACTCCGTCGAGGAGTGCGGCTTTGTTGGCCGCGTGCCGGTAGAGCACCATCGGGTCGCGGTCGAGCGCTTGGCCGAGGCGCCGCATCGACAGGCGCTCGACACTATCGCGATCGATGATCTCGAGGGCGGCCGCCAGCATCGCGGACCGGGTCAGCGGGTTGCCCGCGTGGTTCACGCGGGCGGCGCGGTCTGCCGAGGAATCTGCGGAACCGATCGGTCCGGCCTTGACACGGCTCATCGGATCAACGCCTCCTCTCGGTCGGAGCGCTGTCCTGTCATCGTTGTAAGTCTACACTGTAGACATACGATGTATCTAGGCCCTGAGCTGGGCAGACAACTGTTTCGCGCAGCGGCTGTTGCTACCAACCGCCTATCGAGCGTTCTGACGCGCGGTGCTCGACTACGCCGGTTCCGCCGGCGGCTGCGAACCGCGGGATGGAAGGTTCACGCCACGCCACCGGTTTTGGGCGGCGGCGGCTGATCAGGATCAGCCCTGTGCTGCGACTCACCTGCCTTCGAGGCCGGATCGACCTTATCCGCGCGCTCCCACTCCTTGTCCAGCTCGGTTCGCGAATCCGCCGCCACACCGCGATGCACGTGCGCCTGCTGGGCAAGTTGCTCGGCCTGCGCCGCCTTGGCCTCGGCTTCGGCCTTTGCCGCCCGGCTCTTGGCGGCGGTCTCCTTCGCCCGCGCCTCCTGCTGACCGACCTCGAATGCTTGTTCCGCCGCGCGGTCACGAATGCCTCGGGCTTCGGCCCGCTGGTGTTCGCGCCGTTTGCGCATCAACACCCATACGCCGGCCAAAAGCAGAACTACAACCGCGACGACGATCACGATCACAATGGTGGTGCTCATCTTTCGACTCCTCGCACTCTCCCCTCTTCACCCTAACGCCAGTCGACTACCCCTGAACTGGAAAAATGAACGGGTAAAGGCGGGGCTGCGCTGACAGCGCGGCACAGCCACACAACGGACACCCTTTGATAACCATTCAGGCGGGTCCCCCCCGGAGCCATTCACGGCCGCTGCGGCGCTCGTACATGCGCAAGAGCACCGAGCCGCCACCGTGGGACATCGGAAGGTCTCGGCCCGGGATGTCGTACTGGGTGCGGGCAAGGGTCCGGGGGCCTGGTTGAGCTGAAGGTGCCTCGTCGAGATCCCCTTTGCACCGGAGGCGGAACGTCGTGGTGGCGCATGAAGACTGACCGCGTGTGAGCCGATGCGGTCATCGCGAGGGAGCCGCACCCGATGTGCCCGATCGGTACCATCACAATTTCGGCGAGCTTGACGAATAGGGGGTCTCATGGTCACGACGGTGCGCCAAATCGTGTGGGATGTCGTAGGAAGCAAGGTTCCGGAAGAGCGGTGGCTACTGGAAAGTCTGGATTCCTTGGACGATGAGCAGGTGAGCCGATCGCTGCGCCGCGCCGGTGGGCGATGGCGGGGACCGGTACGTTTCGGGCTCGCCGATGTCGCGCCGTTCGTGCTGCCGCTGGTCTGGATGGTGGTCGAACAACTTTCCGACCATGCGACCGGAAAGGCCGTCGATGCCGCCACGAGCAGGATCGGCACTCGTGTGCGCGCCATGGTCGGCAGGCGGCGTGTGGCGGATCCCGTTGTGCCTCCGGTGGATTCGGAGACGCTGCGGCGCGTGCGGCACCAGGTCGTCGATGGCGCGGTCGCGCGGGGATTCGACAACGCCCGGGCCGAGGAACTGGCCGAGGAGGTCGTCGCCCGGCTCCGGGCGATCGAACCGGATATCGGACAGTGACCAGGAACGCCGACGGTGCGCGGCGGCATCGCGGCTTTCTGTCCTGGGGTACTCGCCGCCGTTGCGTACTGCTGCTGGCGGTGATCCCGGCATGGTCGCTCATACTGTCCAGCCGGATGCTGCTGGCCTTGAAGGGCGAAGCCGCGTACCGACGCTGTCTGGACGCGGCCGGATTCGATCCGGACGACCCATGGGACGTCGAGATGCTGCGACTCCCGGCCGGATTCGGCCGGTATTCTCATTGCCTTCCGGCAACCGTGTCCCAGGCGGTGCGGCCGGCGCTTTGGTGGACCGCTGCGGTGCTGATCGTGGCGTTGGTCATCTACTGGATCGGGCCGCTGTGGGCCCGGCGTACGACGCTCGGGACGGTGCCCGCCCAGCTTCGGGCCACGGTCGAGGACCTCGTCGAGATCGCCGGACTCACCTCGCGCCCACCGAAGTTCGCTGTCGCGATCTTCGATCGCAGCACGGATGCTGTCACCATCCGCCGTCGAGGCCGACCGACGATCTGCCTCGGCGCGGGTCTGGTCAAGGAGGAGTTGAGCAGGACGGGACAGAGCAGGCGGCAGCGGCAGCCCGATATTTTCCGGGCGGTGGTGCTGCATGAACTGGCCCACGTCCACAACCGAGACGTCCTGATCGGATACGGTGCGCGTGCACTGTGGCTGACGTTCGTCGTCGGTGTCGCCGTACCCGCCGCGGCAGTGCATCTCTGGTTGTCGACCGGCCTTGTCCCGGCGGGTAGCAATTCCCAGCCGAACGTTGCGGCGAACCCGTTGCGAGAGTTGGTTTTTCTAGGATCGCTGATCGTCACGGGCCATCTGATCTACGCGGGCCTGCAACGCACCCGCGAGCAGGTAGCCGATCACGATGCACGTGTATGGGGAGCCGACCCCGAGGTGTGGGCGGCGCTCGAGGGCGGCACCGATGCGCTGGCGGAGATCCGTCGCGCAGGCTGGTTGTCTCCCCTGCGCTGGACCGATGGAGTTCGCCGCCCGCTCGCTCTGATCGCCGGGGTCATGGGCTGGATCCTCACCCGGCTCGCCGAGAGCTGGCAGACGCATCCGATGAGCGCCCGGAGATGCCGATGGCTGGCGGAGTCCGGGTTCATCGATGACAATCACGGCAAGATCCTGCCCAGCTTCCTCGCCGTGGGCGCGTGCACGCTGACCGGGGGCGGGATGATTCGCGTCTGGCCCGGGATCGAAGGCGTCCCCCGCCTCATATTGATGATTCTCGTCGTGCTGACGCTCGCGATATTGTTTTCACTGAGCGACGGCATTTCCAAGGGAAAGACCCATCAGTGGAAACACTCCGCCGCCCATGACCGTCACGATTTCCCCGATCTGCCGAACCTCGCGGACCCCGGCAGGCTCGATATGCCCAGGCGGTACCGCGACGAGGACAACAGATGGTTGCTCTAGTTCTGTCTCTCGATCCATTGCGGTGTCATCGATCGAGGAAGCGCAGTAGTTCCGCGGTGACGAACTGGGGATTCTCCTCGACGAGCCAGTGCCCCGCGCGCGGCACGTCCACGGCTTGCACGATATTGGTCAGACGTGGGGACACGGTGGCTCGGACCGCATCGAGTTGCCCCTGGGCGGTCAGGAGAAGGGTCGGGACATGTGTCGGTGCTGCCGCCATGGTGTCGCGGACGTCTTTGTCGAGGGTGCGGTAGAGCTCGAAGCCGCCTGCGAGGACCTCGGGCCTGCTGTAACTGCGTGCGAATTCAGTGATCTCGGCGTCGGTGAAGGGGGCTCGGTCCGACGTGCCGCCGAATGCCGTTCCGCCGAAGGAGACTTGTGGGTAGAACAAGGCCAGGTACTCGCGGACGTCGTCGCCGACCACCGTTTCGGGGACCCGCCGCTGGGTGTGGAAGGCGACGTGCCAGCTCAGTGAGCGGTATGTGGGCGCATCGATCGCGGGCCCAGGCAGCGGCAGGTCGAGATAGCCGAGACGTGTGGTGTCGGCGGGGAATTGAGCGGCGTACTGGAATGCGACGGCGGCGCCGAAGTCATGGCCGATGACGCGGGCGTCGCGCACTCCGAGCTGGTCGGCGATGAGGGTGTGTATGTATCGCGCGAGGGTGGCCTTGTCGTAGCCGGTCGGTGAGCCGGTGCTGTCGCCCAGTCCGGGGAGATCGAGGGCGTAGACGGTGTGGTGTTCGGCGAGTGCGGGCATGATCGGCCACCAGCCGTACCAGGTCTGTGGCCAGCCGTGGATCAGGACGACCGGCGTGCCGCTACCGCCGGTCACATAGTGCATACCGACACCGTCGACGTCGGCGAACTCGTGCCGGAAAGTCTCCTCGAACGCGGGGTCGCCCTGGGTGGCGGTGGCGTAGGGGGCGACGTCATGGGTGGTGGCGGAGCAGGCTGCGGCGCCCATCGTGATCAGGAGGGTGAGCGCGACGGCAACCATCGCGCGTGCGGGTCGGAGGAGGGCGCGCGTCGGCGGCCGGGTCACGGTGATCATGTGGTCCTTTTCCTGGACAAGATGTCAGCGGCCTGTCGCGCCGTCGATCAGTTCGCGGAGGATGTCTGCGTGGCCGGCGTGTCGGGCGGTTTCCTCGATCATGTGGGTGAGTGCCCAGCGGAGGCTGGGAACGGGGCTGTTCGGCCGCCGCCGGGGGACGGGTGCGCCGAGTTCGGTGCATTCATCGAGCACTTTGTTCGCGTGTTCGACCGTTTGCCGGTAGCGGGCGACGACGTCGGCGACGCTGTCGGCCGGCGCGGCCTGGAAGGTCGCCTGCCAGTTGGTGACTGTGTCTCCCAGGAACGTCGAGCGCTCGACGAAAGTGAGGTGCTCGAGCAGTCCGAGCAGGTTCGTGCCCGACGGCACTGCGGCTGTTCGGACCTCCGGTTCGGCGGCGCCTTCGACCTTCGCTGCGATCGAGGTCCGCAGGTAGTCGAGGAAACCGCGCAGGGTTTCGGCCTCGGTGCTTCCGGTCCGGGGCGGCGGGTTGTCGCCGCGGCGGTTGCGGTGGGAGGCGGTGGGCATGGTGGCTCCTTCCAGCGGGAGCGGCTTCGGCGGCTGGTCAGGCGGTGCGGCGGATGAGCAGGACGTGGTCGGTGACCTCGGCGGTGCGCCCGTCCGGTCCGGTCGCGATCCGGTGGGGTGCGTCAGCCCGCTCGACCGTCCATGTCGCCGGGTCGAGCCCGATTCCCGCGGCGACCTCGTGGGGGGTCGGGTACCGCAGGTCGGGATCCTGGTTCCATGACCACGGCGCGGTGGATCCGTGGTCGACGACCAGCAGCCGCCCACTCGAACGCAGCGCCTGCGCGGCCGCGCGCAGGACGGTTGCCCGATCCAGGTCGAAGGGGGTGTGCAGGTAGTGGGCGCAGATCAGGTCGAACCGGCCCTGCGGGAAGGATTCGCGCAGGTCGTGCCGCTCGGCGACGATGCGGTCGCCGAGGCCGTGTGAGATGGCGAGGCGGCCGAGCCGCCCGACCGCGACGGCCGAGATGTCGATGGCGGTGACGTGCCAACCCCGGTGGGCGAGCCACAGTGCGTCGCCACCTGCGCCGCATCCCAGATCCAACATCTTTCCGGGCGGCAGGCTCGAAACCAACTCGGCGAGACGGTAATTCGGCTGCGGGGCGGTGGCTTCCGGTCGGGCGGCGTAGACGCCGTCCCAGAATGTGACCGCATCGGTGGTGCTCATCGAGGCTCCTAGTGTCGGGACGCGCTCAGTCTCGCCGCGCACACCGCGATCTGGCACGAAATCTTGCGGTTCCGGCAAGATGGGCTCGTGGACCCCGAAACAAACGATGTACTCGACGCGGTGGGGCCGCGGCTGCGTGCGCTGCGACGCGACCGCGGCATCACCCTCGCCGATCTCGCAGTGCGGACCGGGGTGTCGGAGAGCACCCTGTCGCGGCTGGAGAGCGGGCAGCGCCGGGCGAGTCTGGAGTTGCTGCTGCCGCTGGCACGCACCTACGACGTTCCGCTGGACGAGCTCGTCGGCGCCCCCCGCACCGGCGACCCCCGGGTCCACCTGAAGCCGATCCGGCGGTTCGGGATGATCTTCATTCCGCTTTCCCGCCGGCCCGGCGGTACCCAGGCGTTCAAGATGATCATCCCCGCTCGGCCGGAACCGCTGGAACCGACGCCGCAAACGCACGAAGGCTTCGAGTGGCTGTACGTGCTCAACGGTCGCCTGCGGCTGGTGCTCGGCGAGCGCGACCTGACGTTGTCGGCCGGTGAGGCAGCCGAATTCGACACGTCCTTGCCGCACTGGCTGGGCAGCGCCGACGGCGGCGTGGTGGAGCTTCTCATCCTGTTCGGCTTGCAAGGGATGCGTGCGCACGTGCGGCCCGACGCTCCTCTGGTGCCGCACGGAGGGACTCAGCGGTGAGCTGCGCCCGCAACCGCGTCGGCTGATCGATCGACCGGCCGAAGCGCAGGTGCACCCCTGTCACCTGTTGACGACCGTCGACCCAGATGGCGTTCGGCGGAGGGCAACTCGGCGGTTCAGAACGCGTAGCGCACCGTCAACCAGGGTGCCCGCTGGGCAATGAGGTCGGTCAGCGTCTCGACCCCGGCGGCCTTGACGTTGTTGCGATAGCGCACGTTCCACATGCCCGATTGGGAGCGCTTGGCCTGCTGGATCTCCGGGCGCCACAACAGTTCCTCGGACTTCGGATGCCAGCCGAGGTTGAGTTCGTGCAATTGCTCGTTGTGCGTGAGCATGATGATCTCCGCAGCGGCCTGGGCCTTGAACGCGGAACCCGTGCCGTCCGAGAGCTGATCCAGCAGCTCCGCCCAGTCCTCCTCCCACCCGGGACGGACGACCACAGGCGAAAAGTTGACGTGCACCTCGTAGCCCGCTGCCACGAAGTCGTCGATCGCGGCGATCCGCTGCCGGATCGGCGTGGTGCGCAGGTCGAGCAGCTGGGAGTCGGCCTCGGGCATGAGCGAGAACCTGATCCGGGTACGCCCGCGGGGGTCGAGGTCGAGCAGGTCCCGGTTGACGTACTTGGTGGCGAACGACGCCTTCGCGGTGGGCCACGCGCCGAACGCAGTGATCAGGTCGGCGACGTTGTCGCTGACCAGGGCGTCGACCGAGCAGTCGCTGTTCTCGCCAAGGTCGTAGACCCACGCGTGGGGGTCGCACTGGTTCGGCACGGTCTTGGGCCCCTGCCTGCGCACGTGACCTGCGAGGTAGCCGATGATCTTGTCGATGTTCGTGAACACCGTGATCGGGTTGGCGTAGCCCTTGCGGCGGGGGGACGTAGCAGTAGGCGCACGCCATCGCGCAGCCGTTGGACGTCGAGGGTGCGATCCAGTCGGCCGAGCGACCGTTCTCCCGGGCCGTCAGCGACTTCTTGATCCCGAGCACGAGGTCCTCGGTCTTGACCCGGATCCAGCGGTCGATGTTGCCCGCGTTGCCGTGCAGCTCGTCGATCTTCCAGTGCGAGGCGACGGTGATGACCTCGGCATCGGGGAAGCGCGCGCGCACCTGCCGGCCGCGCGGGCTCGCCAGCGCGTCCGGTTCGGCCCACAGCCGACGGACGTCCAGCAGGCGGGGGCCCGAGGTGGGCAGGAAGGGGTCGGGAGCTCTGGCGGATCGAGTCATGACCTCTGCCTACTCCACTCCACCGACATTCCGGTGGGCGCGAGCGACCCCGGGTGAGCAGTGCGACCGCCCAGGCCGGGTCGCTCGGGTCAGCGATGGCTCATCGGTACTGACCGCGAAGACAGGGAACCTGCCTTCGCGGGGGTGGGGCTGGAAGCGGACGCGCATCGGACGGCCCGGCGACGAGGGGATCTCCCCTTCGATGGACGTGTATACCAACGGCCCTTCGTCGAGTTCGACGATGGCGATCGTCAGCGGCACCAACTCACCATGCCGGTCGGCCGGGGCGCGATCCACCACCCGCCATGACACGACGGAACCCGTGCCCGACGATGGCACACTCTCGAGTTCGTCCGATCCGCAGGACGAACAGGCAGCCGTTATCGGCGCGAGCAACTTGTCGCACTGCACGCAGAGGTAGAGCATCAACATGCCATTCCGGCACAGTGCGCTGCCGTCGCTGCCGACATTCGAAGCGTTGTTCACCTTGTTCGTGTGCATACGAGCCTCCCGAGAGGGTGCTGGCAAAGTCCGCTCCAGCCTGCCTCGACAGGCCGCGCCGCGCGTCGGCCGAATGACCCGGGACATACCTGTTTTTTCCTGCCGCGTGACAGTGCGGCCAGCACCTGTGCGGGCTCGCCGACCGCCCGAGTCTTCGAATCGCTCGGGCGCGCCATCTTGCGTTCCATCGGTTCCGCGGCGCCATACGTGCGCGCCGACGAACCGATCAGGAATCGAGAAGCGCCGCGCAGCGAGCCGCAAATAACGTGGCCGCTGTGTGCATCACACGGTTCTACGAACTTAGGAGACAGGGAATGAAATCGAAGATGAGTTCGGTCCTCCTCGGGGTCCAGGACATGGACCGGTCGAAGCGTTTCTATGTGGAGGGGCTCGGTTGGAAAATCGATCGGGACTATGGCGTATCGGTGTTCTTTTCATCAGAGGGCGGGCCGCTCATCGGTTTCTACGGTCGCGATGGTCTGGCCGCCGAGATGGGCACGAATCCGGAGGGCAGCGGTTTCAGCGGGCTGGCCCTGACCTACGTGGTCCGCAGCGAGTCGCGGGTCGATGAGATTCTCGCCGAAGCCGAGAAGGCAGGCGCCACGATCCTCAAGCCTGCCGCCGCCACGGAGTGGGGTGGATACGGCGGCACCTTCGCGGACCCGGACGGCTACATCTGGAGCATCGGCTACAGCGCCCAGGCGGCAGATCAGCCGTACGCGGAATAGTCCGCCGAGTTGAACCATTGAGTCCTGGCGGGTACCGGCGAAAAGCCCGCGGAAGAAGTTGGCTGGTGCCACGGATAACAGCCTGTCATCCGTGGCGCGGCAGCGCTGACCAAGGATCTACGGTGGAGAGATGACCGCCTTGGAATATCGGCATCTGCTGGTCGCGCGGGACGGTGACACGGTGCGCATCACCATGAACCGGCCGGAGCGGCGCAATGCGCTGTCGGGCGAGCATCTGGCCGAACTGCTCGCCTCCTTCCGGGACGCCGGCGAGACCGACGCCACCGGGATAGTGCTCGGGGCGCACGGCCCGGTGTTCTCCGCGGGACACGACTTCGCCGACGTCGCCGCGCGTGACCTGCTCGGTGTGCGGGAACTGCTCACACTGTGCACCGAGCTGATGTCGACCATCGAGTCGGTGCCGCAGGTAGTGATCGCCCGGGTGCAAGGTCTGGCCACGGCCGCCGGCTGCCAGCTGGTGGCCTCGTGCGATCTCGCTGTCGCCGCCGAATCGGCCGGTTTCGCGCTCCCCGGCGGCAAAGGGGGCTGGTTCTGCCACACCCCTGCGGTGCCGGTGGCCCGCGCCGTCGGCCGTAAACGCCTGATGGAACTGGCCCTCACCGGCGACCCGATCGACGCCCGCACCGCCGAACAGTGGGGTCTGATCAACCGGGCGGTGCCGGACGCCGAGCTGGACGCCGCAGTGGGCGAGTTGCTCGCGCGCGCTACCCGTGGCAGCCGTGCCAGCAAGGCACTCGGCAAACGCACTCTCTACGCCCAACTCGACCGCCCCGAAGCAGATGCCTACGCTCTCGCCCTGGAAGTCATGGCCGCCGCCGCGCAACTTCCCGGCGCGCGCGAGGGGATGGCGGCGTTCCTGGCGAAGCGCCCACCCGTCTGGCGTGATTGAGCTTCCACCAGTTGGGCGTACGATCCGCTTGTGGCGGTGATCCTGGTGACGGGCATGTCCGGCACGGGGAAGTTGGCCGCGCTGATTGCGTTGGAACAGCTGGGATCCGCTGGTCGAAGTGGTGGATCAACTGGTATCGCTCGCAGGTCCACCACCTTCGAAGGGGCAGTTGTCGCATTCTCGGAGGCAGGGGGCGCTCGACGGGCCGGATGGCCGAGAGACAGCATGATCAGCGGCGAACGACGTCGAAGACGATGCCCTCGATCGTGATTCCCGGCGCGAACGAGAACGCGACGCCCGTCGAGATCGGCTTGTCCGCCCCTGTCTCACCGGCTATCCGTTCGAGCACGAAGACCAGTGAGACGCTCGACATGTTTCCGTACTCACCGAGAACGCCCCAGCTCGTCGACGAGGCCTCCGGCGGGAGGCCGAGCGATCGCGCGGATTCGAGCAAGATCTTCGGCCCGCCCGGGTGGATTGCCCACACATCGACGTCTGGCTGTCGTAATTCATTGCGGCGCAGAATGTCTCCGACGACGGGAGCAACGCCGTTGTAGATGTACTGGGGTACGTTCTCGGACAGCTCGCACGTGATGGCGTCGGGGTTGACGCCGACCGCGATGCCGTCTTGGGTGCCCTCGAACAGGTGGGTGAAGTTGTCACGGATAACGATCGTTCCGGCTTCGGCACGCTCTGCCCCTTGGCGCGCCCCGATGACGACCGCGCCGCAGCCGTCTCCGAACAGGCTGTAGCTCACCGCGTCATCGACGTCTGCGATGGGGACGGCATGCACCGAGTTGAGCTCGATGCACAGGACCATCGCCTTCTTGCCCGGGTTGGCCCGGACGAAGTCCGAGGCGGTGCGAATTCCGTTCATCGCCGCCGCGCAGCCCATGAAGTTGACCACCAGGCGGGCGACCGACCGGGGCAGTCCGAGGTCATCGACGACCGCGACGTCAACGCCGGGCGCGATGACGCCGGTGCTCGTGGCGAACACGAGAAGTCCGAGGTCGGCCGGGTCGACACCGTCGAGCGCTCGCCGCGCCACATCGATCGCCAGTGGGACGGCGTGGCGGTAGAACAGCTGCATGCGATCTTGGATCGTCGCTGGTTTGCCGCTGGGCGCATGATGTCGAGGATCCAGCGGGTCGACCGCGAATCGCCGGGTGTCGATCATGGTCTTGCGGAAGATGCGTCTGATCCGGGTTTGCTGCTCCGGATCGGTGAATTGCCCAGCTATCCAGTCGGCTGCGACGGTTTGGTCGAGGACCTGGCTAGGCGAACCGGTCGCGATTGCTTCGATGACGGGGACGGTCGTCCGCGGCGGTGAGGGAGTTGTGTGCTCGCGCGCGTGCGCAGCCCTGCGGGTGAGACGTGGCTGTTCGAGAGCGATTGACATAAGGCTCGTTCTTCCTCGCCTGAGCGATTGGGGATGAGTACTCCAATCGTCGAGTAGCGAACGCCTGGCAAATAGGCACCCAAGGGGTGTGGATCCCCCACCCCGGCCTCCGAGTTGCTCGAGTGCGAGGCAAGCGCTCGCGGTCGAGCCCTGCCGGCGAGGGTGTTCGTTGGCGCGAACCTTCCTACTTGTCGTGCTGTCGGCGCACCATCTCGGTGATCCAGATGGGCGCGAACGGCGAGGTGGGTATGGCCCAGGTCGCCATGCATGCCTTACTGCACACCGCGCACCTCCTGTCGATTACTCGGTACTTGATATCAGTTAATCGATTGGTGCATCGGTAGGCCGTCGCGGGAAAGGAGTCAACATGCGTGGGGCGAACTCCGCGCCGATTCGCGTGGTCGAGGCGCCGGCCGAACGGTCAACTCTCTTGGTAAGCATCTTCCGCGACCCACGCGGCGATCTGCGCGCGAGAGGTGAATCCGAGTTTGCTCAGGATATGTTCCACATGGCCTTCTGTGGTGCGTTGCGAGAGAACAAATTTCGCGGCGATCTGCTTGTTGGTGAGTCCTTGGGCGACAAGGTCCGCGACCTGCCGCTCACGCTTGGTCAATTTCAGTGTCGAAGGGGGCTGCGTGGCGGTTGACGGCTCCTCCAGTGCGTAGGCCACTCCAGCACTCATCCCCAGAGCCTGGCCGCGCCGGAATGCCGCATCGAATTTTCGTGCCCCGAGCGCGCGACGCACCATGCGCTCACATTCATCGTGATATTGGGTCAGCTCTGTGAAAAAGGTGGCGACGCCGGAGGCGGACCACAACAGATTTTCCGCGGCACCCATCAGGACGGCCGAGCGCTCACCATTGCCATCGGCGATGGTCCAAGCCAGCCCCTCGAGGTCGAGGGCAGCGACGACCGGGCTGCCCACGCGCCGATTGACCCGCAGCGATTCCAGCAGCAACTCTTGTGCCCGGGACCGCTCGCCCTGCTGCCATACGGCAATGGCGATACCCCACAGCGTGGTCGACCGAAAAAGCGACTCACCGCACGCTTCGGTGATGGTGAGTATTCGCTCGTGATACTCCAGCGCCCGGCTTATATTGCCCTGGAGTGCGTGTGCCCAACCGAGCATGGACAACGCGGCGACATACAGATATTCCGGCCTGTCCGATTCGAACACTCCGAGGGCAGGCTCGAGCGCGGATACCGCCCGGTCGAGTTCACCTCGATACAGCGCCAGAGCGCCGTCGGCGTACGAGGCCAGCGCCTGGGATGTGGGAGCGGCGTCCTGTTCGGTGAGCGCGCGTGCCTGCTCCACCAAGGTGGTCGCGTACTGCAGGTCCCCCTGCACCGCCGCCAAGATCGTGCTCGAGTGAAGTGCTCTGACGCGATCGGGTGTCGAGTGCGCGGCGGGGTGTGCGAGCACGCGGCCGAGCCAGCGGCGACCTTCGCTGTAGAGGCCCCGAAAGCTCCAGAACATGAATAGCGCGGCGGCGATGCGCAGCCCGGTTTCGGCGGCCTCCGCATCGTCCTCGGACAGGCAGAACTCGAGCGCGTCCCGGAAATTCGTTTGTTCGCGCTCGAGTCGAGCGAGCCAGTCGAGCTGCTGGTCGCTGATCCACCCGGCCTCCGCGTCCATAGCCAATCGTTGGTACCAGTCGCGGTGTCGTCGACGCAGATCGGTGTATTCGCCGGTCTCTTGCAGCTTCTTTCGCCCGTAGTCGCGCACGGTCTCGAGCATCCGGAAGCGCACGGTGCCATCCGCTGCCTCCCGAATCGCAATCGATTTGTCCACCAGAGAGGACAAACCATCGAGCAAATCCTCTGGCGCCAGGCCGGCGCCGCACACCTGCTCGGCGGCGTCTAGTTCGAAGCCGCCGGCGAACACCGATAGCCGGGCCCACAGCCGTTGCTCGACCGGTGTGCACAGCTGGTGGCTCCAGTCGATGCACCAGCGCAGTGTCTGCTGCCGGGTCGGCGCGGTGCGACTGTTGCGGGTGAGCAGCGCGTACCGGTTGGTGAGCCGCTGCAGGATCTGCTCGGGCGACATGGTGCGCATCCGGGCCGCCGCGAGTTCGATCGCCAGCGGCAAGCCGTCCAGCCGGGAACAGATCCGAGCCACCGTGGACTTGTTCCCCTCGGCAAGTTCGAAGCCCGGCACCGCCGCGGCGGCGCGGTCGGTGAACAACGTGACCGCGTCGTATTTGGGCAGTCCCCGCAACGTCGGCTCGCGATCGGGATCCGGGACCGTCAGTGGCAACACCCGCACCATCGCTTCCCCGGCGATGTCCAGCGGCTCGCGGCTGGTGACGAGGATCCGCAGATTCGGACAAGCCGCCAACAACGTCTCGGCCAGCTCCGCCGAGGCTGCCACCACGTGCTCGCAGCTGTCGAGAACCAGCAGCGCTTCCTGCGAGCCCAGGAATCGGACCAGAACGTCGAGCAGCGACCGGTCGGACTGATCCCGCAGGCCCAGGGTGCCCGCGACGACTTCGACCAGCAGTAACGGGTCGCGCAGATCGGCCAGCTCGACGATCCACACCCCATCGGCGAAATCGCGCCGAGCCTTGGTCGCCACCCGGAGCGCCAGCCGGGTCTTTCCGACGCCACCGATCCCGGCCAACGTCACCAGCCGACAGGCCGACAGCAGATTCTTCACCTCCGACGTCTCGGTGCGGCGGTCGACGAAACTGGTCAGCTCGAGCGGCGGATGGCGGGTGTCGCCGCGGATCCCCGCCGTAGCGGGCGGTGCCCATACTCGCAGCGACGGTGTCTGATTCCGCGGCCCGCGGGCCGGTCTCGCGTGCAGCGCCATCTCACCGACCTGGTATCCGTGACACTGCTGTATCCGCCGGATGGCCTCGCCGATCGCAGCCACCGACGGCCGCTCCCGCGGGTCCCGGCTCATCGCCGATTCCACCAGGGCCGACACGTCGTCGGGAATGCCGCTTTCCCGCAGATCCGGCACCGGCTCGCTGGTGGTCCGCAGGAACTGCGCTACCACCTGCTCACCGCTGCGGCGTTCGAACGCGGCATGCCCGGTGAGGGCGCAGAACAAGGTCGCACCGAGGCCGTAGACATCCGTGGCCGGAGTCGGGGCATCGCCGCCGAGCGCCTCGGGCGCGGTGAATGCCGGGGACCCGGTGAGGGTGCCCGCGGTCGTTTGAAATGCATCGGCGATGCGCGCGATACCGAAATCGGTCAACGCCGGCTCGCCGAAATCGGTGAAGAGAATGTTTCCCGGTTTCACATCGCGATGCACAATTCCGAGCTGGTTCGCGCTTTCCAGCGCACCAGCGATCTTCAACCCGATCCACAGCACGGTCTCCACCGGCAACGCGCCCTGCCGACGAATCCAGGCATCCAGCGAATCCAAGGGGTAATAGGGCATCACCAGGTAGGGACGCCCGCTTTCGGTGACACCCGCTTGGAGCACAGTGACGATGTTCGGATGTCCGGTCAGCCGACCCATCGCCCGCTGCTCGCGCAAGAATCGCGCCTGGTTGTCCTCGTCGAGTTCGGCGGTCAGCACCTTCACCGCCACCGTGCGCTCCAGGGCTACCTGTGTGCAGCGATAGACCTCACCGAAACCGCCGTGCCCGACCTGCTCGGCGGCCTCGAACCCGGACGCACTCAAATCGGCCGTGACGGGTGTGATCGTGTCGCGGCGGGTCCGGAGTGGATCCTCGTCTGTCATCTACGGCATGCGATTCACCGGGCATGTGGGCGAACACCGGGAACACCATGCGCTCACCTTGGATGATGACCAGCGTATCGCAAACAAAGGCGAACGGTCTGCCCGTCCGAATCGAGAATTCCAGGTGTACACATCCGGCCCCACCGGCCGAAACAGGGGCGTATTTACGTATTTATCCGCCATGCCCACATCAGCGAGTCCGTCAAACGATGCTTCAGCCCGCGCACCTTGACGCTGTCGGTCCGTCGTGGACGCAGCGCCTCGCCCATCATCTGCAAGAACCGCCTGCGGGTCACGCCAAAGGTCACGAGCAGCTCGCCGGCATCGGCGCCGCCGAACGGCGCCCATCGGATCGCGAAACCGACCAGGGACCTGTCCGCCGAGTCGAGAGATTTCGCGCCCGCCAAGAGATCGCATTGGCGAAGCGAGGTCCGTACCCACGATGCGTCGTAGCAATGCTCTGCATCGGAACGACGCGTCGACCGCGCATTGTTCGAAGCGTTCCCGCACTGCGGCGCGGGACCGACGCCGTCATCCGAACCGGGCGCAACAGGGCAGACGGCGAACACGGGGAATCGGTCCACCCGAGACCGCGGCTCGAATCGCACCCGGACGGGCCGACTGGAGAACGGTGGAACGTCTCCTTCGATCGTCGTACATACCCACGGACCCTCGTCGAGTTCCACAATGGCGATCGTCAACGGCACGACTGGGGCGTGCGCACAGCTCAGGCTTCGATGGATAAGTCGCCACGAGACGATCGAACCGATACCAGACGATGGCACCGACTCGAGATCCCCCGGCAGACACGAGGAACACACAGCGGTCAGCGGCGCAAATAACTTTCTACAGCGCCCGCACCGCTGAATCATCAATATTTTCTGGTCTCGTACGGGTTTGCCGCTGGGCTCGGATATGTGCTCGGGCATCTAGACCTCGGCGTGGTAGCTGTGATTCTGTCCCTACGAAGCGTGTCCGCCTCGGAGCCCGACCGCGACCGTCGAACTACTAGGGGGCATACCTACTTCTGCGGAGCGTTCCCGCGCACAGACCCTCCGGCAGACGTCACTTGCTCGAGTCAATGGTCGAATTTCGTCCGAGTGCCTCGCTGCGGTCAGTCCTCAGGGGCCGAGAACCGGGATCGACGTGCTGGATCATGTCGGGGCAGCCCAACAGACGGCACGCGCGACCCGACTGCCGCGTGGTGAGCGAGATCGAAATTCTTGCAGTAATCGAATATTCGATATACTCTATCAAATCAGCTTGTTTTCTGAAGGTGATGCGTGGGCGAAAGGAGCCAGAATGCGGGGAGCGGTATCGGCGCCGACAGCACGGGTAGTCGATATCATCGAGTTGCTGTCCCGCCCCGGCAGTGAACGGCTGCGTTACAGCGACATCGCTCGCGAGCTGGACCTGACGCAGGCCACCACACACGCGATTCTCAAAACCCTGTGCGACCGGGGGTGGGTCAGCCGCGATCCCGCCGCCAAGACTTTCGCGCTCGGGCCCGGTCTGGCTCCGGTGGCGGCGGCGGTCAGCACTCGCCCGTTCGTCGAGGCCGCGCGGGCTGCGGTGGTCGAACTCGCCGCAGAGTTCGGCTATGCCGCCTCGGTTACCGAGAAATTCACCGACGACTCCTTGGTGATCACGGCGTTCGAAGGTGGCGAGCGACTGTGGCCGGGTGATCGCATCCCGTACGCTCCGCCGTTCGGCGCCGGGTTCGCGGCCTGGGATACCGAGGAGGGGCGCCGGGCTTGGATCCAGCGGACCGCACCCGCCGGCACACCGACTTCGAAGCGACTGGCCGAAGGGCTGGCCGCGGTGCGTGATCGCGGATTCGACGTGGACTGCACCTCCCCTGCCCTGGGCCAGGCCGCGAGCTTGCTGGGCACCCTCGACACCGGCGCCATCGCGCTCCCGCCGAACATCCGCGAGACTCTCGATCAACTCAGGGCGGAATTCACCACGATCGGATTCCCCGACGCCACGTCCGGCCCGGTCGCGGCGATCGCGGCGCCGGTCCTGGATCCACGAGGTCATGTCGCACTGCTGATAGCGGTGCATCCCCTAGTCGAGCTCCCCTCCGAACGCATCGAGGCCATCGGACGACATCTGACCAGGAAGGCCGCGGCGATCACTACCCTGCCCCGGCCCGGCCGCTCCTGAGTCCGCCTGGCCGGGTATCCCGCGCGTGGGCGACAACGGACCCCCGCGTCCGGCCGTCACTCGCGCCCGGGTTTCACAATCCGAAAACCGACCAAAAGCGTGTCGGGGTCATGCCTCGTCGCAGTGCCGACATGGAGCGGCATGGCGTCTTCGGTTCCGTGTGAGAATCAGCGGGAGAACGGCCGGTCTCTTTCGGGAGCCACAGCGGCCGAACCTGCGGTGTCGCCGACGCCGCAGCCGAGCGACACAGGTAGTTCGATGCCCGAAACACATTCCGAGTTCACCCGCAGACAGTCCTGGGAGCGGAGGACCGGCATTCCGCTGATGATGCTGGCCGTCGCGTTCCTCGGCGTCTACGCCTGGCAGGTGCTCGATACCGGTGCCTCACCTCGTCTCGACGCCTGGCTCACCCGGGTCGACGTGGTGATCTGGGCGGCGTTCGCGCTGGACTTCGCGGTGCGGTGGTGGCTGTCCGGCAATCGGTCGCGGTTCCTGCGCACCCATCCGGTCGACCTGCTGATCGTGGTGCTGCCACCGCTTCGCCCGTTGCGGCTGCTGCGGGCCGCCATGCTCGTGATCGGCACGTTGAACCGGAACACGACCACCAGAGCCAGGCTCGCGGTGTTCGTCGGAGCCAGTTCGATACTCCTGCTGCTGCTGTGCAGTCTGGCCTTCTTCGACGCCGAGTACGGGGCGACCGACAGCAAGATCCACAATTTCGGTGACGCGCTGTGGTGGTCGATGGTGTCGGTGACCACCGTCGGCTACGGCGATGTGTATCCGGTGACGACCGAAGGTCGTTTGATCTCGTTGATCCTGATGACCTTGGGCATCGGCCTGATCAGTTTCGCGATCGGCACCACTACCAGCTGGGTGATGGATCAGCTGAAGAGTGTCGAGGCGAATGTGGAGAATACCGACCGGGAGCTCACCGAACTCGTCGCCGAGATCAGAGCCCTGCGCGCCGAAGTGGCCGCTCTGCGCTCCCCTGCGGTCGCGCCGGATACCGTACCGGCCGAATGACCCGCGGATCACCGTGCCCTTGCGCACACAAGGCCGCGCACCGATCGGCGCGCGTCTGGTGGCGGTGCTCGCGGTGGCATACCGCCCCGGCACGGGGGCGTTGGCGGTGGCGGACGCCCCCGGAATCGCGACTTGACGTTGACACCGTGACAAGGTCTTCACTGAGTGCAGGAGGTGGTCCCCATCAACTCGCCACACAGGAATTCACCGGACACGCGCCTGCTCGACGCGTTGGGCGCCGGAAACTCGTCGACGCGGCTCCAGGCGGCTCTGGCCGCTGGTACGCACCCCGAGCCCGGGCTCATCGATACCCTCGTAGCACGGTGCGCGATCGAGCCGGACTTTTTCGTGCGCGACATGCTCACATGGGCGTTGACTCGTTTCCCGTCGGAGATCACGGTGCCCATACTTCGTGCGGAGCTCCGTTCCGAGCGCGCTCAGGCCCGGAGCCAGGCGTTGCATACGCTGTCCAAGATCGGGGACGCGACTGCGTGGCCCGCGATCACGCGGTCGTTGCTGCACGACGCCGACGACGAGGTCGCGCGCAGCGCATGGCGTGCTGCCGTCGTCCTCGTGCCCGCCGAGGAACAGAAATGGCTGGCCGCGGAACTGGCCGCACAACTCGGTCGCGGCGACCGAGTTGTGCAACTGAGTCTCAGCCGAGCGCTCGTCGCACTCGGCGACGGGATCGAGCCTGTCCTGCGGACGGGACTGGCGAGCCTGGACCCGACGGTGCGTGCGCATGCCCGCGCTACCCAGCGGCTTCTGCACGACCCGGATGCCGGTTTCGACCCAGCCGTCGACGAGGCGAAGCGGATCGTCGCGCTGGGCCCGGAACGGGTCGAGGGAACAGCGTGCTGATCGGTGAGGTGGCACGCCGCTCGGGGGTGAGCACCCGGATGCTCAGGCACTACGACAACCTCGGACTGGTGCGGCCGACAGGCCGTACCGTGGGTGGCTACCGCGAGTACTCCGCCGAGGACATTCGCCGGATCTTCCACGTGGAATGCCTACGGTCCCTGGGATTGTCGCTGCGACAGATCGGACGCGCTCTGGAGGATCCCGCCTTCACGCCGTCCGCACTGGTCGGTGACCTCATCCGACGCACCGAAGAGCGACTGAATCGGGAGCAGGAGCTACTCGAGCGACTCCGTACGGTCGATGCCTCGGCGCCCTCCGGCTGGCAGGACGTGCTGCGCATCGTCGAGCTGCTGCACGGGCTCAACTCGCCCGATGCTGCGCGCCGGCAGCAAACCGTCCTGGCCCCGGCCGAGGACGTGCCGGTTCCCCTCGAGCTGCTGGCTGGGGCGGTCCTCGCCGAATCGGATCCGAATGTCGCCGGTGCTCTACGGTGGGCCCTCGCGCGGGCAGGCGGTGACGGTGTGGCGAGCGTGGCGTCCGGCCTGCGCTCGGAGAACGTCGACATCCGGCGGCGCGCCGTCCTGGCGATCGCCGAGATGCCCGGTGACGAAGCGACCGCGTTGCTCGCGGACGCACTCGGAGACTCCGACCCGACGGTGCGCGGGCATGCTGGTCTGGCGTTGGGTAAGCGCGGCGCGACCGCAGCCGTGCCGACACTCGTCGGCATGGTGGTCGAGGGGACCTGCGACGTCGAGGCGGCCGAGGTCCTCGGAACATTGGCACTGGACGCCGAGCTCGCGGACCGGATCATGAGTGCGCTGGTCGATGAACTCGCCGCACATGCGGCGGACTCCACAGTGCGGATACGCCTGGCCCAGGCCTTCGCCGAGATGCCGGGAACCATCGCGCTGGGCGTCCTGCGGCAATTGGCCCACGACGACGATCGGGCTGTCGCTCTCATCGCGTCGGCCCTCGCGGGTGTGATCGAAGAGCGGTCCGAGCACTGAACCCGGTGTGCCGCGGATCAGGGCGCCCGCTTCAGCCGGATGTCACCGCCGTCCGGCGCGCAGTCGCGATGTGGTCTGCCTGTGGTCGGAGACGAAACAGGTTGTCCCAGTGAGAGTCCAGCCGCTGTTTCGCCTCGTCGAGCGGCAGCGCGCCGAGTGTGCCTTGTTCGTGCTCGATGAGAAGTTCCCATTCCCGGAGTCTGCGAAGCCCGTCGCGGGTCTGGAAGTCGAAGGTGGTCCCCCACTGTCGGCCGAACCAGTCCTCCACTCGTTGATCGAGTTCGGCGGCGGTGAGCGGGCGGTCGGCCGTGCGCAAGAAGTGGTAGGCCAGCACGGCTTCCTTCACCTCGGATTCCTCGGCGGCACCGAGTAGATGGTGGAACACTCCCGCATCGTTGTCGAGATTGCGGAAGTAGAGGTGTTCCGACAGCGTCTTCATCAACTTGATCTTGCGATTTTTGAACTTGGAGAACTGCCGCACCAGGTAACCGCCGAAGGCGGCCAACCCGGCGCCGAGGGTGATCAGCGTGGCCTGATCCAGCCGTACGGATTCCTCGCGCAGCCCGATCCAGAACGCCAGCATCAGTACCAGCGGCCCCAATGAGGCGACCAGCTTGGTGACGACCACGACGATTCCGGAGACCACCGCGGGGACCCCGATCAGCAGCTTGTCCAGTGGCCGCATCCGCACCCGAACGCTCGGATACAGCATCTCGAGGTCGTTCTTCGGGACGTTCTGGAACAGCTTCAGCAGCACACCGCCGTTGGGCCGATCCGCGACCGCCTCCGGACGCTCGGTGAATGCGATGTACACCAAAACCTTGCCGTAGCTGGTGAATTCGATGCTGCGCCGCCGCAAACCGAACAGCCACCGCACCTGTTCGGTGCGCTGCGACACCCCGCGCCGGAAGAACATCGCGGTATCGATGTCTTCCTGGTCGACCTCCAAGCGCAGCTTCACCAGGGAGTGCTCGGCGAACGCGCGCTCGATCTCAGCGGCATCGATACGCGTGAAATCCGCCGCCTCGGCCAGCGCGACCAGCTCACCTTCCACCCTCGCCCGCGCCGCCGCCCGGCGCTCGGCCGTAGCGGCACGGACCGTCCGCTCGTCGTCCGCGGGATCGACCAGCTGATAGGCATCGAGTGCAGCCTCACCGCGCACATGGAACTCGTAGTGCACCACTGCCGCCAGCAGACGCGCGAACTCCA
Source organism: Nocardia abscessus NBRC 100374 (assembly GCF_000308455.1). Lineage (GTDB taxonomy): Bacteria > Actinomycetota > Actinomycetes > Mycobacteriales > Mycobacteriaceae > Nocardia > Nocardia abscessus. Next base: position 66,774 of record NZ_BAFP01000272.1, on the reverse strand, counting down.
CAAACGACTCGCGTTCCGCGGCGGGGAGTTCATCGGCACACAGAGAGATCACCGCGCTCTTGCGGAACGGCAGGAAGTGTTCGGCATCCATCGGCAACTCCTCTCGACGGACCGGCCCGTCGGCCATAACCATAGGAGGAAAGCCGGTGCCGGGCACCGTATGTTCTTGCCGCCTGGTGGGACCTACTTCACGGTGATGGTGATCGTCTTCGTCTGCGTCTCGGCGGGCAGCTTGGTGGTGTCGACCATCAGCACCTCACCCGAGTCCTGCATGCCGTTGGCGAGGAGCTTGGCCTTCAGCCCGAATGGCGGCTGGTCGCCGGTGGCGGCATCGATGCCGAAGTCGCTGTCGTCGGCGATGTAGAGGGTCCTGCCGCCGTCGCGGGTGGCGACTCCCTCGATCTTGTCGTGGCCGAAGAACTTGCCGCCGGCGTCGAGGCCGTCCAGCAGGCCGCCGAGGTCCAGGTTGGACTTCTTGGCGACGGGGACGATGCCCGCCTTCCGGAGCGTGGCGACGCCGTCGGCGGTGGGCACGGCGCCGACGAGGAGTTCCAATGGCTTGCCGTCCACCAGCAGGCCCAACTCCGGATCATATTGCGCGCCCTGGACCTTCGCCCGCGGGCCGACATCGGTGGCGCCGGTGATGTCGATGGTCCAGAGTTTCTTGTTCGCCCTGGGCGCTTTGTTGCCGTCGCGCTCATCGACCAGGAAGGTGGTGTTGCTCAGCGCGGTGATCTCGGAGACCGCGAGCTTCTGCTTCGGATCCTCGAGCGGATACACGAATTCTTCGACATCCCGGGTCTTCAGATCCACGGTGACGATTCGCGTCATGGGCACCTCACGAGCCGACGCGACACCCGGCTCGCTCAGTGCGCTCTGCACGATGCCGACCAGCGTGTTGCCGTCCGGCGTGACGGTGAGCCCCTCCATCCCCTGGTTGGGGGTGCGCAACGAAAACTCGTTGGGCAGGCCGCGGCCCGGCGCCAGCCGCTCCAGCTCGGTGCCGTTGGCATCGAAGTGCACGATGAACGGCCCATACTCGTCGGACACCCAGAAGCTTCCGTCGGGCATCGCCACCAGGCCCTCGCTGTCGATGCCGTGATCGGTGGGCGGCAGGATGGCGCCGTCGAGGGCGCGGATGGTCTCGCCGGTGCTTGCGGAGGTGTCGACCAGGCCGTTGAACGGCCGTCCCGCCGAATCCTTCAGGGGAATGGCGCTTTCCAGCACCGCCTTCGTGCCGACCAGCTTGAACTTGGCGATGGCGGGCGTAAAAGACGGTACGGGCGTGATCTTCTCGTTCTTGCCCTTGCCGTCCACATTCGGCCCACGGTCGGTCAGACCGTAGAACTCGTCGGTCGATCCGGGCACCGGGGTGAACGCCGACCCGTACCCACTGCCCTGCAAGCTCACCCCGCCGAAGTCACCGAGCGGTGGAATATCGGTGGTGAACAGCTTGACGGCGTCGGTGGTGGTCACGGTGACGCTGTCGGTCCCGGTGTACCCGGCCGCCGGCGTGTACACCACCGCACCGTCGGTGCGCCGGGTGATCGTGCCGTGCTGCGGATCGGCGATCCCGACCGCCGCGCTGCCGCCGGTCCGGGCGAGCAGATCGTCCAGCGAGATCACCAAGGGCTGATCTTCGGTCGCCGTGAAGTCCCCCTCCGAACTCGATGAGGAGCATGCGGACAGAACGGCGCTCGCGCATACGGCCACCATGACGACTGCGCTTCGGGTACGGCGGTGCATTCTCACCAGCGATGCGTACCGACCGCGCCCGACCATCAGTTGGCATCGAGCTGAACTCGAGCCGTCCATCCCCACAACCATCCGATCATTCTGCCGCGACACCGGGCTGGATGCGTGGCCACCCGGACGTGGTTTCGGATTCAGCTGAGTCGCGGATACCGGTCGCCGACGAGTGTTTGTCCGGGTTCCCGGTCGGGCACCTTGTCCTGATACCACGAGTCCGGGTTGGGGTCATAGACCGCCTCTGCGTCGATGTACACCGATGCCAGGGAAATCCGCGTCACCTCCGTATGATTGGCACCGGCCGAGTGGACCAGCCGAGCGTGGTGGAAAGTGCAGTCACCGGCTCGCAGCGGAACGGTCACTTGGGGCCACCACCGCAATTCCGGTCGAACGTCGAACGGCTCACCGTCCGCGGGGACCGTGTCACCGGGCCAGCGGTGTGATCCCGGAATGAACGTCAGGCATCCCCGCTCCACGGGCACATCGACCAGCGCCACCCAGGCGGTGAGGGTGACCGGCGCCGCCGCGATGGGGAAAGCAGGCTCGTCGATGTGCAACGGTGTGGGGGCGCTTCCCGACGAATGCTTGCGCAGCAGTTCGGATTTGAACATGCGCAGCGACCGCCCGGCCAGACGCTCGGCGATGGCGGTGATCTCGGGATGCAATGCGAGCCTTCGCATCTGCGCACTGGCGTTCTCCGGTTCGGCGACCCAATCCATCACGTTCCCGCCTTCGGGTGCCTCCCAGGAGACCGTGGGCTGCTCGTGCAATTGGGTACGGGCTTCGGCCAGGAACTCGTCCACTTCCGTCGCATCGAGTACTCGTGGAATGTGGACGTAGCCGTCTCGGCGGTATCGCTCGACGAATTCGGCCGGAAGGTTCTGCGCTGTCGTGATCTCGCCGCCGCTACGACCAGGATGCTCGGTTGTTTCAGTCACAAGACGCACGATAGGAGCCGCTTAGGGCGAATCACGTCCTAAGCCGGAGAGCGCCCGGTCGAAAACCGTAGTACCTCTGTACCAGTCGCTCGTAGACACGAGCCGGGACCAGCCTGCGGGTCCAGAAGGACAAGCGGACGTCTCGGCCACAGAGGTAGGACTGCCGTGGCCGGTCCGCCGCCAGGATCATCGCGACCTTCCGGGCCACCGCTGCGGCGGGCTGTCCGGCGGCCAGATAGCCGCGCACCAGGTGGAGTACGGCGGCGCGGTCGTGGTCGTACACCGAGATCGGGGTAGCCACATGAACCGCCGTGTCGATGATCGGGGTGACCGTCCAACCGGGAATGAGCACCGAGACGTGCACGCCGGACCCAGCCGTCTCCATTCGCGCGGCCTCGCCGATCCGTTCCACGGCCGCCTTGGTGGCCGAATACCACCCGCCGTACGGCTCGGCGATGGCGCCCGCTCCCGAGCTCACGACGATCACCCGGCCTTCGCCCTGGTCGCGGAGGAGTGGCAGCACTGCTCGCAGCACGCGGTGTGTGCCGAGCACGTTAATGTCGTACAGCGCCGCGGCCTCCTCGGGTGTGGTCTCCTCGACCGCGCCGACGACGCCGTATGCCGCGAACGTGACGACCGCGTCGATCCGGCCGTGCCTGTTGTGCGCGTCCTGTACCCAGCGGTTCACCGCCTCGGCGTCACCCACGTCGACCTGAGCGATGTCCGGCGCCGCCATCCGATCGCATCCTTCGACCGTATATCCCAGCGCGGCAAGATGTTCCGCGGTGGCCGCGCCCATTCCGTTGGCGGCTCCGGTGACCAGCACGACCGTCATGCGGCACACACCTTCAGCACCCGTGGCAGAACCTCCAGCCGCGCCGACTCCACCATCGTGATCTCGCCGTCCAGTTCCAGTGGCGCCGGACGGTCGGGCCGCAGTTCCACGACCGCGTCCCGATAGCACACCGCCAGCCGCGACCGCCGGAATCGCCCGGCGTACAGCCCGGCGACCAGGCCGAGTGTCCGCAGCCTGCCCGCTTCGGCCCAGATGTTCACGTCGAACCGGCCGTCGGCACGGGTGACCGCGGTGTCGTAGTGCATGCCGCCGGCGAAGTGCACGCTCTTGAGCACGCCGATGTTCGTGATCGGGGCGGCATGCATCCAATTGTCGCCGCGCACCGCGACCGGCAGCGGCCGATGAGTGGCGATGGTGGCCAGCGCCGTGGCGAGAATGGCGGCATCCACGCTGCGCGACTTGAGCCAGCCGATCAGCCCGGCGGCCTGGTTGAACGAATGATTGCCCGCCGCGACCAGTCCCATACTGGCGTTGAGCAAGAAGTAGCGCACGGCGCGGGTGCCGTCGGCCAGCAGCACGCTGGCCTTGCCGACGTCCACCAGGTCAGCGCGCGCTGCGTCGATCCGCACCGGAACGGACCCGACGCGGGCGCTGTCGGGCACCGGTTTGTGGAAGTCGTTGGAGCTGCCCAGTCCCACCGCGCCCAGCGCCGAGCCGACGGCGCGCGGGCGGTCGGTGGCGGGGTCCATGAGGGCGTTCAGCACCAGGTTCACCATGCCGTCGCCACCGGCGGCGACCAGCACGGACGGTGGATTCGGGCGGGTAACGGCTGCGCGCACGAGCTCGGTGGCGTGCTGTGCGTCGGCAGGCAGTTCCACGGAGAGGTCCGGGTGCCGAGCGCGCAGCACGGATTCCACCGGCTCCCAGCGCCGGAGTGCGGTGCCCGCGTTCGATCGCGGGTTCAGGACGACGAGCACAGATCCTCCTCGATGCCGAGCCATCGGCGTAGTGCGCGGTGGTCTCCGGTCGTGATCAGTCCGGTCCGGGCCACAGTGGGTGGAATATCGGTTGTCCGCGCGCCCAGCAGGAACACGGGGATCCCCAGTTGCGCCGCGGGTCCGTCGTCGGCCGGGTCGTTGCCGACCATCACGCAGTCACCCGCCGCCGCGCCCAGCCGATCGAGCAATTCGCGATAGAAATCGAGCCGTGGCTTGGCGCGGCGCATGGTCTCGCCGCTGGTGACGAAGGCGAACGAGGTGAGATCGTGTCCACCCCAGCGGATCCTGGCTTCGACGGTGCTGCGCGGCCACAACGGGTTGGTCGCGACCACCTGACGCGCACCCGCCTCCGCCAGCCCGCGTACCGCCGCCACCGCTGCCGGTCGTGCCGGGAAGCACGCTCGCAACCGGGCGAATTCGACCTCTGCCAGCCGGGCCAGGCGGGCTTCCACCACGTCGCGGCCGGTGCCGACGCGCTCGGCGAGCAGCCGCAACATCAGCTCCGTGTTGGTGTGTTCGGTGTCGTTGGCACGTACGTCGCGCAGCGTGCGGCCCAACAGCGGCAGGAAACGGTGCGGTGGCATGAGATCGCGGAATACCCAGGCCGCTCCCGTGGGCATCAGCGTCGCGAAGGTGCGCCGCCGCTGCCCGATCAACGTGCCGTCCAGATCCCACAGCACGGTCGGTCGTGGGCTCATTCCTGGCTGTCCAGTACTGCTTGCAGGTCCGCTCTGGTCAGCCCGAGGCGGGCGGCGTACTCGTCGATGCCGGGCGGCGCGGGCCGCGCACCGCCGATCTCGGTGCGGGTCCGGAACTCCCCGGCGTATGCCGCGCCGAGGTCGTAGACCGTCTTGGCCAGCGCGGCGGGAAACAGCCACCGGCCCAGGTCGCGCTGGAACACCCGGGTCAGGCGGTAGGGCGCGATCAGGCGGGCGCCGACGGCGGCAAGTGCGCCCGGGTCGCGCACCGAGTTCATCCGGGCCGCCTCCGCGCCGGGGACCAGTAGCAGCCCGGACCACAACCGCCGGAAGCCGTCCAGTTTCTCCCACGGGTCGGCGGTCATGTTGAATTCGGTGTAGGCCTTCTCGATTCGGGAGGTGTGCGTGGAGCGGCTGCGCAGCAGCGTACGCACATCGGCGATCTTGCGTACGGTGTCGGCGCGGGTGAATCGGTCCACGCGCGGTGCGATACGGTCCAGCAGCATGGCGAAGTGCGGGTCGGGCACCAGCCGGTGGGCCAGTGCGAGGGCGTGGTACATCAAGCCTTCGCTGCCTGCCGCCGCGATCTGCGCGGCCAGCAGGTCGTAGTCCAGGTCGGCACCCGCATAACGGGCCAGGTTCCAGATGTCACCGAGCTCGCGTACGCCGGTCTTGTAATAGGGCAGGTGGATGCCCAGATGGTGCAGGTTGTCCTCGTGCGCCATCGCCCATGCGGGCACGCCGTGGAAGTCAATGGGCCGCACGCGTTTCCAGATCGCGGCGTAGTCGACTGTGTAGGGTGCCAGCGGCGTGATCAATCCCCAGTGTGTGCCCACCACGAGCGCGCCGTCGCGGGAGACGAACGACGGCAGGTGGTGGGATCGCTCGGTCCGCGCCTTGGGCGCCTTCCCCAGCAGCTCCGAGGTCGCGAAAAGACCCAGTTCACGGTAGATCTCGACGGCCACGTCGATCTGGTCCGGTTCCAGCAGGATGTCCAGGTCGTTCATGCGTTTGTAGCGCGGGTCGTGGTAGATCTCGGTGGCGAAAAGCATGCCTTTGAGCACCACGCAGCGCACGCCGCGTTCGTCGAAGCGCCGCAGCAGTCGCACCGCACCGGCCAGGCGGCGGTCGTTCGCGGTCGCGATCCGCTCGGTCGCGGCGTCGAACCGTACCCGAACCAGTGGCGGAACGCGCGGATACACCTCGCCGGCGATCAGCGAACGCCGCACCAGCGGGACAGTCGCGTTCAGCTGAGCCAGCTCGAAGAAGGCCGCCCAATCGGTGACCCGGTGGGCCAGCTCGACCAGCGCGGCACGTTCCTGTTCGGTGGGTGTGGCCAGCGCTGCGTACACCAGCAGCCGATCGGCCTCCGTCCCACCCGCGGCGATCATGGTGTCGGTCATGTCAAGCGATCCCTTCCTGTTCGGGATGGAAGCCGAAGCGGCGGGCGACGACGTCGATACGGTCCAGAGCGTGGTCGAGGTGGTCGCGGGTGAGGGTGGCCATCATGCTGATGCGCAGGCGCTGCTGGTCGCGGGGCACGGCCGGGAACTCGACGCCGTTGACGAACACGCCTTCTCGGTGCAGGGCGGCGACCACATCGGCGACGGCGAGACGCTGCGGCACGAGGAGCGGGATGATCGCGGTCTGCGGGTCGACGGCGAAGCCCATGGCACGCAGACCGCGCACGAAATATCCGACGTTGTCGTGCAGTCGCGCCACCCGCTCGGGATGCGCGGCGAGGAAGTCGATTCCCGCCAGCACCGCCGCGACCACCGAGGGTGCGAGCGCGGCGGAGAACATGTAGGAGCGGGCGAAGAAGCGCAGGGTGTCCACCAGGTCTCGGGATCCGGCGACGAAACCGCCGGTGCCGGCGAAGACCTTCGAGAACGTGCCCATGGTCAGTTCCACCGCTCCCGGGCCGAGCCCGAAGTGCTCGGCGGTGCCGTGTCCGTGCGCGCCGAGCACTCCGGTGCCGTGCGCGTCGTCCACTGCCAGCCACGCGCCGAACGCGTCGCACAGCGCGCGGATCTCGGCCAGCGGCGCGATGTCGCCGTCCATCGAGTACACGCCCTCGACGGCTACCACGACATTCGCACCCGGATTGCGCCAGCGGATCTGCATCAGCCGGTGGCGCAGGTGTCGCAGGTCGTTGTGCGCGAAGGCCATCGAGCGCACGCGACCGAGCTGGATGCCGTCGTAGAGGCTGGCATGGTTCTGCTCGTCGTAGAGCAGCACATCGCCTTTGCGCAGCAGACCGGTCACCCAGCCGACATTGGCGGCATAGCCCGAGGAGAAGACCATGGCGTCCTCGCAGCCCTTCAGCTCGGCCAGCCGTTCCTCCAGCCGCCGGTGCAAGGTGGTGGTGCCGTTGAGCAAGGGCGGGCCGCCGTGTCCCACACCGTATTCGCGGATCGCGGCGATGGCCGCCTCGACGATGGATGGTTCGTTGCCGAGGCCGAGATAGTTGTTGGACCCGAGCATGATCAGCTCGTCGGTCGCGCCGGTCGCCGGATCGCGCACCGGCACGACCGCGCCGGACGGTCCGGCCACTTCCCGCAACACGAAACCGCTGCCGCGAGCGTGCTGGGCATACAGCCGGAATTCCGCGAAACGCTGTTCGAACGTGTGCGCGGCGGGGTCGAGGTAGTGCTCCAGGCTGAAGTTCTCGCCGTGGGCCAGATCGGGTGCGGTCATCGTCGTTGCTCCTGCCCGAGCGTCACGGTTCCGGCGCGGCCGTCCAGTACCAGTACGTCACCGTTTTCGATCAGGCCGGTGACCCCCGGAACGCCGACGACCGTGGGGATACCGAGTTCGCGTCCGATGATGGCGGTGTGGGAAAGGAGGCTGCCCCGTTCGCTGACCAGGCCGCCCGCGGCGACCATTAGGAACACCCAGCCCGGGTCGGTGGTCGAGGCGACCAGGATCTGTCCGTCGATCGCGACGTCCGGGTCCGGGCTGCGCAGAACCAGCGCGGGCGCCTCGACGCGACCGGGGGCACAACCGATTCCGTGCAGTACTCGCGCTCCGGCGGCGACACTCTCGCCCGGTTCCTCCAGCGTGACATCCGCAATTCCCGCCGCGGCGATCCCGGTCGTGACGATGCGGGAGGGCAGTCGTTGGGCGCGCCAGCGCTCGTAATCGGCCTTCCGCACGGCGACGATACGGGTGGTGTCGGTGTCCACCGCCGTTCCGCGGGTGAGGGCCGCGATCTCCTCGTAGGTGAGCCAGAAGATATCGCGCGGATCGCTCAGCAGGCCGTCGGTGTGCAGTCGCCTGCCGTACTCCCGGAACACCCGCTTGACCAGGCCGAAGGAGCGGCTTCGGCCCAGCCGCATGTTCTCCCGCTGCTTCACGTGTTCGCGGGCGAGACGGAGGGCGAAGCGAAACATCCAGCGCTGCAGACGTTTACCTGCGAACAGGTTGTCCGCCTCGCGCTCGGCGGCGCGGCGGATCGCTTGCTCGCGCGCGATCATGTCGTCGGCGTTCTGTCCACCGCGCAGATAGTTGCGCAGCATGGGCACCAGTCGTTCGGGATGCTCGCCCAGTGGATCGGTCTCCAGCTTGAGTTCGTCCACGGTGCGGTCGCCGAACTCCCTGATGTGGCGCAGGCAAGCCGCGTGGAAGTTCGCGAACCGATCTTCCGACAACGCCGTCCACACCTCGGATGCGGTGGCCGGGCCGTCGAACAGCGCACGCAATGCCGAGTCGGCGCGCACTTGCGCGGTCAGTGCCAGTGCAGAACGCACCGGATCGACGCTGTCCACACCGTCCTCGCCGCAGAACAACTCGTTGCGCAGGGTGAGCGCGGCGTCCTCGGCCGAGCCGGCTCGTCGCAACTGCAGTCCGACCACATGGAACATCTGCTGAGCGAGGAAGTCGTTGAAGATCTGCACCGAATACGCGGGCACGAGCTCGTCGAAGAAGCGTTCCGTCCAGGCCAGCAATGCGTGTGCGTCGCGCTCGCGCTCCGGTGTGTCCTTGTCCAGTCTGCGCTCGAGGTCGGCGGTCGCCGCCGCCAGCGCGGTGAAGAACGCGCGCAACCGCCGGGGCAGACGCAGCCAGCCGAGCAGAATGATCGCGAACACCCGCAACCGACGTGCGGTCGCGCGTAGCCGGGCGATGCCACGGGCCGGTGGGGGCGGCCGCTGGTATCGGTTCTCGATATTGAGCGCCGCCTCCCACCCTTCGATGGCGAAGTCCATGCCGGGTATCTCGAGAAACAGCCGGTACCAGTTGCTGATGTTGTAGTAGATGCGGCCGCGTGCGGTGGCGACCAGATACGGATACAGATCGGCGGCGTTGCGGTCCACGATCCGCGCGGTGGCTCCGAAATCCCGATGACAGGCGCGGAAGACCCGCTCGTAGGCGGCCCGTAGCACGGAGAAGGTCAGCGGACTCGACAGTCCCGGATACGATTCGGCGACATTGACATTGTCGAAGACGGTTTCGCGCGCACCGGTCGCCGTGACCGGTCTGGCCTGCAACAGGTGCAACCGCCCGTCGGCCGTGTAGGCGAACTCGATGTCCTGCGGCGCGCCGAAGTGGTCGGCGAGTTCCCCTGCTACCTGCGCCAACTCGCGAATTCTCGGGTCGGAGAGTGCCGCGTCGGTCACCGGGACGGCGAGTTCTTCGACGGTGGTCCTCGGACCGGTACGCGAGGGCACCACGCGGCTGCGCTTCTCGGCGACGATCCGAGAGGTGATGGCGCCGGTGGCACGATCGACGAAGTAGGTGTCGCAGTCCACCGTGCCCGCCACCACGCCCTCGCCCAGTCCGAGCGCGGCCGCTACGACCGCTTCGGACGGGTCTCCGGTCTGCGGATTGCAGCTGAACACCACCCCGGAGACGGCGCTGTCGAGCAGTACCTGCACCACGACGGCGCAGGCGACCGGCGTGTCGTCGAGACCGCGGCGCGCTCGGTAGAACAGGGCCCGTTCCGACCATGCGGAGGCGAGCACCGTTCCGATCGCGGCGGGCAGACCGGCCGCCGGGACGTTGAGCACGGTGTCGAGCTGTCCGGCGAAGGAGTCGGTGGCCGAGTCCTCGCCGCGCACCGACGAGCGCACGGCGAATCGCACGTCGGCCGCGGCGGCTGGTCCGGCGCTGGACAGTTCGGCGACCGCGGTGTCGAGTTGGGCCGCGATGTCCCCGGGCAACGGTTGTCCTTCGACGAGGGCACGAATCCGGGTCGAGACGGACCGCAGTGCGGCCGGATCGTGGGGGTCGAGCCCAGCCAGCAAGTCGGCGACGGCAGCGGCGGACGGGGCCAGTAGCCGTGCGCAGGTGTCGGTGCCCAGCACGACGAACGGCGGCACATGGTGCCCGGCAGCCCGCAGCCTGGCGAGGTTGGCGGCCTTGGCGCCCGCATACGCGGCGGCCGCCGGGTCCGCCGCGAGGGCTTCGGCGCGCTGTATCGCGCCGGAGGTGGTACTGGTCATCGTGCTGCCTCCTGTCTGGCCCGGGTCGCCGGGACGGCGCGCTCGCGCCGGGTCAACCGGATCAGCACCGGGTCGGGGGTGCTGGAGATCTCGGGGCGCTCACGCACCCGCATCCCGTTCACCAGTTCGATGTCGTAGCGCGACAGCAGCATCGCGAGACCTACCCGGATCTCGATGAGCGCCATCTGCTGGCCGACGCACAGATGCGCGCCCCAGCCGAAGGGGAAATACCGGAACGGCGGGCGTGCCCGGTTCCGCTCTTTCGTGAACCGGTCGGGATCGAAGGTCAACGGCGAATCCCAGAACCGCGGCAGCCGATGGTTGACGAACGGGCTGATCACCACGATCGCGCCGGGCCGCAGGTCGAACCGGTCGAATCGGTCCGGCTCGAGTGCGGTGCGACTGAACGCCCACGCCGGAGGATGCAGGCGCATCGCCTCATCGATCGCGCGGCCGGTGTACTCCAATCGGGGCAGCGCGGCCCGCACGGCGTCCGGATCGTCCGGCGCGTGCGGCAGCGCGTCGATCTCCGCGCGGACCCGCTCGAGCACCGCCGGGTTGCGGCCCAGTTCGTAGATCGTCCAGGCCAGTGCCCCTCCGGTGGTCTCGTGACCGGCGAGCAGGAAGGTCAGCACCTCGTGCCGCAGTTGCTCGTCGTCCATCGCGTGCCCGGCGTCGTCGCGGGCGGCGAGCAACCGGGCGAGCAGGGAGTGGGCGTCGTCGGTCTGCCGGTGCCGCCCGATCACCTCGTCCACCACTCGGTGCAACCGTTGCCGCACCGCCCGCAGGCGCCGGTTACCCGGCGTCGGGAGCCGAGGCGGCAGCTGGACCGGAGCGGCCATATGCCGCATGACCCACGAAACACCCTGACGCACATCGTCTTCGATCTGCGGGAGCACACCGTCGAGGTCTGCTCCGAGTACCGCGCGGCACACGACGTCGGCGGCGAACCCCATCAACTCGGGCACCAGGTCGAAGACCGCGCCGTCGTCGGCCCGCGCGTCCAGGCGGGTCCGCAACCGTTGCCCGCATTCGACCATGAGCGGGATCTCGGTCTCCACGTGACGGCGCGCGAAGACCGGCTTGATCAGGGCGCGCTGCCGTTTCCACAGCTCGCCGCCGCTGGTCAGCAGGCCGGGGCCGAGCAAATGGTTCAGGCTTCGGTAGCTGATTCCTTTCTCGTAGCGCGCCGCGTGGGTGACCAGCACCTGTTCGATGTGCTCGGGCTCGACCAGCAGGTGTACGTGCTGGTGCGCCAGCCGCAGCCGGACGCTGCCGTAGCCGAGCGCGGACTCGTAGAACAGGCTGAGCGGGTCGGCCCGATAGCGGGCGTAGGCGCCCAGTGGGTGTCGGAGGGCCGGCCCGTCGAGGCGGCGATCACCGGTTCTCGGCGGCGTTGTCATCGCGCCCCGCCTCCCCCGCGCACGGCGCCGACCAACTCGTCCGCATCGTCGTTCAGCAGGGTCCGCGCCGCGGCGCGCTGGACCTTGCCACTGGTGGTTTTGGGAATGCTGCGTGGCGCGACGATCCGCACACCCGCGGCCAGCACTCCGGTGCGTTTGCTCACCGCGGCGCGCACCGCGCGGGCCAGCGCGCCGTGCCCGGCCGGCGCCTCGGCGGATTCGACGATCAGGTGCAGCTCTTCCGATCCGCTCCCGGCATCGGTTCGCCCCACCGCGACCACGCCACCCGGTCGCACGCCCGGCACCTGCTCGGCGGCTATCTCGAAGTCGGTGGGCAGGTAGTTCGCGCCGCGGATGATGATCAGGTCCTTGCGTCGCCCGGTGATCCGCAATCGTCCATCCCGCAGGTAGCCGATGTCGCCGGTGTCCCACCAGCCGTCCACGCGGGTGGCGGCCGTGGCTTCGGGCAGCCGGAAGTAGCCCGGTGTGGTGGACGGTCCACGGAATTGCACGTGGCCGATCAGATCCGCGCCGCGCGGTGAACCGTGCTCGTCCACCACGCGGACCTCGGTGCCCACCACGGGCGCACCACAGTCGACGATGTCGAGCGCATCGCGGTCACCGGCCGGAACGTCCACTGCTACACCGTCTTCGGCGAGTCCGCGACGGGAGACCGAGTCGAACGCGATCGGCGCGCGGGGATCGGACACGGTCACCGCGAGCGACGCCTCGGCCAGCCCGTAGCACGGCACGAGCGCGTCTGTGGGAAGTCCCCAAGCGCCGAACCGGTCGACGAACCGCCGCACGGTGGGCGGGTGGATCGGTTCGGCGCCGCAGAACAGGAAGCGCCATGCGGACAGATCCACTCCGTCGAGTTCGCTGTCGGCGATCCGCGCGGCGGCGTAGCCGTAGGCGAAGTTCGGTGCGGCTGTGAGGGTTCCGCGATGCCGGGTGACCGCGCGCAGCCAGTCCGCCGGGTGGCGCAGGAATCGGTTCGGCGGGATCAGTACCGCGTCGATGCCGCGGAACAGCGGTGTGAGGAATCCGCCGATCAGGCCCATGTCGTGGTGCAGCGGCAGCCAGCCGACCCAGGTGTCGCCGGGGCCGATCGCGGCGGCGCGGGCGATCTGTTCGCAATTGGCGGCCAGATTCGCGTGGGTGATCTGAACCCCCTTCGGCGTACCGGTCGAGCCGGAGGTGGCTTGGATGAACGCGAGGTCGTCCGGTGCGGGCAGGTGGGGCGCGAGCGCGGGCGCGTCCGGTGTGCGAGCCAGCGCGTGCAACGACGAGGCGTCGATCGCCGCTACCGACGCGGGCAGCGGCAGCGTGGTGGCCACCGCTGAGGTACTCACCACGGCCGTCGGCTCCAGATAGGCCAGCAGCCGCTCGAATCGGTCCAGGAAGATCTCCGCGGCCCCGAAGCCACCCGGGGTGGCGATCGCGGTGGGCACCGCACCGAGCAGCAGTGCGCCGAAGAATGCCGTGACGAACTCCGCCGAGGTGGGCAGGCACAGCAGTACCCGGTCGCCCCGGCGTACGCCGCCGGCGGCCAGACCCGCCGCCGCGCGGCTCGCGACGGTCAAGAGATCATCGTGCCGCCAATGAATCTCGTCGTCGTGGTGCGCCGTGGCACGCTCGGCGAGGATGATCGTCGATGCCGCCGCCGTACCTCGCTCGGCGGCCGAGAGCAGCGCGTGCACGATGCTCGGGTGTTCGGGGCGCAGTTCCCCGGATGGTGTGGTCATGTCCGGTCCTTCACGTAGCGCACGATCGTGGCGACCGTGGTCAGCCGGACGGCGACGTCCTCCGGGATGCTCACGGAGAAGGCTTGTTCCAGCTGAATGGTGAGTTCGATGGCGGTCGGCGAGTCGAGTCCGTAGTCGATCAGCGGCACCACCGGGTCCAGGTCGGCCGCAGGCACCCACAGCACCTCCCCGACGATCGCGCGGACCCGCGCCTCCAGATCGGCCGAGCCGATGTCGTCACGTGTGCTCATCCGAGCAACTTCCCTTCCGTCACGCAGGCGCGCACCGATTCCTCGAGGTCGACGTCGTCGCCAGTGTCGATGCGGTGGAATCCCACCTGCGGAAACGCGCTCGCGAGGGTCTCGCGCACCTGTTCGTAGCCTGCGCGCAGGGCGGTCAGCCGCTCGGCGGTCTCATGGGCCTCGACGGGTCCGTGGCCCGACCGCTGCACACAGCGCGCCGCGGCCTGCTCGGGCGGGGCGTCCAGCCACAGCACGGCATCCGGCAGCGTGGTGCGGAACCGTTCGGCGAACCCGGACACCGCGCCCGCGATGTCGCGACTCACCAGCTCCGCGATCTCCGACAGCAGCAGCCACGGGTCCGGCGAGCTGCCCAGCCGTGCGGCCTGGGCGTGCTGCCACGCCAGGATGTCGGCGAAAGTGCCGGGCCGGTGGCGCTCCAGTACCGCGGCGATCTCGTCCTGCCGCTCGCGGCAGCGCCCGTCGGTGCCCGCCAGCGCCACGTACAGCGGACCGTAGACGAGCAGTTCGATCAGCGGATGCCGTTCGCACACCAGCACATCCGGTGACCAGGTGCGCAGAAAGTGCTGTTCCACCGGCCCGAACAGGGTCATCTGCAGGTACATCGCGGTGGCCTTCATCGCCACGTCGCCGATCTCGTCACAGCCGACGCTGAATGCCCTGAGCTGCCGGGACAGATCGGTGAGCGGAACGTTGCCGGTGTCGTGGAAGTCGGGACAGGTCATCGAGGCGAACCCGCCGCCCTCGGATTCCTCCGCCAGCGCGCGGAGCGCGGCCAGCACCGAGGACTTGCCCGCCCCGTCGATGCCGACCAGCGCCACCCGGCGGGTGTGCCCGCTCATCGGTCGTCCTCGCGCAGCTGGGTGAGCACGGCCGCGGTGATCTCGGCCTGCGCCGCGGTGCCGTCGAGCCGGATCCATCCGAACTCGTCCGACAACGCGTCGAGCGCCTCGTGGCTGCGCTGCTGGAAGGCCAGGAACGACTCCTCGTCGCCGTAGCCGCTCTCGTAGTCGCTGCGCAACCGTTTGCGGCCCAGCGCGTCCTGCGGCCGCACGGCGAGGTAGAAAGTGCGGTCGGGTTCCGGGAATCCCGCCGCCAAGCTGCGCAGTACGACCGGATCGCCGCCGTGGGCGACTTCGGTGGCGTAGTACTTGTACCAGTACGCGTTGGCGAGCAAGATGTCCGCGCCGCGTTCGGCGGCCAGATCCAGTGACAGCTGCATGGCGTGGAACAGGAAGTGCGCGCGGCTGAGCGGGGTCAGCAGCTGGAGGTAGCCGTAGATCTCGGCGGGATTGCGCCAGGGCAGTTTCGAGGAGATCTTCGGGTCGAGGAACGCGTCCCAGATCGTCACCGCGGCGACGCTGTGTCCCTGCGCCTCGAATTCGGCGGCGATCCTGGCCACCTGGGTGGTTTTGCCTGAGCCGTCACCACCCGCGAGGCAGATGAGACGTTTACGTGCGGTCAGTGTCGTGTCCTTTCCCGTACCGCGCGGGACGCGGGGTGCTGCGGCAAGATCTGATGAGGTCGTGACGGTTTCCCGGATCACGCGAACCGGCGGCGAGGCCGCTTCCGGCTCGGCGCGCGCGGCGATGTCCGGACGCGGCTGGTCGGCGACCGACTCGGCCGGGGCGGGGTGGTCCGTCGCGGGACCCGCGACGAGGCCGGCGTCCAGGATCCGCACCACTCCCGCGCTGCCGTCGATCCGGATGCGCTGACCCGATTTCACGGCGGTCGTCGCACCCGCCACATTCAGCACGGCGGGGATGCCGTACTCGCGCCCGATCACGGCGGCGTGCGACAGCATGCCACCCACCTCGGTGACCACACCGGCAACCAAACCCAACGCGGGAGTCCAACCCGGGTCGGTGAAGCGCGTGACGAGGATGTCACCCTCGCGCAATTGGTCGATGTCGGAAAGCGCGGTGATCACCCGGGCCGTTCCCTCGGCAACGCCGGGACTGCACCCGAGGCCGGTCAGGTCACCGTCGGCGACGGCGCGCACCGCCGCGACGGTCACGCCGCCACCGAGTTCGTGCGGTGGCGTCAGATCGCGGTATCCGGCGTACATGGCCCGGCGATAGGCGAGCACGGAGGCGAGGTCAGCGGCGTCAACCCGGCCCGCGACCACATCGGTCAGCTCGTGGATGGTCAGCTGGAACGCGTCGTCGGCACGTTCCAGCGCACCCGCGGCGGCCAAACGGGTGCCCGCTTCCACCACGTAGGCGCGCACGACGGCGTAGCACTGCGAGGAGAACTCGCGCATCCGCTCGCGGGCGACGAGATACCGTCGCATCCGCTCGATCTGCTTGTCCAGCGCCTTGGCGTACCGCACCCGGGTGGTCGGCCGGGCACGGACCCGGGCGCGGACCGCGGCCAGTTCGGACTCGTAGCGTTTGCGCTGCTCCACCAGCGTGGCCGCGGGGTCGGCAGGCGCGGTGCCGTGCTCGACCATCACCGCGATCATCGATCGCACCCGCTGCGGGTCCTCCGACCAGCGTGGGCAGGTGAGGTCGAGTTCGGCGTCGGCGTGGAAACCTTGCTCGGCGAGGAAAGCCGCGAGCGCGTCGTTCCACGCCGGACCGTCCAGCCCGGATTCCTTTGCTACCCGGTGCAATTCGACGATGCCGCGTTGCAGCGCCATGTGGCTGATCTCGGCGAGACCACCCATCAGGTCGATGGCGGAGCTGGTCGCGCCGGTGGCTGCGTCGACCTTGTCCAGCAGCTGTTTGAAATCGGTCTGCACGCTGGAGTTGTGATAGATCGTCGTGAAGTAGGTGCGCTCGGTGGCGGCGTGCAGCGTGAGCAGGCAGTCGGCGAGGTCGGCGGCGAAGGTCGCCTCGTCGGTATGCGGTAGCGCGCGCACCCGCTCCTGCCATGCCTCGTACTTGGCGGGCCAGCTCGCGGCGAAACTGTCGACGGCGGCGAGCTGTTCGCGATAGCTGCGCTGCACCGCCAGCGCGACGGGCAGCGCGCGGGCGATGGTCAACGGCGTGTTCGGCGTGCGGATCGGCCCGTCGGGGCCGTATTCGTTGAGGACGCCGAGGTCGTCGTCGAAGTGCTGCTCGTCGAAACCCGGGATGCGCTGGAAGCATTTCTTCACCGCGCTCACGTTCCAGTAGGCCCGGCCGTAGTACATGGCCATCCAGTCCGGCTCCTCGCCCGGCCCGGCCAGGCCGAGCCCTTCGAAGAAACGCTGCATCGAGTACTGGAAGGCGTTGTCGTACAGCGAGAACATCATCGGCGTGCACACCCGGGCCGAGACGCCGCCGTCCCGCAGGTCCGCGTCGGAGAACTGGTCGATGTCGGTACGCCAGCTGATCGCGGTCACCGCACGGGACTGCAGCAACCACAACGCGCCGTCGCCGTCGATCGCCCATTCGATGTCCTGCGGCCGATGCCGGCGGGCCTGCACCGCGAGCAGCAGCGCCGCCAGCGCTGTGGTGTCGGCGGCCGTGAGCTGGACGTCCTCGTCGCCCGCCTCGCGCGTCACCACGCCGCCGTCGGACAGACGCAGTGTGTAGCGAGTCGGTGTGACCTGCCCGGAGACCAGGCGCTCCCCCACGCCGTGGCAGGTCTCCAGCACGGCGTGCTCCTCGACGCCGGTGAGCACATCGATGCTGAAACCGACACCGGCGCAGCGCGCCTCGACCATGCGCTGCACCAGGACGGCCACCGTCGCATCCGCGTCGGCCATTCCACGCCGGGACAGATACGCCCGTACGCGCTCGTTCCGAACCGACGCGCGGCATCGCTCGATGTGCGTCCGCAGTGCGACCGGGTCGGCGATGTCCAGATAGGACTCGTACTGGCCCGCGAAACTGGCGTCGTCGAGATCCTCGAGGACTCCGCTGGAGCGTACGGCTACCGGGAACCCGCCGATGGCCCGCACCCAGCCGGACAGCTCGTCGTCGGAGACGCCGTCCAAGTCCAGGTCGGCGGGCACGACGAATCCGGGTGGGACCGCGAAGCCGTCGGCCAGTAGTTCGTGCAGGGTGGCGGCTTTGCCGCCCGCCCGCGCCGGGGAGAAGTCGGCCGCGCCCAGGAACATCGAGGCGGACGCGGTGGCGGGAGTGATCACGGTGGTGGCTCCTGTCGGAAGCAGAACCGGGCGTACGTCGTGGCGAGCGGCCAGACTCCGCGCCGAGCGGACGCCGGCCACGGTGAGCGCTCCGTAGGACGGGCTCGCGGTGCGCGGCTCGAAGCCGAGCAACAGCGTCTCGGCCATGCACGCGTACACGATTCCCGCGGGCAACCCGGTTTCGGGGAAGGGAGGGGTCTGGCCCAGCGGCAGCGCCATGCGGCCGCCGTCGAGCAGGGTGAGGTGCGGATGCTCGGCGACCGCCGGATCCACGTCCCCCGGTACGGCCAGATCGCAGATCAGCACCGGGTGATCGGCGGCGAGATGCCGTGCGGTGATCAGCGGCTCCGCCGAGTTGGTGGCGGCCACCACGACCCGGCAGTCCCGCAGGTCGGCCAGATCCTCGCTCACGACGACCTCGCCGGGCAGTCCGGCGGCCACTCGGCGCAGGCGCGCCCCGGCACCGGACCTGCCCACCAGGACCAGCGAGTCGGCGAGCGGGGCGAGCAGTTCGGCCATGACCGCGCCGATATTGCCGAGTGCGCCGAGGACGCCGACCCGCCGCTGTCCCGGCGGGAGTGCGGTCAGTTCGGCGCTGAGCAGCTCGTAGGCGCAGGCCGCGGTGAGCGAATTGCCGGAAGTGACCGTGACGGTGTCTTCGGCCACCTCGCGAGCGGCATCGGTGACGATCGACGTGTAACCGCCCAGACCGATCACCGTGGCGCCGGCCGCGACCGCCTGTTCCACCGCGTGCCACACCAGTTCGCGCAGATAGGTCCGCTCGCCGGCACGCTGGTGCGCCACGATCTGCTCGGCCGTCAGCGGCAGTGCGAGCAACAGCATCTCGACTTCGGCGCCGGTCGGTGAGCAGACCGTCTGCCTGGTCAGCTCGAACGGGTCGGCCACGGCGCGCAGACGTTCGAACAGAGCGGCGAATTCCGAGTCGGTCCAGCTCTCCAGTGCGGGGGCCAACCGGCGTAGATCCGCGGTCTCGGGCAGGTTCGCCAGGAACGCCACCCGCAGCGGCGCGCGTGGGTCCCGCGCCGGTGGGGTGTCGGCCCGCCGCGGCAGCGGAGCGCGGTCCGGCGCAGTGGTCTTCGTGGTGACCGGGGCTGCCAGGTGTGCCAGTAGCCGGTCGTAGCGGCCGCGGTGCAACAGTGCGGCGACGTCGTCCAACGCTTCCGTCAGCCGCCCGATGGCGGCTTCGGTGACAAAGGCCGAGGGCTGGACCCGCAGCGTCGTAGGCGCGGAGAGGGTGGGCAACATGCGGATCGCGTGCCGGTGCAGCAGGTATCCGGCTACCACGTAGCCGAACATGTCGGGCGCGCAGATCTCGCGCAGCAGCGCTGATTCCGGCTCCGGCGCCCGCAGCTGCACGCCCTGGAGAAGCCCGCGCCCACGCACCGCGACGATCTCTCGCGGCCAGCGGCGGGCCACCTCGTCCAGCTGCGACCGTAGCCGGGCTCCCGCATCGCTTATCCGGATCTGGTTGTCGCGCAACAAGTTCAGCGTGGCATCCGCGACCGTGGCCGACAATTCGTCGTCGGCGAAGGTGGAGGTGTGGTAGCGACCGAAGTCGGCGACGGCGTGCGTGCGGTCCACCAGCAGCGCGGCGATCTTGACCAGCCCGCCGCCGAGCGATTTCGACATCAGGTAGTAGTCCGCGCGCACACCGGACGGCGCCGACGCCAGGAACGTGCCGGTTCGGCCCATGCCGCATTGGATCTCGTCGAAGACCAGCGCCGCCGTGTGCCGATCCGCGAGTTCGCGCAGGGCCAGCAGGGTTTCGGCGGGAACTTCACGCACGCCACCTTCACCCTGTACGGGCTCGGCGAACACCGCCGCGACGGGCGACAGACGCCGCCAGGTGCGTACGGGCGCACCGTCGGCACCGAAGCCGATGACGCCCACCGTGCACAGCTCGTCCGCGAACGCGCCGGCCACCTCGTCCGGCGCCCAAGTAGCGAGCCGGCGCCGCTCCGGGCCCGGTACAACGAAGTCGGTCGGTGTATCGGCGTGTTCGGTGAGCGCGAAGGCGCCAACGCTCTTTCCGTGGAACGCGCCCGCGAGAGAGACGAATACCGGCCCGCGCTCGCGGAGCCGCGCTATTCGGTCCAGCGACTCGGTGAGCACCGCCGCGGCGGTCCGCATCTCCGGGTCTCCGGTGGGCGCGGTCGGGCGCACGTCGTGCAGGCGGTCGCGCCGGAGCCGACGCAGCGTCCGCCGCATCTCGGCGTCCAACTCGGAAAGGGCGCGTGCGTGCGCGACCGCGGCGTGCCGTATCGCCGCCTCGACCGCGTCGGCCCCGGTGGAGCCGAAGGTCACCACATACTCTCGGCCGGTGCCCACGCCGACCGACTCGGACAGCCGCCGCGCCAACCGCGCGACACCGGGCCGGACACTGCCCTGCGCCACGAATGGCACCTGCTGGTTCAGCGTCGCCGTCGCAGCCCGCACCAGCGCCGGATGGTTGTGCCCGAACAGTGCGGCGCCGAAGCCGCCGACCAGATCCAGAACCCGGGTGCCGTCCGCGCGGACGAGATAGTCACCCTCCGCGGCGGTATAGACCACGTCCAGGTGGCAGGCCCGTAGCAATCGCGCCAGGCCAGGCCGGTTGTACTCGGCGAAATCGCCGAAGGCGTCCGATTCGGTGGGCGGCATCTGTTCCTGCCGCCCGGTACGCGCGGTCACGCTCGCGCCCCGGCCCGCGCGCCGCGGGCCGTCTTCGCTGTCACACACGCGATCACTTCGCGCGCGGTGTGCAGCGCCGCCGCCTCCTCGTCGGAGATCGCGATTTCGAACTCCCGCTCGAGCTCGACCACCAACTCCACCGACCGCACCGAGTCCAAGCCATAATCGAGCAAGGGTGTATCGGGATCTATTTCGACCGTGCGCAGACCACGCGAGAATATCGCGTGCACCCGTTGTATCACAGCATCGGATTCATTCATTCAGCGCCTCCTCAACCGCGCGGCGACCATTTCTGCACGCACGGGACATATGTGCCGATCGAGGTTCATACCACCGTTTCGAACCGGATCTACACAGTTCAGTGCAGGTTTCTCGGCCTGCCGAGTCCGCGATCACTTACCCTCCGATATCCGCGAACGGGGCAGCCGAATCTCGCTGTCCCGCCTTCCACGTGCCGGATACTGCGACACCGCCACGCGTTCCCACATCTGTACACCCGCACTATGTGAGCTGCAATCCGAAACGCTCTGCACAACAGCATGTTTCATGGGAAGGCAATTCTTCGGCTAATTTTCTCGACTATGTTTCCGGAAACAAAGCCGAACACCACGAGAACCGCGACAGGAAACGCGCTGTCCCAGACGATTTGACAGCAGGCTTTCCGTAGGTAATCGCATCAACTGTCACCGCGCGACACAATAATTTGCCCATTTTCGGAAACTCCGCTGTTCACGCGGCGTTCAGTCGGCGGACAGGCTAAAATAAATACCAACCCATCGGTATTTATAGCTTGGATCACCCCTACCGTATCGCGGCAAGAATATGAAGTCACGTAACGCGGTTTGTGCCGTGCACGCCGGGACGTTTCGCCCATCTGGAGACCAGCTAACTCCTGGACCCGCGGAAGCGTGTGACGCCTCTCATTACCTGTCGGTAGTATGCGGAAATGCTGTGACTGGCCACAGTTGGCACCGGCGTTGGTCGGGAGGATTCACAGAGCCTGCCGACAGGCTCCAGAACTTCGGTACTCCAGCGAAGAGCCGGGCGGCTTCGCCAACCCCGGCGCATCGCCACTCTGCGGGCAATCGGCGCACCGCTATCGCCAGCCGGTGGCGAATTGCAACGCCAGGCTGGACGCTCCGAGGGCGAACGCGAGAATGCCGCCGAAGAGCAGGGGGCGGTACCCCGCCGTGCGTAGACGCTGCGACGTGAGGGTGGTTCCGATAGCGGCCAGGACTGCGGCGATGAGCCAGGCACTGAGATGACTCAGGGGTGGCGACCATGACGGTGGGACGACGCCGGTGGCGGCGAGGGCCGACGCGGCGAGGAACAGCACGACGAAAAGTGGGATGCTGCGCCACAGGGGCGCGGCGGCGCCCGCGTTGTGGCGCGCTCCCAGATGCAGCCCGACGCACATCGGGATGATCGCCAGGCTGCGTACCAGCTTGACGACGACGGCGAATTGCGCCGCGCCGGAACCGAAGGCCACCCCGGCGGCGAGCACCGAGGACGTGTCGTTGATGGCGGTGCCCGCCCACAGGCCGAACGCCTCCTGGGACATGCCGAGCAGGTGGCCGAGCGGCGGATAGACCAGCACCGCAACGACATTGAAGACGAAGATGGTGCCGAGCGCGTAGGCGACACGCTCGCGGTCGGGCTTGATGACGGCGGTGGCGGCGGCGATCGCGGAGGCCCCGCAGATGGTGGTGCCCACCGCTACCAGGATGGCCGACTCCCGGTCCAGAGCCAGCAGCCTGCCGGCGAGGAGCGCGGCCACTGCTCCGATGATCAGCGTGCCGACCACCACGATCATCGTGCTCCGGCCCACGCTGACCACCGCGCCGACCGGCAGGCCGAGACCGAGCAGGACGATGGCGGCACCCAGCAATCGCTGCTGAGCCGAGGCCAGGCCGGGAGCGAACCGTTCGTCCCGGGCCCGGCGCGCGAACACGCCGAATATCGCACCACCGGCCAGCGCGAGCACGGGTACGCCGAGTACGGGCCACACCGTGCCCGCGAATGTCGCGGCGGTGGCGAGAACGGCCGCTGCCGAGAGGCCGGGACCGTGCCTGCGAAGAAATGTCACCTCCACACGATTACAACCGGCACGCGGGCTGGGTAGCCGTCGCGATGACAGCACCTCATAAGCCACGGTGATGGGTGCGGGATGCCCGCGGCTGTTCACCGTTCATAATCTGCCCATGACGTTGCCGCCTGGGACACCTGATCTGGCGGTGCTCGACCTGCTCGTCTCCGTGGCGGAGCTGGGCAGCCTCGGCGCGGCCGCACGCAGGCACGGCATCAGCCAGCCTGCGGCGAGCATGCGGATCAGCGCCCTGGAACGGCGGCTGCGCCTGCGCCTGCTGGATCGTGGCCCTACCGGGTCGGCGCTCACCGACGCGGGGCGCTCGGTGGTGGAGTATGCGCAAGCCGTGCTCGACGCAGCGCGGGCCTTCGGTGCGGGCGTGGCCGCCCTGCACGCCGCTCAGGTTCCGCACTTGCGCATCGCGGCGTCGAAAACCCTTGCTGATCATCGGATCCCGCAGTGGCTCGAGGTCCTCCGCGAATCGTATCCGGAGGTGGCCGTGTCCCTCGAGGTGGACAACACCAGGCATGTCGAGGAAATGGTCCGTAACGGTCGAGCGGACGTCGGTTTCGTCGAGGGACCGCACCCGCCGCCCGGCCTGGGCAGTCGGGTGCTCGGTGCGGACGAACTGGTCGTCGTCGTCGCGCCCGGCCATCCGTGGGCCAGGCGCCGCCGTCCGGTGACGTTGCGTGAACTCGCCACCACTCCCCTGCTGTGGCGCGAGCCGGGTTCCGGGACTCGCGACGCGGTCTGGGAGATCCTGGGTGCGGAATGTCAGCCCGCCCGCCCGGCCGCCGAACTGGGCTCGGCGACGGCCATCGTCGCGTCGGCCCGAGCAGGGGTCGCACCCGCGGTGCTGAGCCGGTTGATCGCGGCGCCCCACCTGGACAGCGGAACCATCACGGAAGTGAGAACGGCCGACTCCGTCGTTCTCACACGAAACTTTCGCGCCATCTGGCGTCGTCAAGCGCCCCCGTCGGGACCAGCGGAAGTTCTGGTCCGGTGTGCCGCGAGCGGCAGCTGAGGTAGCCCGTACGGCGGTTCGACCCAATGGCCCGGCAGCCGTATCAACGGCATGCGAGGGATTCCGGTTCCGCCGACAGGTCACGTGCGGCTGTTCGGGAGGCTGCGCGAGGCAGCTGTTCGCGCGTCGGGCTGGATTCGCCGGGGGAAGGGAGATGCTGTCGGCAATCCAGGCACCACTGTGAAGTGGGAATGGTCTGCAGTAAGTGGATCGGGATCTCGGTGTGACAGCCGCGGCAGCGGCCGTAGCGGCCCGTGGTGATGAGCGTGAGGGTTTCATCGATGTCGGCCAGCGCCTGTCGTGCGGCCGAGACCAATGTGATGGTGACCTCGTGCCTGGCCGTGTCGGCCGGGTCGATGGGTGCGGCAGCGCCGTCGATTTCGGCTTCGAGTTCGGCCAGCTGTTGCAGGCGGAAGCGGCGTTGCTGGTTCAGTACGGCTCGCAGTGCGGGTAGGTGGTCGGTGAGGCGTGCGCGTGAGACGGGGTGTGCGTGGGTCATCCTGTTCTCCAGGGCTGGTGGTTCGAATGCGGTTCGAGATGCGGTCGAGTGAGGAGGGACGGGCCGCCCTGCCAGCGGCCCCTTGTACGACCACCTCCACGCCATCCGGATATTCGCTGACAAGGCCAGGATCGTTTACACGGGACGGCTGCGCTTGTCCGACCGCGACAATCGCGGGTGCGCCACTTGTCCGATTTCTCCACACCTGGGGCCGTTCGACAGCACCCACACACCGCGCTCAGCTGCCTGATCCAGACGATCGTGCGCGCGAGCGCATCGTCGGGCGCGAGCATGATTCACAACACGGCGCCGCGGCTGAACATGCCGACCAGTGGCGATGGCACAGCGCAGGTGCGTCAGGCGCTGTCGGTGACGGCGAGTTCGATCATCATGGCGAGCCTTTTGCGGGGGTCATCCAAGTCGAGATCGGTCACCTCTGCCATCTTGCGCAGTCGGTTACGCACGGTGTTCTCGTGCACGCCGAGCTGCGCACCCGCCCGGACAGGGTCGCCTTGCTCCTGCAACCAGGCCCGCAGCGTCGCCGCATACTGGGTGGAGTTCGTGCGGTCGTGGTGTCGCAACTCCGACACCGGCCCCCGGGCAGGGGTGCGTCCAGAAAGTCCTGCGGTGCGCAACCGTTGTAGCAGGATTTCGTCCCACGACTCGTCATACGCGGGGGGCGCAGCGCCGGCTGAGCGGGCCTCGTGCAGCGCCAGGCATTCGTCGGCCTCTTGGCGCGCCGATGCCAATTCGATGGCCCGGGCAACACCGCTGATACCGGCCGAAACCGTCATATGCGCAGGCAGTGCCGCTTGGAGTTCGTCTATCCAGCGACGTGCCGTCGCCGCATGATCAGCGGGCAGCACGGTGTAGATGCTGTCACCGACCAACGCGCTGCGGCTCGAACGGGACCAGCCGAATCCGGTTGTCGCTCGCTCGAAGACCAACAGCAGCGCCGCGTGCCGCTCGTCCGCGATCCGGGCCCGCAGCGCGATCACCCGCAAGCTCTCCGGCGCCAACCCCAACCTGCTGGCCACCGTCGCCGCGTCCGCAGCGCCCTCCAGCAAACGGATCACCAGGTCGGATTCCACCTGACGTTCCAGGTCCGCGCTTGCCCGCGACCGCAATAGATGCAGGGCCACCGTGCGCGCGCCGTCGGCCAAGGCCATGCGTCGAGCCCCCTCTAACGGTGCCGGGCACGACACCCATACCGAGCCCAGCAAGTGCCGCCCTACGCGTACGGCCACGACCATCCGTCCCGTCATACCGTGCTCTGCCTGCGCGGGAACGAACAACGGCTCTTCCGATGCCGCCAAATGCGCGAAGACACCGCGTGCATCGAACACCGCGCGCAACCATGGCGGCGTCTGCCGGCCCAGTATCGTCTCGACGCGTGCGGGGTCGAGGTGCTGCTGGGGCCTGGAATACGCCAGCACCCGAGACCGGCGGTCCTCGATCGTCACCGCACCCTCGACCGCGTCGGCCAGACTGTCGGCCAGGGCGAACAAATCGGTCGGGCCGCGACCGGCCTCGGTCTCGCGTCCTTCCAGCACCAATCCGTAGACCACCGCGGCCACCTCGCTCCAGGCCATCGCAGGGTCGATCACCATCACCGCCACACCCTCGGTCTCCGGCTCGTCCGCGGCCTTCTCGCCCCCACGGATGAGCGCGACGACAGCCCGCGACGACACCGCCCAGTCCACCGCCTCCGATACCGAGCGGGCCCCGATCCCCAGCAGCACATCGCCCACTTCCGTGGGGTCCTGCGCAGCTCCGTGGATCACCACGCTGCGCAATCGCGCCGACCGGGGAACCGAACCCAATCGCAAGCGGATCCCATAGCCACTCAGTACGTTGGCCAATCGATCCAATGTCACCATGAGCCGCTCCGATGTCGAACCGAAGATGCAGTGAGATCAGGCGCGCGACACGACCGGCCCCGTTGCCACATACCGAACGGTACGCGCACGTCCGATCAACTTTCGCGCATTGTGTCCGGCTGGGCTCCGCGAGCCGGTCGACCCGGCGCGGCGGTCGCGCTCGTCACCGCGACAGCCGTGGCGGTGACGGTCACGATTCGCGGGCATCGTGCGGCGGCCTCTCGTCCCGCGACCCCCGCGATGATCAGTGCGGCCGGTGGAAACCGGGTGATGCGACAGAGAGGTGCAACGTGTCGTCGCGGTGGGTCAGCGTGAGTTCGTACCAGTCGGAGGTACGAGCGTGCGCGAGGATGCCCTCGGCGTCGGTGGAGAGCGTCACTGTCCAGCCGTGCTGCTCCCAGATCCGGACGATCACGGGCGGATAGATGTCTGCGCGGTCCGGGGCCGGTGGGTCGAGGAAGTAGCGGGTCTCCAGCCGGTCGACCTGGTAGATGTTGCCCGCGTCGTCGTCGAACGGAAGTATGGTCTCGCCGTCCGGACCGTCGTGCGGGTGGATGCGCATCTGACCGTCCAGTGCGTCGAGCAGATCGGCGACGAGGTCGCGGATACGGTCGCGCGCGATGTCTTCGGTGAGTTCACGGTTCCATGCGACCGCCCGTGCTGCCCGCAGCACGGACGTGCTCGGCTGCCGGAGTTCTTGCGGTGTCGGCGATTTCACGGGTACGGCGGCCTCGGGCTGGTGATCGCGCTCGAGCTGGAAGCCATAGCTCATCAGTTCGTCGAAGGTCTGGGCGAAGTCCAGGGGCCGATCCAGATGGCCGTCTGCCTCCCAGCCGATGGTGCCGCGGGGCAGATCAGGCGAGACGAAGTAGCGTGTATCGCCCAAGCCCTTGGCGATGAGCATCGCCCGGTCCCCCGGGATGTCCTCGGCCGCTTCCCAATTGCGCACGGGCTCGTCCAAGTTCAGCGCGCGATATGTCTGCATGTCCCGCGGCCGGGTTGGGCCGAAGGAGATGCCATCCAGATCGGTGAACCCCGCGTGCACCGTGCCGAGGAACACCCGCAGCGGCTCGGGCAGGGCATCCCAATACGGCGGCGGGTCGGCGCCGAAGGTCTCGGCGTCCCATCCGATACGGAACTCGTGCGGCTGAAACGGCTTTCGCAGCGCATACAGCAGCACCCAGTCGCCACGCAGCAGGCAGACCCGCACATCGTCGAGGCATTCCTCCAGCACAGCCCCGAATCGCGGCAACAGGTCGACGAATATGTCGAGGTTCCACAAGGCCACTGCGGCGGCGCGCCGGGCACGGGGATCGCCGCCGCCGGCGATCCCGGCCCACCGCGGGGGCACATGGGCTGCGGCCGACGAGCCCGGTTCGACAAGCAGCGCGGAACTGCGACCGAATTCCGCCACGACGCGCGCGAAGTCCACGGTATCCACGACGCCTATCCAACACGATCCCCACTGCTGAGGCAGCATGTCTCTGCTACGACAACTCGGGGACCAGGTAGCTGCTTGTGGCCGCGCAGGTTACCGCGCGTCGGTCGCCGTCAGCACGCGCGCGTCGGCGGTGCGGTCCAGCGGCGCGCCGACCTGCGGGTAGGTCGGATACTCGATGCCCGAGATGTACTGCACCGTGCGCACCACCTGGCACGAGTAGCCGAATTCGTTGTCGTACCAGACATACAGAATCGCGGTGTCACCCTCGACGATCGTGGCGTTGGCATCGATGATCGACGCCGCGCGCGATCCGATGAAATCGCTGGAGACCACGTCCGTGGCGGCGGTGTAATCGAGGTTTCGGCTCAGCGGCCCGGCAAGCGAGACCTGACGCAGGTACGCGAGCACATCGCTCTTCGTCGTCTCCCGCTCGAGCTGCAGGTTCAGAATCGCGACCGAGACGTCGGGGGTGGGTACGCGAATCGAGTTGCCGGTGATCTTGGCCTTGAAGTCCGGCATCGCCTTCGCGACCGCGGACGCGGCACCCGTTTCGGTGAGCACGAGATTGAACGGCGCGGACCGGCCGCGACGGTCCGCCTTGTGATAGTTGTCGAGCAGGTTCTGGTCGTTGGTGAACGAGTGAACCGTCTCCACGTGCCCGCGGATGATGCCGTACTCGTCGTCCATGGCCTTGAGCGGCGGAACGATGGCGTTGGTCGTACAGGAGGCGCACGAGAAGATCTGCTGCGAGAGGTCCAGGCTGCGGTGGTTGACGCCGTGCACGATATTCGGAACGTCGCCCTTGCCGGGCGCGGTGAGGACGACCTTCGCGATGCCGGGGCGCAGATGCTGCGACAGCCCGTCACGATCACGCCACCTACCGGTGTTATCGATCAGGATCGCGTCCTTGATCCCATACGCGGTGTAATCGATCGTCGTCGGATCATCGCTGTAGATGAACTTGATCACGTTCCCATTCGCGGTGATCGTGTCATTGCCGGTATCGACCTTGATCGTGCCGTTGAAGGCGCCGTGCACCGAATCCCTGCGAAGCAACGACGCCCGCTTGGCCAGATCGTCGTCGCCGCCTTTACGCACCACTACGGCACGCAGGCTCAGGCCGTTGCCGGATCCGGCCTTCTCGATGAGCAGGCGGGTGACCAGACGACCGATGCGGCCGAAGCCGTAGAGGACGACATCCCTGGGGCCCGGTGACTGAGCCTTGTTGCCGTTGGTCACCTCGGCCAGCACCGCTGCGGTGAACTCGCGGATCGACAGGCCTCGATCGTCGGCGCGATAGGCCATGACCAACTGGCCGATATCGATCTTGCAAGGCCCCAGATCCAGCTCACTGAGCACTTGCAAGAAGGGAAGGGTCTCGTCCACCGACAACTCTTCGCCCTCGATCTGCCTCGCGAAGCGGTGCGTCCGCAGGATGCTGATCACCGACTTGTTGACCAGCGACCGGCTGTGCAGCAGGATCGTCACACCCTTCCCCCGATACAACGTGCCGATGATGGGAATCATCGCCTCAGCGGCGGCTTCCTGGGCGTTCCAGCGGTCAAGTTGTTCGGTAGTCAACGCAGATCCTCGGATTTCCTCGATTTATTCGCCGTATCGATGCTAATGAGGGCCGCGATATCACCGAGGCCGGATACCCACTGGTGAGGTCGCCAGGTGGTGACGCCGATCGAGCACCTTCGGCCACCATGCGGTGCCGCGACGAGCTGACTCGAGCCCCAAGACACGCGTGACCGAGGACAGCCGCGCGGTTCGAGACCTCCTCGGCCGGTAATCCGCCTGGTCGGTTGTGCTCGCAATCCGTTGGCGGAAGCGAGCATTGGGTTCGCTTGCTTCCGATAGGGTCCGTCTCGTGACGAATAAGCGAATCAATGGACCCATCCTGCTGGCCGCGTCCGCCGCGCTTGTGGCGTTCAGCCCGGTCACCGCCCCGGCGAGCGCGCAAACACCGCTGCAGGCTCCCCAGGTCACCTTTGCGGGCACCGCTCCGGGGACGGTGACCGCGACCGTGCACAACCCCAACGGCACCGGCCGGTGCTGGGCCGAAGCCGGTGTCGGCCCCGAGAACAACCACCGTTTCTTCGGCAACGGCACCCCGGAGTCGATGGCCGGCCCCGGTCAGACCGTGACCACAACGCTGGAAGGGCTCGAACCGGGCACGACCATCAGCGCCCGGGGCGGCTGTTTCGATGACACCGCTACCGGCGGGATGCCGTTCAGCGAGCTGGTGACGGTTACCGTCCCCTGACATGCACCGGCGGCCGACACCGTCGCGGCCCAGTTCGGCCGAGCCTTGCGTGGCTCGGCCGAACCCACAGCCCGCTACTGCCCGTCGCCGCGGCAACGCCGCACTCGGTCCCGCCGACGATTACGCGAGGACCAACTCCGATGAGCACCGCGTCGCGCCTGGCATCTGACCTGACCGCGTCCTGGGCTCATGACCGGTCGACGGGTGTCCGGAGCAGCCGTGCTTGCAGCGCCAGATACAGCAGCGCGGCGTCTGCCGGTATTGCGAATGCTGAACCGGTGAGCTGCTCGATCCGCTTGAGGCGATGCAAGACGGTGTTGCGGTGCAGGTGCAGGCGCTCCCCTACCGCCGACGTCGAGCCGCCGAGCTCGTACCAGGCCAGGGCGGTCTGCACGAGAGCGTCGGCGTCGTCGGGGTGGAGTCGGTCGAATGCGGCGAGCACGTCCGAGAGGACGTCGGCGGCGAGTTCTGGATGGGCCGCGATCAAAGCGCGCGCCGGTGACGAGGCATACCTGTGGATGCCGGTGTCCGCCGTGCTCAGACACCGGAACGCGAGGCGCGCCTGGCCGAGCGCGGCAGGCGCGGATGCGAGGTCGGTGAACGGTTTGCT
The DNA here is from genome assembly GCF_000308455.1 of Nocardia abscessus NBRC 100374. Taxonomy (GTDB): domain Bacteria; phylum Actinomycetota; class Actinomycetes; order Mycobacteriales; family Mycobacteriaceae; genus Nocardia; species Nocardia abscessus. The sequence continues at coordinate 36,168 of NZ_BAFP01000272.1, read as the reverse complement.
GGCGCCGGCTCGCGTTGTCGAGCCGTGCAGCGCGTGGTCGAGCGTGACCGGTGAGTGCGCGGCGGCGAGGGCTACCCGGTCATCGGCGATACGGGTGCGGACGGTGGTCACCCCGGTCGCGGCGAGGCGAATATCGCCGACCAGGACTACGAACGTGGCCCGGGCCGGCAGGCGCATCCTTCTGGCCAAGTCGTCGCGCTGCGTCGATGGAAAGTCGGGATCGAGCAGCGCCCGCAACCACCGTTGATCGGGTTGTTCGTCCCCGGTGACAACTACGTTCCGGTATGCGTCGGCCGCCGCGACCGAGTACTCGTCCACAGTGGCCCACACCAGCGTTGACATTCGGGGCAGCGCAGGACGGTCGTGCTGGTCAGCGCGTTCGACGATGATCTCCCAGAACGCCATGCCCGCGACGCGGAAGGCGTGCAGCAGACTGTCCAGCGGAATCCCTCGCTCGGCTTTCAGGCGTCCGGCTCGGCGAGCAGGCTCGAGCGAGTAGGGGGCGTCGGCGATGGCATCGAGCAATGCCGCGAGGCTGTCGGCTACGAGAGTGGTCAATTCATGGTGACCGAGCGCGGCATCGTCGTAGTCCTGCTCATCCTGTTCGATTCTCGCGGTGACCATCTCGGAGATCGCAGGCAAATCGGCCCACAGCTCGCGAAGGAGGCGCGGGCGCTCGATATGCGCGTCCTGGGTCACCGCCGTCAACCTAGCGCCGATTGTGCGTGCGCACAACGGAGGTCTCCGAAGTGGAGGCATACGCCCGTGGCCACCACGGGCGGCCCTCGGCGACACTGCAAATCGTTGGTCTTCGCCACACGCCTTCAGCGTGATCTCACGATCGGAATCCGCCATCATGACCACTGCCACTCGCGAATTGTTCGAGCGCTACCACGCCTGCTGGGTAGACCGCGACCCAGACCGGATCGCCGCGCTCCACACCGTCGACTCGGTCTTCCACTTGCATTCGGGCCAGGAGCCCGCGCGAGGTCGAGACGCCATCCGTGAAGCCGCGGCGGGCACGTTCGCCCTGGTTCCGGACCTGACGTTTCACCTGGTCTCGCTACGCGCCGGCGAGGACTTCTGGGTCGTGCAGTGGCAGCTGACGGGGACGTCGGCAACCGGAAACCGCGTGTGCGTCGACCTCGCGGACTATGTCCTGGTCGAGGGCGGCGCGGTCAAGGAGAAGCACTCTTATGTCGACGGGGTCGCCATGCAGGCCGCCCTTAGTTGAACGCCCACGCTCCACGACGTCGCGACGGGAACAGCCGATGGCTCGGACTACTGGTGCCCGGCCATCGGTGCGGGCCTTTACATTACGGCGGATACTGCCGGAGGACGTGCCGATCGCTCGCGGGCTGCGCTAGGGTCCCTCCGCACATCGCTCCAACCGAAGTGGTTGGAGGCAGCTCGACGTGGGTAATGAACCAGTCGTCTGTCGATGATTCGCTCTGGGGGGGGATTCGTGCCCGAACCTGCTCGCCTGTTTCCGGAAACCGCCACCGCCGCACCGACATTCGTGTTCGTGCACGGCCTGGTCAGCAACAGCTTCTTCTGGACACCCGTGGTCCGTGAATTGGCCTTGCTCGGACACCGCAGCTTGCCGGTGGACCTGCCCGGGCACGGCCTCGACGCCCGGATTCCACTGTCCTACCAGGCGCCTCAGGACCTCGCCGCGTTCACCGCCGGTCCGTCGCCGATTGCCGAGATCACGGTGGAGGACAACGTGGCCCATGTCATCGACGTGGTGCAGAGGGTGCGCCGGCACGGCCCGGTCGTCCTGGTCGGCCACAGCCTCGGCGGCATCACGATAGGCCTCGTCGGCAACGCCATCCCCGAGGCCATCCACCGGATCGTCTACCTCTCCGCGTTCTGCCCCTCCACCCCGGACGCCCCCAGCGCCATAGCTCTGAGCCAGACCCCCGAAGCCACCCAGGACGTCCCGGCCCCGAACCCGGACCACTCACTGTTCCTGGGAATGGAGGCGGTGCCTCCCGGCATCATCCGTTTCAACCTACGTTCGGCCGATATCGAAGCCCTCGAAGATTTCCGGATAACGAATATGCCCGAGGCCACCCTGGAACAGACGCTCACCGTGGCCAACTTCGTCCTTCAACCCGAGGACGGCGCGCACACCAGCTTCGCCGACGCCCGGGTCGAGGCCGACACATGGGGACGGATACCCCGCAGCTACATCCGCCTCACCCGAGACCACGTCATCTCCGCGGCCCTCACCACGAAGATGATCGACGACGCCGACCGCCTGACACCGGCCAACCCCTTCGACGTCCACAGTCTGCCCGCCGGCCACGCAGGTGTCATACTTCAAGCTCGCGAACTGGCAGCCATCCTCGACCGACTCGTCTGAGCCTCACCCAGTCGCGGACCACACTCGGCCTCGGCGCGGGCGCGCAGTCTGCCCGCCGCAGCGGTCCGGTGACGTCGCAAATTAGCAGCTACCGTAACGGTTGTGGCGGGTTTCGTGTCGGGATCCACGGTGCACAGGTCGAGAGGTATCGCACGGTCGAGTGTGGATGACGGGCGAGCGCTGAACCGCCGGGGCGTTACTGCTGAAGGAAAAACGCTTTGGGCGCCTGCTATCGTCCGTGGTGTGGCCGTCGTAGTGCTTGCGCACCGATTTATCGGCCCCCGAGCCCTTGAAGGGTGCTGCCGGGGCCGGATTCGCCACGTTCGCTGAGCTGAGCCGACTGCTCCTGGACAGCGCTCGGGGCTCGGGGGTTTCCGTTACCCCGTCCCGATTCTCGGCTAGGAGCCTGCCTTGCCTGTTCATCTTTCCGTCGACCAACTCGCCCGGGATCTGTCCATCCGGGATCTCACCGACCCTGCGGCCGGTCCGCATGCTCTCCAACTCGTCCTCGACCGCGCCGTCGACGCGTTGGCGCAGCAGTGGGGATGCGAGGTCCGCTGGTGGCGCGGCGAACGCATCGTCACCGCCGGCGACAACTACGACAACCTCGGCTACCGCGGCGACGATGTCACCCGTGACGCCCGCTATACCCGCTATGTCGACGACCGGCGGATGCTGCGTAGCCATTCGACCGCATTGATTCCCGGTGCACTGCGGGCACTGGCCACCGATCCGGTCGATGATGTGCTGCTGGTCTGTCCCGGAATCGTCTACCGCCGCGACAGCATCGATCGGCTGCACACCGGGACACCCCACCAGCTCGACCTGTGGCGCGTCACCCGCCGACCAGCGCCCATGACCACCGCCGACCTCGACGAAATGATCACTGTCCTCGTCGACGCGCTGCTGCCCGGGGCCCAGCATCGTCACGAGGACCGCGTGCACTCCTACACCGTGCTGGGGCGCCAGGTGGACGTGGCCCGCGACGGGGAGTGGATCGAGGTTGCCGAGTGCGGCCTGGCCGATCCCCGCGTGCTGCGGCGGGCAGGGATGGACCGCGCATACAGCGGACTCGCCCTCGGCATGGGGCTGGATCGAATGCTCATGCTGCGCAAGGGCATCGACGACATCCGCATTCTGCGGTCGACCGATCCTGCCGTGGTAGTTCAGCTGACCCATCTCGCACCCTACCGGCCGGTGTCGGCCATGCCCGCGATCCGCCGCGACCTGTCCGTTGCCGTGGACCACGACGACCAGGCCGAAGATCTCGGCGATCGGGTACGCGACGCCCTCGGCCCGGCCGCCGACTGTGTGGAGAGCGTCGAGATCCTCGCCCGGACACCGTGCTCGCGACTCCCCCCGCAGGCCCTCCAGCGGCTCGGAGCCCGCTCGGACCAGGAGAACTTGCTGCTCGCAGTGGTCCTGCGCCATCTGGATCGAACCCTCACCGACCACGAGGCCAACCAGCTGCGCGACCGCATCTACGCCGCCGTCCATCAGGGCAGCGCCCACCAATGGGCGGCAACCAGCTGAATCCCGCAGCCGGGCCGAACGCACGGAATGCGGTGCGGTTGGCTGCGTCGTGGTCGGTGCGCGCCCTTCGGCGGCGCAGGGTGTCAGTCGATGATGGCGGTGGCCTCGACCTCGACCAGCAGATCGGGTTCGCCCAGCGCGGCGACACCCAGCAAAGTGATCGGTTTGACGGGGTCGACCCCCAGCTTCGCGGCCGCCCTGGCCACGCCTTCGCCCAGCAACGGCATCTTGTCCGGGGACCAGTCGACCACGTAGATGGTCAGTTTCGCCACGTCGTCGAATGATCCGCCGATCCCGGCCATGGCCGTGCCGATATTGAGGTAGGCCTGTTCGACTTGCGCGGCGAGATCCCCTGCACCGACCGGGTTTCCGTCGGCGTCGCGGGCCACCTGCCCGGCCAGGAATACCAGCCTCGATCCGGTGGCGATCGACAATTGCCGGTACACCTCGGGTTTCGGCAGTCCGTCCGGGTTGACCAACTCCACGGCCATACAGCACTCCTTACTCACGCAAGATCGACAATCTGAACATAGCAATGCTATGTATTGTGGCGCCATGGTGAGGACGAAAAACGCCGCGGTCCGCAACCAACTGATCGAGCGGGCCGCGCAGATGCTGCGCACTCGGGAGCCGGTCACTCTGCGCTCGGTCGTCGCGGGTACCGGCCTGTCGACCATGGCCGTCTACACCTACTTCGGCGGGATGGACGGTCTGTGGCAGGCGATGCGCCAGGAGGGGTTCACCCGTTTGGCCGCCGAACTCAATTCGGTCACGCCGACCACGGACCCGGTCCGAGACCTCGCCGCCCTCGGGGCGGCATACCTGTCCAACGCCCTGGCCAACCCCGACCTCTACCGGGTCATGTTCGACGCCGGCTTCGAACTGGAAGACCCGGCGGCCGCGGACGAAACCCTGCATTGCCTGGTGCGCGCTGTCGAACGGGCGAAAGACATCGGGCGGTTTCGCCCTGATGTCGACCCCCTGGTCCTCGCTACACAGAGCTGGACCATTGGCCATGGACTGGTGTCCCTCGTGGCATCCGGCCCCCTACCGCGCCACGCACTCGACTACGGCGCACCCATGCTCACCGCCTTGTTCACCAGCTGCGGCGACGACCCCGACAGCTGCAGCCGGTCAGTCGAACTCGGCTGGCGTCCCAACCCTCACCGGGAATGACCCCGCAAGCAACCTTCGCCTGTCATCCGCTCTCAGGCATTGCGGCAGGTGAGATCACCGGAACCGTTCGACCATCAGGCCGCGTCGCGCTCGATCGAGGAGAACGCGGAGGCAACTGGTTCCGCGGCCGCCGCGCCGACCGGGCTCCCGGGGTCGAGGACCGATCAGGTCAGCTCGAGGCTGAGCTGGGCACCCAGTTCGCGAAATCCGAGGGAAGCAGCGACCCGCCTGGACTCCCTCGTCCGAGCCCGCCATTGCGGTAGCAATCCGATCTCGAGTGCGTGTTCCACCGCTGCCGATCCTGTTACCCGGGCCAACCCCTGACCGCGTCGGTCCGGTGCGGTCAGCACACTCAGGTGAGCGACTCGGCGCGGCCACGAGCGATAGCCGGCCGCGGAGAGGACTTCACCGGATTCCCGGATCACGAACACTGCGGAAGTGATTTCGTCCAAGCCGCTTTCAGCCCTATCGGCATCACCTGCGAGCACCCCCAGTCGACGCAGATCGGGATGCTGGGCGGGCAGCCGCTCTACCTCATGCGAACAAGCCGCGGCCGGACGGAATGCTTCTTCGTCGACGTAGGCCAACGTGGCGGGACCGAGTATCTCGGCCACGGGCAGCACTGCCGCGAGCGCTTCGGGGTCGGTGAAGTCGGCCACCGAGAGCTTCTCGACTACCGATTCGATCGTCGCCGCGACGGCGGGACTGGGAGCGGTCACGATCGCTTGCCCATCCAACGCGACGACACCGGCCCATCCCGGTGGACAGATCTGCGCCGATGGCGAGACCACCACGGTCACGCCATTCGACGGGGGGAACGAAACCGGCACTGCGGCCAAGCCCTCCCACAGCAGACGGGCTCTCGCCAGCAACGAATCTGTCGACACGCCACCATTCTGCTTCGAAACGCCCACACTGAGTCACGGATCCTGCACGCCGAGGCGCCCCGCTATCAGACGGTGTGCTCACCAAGCCCAATCCAGTGCAGCAGCGCGCCGACTGACGCCGCGACGTCAACGTTTCGTCGCGGCCAGTCCGCTGGAGGGGGCGGGTGCCGCCAGTGGCGGCGGTGAATGCCGCGATCGTTGAGCGCGCCGCCGACAGATGCTCTGGTTATAGGTGAGAAGGGCGTGTGATGTCACACCGTGCGGCCGGAACACCTCTATGGCTCTGCCCCGGAGTGGATCCGGGCAGGTGTCAGGAGCAGAAATATGACCATCTCGAACAACCTCGACAAAGCCTTGCTCGTGCGGCACGACGAAGCCGAGACCCTGGAAACCATGGGGGTGCGGCTGTATGCCGATCACGATATGACCGGCGGAAAGCTGAGCGCGAATCGCGCTTTCCTGCCAGCGGGCGCGGAAGGTCCTCCGCCGCACTATCATTCGACGTCCGCCGAATTGTTCTACATGCTCGGCGGTGCGTTGCGGGTGCTGGCCGGCGATGAAATCCACGTGATCGGCGGGGGTGATTTCCTGTTGATCCCGCCGAACATGACGCACGCTTGGGCAGCTCCCGCGACCACATCCGCGGACGTTCTAGTGATCTTCACCCCCGGTATCGAACGATTCGACTACTTCCGGCTGGGCGACCGCATCCGCAAGGGCGAAGCGAGCCCGCTCGAAATTCTCGATACCCAGGAGAGATTCGACAACCATTTCGTCGACAGCCCGATCTGGCGACAGGCTCAGAAGGGCGATGATCGCGGTCCGCTGGATGGGAACGGGCACCGCACCGAATTCCTCGCCAGTGGGGTACTCCGAAGCCGGCCCGGCGCAGCCGACCGACCGGCAACCGGTGGGAGTTGAGTCAGCGTATGTACCGCAGCAGTGAGTCGGCGGCCGCGCGATTCCGACGTCGCTGAACGAGCCGGAAGATGACCGGCGGTGGCGGACACTCCTCGGACGAGGCAGGGTCCGCCACCGCAGCTCGAAGAGGCGGTCGGCCGTATTGCCGCTACGAATCTCGGCCGGCCTGCCTGACACCGCGTCGCCATACCTCGGCGATATTGCCGGCGGCGGCGATGTCGCGGGTCGGATCACCGTTCACCAAAAGCAGGTCGGCGCGCATCCCCGCGGCGATTCGGCCGCGATCGCCGAGTGCGAAGTGGCGGGCGGGCCCGCTGGTCGCAGCGGCGAGCACTTCCTCGGCGGTGAGGCCCGCTTCGGTGAGCAGTTGCAGCTCGCGCTGCATACCCGTGCCGTGCGCGGGCACGAACGGCGTGGCATCGGTGCCGGCCAGCAACGGCACGCCCGCGCGGTGCATGGCCCGGACCGCGTCGGCGGCGTTGGCGGAGCTGCCGGGACGGGCACAGCCGCCGGTGCGCTGGGCGGTGAGCACCTCGAAGTAAGCCAGTGTGGTGACCACGAATACGCCACGCTTTCGGACCTGCTCGGCCAATACCGCGGTGGCTGGATCGCCCGGGGCGATGTCCGACCAGACATGGGCCAGCCCGTCGACACCGGCTTCGAGTGCGATCCGCACCTCCGCGGCAGTGATCGCGTGCGCGATGACCCGTAGCCCCGCTTCGTGGGCTGCGTCGGCCAAAGCGGCTACGGTTTGGGGTGTCATCACCGGAAGTGGTGCGCCGTGCACGGAGCCGTCGTCGATGACGATCTTCAGATAGTCGGCTCCCTCGGCCAGCCTTCCCGCGACGAAGTCCGACGCCTGTGCCGGATCGGACACGAAGTCGATCGCGACCGGGTCCAGGCTGTCCAGGGCAGTGTCGGACAAGGCGCCGAGCAGCTGAGTCGGGTGGCCGCCGGGTGCAGTGGCCAGCGTTCCCGCGCTGCGGAAGTCGGCGACGTCGTCGCACTCGGCCGCCAGTCGTCGCTGCTCGGTGAGCACCGACGGCAAGCAGAACATGTCGAGTTCGGTGGTGACCCCGTGCCGCAACGCCTGCGCGAGACTGCCGTCGAAAACGTGCGTGTGCGCGTCGATCAGACCGGGAAGCAGTGTCCGCTCGGTGCCGTCGATCTCGACGTCGACCGCCGCGCCGTCGCCGCCGCCGACCGCGACGATCAGATCGTCCTCGATCACCACGTCGGCCCGCGCAGTGGTGCGCTCACCGTCGAAAACTCGGACGCCGTGAATCAAAGTACGCATGCCATATCTCCTCGACTGTCGTGACTTCCGGGCCGGCCCGGACGCACACCACTGAGGAGGGCGGCCTACGAACTGTGACATGGCGAGAGAGTCGGTGACATAGATCACTTCGTGGGAGTTCATGTCACACTCCTGAGGTGGTGAACCTCTTCGGTCCCGACACAGGAGGAGGTCCACCAATGAGTTCGACACCCCAGAACGCCGTCGGCGCCGTCACCGAACGGTTTCTCAGCTATCGCGAACTGCTGTTCGCGGTGGTCTACAACATGCTGGGCAGCGTCGCCGACACCGAAGACGTGCTGCAGGAGGTATGGCTGGTCTGGGCCGCCCGGCATCGCGACCCAGCCTGCGAACCTGTCGACAACGCGCGGGCCTATCTCGTTCGAATCGCCGCCAACCAGGCACTGGCCCGTCGCGCCGACCTGAGCCGACGCCGGGAGTCCTACATCGGGCCTTGGCTGCCGGAGCCGTTGGTCACCGCCGAAGGCGAGGTCACCGGCGCTGTCGAACGCGCGGAATCGCTGTCGATGGCGATGCTGGTGGTGCTGGAGACGCTCTCACCGTTGGAGCGTGCGGTATTCGTGCTGCACGACGTCTTCGGCTTCGGTCATCCCGAGATCGCCGAGATTCTCACTCGTTCCCCGGCGGCGGTGCGCCAGCTCGCCGCTCGCGCCCGCAGGCACGTCCACGCCCGCCGCCCGCGGCACCGGATCGATCCGGATACGCACGCCCAGGTCACCGAACGGTTCGCCGCGGCGGCGCTCGGTGACGACCTCCCAGCGCTGCTCGAGGTACTGGCTCCGGATGTCACGCTGTGGACCGACGGCGGCGGCAAGGGGCCCGCCACCAGCCTCCAGCCCGTCCACGGCCGTGCCGACGTAGCCGCACTGTTCACCTCCGTCGCCGCCACGCTGCCGCCCGGCGGGCTCGACATCCGCTACAGCCGGGTCGCGGGCGACCCGTGTGCGCTCGTCTTCTCCGGCGACGGACCGCTCGCGATCGTCGTCGTCGATCTCACCTCCGACGGAGATCGCATCTCCGGGATCTACTCCATCACCAATCCGGACAAGCTGAACGGTCTGCGCTGACGGCGACACTGTCCAGGTCGTCACGCAGGGTTCGCCCATGGTGCACGCGGTCGAGCATGCGGCGCAGGCTGTCCCCGAACCCGGGCGAAGACGTCACAAGATCGCGAGATCCCGCACCGCCCAAAGCGCCGTTGACGCCGCAGCTTCGGTGCGCAGCCGGCGAACGCCAGCACAATGACGGGCAATTGCGCATTGAGACCGCGGTGGAGCTGCGCTGGCACGCCATCACGACGTCGGGGCCCTCGACCTCCGGCGCGCACGCTACCTACGCCCGGAACGGAAATCATTTGTCGGCGGACGTTTCTCACTGCTTGTGCGTGCTATTCGGTAAGGACTGGACACACCCCGCCCTGATCGGGGTTTCGACCGAACAGTTCGAAGGAGGCCCCGTGGCCGACAACAGCCATCGTTCCGCCGAGACCGGCGAATATGTGAGCGAGCAGACCGCAGCAGAGAACCCGAAGACCACCCTCGGCGAGGACGAGCCGCACGGCGGTGACAACCGGCGCGACCGCTCGGCGATCACCGGTCACTTCGTCAAGCCCGACACCAGCCGCCGCCACCCCGACACCACCGTCACCGAGAACGGCTGACGCCCGCGTCAGCCGACGGTGGAGGCGCGCTCGACCAGATGCGGACGGAAGCAGATGTGTTCCGGCTCTCCCCCGCCGTCCGCCGCCGCGACCAGCAGATCGATGGCGGAGGAGCCGATCTCGGCGCGCGGCTGGCGGATGGAAGTGAGCGGGACGATGGCGGACTGGGCGAAATCGATGTCGTCGTAACCGACCAGCGCCACGTCTGTGGGCACGGCGACGCCGTGCAGCGCGAGGGCCTGGAGGACGCCGATAGCGAGCAGGTCGTTGACGCAGAACACGGCGTCGGGGCGTTCGCCGACGGGCAGGGCGGCGATGTGCTCACCGGCATCGCGCCCGGCCAGGACAGTAGGGGCGGGCGTATCGATGACGGTGAGGGTGACGCCCGGGTGCTCGGCGGCGGCGCGGCCTGCGCCGGTGCGGCGGTCGGCCACCTGCGAGAGTGACGCGGGGCCGCCGACGACGGCGATGCGGCGGCGGCCGGTGGTGCACAGATGCCGTACGGCCAGGTCGCCGCCGGCGACGTCGTCCACGGCGACCGAGGAGAACGGCGTGCCGTGCCCGTCGCGGTCGACCAGCACCACCGGCACGCCGCGGTTGCGCAGTGCGGTGAGCCGATCCTCGCCCTGGCCGGAGGGGGAGATCATGAGCCCGAAAACACGCTGCTCTTCGAAGGTTTCGAGGTAGAGGCGCTCGCGGCGCGGGTCGTCGTCGCTGGAGCCCAGCAGCACCACCAGGTCGTGTTCGGCGGCGCGCTGCTGGGCGGCGCGCGCCACGTCGGAGAAGAACGGGTTGCTGATGTCGAGCACCACCAGGCCGACGCACCGGGAGCGGCCTGCCTTGAGCTGGCGTGCCGCGTCGTTACGGACGAAGCCGAGGCGGTCGATGGCGGCGAGCACGCGCTGCACGGTGGCAGGGGCGACCTTGTCGGGAGTGTTGAGCACATTGGAGACGGTGCCCACCGACACCGACGCCGCAGCGGCGACCTCCCGCATGCTCACCACCGGTGCTCACACCTCCTCCGTGCCTGTGCCGGCACTCCGCCCGTAATGCTCACCCCCGATCTTGGCCAGGCACCGGGCGCGGGGCAAGTCTGGTCAGCTGCGTGACGTGTCGTGGCGTCAACTCCTCCAGGCAGGTGACACCGAGCAGGCGCATCGTGCGCTCCACCTGCCCGGCGAGGATTTCCACCGCCCGGCTCACACCAGCTTCGCCGCCTGCCATGAGTCCGTAGAGGTAGGCGCGGCCGACGAGGGTGAAGCGCGCACCGAGCGCGATGGAGGCCACGATGTCGGCGCCGGACATGATGCCGGTATCGAGCACGATCTCGGTGTCGCGGCCCAGTTCGGCCGCTACCTCGGGCAGCAGGTGGAACGGCACCGGGGCGCGGTCCAGCTGGCGCCCACCGTGGTTGGACAGCACGATGCCGTCGACGCCCACGTCCACCACGGCGCGGGCGTCGGCCAGGGTCTGGATGCCCTTGACGACCACCTTGCCCGGCCACTGGTCCCGGATCCAGGCCAGGTCCTCGAAGTTCACCGTCGGGTCGAACATGGAGTCGAGCAGTTCGGCGACGGTGCCCGACCAGCGGTCCAGCGAGGCGAAAGCCAGCGGTTCGGTGGTGAGGAAGTCGATCCACCAGCGCGGCCGGGGCAAGGCGTCGAGCACGGTGGCCGGGGTGAGCGCGGGCGGGATGGACATGCCGTTGCGGGTGTCGCGCAGCCGGGCGCCCGCCACCGGCACGTCCACCGTCACCAGCAGGGTGTCGTATCCCGCCGCGGCGGCCCGCTGCACCAAGGCCATGGAACGGTCCCGGTCCTTCCACATGTAGAGCTGGAACCAGTTGCGGCCGTTCGGGTTCGCCGCGGCTACGTCCTCGATGGACGCGGTGCCCATGGTGGAGAGCGAGAACGGGATACCGGCCCGCCCGGCCACCCGGGCGCCCGCGTACTCGCCTTCGGTCTGCATCATCCGGGTGAACCCGGTGGGTGCGATGCCGAAGGGCAGCGAGACAGGGCCGCCGAGCACCTCCCATCCGGTGGTCACTTTGGACACGTCGCGCAGGATCGCCGGGTGGAACTCGATGTCCAGGAACGCCTGCCGCGCACGGTCCAGCGAAATCTCGGCCTCGGCGGCCCCGTCGGTGTAGTCGAAGGCCGCCCGCGGTGTGCGTCGGGCGGCGATGCGGCGCAGGTCCTCGATGGTGAGCGCGGCGTCGAGGCGGCGTCGGGTCGCGTTCAGGCGCGGTTTGCGGAACTGCAGCAGCGGCGCGAGATCACGAGGCCGGGGTACCTGTCGTTTCATCAGCTTGCCTTCCTGACGGGTTCGGTGCCCGGCACGTGCCGCTGCGGCGGGAACGCAGTGGCCACCTCGGCCCGCAGCGCGTCCACGTCGCCGTGCAGCAGCCCGTGCGTGCGGGCCTGCACCAGTATGTTGCCGAGCGAGGTCGCCTCCACCGGCCCGGCCAGCACCGGCACGCCGGAGTGGTCGGCAAGCAGCCGGCACAGCAACAGGTTGCGCGCGCCGCCGCCGACGAGGTGGATGGTGCGTACCGGTACGCCGGTGAGTTCGGCGGCGGTGCGCACACCTGTCGCGAAGGCGGCGGCGAGGCTCTCCACGATGGCGCGCACCATCGGCACCGGCCCCTCCGGCACCGGCAGGTCCCGCGCCGCGTACCAGTCCGCGATGCGACCGGGGATGTCGCCGGGCGCGAGGAACACCGGATCGTCCACGTCGAATACCGCGGCGGGCGCCGGTGAATCGGCGGCCGCGGCGAGCAGCCGGGCAAGGTCGGCGGCGGCGCCCTCGCGCTGCCAGTGCCGCACGGATTCGCTGAGCAACCACAGCCCCATCACATTGCGCAGGAAGCGGGTGCGCCCGTCCAGACCGGCCTCGTTGGTGAAGTTGGCGGCCCGGCTCGCCGGATCGACCAGCGGAGCGGGCAACTCCACACCCACCAACCCCCAGGTGCCGCAGGAGATGTAGGCGGCGGACTCCGGCGCCATCGGCACCGCGGCGACCGCGGACGCGGTGTCGTGCGAGGCGACGGTGCTCAGAGTGAGCTTGCGGTCCAGCCCGAACGCGGACGCGACGCCGGGCAGCACCGGCCCCAGCGGGGTGCCGGGATCGGCCAACGCCGGGAAGAGGTCCGGGAGCCCGAGCCGGGCCCGCAGGTCCTCGTCCCAGCCGCCGTCGATGCCGAGCAGGCCGGTAGTGGAGGCGTTGGTCCGCTCGGTGGCCTTGGCGCCGGTGAGCCAGTAGCCCAGCAAGTCCGGAACGAGCAGGGCGGAGTCGGCGAAATCCAATGTGCCCGCGAGCCGTTCGGCGGCCAGCTGGTACACGGTGGTGAAGGGCAGGAACTGCAGGCCGTTGCGGCCGTACAGGTCCGCTCGGGCGACGGTGGCGTGCACGGCGGCGACGCCGTCGGCGGTGCGGCCGTCGCGGTAGTGGTAGGGCAGGCCGAGCAGCCGACCGTCCCGGAGCAGGCCGTAATCCACCGCCCACGAGTCGATTCCGGCGCCGAGCAGGTCCGGTGCGAGCCGGGCCGCCTCGGCCAGCCCGCGCCCGACCTGCCGGTACAGCCCGGGCAGATCCCAGTGCAGCGCCTCGCGGGCGCCGTTCCACAGCGGCAGCGGATCGTTGGCGAACCGGGCGACCTGGCGCATGGCGATCCGGCCCGGGCCGACCCGGGCCAGCATCACCCGTCCGCTGGTGGCGCCCAGGTCGACGGCGGCCACCGCGCCCGTGCCGGTCATCGCAGGAACGCCGCGGCGACCCCGGCGTCGACCGGCACGTGCAGTCCGGTGGTGTGCGAGAAGTCCGCGCTGCACAGCGCGAACGCGGCATTGGCGATGTGCTCGGGCAGCACCTCCCGCTTGAGCAGGGTGCGCTGGGCGTAGAACGCGCCCAGTTCGGACTCCTGGACTCCGTACACGGCGGCGCGCTGCGCGCCCCAGCCGCCGGCGAAGATGCCGGAGCCGCGCACCACTCCGTCGGGGTTGATGCCGTTGACTTTCACGCCGTGCTCGCCGAGTTCGGCGGCCAGCAGCCGCACCTGGTGCGCCTGGTCGGCCTTGGCCGCGGAGTAGGCGATGTTGTTCGGCCCGGCGAAGACCGAGTTCTTCGACGAGATGTAGAGGATGTCGCCGCCCATGCGCTGGTCGATGAGCGCTCGGGCTGCCGCCTTGGACACCAGGAACGAGCCCTTGGCCATGACGTCGTGCTGCAGGTCCCAGTCCGCTTCGGTGGTCTCCAGCAGCGACTTGGACAGCGAGAGCCCCGCATTGTTGACGACCAGGTCCAGGCCGCCGAACGCGAGCACCGCCGCGTCCACCGCGGCCTGGACCTGCCCCTCATCGGTGACGTCGGCGGTGATGCCGACGGCCACGTCGGCCGAGCCGATCTCGGCCGCCACCTCGGCGGCTTTCGCGCCGTCCCGGTCGGCGACCACCACGCAGGCGCCCTCTGCCGCAAGCCGTTGCGCGATGGCCTTGCCGATTCCCGAGGCCGCGCCGGTGACCAGCGCGATGCGGGTGGCCAGCGGCTTGGGCTTCGGTCGGCGGGCGAGCTTGGCCTCCTCCAGCGCCCAGTACTCGATGCGGAACTTCTCCGCCTCGTCGATCGGCTGGTAGCGCGACACCGATTCCGCCCCGCGCATCACGTTGACGGCGTTGAGGTAGAACTCCCCTGCCACCCGCGCGGTCTGCTTGTCCGCGCCGTAGCTGAACATGCCGACGCCCGGGATCAGCACGATGGCCGGGTCGGCCCCGCGCATGGCCGGGGAATCTGGTGTGGCGTGACGCTCGTAGTAGGCGCGGTACTCCGCCCGATAGGCCTCGTGCAGTGCGGTGAGCCGGGTCCGGCACTGCTCCAGCGAGGCGTCGGCGCGCAGGTCGAGCACCAGCGGCGCCACCTTGGTGCGCAGGAAGTGGTCCGGGCAGCTGGTGCCGAGCGCGGCGAGGCGCGGATGCTCGGCGGCGGCGAGGAATTCCAGTACCGCGGGGTTGTCGGTGAAGTGCCCCACCTGCCGCCGGTCAGTGGAGACCAGCCCGCGCAGGAACGGCGCGAGCGCGGCGGCCTTCGCGCGCCGCTGCTCCAGCGGCAGCGCGCCGTAGCCGGGCAGCGCGGGCCCGAACGGCTCGGCGCGGCCGTTGCTCTCCAGGAACCGCTCGATGGTCTCGATGATCTCGCGGGAGTGCGCCTCGGCCGCGTCGGAGGTGTCGCCCCACGCGGTGATCCCGTGCCCGCCGAGGATGGTGCCGATGGCCTGCGGATTGTTCCCGCGGATCTCGGCGATATCGAGGCCCAGCTGGAACCCGGGACGCCGCCAGGGCACCCACACCACCCGGTCGCCGAAAATCTTCTCGGTCAGCTCCGGGCCGTCGACGGCGGTCGCCAGCGCGATCCCGGAATCCGGGTGCAGATGGTCGACGTGCGCCGCCTCCACCAAGCCGTGCATGGCGGTGTCGATGGAGGGGGCGGCGCCGCCGCGGCCGTGCAGCGTGTAGTCGAACGCGGCGACCATCTCGTCCTCGCGCTCCACCCCGGGGTAGACGCCGACCAGGGCACGCAACCGGTCCAGCCGCAACACGGCCAAGCCCTGCTCGGTGAGCGTGCCGAGATCGCCGCCGGAGCCCTTGACCCACATCAACTCGACGGGTTCACCGGTCACCGGATCGGTGTCGGTGCCCTTGGCGGAGGTGTTGCCGCCGGCGTAGTTGGTGTTCTTCGGGTCGGCGCCGAGCCGGTTCGACCGGGCGATGAGTTCCGCGACCGTGGGGTGCGTCATGACTGGTGTTTCCTCGTTTCGGGTGGTCGGTATGGTCAGGCGCCCCAGGA
Organism: Nocardia abscessus NBRC 100374; assembly: GCF_000308455.1. Taxonomy (GTDB): domain Bacteria; phylum Actinomycetota; class Actinomycetes; order Mycobacteriales; family Mycobacteriaceae; genus Nocardia; species Nocardia abscessus. The sequence continues at coordinate 20,467 of NZ_BAFP01000272.1, read as the reverse complement.
GGCGGCGCCGCCGCTCGCGCGTTCGGCGGCGAGCCGTTCCTGCTGCCCGGACCGGGCGTAGGCGGCCATCGGGTTCTCGGGCAGGCCCCGCTCGGCCCGCCACCGCGCCAGCCGCGGCCGGACGTCGGTGTAGAAGGCGTCCATGAACACGGCGTTGGCGGTGAGCACGTCACCGGACTCCTGGGCGGCGGCGAGCGCGTCGAGATCGACGAGCGCGGCGCGCGCCGTCATCTCCTGCACATTGAGCACCGAGCGGATCTGGCCGGGGATCTTGTCCTCGATGTTGTGGCACTGGTCGAGCATCAGCGCGACCCCGGATGCCGGGTCGAGGCCGCCGCCGCGCAGCACCTCGAACAGGATGCGGAACAGCTGGAACGGATCGGCCGCGCCGACGATCAGATCGTCGTCGGCGTAGAAGCGGGAGTTGAAGTCGAACGAACCGAGCTTCCGCAGCCGCAGCAACTGCGCCACGATGAACTCGATATTGGTGCCCGGCGCGTGGTGGCCGGTGTCCAGGCACACCACCGCCCGCTCCCCCAGCGCGCTGACCTGGGTGTACGCGGTGCCCCAGTCCGGCACGTCGGTCATGTACATGGCCGGCTCGAAGAACTTGTACTCCAGCACCAGCCGCTTGTTCGCGCCGACGTGCTGGTAGATGGTCGCCAGCGATTCGGCCAGCCGGTCCTGGCGGCCGCGGATGTCCGCTTGGCCCGGGTAGTTGGTGCCGTCGGCGAGCCAGATCTTCAGGTCCCGCGAGCCGGTCTGCTCCATGATCTCCAGGCAGGCGAGGTGGTGGTCGATCGCCTTCTGCCGGATCCGTTCGTCGGTGTGGGTCAGGCTGCCGAACTTGTAGTCGTCGTCCTGGAAGGTGTTGGAGTTGACGGTGCCGAGCCGGACCCCCAGAGCCTCCGCGTAGCGGGCGAGCTCGCCGTAGTCCGAGACCGTGTCCCAAGGGATGTGCAGGGCGACGCTGGGCGCGAGGCCGGTGAGCCGGTGCACGGTGGCCGCGTCGGCGATCTTCTCCTGGACGGTACGGGCCGTGCCGGGAGTGCCGAACACCTTGAATCGGGTGCCGGAGTTGCCGAACGCCCAGGATGGCAGCTCGATCGCGAGGGACTGCAGCACGGCGTCGACGGACACGGGCGGCTCTCCCTCCACGGAGGACGACGGATGCGGGTTCGCCATGTCAGTGCCCTCCCACGGGGGTGCCCTCGACGCCGCGGCCGGTCTCGGTGCTGATGACGGTGCGCAGCCCGACCCCGCCGGGCTCGCCGACCGGGCTGCCGTAGCGCTCGATCTCGATCTCGCGCAGGGTCTTGCCCTGCGTCCGCGGCGCGAACACCGCGCCGATCGCCAGCGCGACGGTGAGCAGGCCGATCAGCAGCAGACCGACGGTGGTGAGCCCGGTGGCGGCGAGCATGGTCGGGAAGAAGTAGCTGAGCAGGCCGGTCGCCGAGCGCACCACGAAGAACATGAAGCCCTGGGCGCCGGCCCGGTAGGGGGTGGCGAAGAGTTCGCTGGTCCACAGGCTGTAGAAGGCCTGCGCGCCGATACCGCTGGAGACGCCCCACAGCACCGCGAAGATCAGCAGGGTCGGCATCCCCGCGTCGGTGAAGAACACCAGCACGCACCAGGCCAGTACGCCCAGCGCCGCGCCGATCACGTAGAGCAGCCGCTGCGAGACCCGGTCGGCGTAAGCCATGAAACCGAAGTACGTCGCCGCGACAGTGCAGCCCCACACCAGCACCTGCAGCAAGTTCTGCTGCACTGCGCTGTGCACGCCCGCGCTGTCGTAGACCCGCGGCATGAAGATGCCCGCTTGGCCTGCGACGGTGTTCCAGAAGCCATAGATACCCATCAGCACGAGCAGGGCGGTGAGGTTGATGCGGCGCGAGAAGAGCCCGCCCAGTCCCTGGCCCCCGGTGGCGGACCGCACGGGCGCGCCCGCGCTGGACTCGGCCTCGTCCTGCCAGATCTTCGATTCGGTGAGGCCCTGCCGGATCCACCAGACGACGGCCGCCACCACGAACAGGTGCAGGAAGATCAGGCGCGAGCCGAGCAGTTCCAGCGGCGCCAGCGCCGCCGCCAGCGCGAAACCGACCAGCGGGCCGACCGACCAGGCCAGCTGCGCGGTGCCGACGTGGCGGGCCCGCTCGGTGGTGGGCGCCTGTTCGGCGATGTAGGTCCAGGAGGCGGGCACGCCAGCGCCGACCGCGATGCCGGTGATCACGAACGCGGCCAGCAGCATCGCGAAGTTCACCGCGAACGCCGCGAGCAGCACGCCGGCCATATACACCAGCAGGTCGTAGGTGTAGATCGCCTTGCGCCCGAAGCGGTCGCACAGCGGGCCGCCGATGCCGGCGCCGATCGCCGCGCCGAACGCGTTGGCGCTCAGCGCGGCCAGCAGGCCGACGGCGAAGTTGCTGATGCCGAACGCGTCCTGCCAAAAGGTCAGGCTGGTGGCGATGGCGATGATGGAGCCCGCCTCGATGTAGTTGGACATCGCGACGGAGATCGTCGCTTTCCACCCGGTGGTGGATCGTGCGCCTACCTTCATGGTCTTCCTCGGGGTCTAGCAGGGGTGTCGGAGCGGAGTCGGGGACCGTGGATCAGTCGAGGTGGAAGTACTCGGTGAGGCGGTGCAAGGACTCGTCCGGCCGCGCGCCCGGCTGAACCCGGGAGAACGCGGGCGCCTGGAAATACTGGGCCATGCTCGCCTGCCAGCGCGCGTTGACCTCGGTGGCCGCCATTGCCGCCTGTGCCCGCGCGAAGTCCGGGGTCTCCAGGTAGCCGACCACCAAGCCATCCTCGGGACGCAGGAAGAGCGAGTAATTCGCCCAGCCCGCCACCCGCAGCGCGTCCAGCATCTCCGGCCACACGGTGGCGTGCGCGGCAAGGTAGTCGTCGATCCGCTCCGGACGCAGGGCCAGTAGGAAGCAGACTCGTTGGGTCATGTCGAGCATCAGGGGTTCCGCCTCGTCATTGAAACGTTTCAATTTGTGAGTGCAGTCACCGTACAACTGGAAGGTGATCCGGTCAACAGGCTTTGCGCGCAGCCTTCGCCTCGGGAGCCGAACTGATCCCGCCCAGGGGCCCGCCCGGATGATCGAGCAGATCGGTCGCCGCGGCGAACCGCTACCGGCTGAACCCCGCATCAGCCACACCGGCGGTGAGCGCGTCCAAGCCGAACGCGTCGACCGGGCCGAGCGCACCGGTACCGAGCAGACCGCCGTCCAGCGCGGTCTGCGCACCCCAGGCGAGGATCGCGCTGGTGAAGTCGTAGGGGTCGCTTCCGGCCAGTGTCACCGACGCCAGGACGCGGCCGGTGTCGTCGAATGTCTCGGCGACCGCCCAAGAGCGAGTGCGAGCCCGCGCTTCCGGTCCCGGGCCGCCGGTCGAGCCCTGCACGACGCGTTCCAGCGCACCCTCGGCCAGCCGTTTCACCGGCTCCACGCGTGCGACGGCGCCGGCGAGCAATGAGCCGGCCTGCAGGCCACGAGCGGCTAGCGACGGTAGGCCGAGGAAGACGTCGGCCTCACGCAGTCGCGGGTAGGCGCGGCTCAGCGCGAGGTGTTCCGAACCGGGGATCGAAACTCCCGTACGCGGGCGACCGGCGACGTCGAAGCTGCGGATCCGTGAACCGGTCCGCTCGGGCACGATCCGACCGCCGCGGAGGGCGAAGCCGCGTTCGAACAGCATCCCGGCCATGGACGCGCGGGTGCCGCCGCTGGTGCCGGGGCCGGCGATGAAGTAGCCGACGTCCGCGCGGACCGCGTCCGCCGCTTCGCGTAAGGCGAGACCGGCGGCCAGGTTGCCGGGCACGTAATCGAACCCGAACGCGGTCAGCAGGCTCACGCCTGCCTTGCGCGCCTCGTCGTCGCGGTCGAACACGCTGCGGATGAACGGGCCTTCCCCAGTGGAGTCGAAGTAGTGCGCGCCCGCCGCGAGGGCCGCTGCCAGCGCGGGTCCGCCGTAGCGCAGAAACGGCCCGACCGTCGTCACCAGCACGTCGCCTCGGCCGAGCAGCGCCCGCACCGAGCCGGGGTCGGTCACGTCGGCGACCGCGGTCTGCGCGCCGCCGAGGTCGGCGGCCAGCTTCTCGAGCGCGGTGGCGTTGCGGGCGGCCAGCACGGGGGCGGCGCCACGGGCGATCAGGGCCTCGGCGGTCAAGCGGCCGGTGTACCCGGTGGCGCCGAACAACACGATCTTCGGCATTGGCTAGTCACCTATGTTTCTGTTCGTCGGTCAGGATGGACACGGTGCAGTCGCGATCGCGCCGTGGCGAATGCGTCCAGACTCGAAATCATGACGGGCGCAGCAGTCCCTCGGCGTGCGCGGTGGTCGGCACGCGGGGGCGGTTGGGTGCGCCAGAAGAAGCGATCACCCAGTCGATGATCACCACAGCAGTGTCGCGGTGGCGCGGATAATGACCGAACCATCACCGTCGACGCGCAGGAACCTCGAATCGCTCACCATCGGAGCCAGTTTCGCACGCTCCGGCCGATCCGAGATGACGCAGCCGTCCATCCGGCGCGTGGCCCGAAGCGCAGCCGGGCATTCAGTCGGTCGACTCCTCGACACCGAGCATGCGGATCCAGTGTTCGTCGCCGAGGACAATGGCTTCGGCGAGAGCTTCGACCGGATCGTCGGCGTCGGGCGGTACGAACAGCGGAATTTCGTTGGGATCTTCGAACGGCGTGGTCATGGGCCCAGTGTCCCGCGCAACGCTGCGACAGACACCTACCTCCGATCATCGACGCGGAGACAACCGCGCGCACCGCTCATCGGCCCCGTAGCCAGACCAGGCGGACCATTCACCGAGGGGCCAGGACCAGCCCCGACACGGGTACGTTCACCCGACAAGGGAGCGTTCGGCATTTTCCGACCGATCAACTGGTCTGGACAAACACTGTCGATCGAAGTTCCCAGCCTGCTCCACAAGGACATTCGAGTTCGCCGAAGTAAAACGGCACGCTGACCATGACCGGCCTCGCCCGCTAACCGCGCCGGCACCTGCCGCGGATGCGGCTGCTGCTCGGCCTTCCCGGCGAACACCCGATCCGCGCCTGGCCTGATCCACCCACTTCAGGCACTTCGGGCCTAATGTGGTTTGTGTTCGTCCCGCTCGTGGGCCGGCCCGTACTCGGGAGTCGCTACATCGGGCCCGCCAGACCGCAAGCCCGGGCGGACGCGGCTGCAAGTAGCGGACGGCTCGACCACATATACGGGCGAGTAATACACGTATACGGGCGAGTAATACCCGGACGCTGTGTATATATCAACACTCGAGGTGCACACTACGCAGAGCCGCGATCGGCAAGCCTGTCGACCGGGCCACGCATCGGAGAGAAAGGAGCCAGGCGAGTGTTCAATCGGATCGCCATTGTGAACCGGGGAGAGGCGGCAATGCGCCTTATCCACGCTGTCCGGGATCTGGCGGCAGAGACCGCGCGACCGATCGAAACCGTCGCTCTCTACACCGATGTGGACCGGACCGCGACGTTCGTGCGGGAAGCCGACATCGCCTACGATCTCGGTCCCGCGTCCGCACGCCCCTACCTGGACCTGAAGGCACTCGAACGGGCGCTGGTGGCGACCGGATCGGATGCCGCCTGGGTCGGCTGGGGTTTCGTCGCGGAAGACCCTGCGTTCGCGGAGTTGTGCGAGCAGATCGGGATCACCTTCATCGGCCCCGCCCCGGAGGCGATGCGCAAGCTCGGCGACAAGATCGGCGCCAAGCTGATCGCCGAGGAGGTCGGGGTGCCGGTCGCGCCGTGGAGCCGGGGCGCGGTCGAATCCGTGGAGGCCGCCCTGACCGCCGCGGCCGAGATCGGCTACCCGCTGATGCTCAAGGCGACCGCGGGTGGCGGTGGTCGCGGTATCCGGGTGATCACCAACGAAGCCGAACTCGTCGACGCCTACGAACGCACCCGCCAGGAAGCCGCGCGCGCCTTCGGCAGCGGCGTCGTCTTCCTGGAGCGGCTGGTCACCGGGGCCCGGCACGTCGAGGTGCAGGTGATCGCGGACGGCCAGGGCACCGCGTGGGCCCTCGGCGTGCGCGACTGCTCGGTGCAGCGACGCAACCAGAAGATCATCGAGGAGTCGGCGTCGCCGGTGCTGAGCCCCGAGCAGACCGCCGAACTCAAGGCGTCGGCGGAGCGGCTGGCGATCGCGGTCGGATACCGCGGCGCGGCGACCGTCGAGTTCCTGTACCACCCCGGTGACCAGCTGTTCGCCTTCCTCGAGGTCAACACCCGGCTGCAGGTCGAACACCCGATCACCGAATCCACCACCGGCTTCGACCTGGTCCGGGCGCAGCTGCACGTAGCCTCCGGCGGCAGGCTCGAGGGTGAGCCACCGGCCGAGCGCGGCCACGCCATCGAAGCGCGGCTCAACGCCGAGGATCCGGATCGCGACTTCGCGCCCGCCCCGGGCCGTATCGCCCGCCTGGACCTGCCCGCGGGCCCCGGCATCCGCGTGGACACCGGCGTCAGCGAGGGGGACACGATCCCCGCCGACTTCGACTCCATGATCGCCAAGATCATCGCTTACGGCCGCAACCGCGACGAGGCGCTGGGCCGGCTGCGCCGGGCGGTCTCGCAGACCCGAGTGGTCATCGAGGGCGGCGCCACCAACAAGAGTTTCGTACTCGACCTGCTCGCTCAGCCCGAGGTGATCGACGCGGTCGCCGACACCGGCTGGATCGACCGGGTGCGCGGCGAGGGCCGTCTCGTGTCGCACCGCCACTCCACCGTCGCGGTGGCCGCGGCCGCCATCGACGCCTACGAGGAGGAAGAGCGGGTCGAGCGGGACCGGCTGCTGTCCACCGCCGCCGGCGGACGCCCGCAGGTGCAGCACCAGAGCGGGCGGCCGCACGACCTGAAGCTGCGCGGTGTCGGCTACCGGGTGCGCGTCGCGCGCGTCGGTGCTCATCGCTTCCGGGTCGGTGTGGAGGCGGGCGGGGATCTCCGCATCGCCGACGTTGATCTGGAGCGCTTCGACCACCACACCGGGCAGATCGTGGTCAACGGCACCCGGTACCGCCTCACCACGGGCACGCACGGACCGATCCACCTCGTCGACGTCGACGGGGTGACGCACCGGATCAGCCGGGACGAGGGTGGCGTCGTCCGCTCCCCTGCGCCCGCGCTGGTCGTCGCCACTCCGCTCCAAGTCGGCGCCGAGGTCGAGGCGGGCGCGCCCGTGCTGGTCCTGGAGAGCATGAAGATGGAGACGGTGCTGCGCGCGCCGTTCCGAGCCCGCTTGAAGGAGTGCGCGGTTTCCGTCGGCAGCCAGGTGGAGACGGGCGCGCCGCTGCTGCGGCTGGAGCCCCTCGCCGAGGACGGCGAGGAGGCCGAAGGCGCGGCCGTGGAGGCGGTCGAACTGGATCTGCCGGTGGAGCCGGCGCCCGCTCAGCCGCACGAGCGGGTGGCGCGCACTCTGCAAGACCTGCGCAGCCTGCTGCTCGGCTTCGATGTCGACCCGCATGACGATCGCCGCGTCCTCGGCGACTACCTCACCCTGCGCCGGGCGGCCGTGGCGGACAACCGCAGGCCGCTGGCCGAGGAGGTCGAACTCGTTCAGGTGTTCGCCGACCTCGCCGAACTGAGCCACAACCGCTCGTGGGACGAGGATGGCGGCGGCCAGAGCCACGTGCACAGCGCCCGCGAGTACTTCCACACCTACATGCGAAGTCTCGACGTGGAGCGGGCCGGGCTGCCGGAGTCCTACCGCGCCAAGCTCGCCAAGGCGCTCGGCCACTACGGCGTCACCGATCTGGAACGCACTCCCGACCTCGAGGCCGCGGTCTTCCGGATCTTCCTCGCCCAGCAACGGCCGTCCGACACCGTGGAGGTCATCACCACGCTGCTGCGCGAGTGGCTGCGCGAGCCGGTGCCGGAGCGGGCGTTGGGCGAGCCCGTCGGTTTGGCGCTGGAGCGGCTGGTCGGCGCGACACAGGTGCGCTTCCCGGTGATCGCCGACCTCGCCCGCGGCCTGGTGTACGCCTGGTACGGCCAGCCGCTGCTGCGGCGCAATCGCGCCGAGGTGTACAACACCGTCCGCAAGCACCTGCGTCATCTGGACGCGCACCCGGACACTCCCGACCGCGACGACCGCATCGCCGAGATGGTGCGCAGCACCGAGCCGCTGGTGCGGCTGCTCGGCCAGCGCCTGGTACACGGCGGCGTGGACAACACCGTCATGCTGGAGGTACTCACCCGCCGCTACTACGGCAACAAAGGGCTCACCAGCGTCCGTACCGAGCAGGCGGGCGGCTGCACCTTCGTGATCGCCGAACGCAAGGGCACCAGCCTGGTTTCGGCCGCGGTGCGGTTCGACGCCCTCGACACAGTGCTGGTCGGTCTCGCCGAGCTGGCAGGCGGCACCGCGTCCATCGAGGCCGACATCTACCTGAGCTGGGAGAACCAGCCCGAGGGCTTCGACGCGATGGCCGCTGTGCTGCACGAGGCGCTCGCCGCGCGGCCCCTGCCGAACCAGGTGCACCGGGTCACCGCCACCGTGGCCGGCAGCAACGGCGCGGTGATGCACCATCACTTCACGTTCCGCCCGTCGGTGACCGGCATGGCCGAGGAGCGGTTGATCCGCGGCCTGCACCCGTACATCGCGCAGCGGATGCAGATGACGCGGCTGCACAAGTTCGACCTCACCCGCCAGCCGTCCTCCGACGAGGAGGTCTACCTCTTCCGCTGCGTGGCGAAGGAGAACCCCGCCGACGAGCGCCTCATCGCGTTCACGCAGGTACGTGACCTGGCCGCGCTGCGCGACCACGAGGGCCGGTTGCTCGCGCTGCCGACGGCGGAGAACACCATCGCCGCGTGCCTGGACTCGATCCGCCGGGCGCGGTCGCTGCGGTCGTCGGCCGCCCGTTTCCACACCAACCGCATCGTGATGTACATCTGGCCGCCGCTCGACATCACCCGCGCGGAGCTGGACAACCTCGTCGAGCGCATCCAGCCGACCACTCTGGGCGCAGGGCTGGAGGAGATCCTGCTCATCGCCCGGCATCGCACCCCGGAGACCGGCGAGCTGGTCAAGGTCGCCGTGCGTATCTCCTTCGACGCCACCGGCACTCAGGTCACGATCGGTGAGCGCACCGACAACCCGGTCGAACCTCTCGACGAGTACCGGCAGAAAGTGCTCGGGGCGGCGAGCCGCAACACCGTCTACCCCTACGAACTGACCGGTCTGCTGGGCGAGTTCACCGAATACGATCTGGATGCCGACCACGCCCTGGTAGCGGTCGACCGGCCCAAGGGACGCAACAAAGCGGCGATCGTCGCCGGTGTGGTCACCACGCCGACCCAGCAGCACCCGCAGGGCGTCACCCGGGTGGTACTGCTCGGCGATCCGACCAAATCGCTCGGCGCGCTGTCCGAAGCCGAGTGCCGTCGCGTGATCGCCGCCCTGGACCTGGCCGAAACGATGCGGGTACCGCTGGAGTGGTACGCGCTGTCCTCCGGTGCTCGGATCTCCATGCAATCGGGCACCGAGAACATGGACTGGGTAGCCGCCGCGCTCAAGCGAATCGTCGAGTTCACCCAGGACGGCGGCGAGATCAATATCGTCGTGGCGGGCATCAACGTCGGCGCGCAGCCGTACTGGAACGCCGAGGCGACAATGCTCATGCACACCAAGGGCATCCTGGTGATGACCCCGGACTCGGCGATGGTGCTCACCGGCAAGCAGGCTCTGGACTTCTCCGGCGGCGTCTCGGCCGAGGACAACTTCGGCATCGGCGGCTACGACCGGGTGATGGGCCCGAACGGGCAGGCACAGTACTGGGCGCCGAATCTGGCCGCGGCGCGGGACGTGCTGATGTCGCACTACGACCACACCTACATCGCTCCCGGGGAGCAGGCACCGCGGCGGTCGCAAACCAGCGACCCGGTCGATCGCGACGTCTCCGATTTCCCGCATGTCTCCGCGGACAGCGACTTCACCACCGTCGGGGAAATCTTCTCCGCCACCGCCAACCCGGATCGGAAGAAGCCCTTCGACATCCGGACGGTGATGCGGGCGGTGTCCGATCAGGACCACCCGGTCCTGGAACGGTGGGCGGGTATGGCCGACGCCGATACCGCCGTGGTGCAGGACGCACGGCTCGGCGGTATCCCGGTATGCCTGCTCGGCATCGAGTCACGGAGTGTGCCGCGTCGCGGCTTCCCGTCCACCGACGGCCCCGACACCTACACCGCGGGCACGCTGTTCCCGCTGTCGTCCAAGAAGGCCGCACGGGCGATCAACGCCGCCAGCGGCAACCGGCCGCTGGTCGTGCTGGCGAACCTGTCCGGATTCGACGGTTCGCCGGAGTCGATGCGGAAACTGCAGTTGGAGTACGGCGCCGAGATCGGCCGCGCCATCGTGAACTTCGACGGTCCCATCGTGTTCTGCGTCATCTCCCGATACCACGGCGGCGCGTTCGTGGTGTTCTCGAAGGCGCTGAACCCGAATATGACCGTGCTCGCGTTGGAAGGCTCGTTCGCCTCGGTACTCGGCGGCGCCCCAGCCGCTGCGGTGGTGTTCTCCCACGAGGTCAACAAACGCACCGCGGTCGACCCGCGAGTGCGGGAACTGGAGACACGCGCCGCAAGCGCGAGCGGCACCGACCGCGCGGCCCTGACCGCGGAACTCGACGAGATCCGGTCGTCGGTCCGCACGGAAAAGCTCGGCGAGGTAGCCGCGGAATTCGACCGCGTGCACAATATTCAGCGCGCTGTCGAGGTCGGTTCGGTCGACGCCATCATTCGCGCTTCCGAACTCCGCCCCCGCATCATCGAGGCCATCGAAGCACACCTGACCGACCAACCCACCCGGACTTCGTGATCGAATTCGGCCGCCCTCGGTTTTTGTAACAGGCGAGGGCGGCAGCAAGGTGGAGGAAGGCTGCGAACGCCCGGTCATGGCGTTCGCAGCTAAGGGTCAGACGCCCTATCCGGTGAGTCAGACGGTGGCGCGTTCGACCTTCGGGCAAAGTCGGCCGGGCACGGCGATTGTCGGTGCCGCGGAAGGCGATACGTCAGACGATGCGGCCGACCATGGAACGGCCTTGCGGCACTCCCCTGGTCGGTTGCTCGGTGTGGGCGCGCTGGATTGTGGATGAGCCCACACTGGGCGACCTCGGTGCTGAGATGCTCGGCGATCGGCCCCTGCTTCCTGGCGAAGCAGGGGCATCGTCTACTCGGGCGCGGTAGCACGTCCGAAACATCGAGGCGGACAGGTCGATTCGTCACCGGCGAGCCAGCTGAGGCCGGTCGCACCCGCAGCAAGCGAACTCGCGTGGCTGTGCTCGCGAAAGCGCCGGTGCGCTCAGCGCTGGCGCCAGCTCAGCGGACCCGGCAGGTCGACACTGTTCTTCTTGCTGCGCGAGTTCCACGACCACGGGCCGATTTTGATACTCCACGAGGACAGACCCGATTGGGTGAAATTGAGCTTCAGCGGCCCGAAGGATCTGCGCTGACGGTATTTGAGGGGCATGAGTAGCCTCCCTGACTTGCCTCAGGATATCCGATCGGGTTATCCCCCATTGCTTTCCCTGGTCAGGGGCCACCAAACAACGCCTCCGACTCTCACCCGCCGTGCCAATACTGTGGCAGCGAACGTTCTCTCGGCCGGCCGGACGGCCCGCATGGCCGGATGGCCCGCATACCTGCGCAACTGCCGGTGAGCAGCGAGATCGTCCGGGTGGTTAAGCTCGAGGCGCGCCGGATAACCATCTTCGGACGCGGCCGAGTCCAGAATTCTCGCGCTGTCGCGTTCGACGGACCGGTTCGAACCAGCCGGGCAACGGTTCTCGCGCGGCAAGCCACGTCTGCGGCACTCCGACAATCGGACCGGGGCGAAATCCGGCGCCGGTGTAGGCGGCGACGATCCCGCCGACGATGGCGCTCGTTGTGTCGATATCTCCATCTGCCGCAATACATGTGGTGATCGCGGCCGGATAGTCGTCCAGATGCTGCGCCGCTACCCATATCGTGAACGGCACCGTCTTCTTTGCCGTGACCAGAGACCCGTTGCCGAGTTCATCCGCCGCCTCCTGCGCGGAGGCTCCGAGCATGGTACGAGCACGGCGAATCAGTCGGCTCGTGTCACCGTCGTCCAGGCGGTCTCGGTGGCCGCGCCTTTGCTGCGCGCGAGCGCGACCGTCGCGACGATCACCGTCGCGAGTGCGGCCACCAGCAGCGCGACCAGCGCGACGTCCACATCCAGGTACTCGCCGAGCGCCAGGAATCCGAGGGCCCCGACCACCACCGGTTCGACGACCGTCGCCGCAGGGAACGATGCCTGCAGGCTTCCGGCCCGATACGAGTACTGCTGCACCACAGTGGCGGTGAGGCCGACGACGATCAGCGCATACGTCTCGGCCGATACGAGCACCGCCTTCGAGCCCCGGTCGGTAGTTGCGACAACGCCCTTCAGGAGCACGGCGGCGAGCCCGAACAGCACGCCGGAGGACAGACCGAGCAGTACCGCGCGCCGCGGCCCCGGCCAGGTACGGGCACCGAGCAGCGCGGCGGCGAACAGGGGAACAGCGACGAGCCCCGCGATCACCCAGTGCGACGTCTCGGCGTGTGGCCGGCCGGGCCGGGGGTCGCCGACCATCACCAGAATCGCGACCCCGGCGGTGAGGGCAACCGCCCATGCCCATTCGCCGGTGGATACCGAGCGCCCGTTGAGCCACGCGCCCAGCGGCAGCACGAACAGCAGCGACAGCACCAGTAGGGGCTGCACGAGCATCAGCGCGCCCTTACCCAAGGCGGCCGCCTGGAAGGCGAATCCACCGAGGCCGACGAGCGTCCCCAGCCACCAATCGGGGGTACGGAGAAGACCAGCCATGAGCGAATCAGGCGTGCCGGCCGTTCGGGCGGCGGCACGCTGACGGATCGCCGCCCCGAGCGCGATACACACAGCCGCGCCGAGGGCGAGAACGACGGCGACCTGTGAGGACGACACGTCGGTAGGTTACTCCGGCGCGGTCGACGGGCCGTGCCGGACGGCGCTGCGCGCTCGGTCGGCCTCGATGCCGGAATTGTCCGCGTGCAAGCGGTCACGAACGTATGTGGGTTGCCGTCGAGCGCGCCATTTCTACCGCATCGTTATGGGAAGTAAAAGCCGGTCGAGGTCGGAGTCCACATTGACGGCGCGATGCGGGAAGTAACAAAAATCAGCGCGCGACGGATACGAAATGGAAAATATTCAGCCTCGATCTTGCGTCCTGCGGGACCGGGCTTCGGATGACCATTCCACCGCGATTTTCCTTGTCCGGCGTGTCGGGTGGCCCTTCAGCGGCTGAGCGGCCGGGATTTCCGAACGGCCGGATGTGATTTGTCTGCCGCTCTATACGAGTATCGATGCTGGTCAGCCGGGGTGCAGCCGCGAGCGTGTGACCGGAGTAGAGCGGACACCGCGACGGGACAACGGGTGACCGACTATTGCGGGCACACTGCGGCACGGTCGTATACTCCGAGTATGGCGGATCATTCGTCCTCCACGGAATTCCCCGAGGCGCCGGTTCTTGTGGTGCAGACCAGGGAACGCGTCTATCGGCTCCGCGCCGGGGGCGCATACAATGTCGGTCGCGATCCGGAAGCCGATATTGTTGTGAACGATCCCCGGGTATCTTCGCTGCACGCCGTTCTGGAAGGCGGATCGGACGGTTGGGAAATCGAGGACGCGGGCAGCCTGAACGGCACCTTTTTCGACGGTCACCGCGTCGAGCGGATGGTGATCGACCATGACGAGACGTTCCAGCTCGGTCACGCCGTAGACGGCGAACAGCTGGCCTGCTCGGTGGAAGCGACAGATCACGAATCCGATGTCGACGCGGTCGCCGATGCCGGTGGAGACACGATGGTTGTCCCCGATCCCGGATACATCCTCGATGATGAAGCAACGGTCACGAAGTTCCAACCGGGTCTGCCCCGGCGAGTATCGCGATCGTCGTCTCCGGTGACCCATCCTCTCGCGGCCGTCCGGATCGTATCGCCCAAGCTCCGGATCGGTCGCGCCGCCGACAACGACATCGTGGTGCCCGACCTCATGGTCTCCCGCCATCACGCCGAAGTGCAGGTGATCGCCGAAGGCATCTATCGCGTAGTGGACCTCGACAGCCACAACGGCACCTACGTCAACGGCTCCCGGGTCGACACCGCGGACCTCGCCGAATCCGACTTGATCGGTATGGGGCACGCCACTTTCCGGTTGATCGGCGACGAACTGCGGGAGTCCGTCGACACCGGCGACGTGTCGGTCTCGGTGCAGAACCTCACCGTGCGGACACCGGAAGGCAAGGTGATCCTCGACGAAATGAGCTTCCCGATCCCGGAACGTTCGCTCGTCGGCGTCATCGGGCCCAGTGGCGCGGGCAAATCGACGCTGCTCGGCGCGGTCACCGGGTTGCAGCCGGCGACGGAGGGGACGGTCCGCTACGACGGACGCGACCTCTACACCGAGTACGACGAACTCAGGCACCGGATCGGACTGGTACCGCAGGAGGACATCCTGCACAACCAGCTCCCGACGCGGCGCGCCTTGCTCTATGCGGCCGAACTCCGCTTCCCCGGTGATACACGCAGCGAGGAGCGCGAGCAGCGGGTCGATGAGGTCCTCGAGGAACTCGGCTTGACGCGGCACGCCGACACCCGCATCGACAAGCTCTCGGGCGGGCAACGCAAACGCGTGAGCGTCGCGCTGGAGCTGCTGACCAAGCCGTCCATGCTGTTCCTCGACGAACCTACCTCCGGCCTGGACCCCGGCCTGGACAAAACGGTCATGGAAATGCTGTCCGAACTGGCCCACGACGGGCGGACGGTCATCGTGGTCACCCACAGCGTGGCGAATCTCGATGCCTGCGACCGCCTGCTGGTTCTGGTGCCCGGCGGTCGGCTGGCCTACTACGGGCCCCCGGCAGAGGGGTTGCAGCAGTTCGGGCAGCGCAGCTGGGCCGAGGTGTTCCAGGCATTCGACCGCGACCCAGATCGCGACTGGGCCGGCGAGTTCCGGGGATCACCGCGATTCGAGAACTACGTGGCGGTCGGACTGACCGACGATGTCGGCCCGGCGAAAGTTCGACCACCGGCTCCTCCACCCGCGCCGCAGTCGAAGTTCAGCCAGCTCAGCACGTTGTGCCGGCGATACCTGGCGGTGATCGCATCGGACCGGAGCTATTTGGCGCTCCTCGGCGTGATGCCGCTGCTACTGGGCGCCCTCATCGCCCTGGTGCCGTCCGGCGACGGGTTCGTCGGGGCGCCGGGAACCAATGTCGATGCCGAGACCAAGCTCATGGTTCTGGCATTCGCCGCATGCTTCGTCGGTACCGGCAACTCGATTCGCGAGATCGTCAAGGAGCAGACGATCTACCGCAGAGAACGCGCGGCCGGACTCTCGGCGGGGGTCTATCTGATGTCGAAACTTCTGGTCCTGGGCGTGATCACCACCCTGCAGGCGGTGGTTCTGGTCTTGATCGGCACCATCGGTGTGCGTATGCCGCCGAAGGGGATATTCATGTCGGTCGAGCTGGAGTTGATGCTGTCGATGGCGCTGCTCGGCATCGCATCACTGGCGCTGGGCCTGCTGGTATCGGTGTCGGTGAACACCTCGGAGAAGACACTGCCGCTGCTGATCGTGCTCTCGATGGCGCAACTGGTGCTCACGGGCGGGATGGTGCGGCTCCCTGGCACACCTGTCCTCGGGCAACTGTCCTACATAGCACCGGCCCGTTGGGGGTTCGGCGCGGGAGCCGCCACTCTCGACCTCGACACTCTCGCACCGCACGAGGGCGGACCCGACCCGCTGTGGAAACACACCCTCGGCGCGTGGCTCATCGACATGGGCGTCGTCGCCGGCCTAGGGGCCATCTTCCTCGGGCTGGCCTGGTATCGCCTGTACCAGCTGCGCCCACGGCGCCGCGGTGCCCGCCCGGCGCCGATCTGATTCCGACCAGTACGGCCGAGTCCGCGGTAGCGGCGCGCGATCAGCAGGTGACGTCCACGACGGCAGACTTCTCGAACGACACGTGTACGTGGTCGTAATGATTGGCGGTCGGGCTTCCGCGGTCTTCCAGGTACGACCAACCGTTGCCGTCGTTGTACCGCTGCCGCCAGATCACGTAGGTCACACCGAAGCGCTGCTTATTGGCCAGCACGAAATCGGCGATCGCGTCGCCGCGTGCGGAATCGGATGTCATGAGATCGAGCGCCAAGCCGGCACCGTGGTCGCCGTCGGCACGGCCGATGGCGCCGCCGATGTCGGTGACGCCGAACGTCTTCTTGAGCAGGTTTCCCACCTGTGCCACGTGCGGCCGTGTGCCGACGAGTTCAGTCGAACACGGCACGGAGGGGGGCGGAGGGGGTGGGTGCTGTACGGCTTCCTTGGCCGATGGTGGTGGTTGTTCGGCGGCGGCCGCCGGTGCGGCCTGAGCCGTCGGCGGCACGGTAGTCGGGGCCGGAAAGGTTTCGACGACGGACGACGGAGGCGAATCGACCGCCGCGGCATTCTGAGTAGCCGTGCTCGGTCGCATCGCCGCCCACAGCACGACCGCGACAGTCGCCGCGATGACACCCGCAGCCAAAGAAGTGAACTTCCGGGCCGCGGTCCGTTTGCGGTGTTGACCAGGCATGATGTGGGTTACCGATAGCAGTCGAGGATAGGTCACCGATACATTACGAAAAGGTCGCGAAAAAGTCACGCCCTACTGCCCACAGGTCACCCTCGTGCCCAGCGTCGCACTGGCGGTCAGCGCGGCATACTGCGCGGTCGCGGCGGGGCGACGACATGGATGTCGGATAGGCCACCTCGGTGCGTGCGCGAGGCGGGCGGAACCGGGTGCGTGAGGTCGCGCCGCAGCCCTATCGGTAGCCCCGTGTGAGCAGGTACTTGGCTCCTGCCTCGAAGCCTCCGGGGCTGAGCAGTTCGAAGCCGAAGGCGTCGGCGAGCCGGTCGGTCGTGTTGAACGCGGCGCAGACCGCCAGCGCGTCCACGACCTGCCGGCGGGTGACACCTGCGGACAGCACTTCCCGCATGTCCTCGGCGCCCACCGTCCCTTCCCGGGCCAGCTTGCCGAGCATCCGCAACGTCGCCCGCAACCCGTCCTCGATGGGGGCCGATTCCACGTCGGCCAGCACCGCCCGAAACTTCGCACCATCCTGGTACGCCTGCCCTGCTGTCGCGGTGTGTGCATCGACGCAGAACGCGCAGCCGTTGACCTTCGACACGAAGGCCGCCATCAGCTCGCGGTCGGCCACCGACCAGGTCGAAGGTCCCCGCATCGCCTCGTGGGTGAACTTCTTCGCCCGGGCGCCGTAGAAGTCGGGCCGGTAGAAGACCAGCTTGGCGGCGTCGGGAACCGGCTGCCCGGAGAACACCCGGATGAGCGTGAACAGCAACTTGGTCCCGGTACCGTAACCGCGATCGAGGATGTCGAGTCGCACTATCCGGCCTCCTCACTGCCGGTTGCTTCGGCCAAGGCTGCCAGTCCCGCGTCGTACAGCCGGGTGGACTGGCCGACCGCAGCGGATATCACCAGCTCGAAGAGCTGATCCTCGCTGAAGCCCGCTGCCTTTGCTGCGGCGAAGTCCGCGTCGGTGACCTGCACCGGCCTCGTGGCGACCCTGTCGATCAGCGCGTGCAAGGGCGGGGGAACATCGGCATTGTGGAAGGCGCGGGCGCGCTGGTCCCGAGAGGCCGTGCCCCTACCGTTCAGGACGCGGTCCACCAGAGCTCGGTGCGCTGCGTGCTTCTTGTCCTGATTCGGCACAGCGGCCTCCACATCCGGTCCAGTTCAGCTATTTCTCCGCACACGCTGCGCCCCGGCACGGCGTGTCGGCAAACGCCCGCTCGTCAGCAGTTGGTGGGGGCGGGCTCCGCGCGAACCCGGGCGTCGAGCCACTGCATTACCGCGGGTGCGCCCAGGACGGCCGGGGCCAGATGCTCGATGGCGGGCCCCTGTCCAACCGTGGGCACCCGAAGCGTCTGCACCCGCACCCCTGCCGCGCACCAACGGCGGACGGTGTTTTCGATGGCAGCGACGGGAATCTGCTGATCGTCCGGCGAATGCCATTCGAGGATCGGTGTATCCGGCACCCCGGCGTAGAGTTCCAGGCTGTTCTCCTCGACCACCGATCGGGCTTCGCGGCTGTCGAAGATCGAGGTGCTGGTGAGGTACTCGCCGGCGCTGCCGCCGATACCCGCGGTGAGGATGTCGTTGCTGCAGCTGTTCGCCATGGCCTCACCGACCTCGAGGCCGCGCGGGTTGAGATACGAGCTGATCGGCAGCCGGTCCGGGTACTCCCGCTCCAGACCGATCGCCGCCGCCATGGCCAACCCGAACGAGGGGTGCGGCTCCAGACCCAGCGCCTCCGCCATCGACACCAGGTTCATCGGGGCGCCGCCGATGGCCGCGCCCGCCAGCTTCAGCTCCGGTGCGTACGTCGGCTGCAACGCGGCAGCCCATGCCGTGGCCAGACCGCCGCCGGAGTACCCGGTCATCACCGTTGGGCTGTGCTCCAGGGCGAGTGCGGGCAGCCGTTTCAACGCCCGGATGCCGTCCAATACGATCTGGCCACCCAAACGCGCGGCCCCGAGCGCGACCTGCGGTCCGAGGTGATCCGGCAGCGCGACTTGCCAGCCCTGCGTCAGCGCCACGTTCAAGATCGGCGTGGTCGCCCTCAGATTCAGATCGTCGCCGTACAGCTCGTGCGATACCGCGCAGCTGGTACCGAGCGCATTGATGAAGTGCTGATACGACAGCAGCGGCCCACCAGGACGCTGGCCGAAGGGGGTGAGAACCGTGGTTGTCGCCGCGATCGGCGCCCCACGCGAATTGGTAGACCGGAATTTGACCAACGTGACGGTGGAGCCGGGAAAGATCGCCAGCGGCGGCATTGCCCGCACGCCGAGCACATCCCCCGGTTGATGGGCCGCCAGATCCGCCGGGGCGGCATAGAACTGGTCCGGATCAGGCCGCGGATACAGCGGTTCCGCGGTTGCCGTCGTCGCCAGGAGCAGCCCGAGTGCCACACCGCCGATCGCGCTACGGGCCCGACCCGAACCGCGGCGCCTGCTGCCGCGGGAAAGAAGAAACTGCCGGATCACGACCTTGACCTCCACGGGTAGTTCGCGGCATTCGTCGACCAGCCAGCTTGCATTCAAATCCGACATCGTGAGCAAACCTCGAGCGACACGCCGAACGGAGAGCCGAAGCGCCAGGAAATCGAGTTTTTGCACGCGATGTCACGCACGGGCACCTGTGCTGGACGCGGCGTTGTCTCAGCCTTCGGCTGCGGTCCGCAGGTCGGCCAGCCAAGCTTCGAGACCGGCGCCGAGGAAGTGGGTGGAGGTCGGCACGTCCGCTTCGACTTGGGCGCCGCCAGTTCTCTTCGGTGCGCACCAGGACGCCGCCGTCCACCGGGGTGAAGGTCCAGACATGGATTCGACCGTCGATGCTCAACCCGTCACCGATCGCCGGCCCGCTCCAGCGGATGCACTGATTGGCGAGCGGCCCCGCGCTGTATCGGTACTTCGCCGGCCGCGACGAGTTGCTCACCGAGCTCATCCGCGACGCCTACCGAAGCCTCGCCGACACGCTGCGCGCGGCCCGGGACTCAGGCGCCGACCTCACCGGGCTCGCCGACGCCCTACGGACATGGGCCTTGGCCGACCCACACCGATACTTCCTCATCTACGGCACACCCGTCCCCGGCCACCACGCGCCCGATGACACCACCGAGATCTCGAACGAGATCATGACGATGCTGATCGAGGCATTCTCCGCGCTGCCGTCGCAATCACCGGCGACACCGTTCGACGCCCACCTCGACCACCATCGCCGATGGGCCGAGAACCCCTCGGCACCGACCACGACGCTGCACCGCGCCGTGTCCTTCTGGACCCGGCTCCACGGCGTTCTCTCTCTCGAACTCGCCGGGCACTTCACCGGAATGGAGTTCGACCCCGCCCTACTGTTCTCCGACGAACTGAACACCCTTGTGACAGAGTGACCGCCACGCCGGACCGAACCCGGGGCCGTTCAGAGCTTGAAACGTCCGGCGAATCCGCGCAGTGGCAGGTCGGCACTGGTGATGAGGGACTGTCTAATTAACGGTTGATCTTGGTTGGTGATTCTCAGTGGTTGGTGGGGATCAATCGGCCTTCGAAGGCGATCTGGAAGGCGTTGAGCGGGGCTTTCCAGCGCATGGTCCACCGTTTGCGGCCTTTGCCGGTGGGGTCGAGGCTCATCAACGCCATGTAGACGCATTTCAGGGCCGCGGTCTCGTTGGGGAAGTGCCCGCGGGCCCGGACGGCTTTGCGGATGCGGGCGTTGACCGACTCGATCGCGTTCGTCGAGCAGATCACCTTGCGGATCTCGACGTCGAAGGCCAGGAACGGCACAAATTCCGACCAAGCATCCGACCAGAGCTTCACGATCGCAGGATATTTGCTGCCCCAGACC